>NZ_JBVJIU010000002.1:564041-620337 GCF_055586105.1 Actinoplanes sp. NPDC051537
GCCCAAAACCACCACCCCGCACCCCCCCGCCCCCCCCCCCCCCGCCCCCCCTCCCCCCCCCCCCCCCCCCCCGCCCCCCCCCCCCCCCCGGGCCGGGTGGGCGGCGGCGAGTCATCGCAGGCCGGCCTCGTAGAGCAGGCGCTCGAGCAGCTCGTCGGCGTCCACTCGCAGCCCCCGCTGGGTGAACCAGCCCGCGACGTTGCGCACGTCCCGGGCGATGAAGTCGGCGCCCTGCGGGTTGGCGACGACGTCGACGATCTGCGGCAGGTCGATGAGCACCAGCCGGCCGTCGTGGACCAGCGTGTTGTACGGCGAGAGGTCGCCGTGCGCCACCTGCGAGCGCGCCAGCACCGACAGCGCGTCGGTCATCTGCCGCCACAGGTCGGCCAGCTCGTCCGGGTTTGCCCGCACCTGCGCCAATCGAGGTGCGGCCTCGCCGGTCTCCCAGTCGCCGATGAACTCCAGCATCAGCTCGGTGCCGATGAGCTGCACCGGGTAGGGCACCCGGACCAGCCCGCTGACCTGCCCGAGCTCCCACAGGTGGGACAGCGCGCCGAACTCGGCCACCGCCCACTGCCCGGCGATCATCTCCTTGCCGAACGACGAGCGGTTGGTCATCGCCCGCATCTCGCGGGAGCGACGGACCCGGCGCCCCTCGAGGTAGCCGGCGTCGCGGTGGAAGAGCCGGTGATCGCCGTCGCGGTAGCGCTTGGCGGCCAGCATGCTGATCTTGTCGGTGTCGGGGACATGCCGGCGTACCAGGAAGACGTCCGCTTCCTTGCCGGTCTTGAGCATGCCCAGCTCGTCGTCGACCGCGCCGTGCTCGGTGCGGACCCAGTCGGGCCGGGGCGTGGGGCCGTGCAGGGCGCCATCCCAGGTCGACCAGTTGTCACCGGTGTCGGGCAGGTCGGGTTCCTCGACGAGATGAGGCGTGGCGAAGCTGCTTCGCTTCAGGAAGTCGGGCTCGTCATCGTCGAACTTGCGGCGGCCCTTGCGCGTGGTTGCCGGGCCGAAAGAGTCGTGCGAACGCACTGGAGGATCTCCTCAGAGAAAGAAGGAAGGAAGAACGGGACAGCAGGCATCACAAAGGCAGCCACGAAGTCCACACCCCCTTCTTTCCGAGGAAACTGAGCACGAGTACGTGCGGGGATCACTGTGCCGGGGCCGGGAAAACCCCGCAACCGATTTATTGCGCGGCCATGATGGCCGACAGCCCCTGGATCACGTTGCCCACCACGCGGGTCGGCGCGAACCGGTTGTCGACCCAGTCCCGCCCGCGATGCAGCCACACGCTGGGCAGACCCATCGCGGCCGCGCCGCCGATGTCGGCCTCGGGGCTGTCGCCGACCACCCAGGCGCCGCCCAGCCGCATGCGCACACGCTGCGCGGCCAGGGCGAAGATGCGCGGGTTGGGCTTGCTCACGCCGGCCTGCTCGGAGATCACCCAGTCCGCCACGTATCGGTCGAGACCGGTGCGACGGATCCGGCTGTCCTGCACCTCGGCCTGCCCGTTGGTGACCACCACCGGCACCAGGCCCGCGTCGCCGGCGATCTGGAGGGCGCAGCCGACCATCGGGTCGAGCCGCTCGAACGTGAGCGGGCCCTCGTGCAGCTCCTCGAGCAGATCGATCGAGGGAATCGTCAGCCGGTACCGATCGCGGATCAGGTCGGCGAGGTCCCACCGCGAGGTGAGGCCGTCAGCATCAACCGAGAGTAACCAGTCGAGATCGTCCTGTGGAGCGCCGATCTCGTCCAGGAAACCCTTCGCCCACAGCCTGAACGCACCGCTGCGGTCGAGCAGGGTGTCGTCGAGAGCAATGAGGACGAGAGGCACCCGCGCACTTTACGTGAGGTAGGGCGGAAGCGAACAGTCCAGGACTGTTAACAACTTCCGGGCCGGATGGTGGATTTCGCATCATCCGGTCGTACCGGAGCACGTCGTTGACAAGACGTACGTACGGATTGCAGAAGAAAGCGCCTGCGTGACACGATCCATGACGTGCCCCGTGTGAGTCAGGACCAGCTCGACGCGCGACGCCACGAGATCCTCGCGGCCGCGCGGGACTGCTTCGCGCGGTTCGGCTACGAGGGTGCCACCGTACGCCGCCTCGAGGACGCCACGGGCCTGTCCCGCGGCGCGATTTTCCACCATTTTCGCGACAAGGAATCGCTGTTCCTGGCCGTGGCCGAGGACGACGCCGCGGCCATGGTCGAGACCGTCGCCCGCAACGGCCTCGTTCAGGTGATGCGCGACCTGCTGGAGCGGGCCGGCGGCAGCGAGGGCGACACGGCCGGCTGGCTCGGCACCCAGCTCGAGGTGTCCCGGCGGCTGCGCACCGACCCGGCGTTCGCCAAGCGCTGGGCCGAGCGCTCGGCCGCCATCGCCGACGCCACCCGCGACCGCCTCCAGCGCCAGCGCGAGGCCGGCGTGCTGCGCGACGACGTGCCGGTCGAGGTGCTCACCCAGTTCCTCGAGCTCGCCTACGACGGCCTCGTCCTCCACCTGGCCACCGGCCGCCCGCCCGGCGAGCTGAGCCGGGTCCTCGATCTGGTCGAGGAAGCCGTCCGCCGGGCCTAGATCGGAACCTTGCGCCAGTCTGCACAATGAGGCCATGCAGGACACCTGGGGGATTCCTGGCCCGACCTTCATCGTCGGGTATCTCGCCGCGCTGGGCATCGTGGCCCTCCTCGCCTATCTTCACCGGAAGATCAAGTTCAAGGGCGATGCGAGCGTACGGATCGACGACCTCGGTCCGCAGCAGCTCGCTTTCCTCAACGGCGGCGACCGGCTCGCCGTCTACTCCTCGCTGGGTGGCCTCCGCCAGGCGGGCGCTCTCGGCGCCGGCCCCGGCCGCACGCTGGTCCAGACCGGGTCGATCCCGGCCGGCGTCACCCCGCTCGACTCCGCCGTCCACCACGCCGCGAGCCGCCAGATCCGGGTCCGCGACCTCACCGACGACCAGTGGGTGCGCTCGGCCCTCGACGACCTGCGGTCCGGCCTCGAGCGCCGCCGCCTCGCGGTGACCGCCGAGACCGTACGGCAGACCCGGATGTGGGCCTTCGCGGCCGGCGCCCTGACGCTGGTCGGCATCTTCCGCCTGATCGCCGGCATCGAGAACGGCAAGCCGGTCGGCTTCCTGTTCCCGGCCGTGATCGTCGCGGCCTTCCTCACCTGGAAGCTGGCCCGCACCAAGCGGCTCGCCACCACCACGGCGCAGGCCCGCATGCGCGAGCTCCGCAGGCAGAACGACCACCTGGCCCCGCAGCTGTCCCCGTCCTACGCGACCTACGGCGCGACCGGGGCGGCGATGGGCGTGGCCCTGTACGGCGCCGCGTCGCTCTGGGCGATGGACCCGGCGTTCGCGGCCGAGGCCGAGATCCAGCGCTACACGATCGACGGCCTCTCGTCCGGCACCGCCGGCAGCAACTCGACCTGCGGCTCGAGCAGCTCGTGCGGCGGCAGCAGCTCCTGCGGCGGGGGCGGCGGGGGCGGCGGCTGCGGCGGCGGGGGTGGGTGCGGTGGCTGACCGCGCCACGTACGGCGTGGGGATCGGCTGGCGTCCGGAGATTTCCGGTTTCGTCGCCGGGCTGCCGGGATTGAGGTTCGCCGAGGTGGTCGCCGAGTCGGTGCACGCGCACGGCGACCTCCCCGACGGCCTGGCGGCGCTGCTCGACCGCGGCGTGGCGGTCGTGCCGCACGGCGTCCGGCTCTCCCTGGGCGGCGCCGAGCCGGTCGAGCCCGGGCGGGTGACACACCTGGCCGCCGTCGCCGACCGGCTGGGCGCGCCGCTGGTCAGCGAGCACATCGCGTTCGTACGGGCGGACGGCGTCGAGGCCGGCCACCTGTTGCCGATCCCGCGCAGCCGCGAGGCGGTCGACGCGGTGGTGGCCAACGTCGCCCGCACCACGGCCGAACTGTCCGTGCCGCTGGCGCTGGAACCGATCGCGGCTCTCTTCGACTGGCCCGACGACGAGCTCACCGAGGCCGACTTTCTCACCGAGATTCTCGACCGTACGGGCGCATTGTTGTTGCTCGATGTGGCCAACGTCTACGCGAACGCCCGCAACCGCGGCGAGGACCCGCTCGACCTGCTCGGCAAGCTCCCGCTCGACCGGGTCGCCTATGTCCACGTGGCCGGCGGCGCCGAGCATCAGGGGCTCTACCACGACACGCACACCGACGCCGTCCCGCCGGCGGTGCTCGACCTGGTCACCGAGCTGTGCGACCGGCACCGCCCGCCCGCGCTGATGCTGGAACGCGACGGCGACTACCCACCGGCGGCCGAGCTGAGCGCCGAGCTCGACGCGATCGCCGCCGCCTCCGGTTACCCGGCGATCACGTGAGCGACGACGACGGCCTCCGCGCAACCGGCCTCCACGCGACGGCCGGCCACGCGGCGGCCGGCGACGCGACGGCCGGCGACGCAGCGGCCGGCGACGCGACGGCCGGCCACGCGGGCGGGGACGGCCGCGGCCTCGCGGAGCGTCAGGCGGCGCTGGTCCGCGCGCTGACCGCGGGCGAGCCCGTACCCCCGGGATTTGATCTGTTCAAGGTCGATGCGGCGCGAGTCGCCCTGCTGCGCAAGCGGGCCGGTGAGGTCGCGCGGCATTGGCCGATGCTGGCCGCCGGATTCGGCGAGTCGTGGACGAAGGAGTTCGCCGGATGGGCCGCCGCGCGCCCGACGCAGGGTTCGTTGCGCGACGGCTGGGATCTGGCGCGAGACCTGCGGAAACGCGACGCCCTGCCGGCGATCGCGGCCGAGGAGCTGGCCACCTGTGAGGCGCGGTTCCGCTATGACGGCGCCACCGCGCCTCACCCCCGTCGTGGTCCCGCTCTGCGGTCCGCTTCCGGCGCCGTCGTGCTGCAAACGGCCGGTCGCGTACGGGTGATCCGCCGCCCGTGAGGAGGCGGACCGCGAGAGCGTCCGTTAAGCCGGGACCTTGTCGAGGAAGCCGAGCACCTGCCGGATCCGTCCGTCGGCGTCGAGCTCGGCCACGTCGAAGCCCACCACCAGCGGCTCGCCCGGCACCGCGCCCAGGTTCCAGGTGAAGCGGGCCTGGTCGTGGTGCGCGTCGACGGCGCCGCCCGGCGAGAAGGTCAGGCCCGGGAACTGCTGCTGCACCGCGCCGACCAGGGCGTCGAGCGCGTCCCGGCCGGTCACCGCGACCATCGGGTCGACGTAGCGGACGTCGTCGGCGAACAGGTCGTCGATCCGCTTGCGCCGGGCCACGGCGTCGGTGTCGTTCCACACGGCCAGGTACCGGGCCACCACGTTGTCGAAGTCGCTCATCGTTCTCGTCCTTTCTCGAAGTTGACGGGAACCACCGTCGCCCGGCCGGGGTAGGTGCGTCGATTACGCCGGAGGTAATGGCGGCGCTTCCCGGTGCCGCCTAGGCTCCGGCCATGGACGACGTGGGGAACCGGCTGCGCGAATGGCGGACCACCCGGCGCCTGAGCCAGCTCGAGCTCTCCGCCCGGGCCGGAGTGTCGGCGCGGCACCTGTCGTTCGTGGAGACCGGGCGGTCGCGGCCCACCCGCGAGATGATCCTGCGGTTGGCGTCGCGGCTCGACGTACCGCTGCGGGGGCAGAACGAGTTGCTCCTGGCCGGCGGCTATGCACCGGCCTGGAGCGAGTCGTCGCCGGCCGGGTCGCGCCTGGCCGCCGTGCTGTCCTCGTTGCGCGACGTGCTGACCGGCCATGAGCCCTATCCGGCGCTGCTGATCGACCGGCACTGGACGATGATCGACGCCAACGCGGCCGTCGCCCCGCTGACCGAGGGGTGCGCGGCCTGGCTGCTCGAGCCGCCGGTGAATGTGCTGCGCCTCTCGCTGCACCCGGAGGGGATGGCGCCGCGCATCCGCAACCTGGCCGAATGGCGCACCCATGTGCTGCACCGGCTCGACGAGCAGGCCGCCCACACGGCCGACCCGGAGCTGCGCGAGCTGCACGCCGAGCTGGCCGGATATCCCGGCGGCGAGACCGGCGAGCGACCGGCCGGGCTGGTCGTGCCGCTGCGCTACGACGACCTCTCGTTCTTCAGCATCACGTCGGTGCTGGGCACCCCGCTCGACGTGACGCTCGCCGAGCTGGCGATCGAGTCGTTCCTGCCCGCCGACGCCGCCACGGCCGCCGCTCTCCGCCCCCGCTGAGGGTGGCAGGATCGGGACCATGGATCTCGGACTCGACGGTCGCGTCTACATCATCACCGGCGGCTCGCGCGGGCTCGGCCGGGCCGCGGCCGAGGCGCTGGTCGCCGACGGGGCAAAGGTCGTGCTCTCGTCGCGCGACGCCGGCCACATCGCGGCGGCGGCGGAGTCGCTCGGCCCGAACGCGGCCGGCGTGGTCGCCGACCTGGCCGATCCGGCCGCCCCGGAGCGGCTGATCCACGAGGCCACGACCCGTTTCGGACGGCTGGACGGCGCGCTCATCTCGGTCGGCGGCCCGGCGATCGGGTCGGCGGCGTCGATGACCGACGACCAGTGGCGGCAGGCGTTCGAGACCGTCTTTCTCGGATCGATTCGCGCGGTACGCGTGATCGCCGGCGCGCTGAGTGACGGCGCGCTGGGCGGCGGCGCGCTGGGCGGCGGCGGCGCGATCGGGCTCGTCCTGTCGACCTCGGCCAAGACGCCGCTGCCCAACCTGGGGCTGTCGAACGGCCTGCGCCCGGGGCTGGCGATGGCGACCAAGGACATGGCCGACGAATACGCGCCGCGCGGCATCCGGATCGTCGGCCTGATGCCCGGCCGGGTCATGACCGACCGGAACCGGGAGCTGTTCGCCGCCACCGGGGACGCGGCCGCGGAGGAGGCCCGGGTGACCGCGGCGATCCCGATGAAGCGGATGGGCCGCCCCGAGGAGTTCGGCAAGGTGGCCGCGTTCGCGCTGTCCCCCGCCGCGAGCTACCTGACCGGCCTGCTCATCCCCATCGACGGCGGTTCGCTGCGTGCCCTCTGACGTCTTCCGGAAGCCGTCACCGGACGAGGTCGCGGCCGCCGCCGGACGGGTCATCCCCGATCTCGTCGGCCCCGATCTGAAGGTGCTGTTCTCGGGCATCAACCCGAGCCTTTACTCGGCCGCGACCGGCCACCACTTCGCCCGGCCCGGCAACCGCTTCTGGCCGGCGCTGCACCTGGCCGGCTTCACGCCCCGGCTGCTGCACCCGTCGGAGCAGTCCGCCCTGCCCGCGCTGGGCCTCGGCATCACCAACGTGGTCGCCCGGGCCACCGCCCGCGCCGACGAGCTCGCCCCGGCCGAGCTGGTCGCCGGCGGCCAGATCCTGGCCGCGCTCGTCGCCCGGTGGAAGCCCCGCTACCTGGCCGTCCTCGGCGTGACCGCCTACCGCACCGCGTTCGGCCGGCGCACGGCCGCGATCGGCCCGCGGGAGGAGACCGTCGGCGGCGTCCCGGTCTGGTTGCTGCCCAACCCGAGCGGCCTGAACGCGCACTTCCAGCTCGACGCGCTGGCGGCCGAGTTCGCCCGGTTGCGCGCGACCGTCCTCTGACGACCACGGTGGCCGGCCGGCGCCGATGGGCCGCGAGAGGGGCGACTTCGCCGAGATGACCGACTCCCCGCCGGACCTAGCCCGCCCGCCGGCCGCAAGCCGGCCTGACCAAGCCGCCACCCCGGACCGCGCCGACCGGTGCAGCCAAGCTGCCACGCCCGCCGCAAGCCAAGCCCGCCGCAGGCCACGCCGGGCGCGGCCAAGCCCGGCGCGGCCAAGCCCGGCGCAGCCAAGCTGCTGCCGCGCTCGGCGCGAGCCACGCCCGCCGCAAGCCCGGCCCGCCGCAAGCCGCGCCCGGCGCGGGCCGGTCAAGGCGGGCCGGTCAAGGCGGCCCGGTCAGGGCTCGACCGAACGCGCCGGGACCGTGACGATCTCGACGTCCTCCTCGACGAAGGCGGGCGATGTCACCGCGAACTGCGTGCGGTAGAGCTCCGCGTACAGCCCGCCCGCCGCGACCAGCTCCTCGTGCCGGCCGCGCTCGACGATGTGGCCCTGGTCGAGCACCAGGATCTGGTCGGCGTCGCGGACCGTGGACAACCGGTGGGCGATCACCAGCGCCGTGCGACCGGCCAGGGCTGCGGTCAGCGCCCGCTGCACGGCCGCCTCCGACTCGCTGTCGAGGTGGGCCGTCGCCTCGTCCATGATGACGATCGACGGGTGCTTGAGCAGCAGCCGCGCGATCGCGATGCGCTGCTTCTCGCCGCCGGAGAAGCGGTAGCCCCGCTCGCCCACCACAGTCTCGAGGCCCTCGGGCAGCGAATGCACCAGGTCGGCGACCTGCGCCCCGGTCAGCGCCGCCCACATCTCGTCATCGGTGGCGTCCGGTTTCGCGTACCGCAAATTCTCCGCGATGGTCTCGTGGAAGAGATGCGAGTCCTGCGTGACCACGCCGATGGCGTCGCGCAGCGAGCCGAGTGTCGCGTCCCGCACGTCGACCCCGTCGACCAGCACCGCGCCCTCGGTGACGTCGTAGACCCGGGAGACCAGCATCGACGTCGTCGACTTGCCGGCGCCGGACGGGCCGACCAGCGCCACCATCTGCCCGGGCTCGACCGTGAAGTCGACGCCCTTGAGCACGGGAGCGCTCTCGGTGCGGTCGAGGGTCGCCACGTCCTCCAGGGTCGCCAGCGACACCTCGCTCGCGTTCGGGTAGCGGAAGTGCACGTCGCGGAACTCGATGCGGCCCGCCCCGGCCGGGACGTCGACCGCGCCGGGTTTCTCCTCGATGCCGGGCTTGAGGTCGAGCACCTCGAAGACCCGGTCGAACGAGACCAGCGCGCTCATCACGTCGACCCGCACGTTGCTGAGCGCCGTGAGCGGGCCGTAGAGCCGGGTGAGCAGCAGCGCGAGGGTGACGACCGTACCGGCCGTGACGCTGCCGGTGACCGCGAGCCAGCCGCCGAGGCCGTAGGTGAGGGCCTGGGCCAGGGACGCGACCAGCAGCATCGCCACGAAGAACGTGCGGGAGTACATGGCTTGCTGGACGCCGATGTCGCGGACCCGCTCGGCGCGCGCCCCGAAGTGGGCGGCCTCGGCGTCGGGCCGGCCGAAGAGCTTGACCAGCAGCGCGCCCGAGACGTTGAAGCGCTCGGTCATGGTCGCGTTCATCTTGGCATCGAGGTTGTACGACTCGCGGGTGATCTCGGCGAGCCGCTTGCCGACCCGGCGGGCCGGGATGATGAAGACCGGCAGCAACGCCAGCGACAGCGCGGTGATCTGCCAGGACAGGCTGAACATGACCGCGGCCGTGAGCACGAGCTGGATGACGTTGCTGACCACGCCGGACAGCGTCGAGGTGAAGGCCCGCTGGGCGCCCATCACGTCGTTGTTCAGCCGGCTGACGAGCGCACCCGTCTGCGTACGCGTGAAGAACTGCAACGGCATGCGCTGGACGTGGTCGTAGACCTTGGTGCGCAGGTCGAGAATGATGCCCTCGCCGATGCGGGCGGAATACCACCTTTGGGCGAGGGACAGGAACGCGTCGATGACCGCCAGGCCGGCGATGGTCAGCGCGAGCTTGACGACCAGGGCCGCGGCGCCGGCGGCGCCGCCGGTGATCGCGTTGACCACGTGCCCGGCGAGCAGGGGCGTGGCCACCCCGATGCCGGCGTCGAGCACGACGGTGATCAGGAAGACCGCGATGTCGCGGCGGTAGGGCTGGGCGAACCGCAAGATCCGGCGGGTGGTGCCGCGGGTCAGGCGGTGCTGGGTGACCCGATCGGAATTCTGGATCGAGCGGAGCATCATCCAGCTGGACATGCTCGAGGACGGGCCCATCGGTTCACCTCCCGGGCTGTCGTGGGCGGGGCAGATGACAGTCTGCCCGGCGGGTACGACAACCCGGGACGCGCGAGCGCTATTCCGTGCCGGTCAGGTCCCGCAGACGGCGGGTCTGCGCCTCCCGCTCGGCCCGGTCCTGATCGGCGTACGACCGCTGACCAGCGCCGGCGATCAGGGCCTTGATCTCGGCGACCGCGCCGGCGTCCGCCGCGAGCACGGCGGCGGCCAGGTCGCTGACCGCGCCGGCGAGCGACGCCCCGGGCACGACCGCGGTGGCCAGGCCCGCGGAAAGAGCCTCGTCGGCCGGGATGCGCCGGCCGGTGACGCAGATCTCGAGCGCGCGGGACGGCCCGACCAGCTCGGTGAGGCGCTTGGTGCCGCCCAGATCGGGGACGAGCCCGAGCGTCACCTCCGCCATCGAGAAGCGCGCGTCATCGGCGAGCACCCGGAAGTCGCAGTTCAGCGCCAACTGAAATCCAGCGCCGATCGCGTGCCCCTGGACGGCCGCGATCGTCACGATGGACGGGTTACGCAGCCAGGTGAACGCGGACTGGAAGCCGGCAATCCGATCGGCGCACTCCGCCGGTGACAACTGCGCTAGTCGCGCGAGTGAAGAATCGCCGTCGCCGCGCGCGGCCGACAGATCCAGGCCCGCGGAAAACGCACGTCCCTCGCCTCGGACAATGACGACTCGTACGTCACCCGGTAATTTGCGGGAAATGCTTGCCAGCTCTGCCCACATCGCCGGAGTCTGCGCATTGAGAACCTCGGGCCGGCACAACGTCACCGTTGCGACCGGCCCATCCAGGTCGTAGCGAACTCCTGCCTCCTCGGCAGGGACGGCAATACCGGGCTCGGCGAACTCCCGCGTCACGCCTTCTTGCGCCGGCGAGCGCCGCCGCGCTGGCGGAGCTGCACGCCCGACTCGGTGAGCACGCGGTGCACGAATCCGTAGGAACGCCCGGTCGAGGCCGCGAGGGCGCGAATGCTCTCGCCAGAGGTGTAACGCTTGACCAGATCCTTCGCTAGTGACTGTCGCTCGCTGCCGACGATTCGGCGACCCTTCTCAGTGCTGGTGGCTGTGCCCGTGGCTGCCATGTTGAATCCTCACGTCCCAGACTGTGCGGTTCGATACGGTCCCACCTATTAGACCGCCTCCAACGATCATGCGCTAGGTATCCCGGCTTAGCCAACGTGCCCATTTAGCACTGTCAGGAACTTGACCCTGACCATCAGCATCAATGTCAGACAGTTAACTGACGTTAGGCAGAGTACGATTCCGACCACTCGGTAGGTAGCCGGACCACACCCCCCCAAGACCATCGATCACCTGCGGAAACACTCGATCGAGGCCGGCCGTGCGCGAGATATGACGCACCGTCGATGGAACGAACACGTAGAGCCGTCATGCCGGGTATGCCAACTTTGCGGTGCCCGGATGCCTGCCCGACCTGACCGCAAACGCCCGAACGTCGCACTGTCTGTGTGGGCACCAGTTGACAACTGACGATCAGCAAGTACCTGATCAGGCGAGTTCGACCAGCTCCAGGAGATCGTCGCTCCACGCGTCCTCGTCGCCGTCCGGCAGCAGGATCGCCCGATCGGGCTTGAGCGCCTGCACCGCGCCCGCGTCGTGGGTGACCAGCACGATCGCGCCCGGGTAGTTGGCGATCGCGTCCAGCACCTGCTCGCGGCTGACCGGGTCGAGGTTGTTCGTGGGCTCGTCGAGCAGCAGCACGTTCGCGCCCGAGCAGACCAGCGTGGCCAGCGCCAGCCGGGTCTTCTCGCCGCCGGACAGCACACCCGCGGGCTTCTCCACGTCGTCGCCGGAGAACAGGAAGGCACCGAGGATCTTGCGCAGGTCGGTGTCGGTCTGGTCGGCGGCGGCGCTGCGCATGTGCTCGAGGATCGTGCGGTCGACGTCGAGCGTCTCGTGCTCCTGGGCGTAGTAGCCGAGCCGCAGGCCGTGGCCCGGGCGCACCTCGCCGGTGTCGGAGTCGAGCAGGCCGCCGAGGATGCGCAGCAGCGTGGTCTTGCCGGCGCCGTTGAGGCCGAGGATGGCCACCCGGGAGCCGCGGTCGACCGCCACGTCGACATCGGCGAAGATCTCCAGCGACCCGTACGACTTCGACAGCCCCACCGCCGTGAGCGGTGTCTTGCCGCAGGCCGCCGGCTGCGGGAACCGCACCTTGGCCACCTTGTCGCTGACCCGGCTCTCCTCGAGGCCGCCCAGCAGCTTCTCGGCGCGGCGGGCCATGTTCTGCGCGGCGACCGTCTTGGTGGCCTTGGCCCGCATCTTGTCGGCCTGCGCCATCAGGGCGCCCGCCTTCTTCTCCGCGTTGGCCCGCTCGCGGCGGCGCCGGCGCTCGTCGGTCTCGCGCTGCTCGAGGTACTTCTTCCAGCCGACGTTGTACATGTCGACGACCGAGCGGTTGGCGTCGAGGTACCACACCTTGTTGACCGCGGCCTCGAGCAGCTCGACATCGTGGCTGATCACGATGAGGCCGCCCTTGTGCTGGGCCATGTAGCCGCGCAGCCAGGCGATCGAGTCCTGGTCGAGGTGGTTGGTCGGCTCGTCGAGCAGCAGGATGCCCTTGCCGTTCTGCCCCGAGTCGGCGAAGAGGATGCGGGCCAGCTCGATGCGGCGGCGCTGACCGCCGGAGAGGGTGCCGATGGTCTGGGCCAGCGCACGGTCGGGCAGGCCCAGGTTGGCGCAGATGCGGGCGGCCTCGGCCTCGGCGGCGTAGCCACCCAGGGCCGCGAACTGGTCCTCGAGGTTGCCGTAGCGCCGGACCAGCTTGTCGTCGGCGGACTCCTCGAGCTCGATCTCGAGCTTCTGCATCTCGGCCAGGATCGCGTCGAGCCCGCGGGCCGACAGCACCCGGTCGCGCCCGGTCACGTTCAGGTCGCCGGTCCGGGGGTCCTGCGGCAGGTAACCGACCTCGCTGGTGCGATCGACGTTTCCCGCGTACGGAGTGCCCTCGCCGGCCAGCACCTTGAGGGTGGTCGTCTTACCGGCGCCGTTGCGGCCGACCAGGCCGATCCGGTCGCCGGGCTGCACGCGCAGGGTGACCGGGGACAGCAGGATGCGGGCGCCGGCACGCAGTTCGAGTCCGGTGGCGGTGATCATTTCAAACTCGCTCTCGAGAGGAAGGCTGACTCCGGGCACACGAAAACGCCGGCCAAGCTAGTGGTCGGCGCGGGGCAGGTCAGCCTTCGCAGAGCAGCACTCCGCCATACTACCGGGCAGCCGGTTGCACCTCCCACCCGATTACCGATCAAGATCAACGGGTATCCCGGCGGCAACCGGAGCGTCAGTGAGGATGAGATGGAACTCAACGAGAACGCTGACATCGATACCAGTCAGGTCGAGGACCAGCGCGGCTCGGGCGGTGGCGGTGGAGGTGGCGGCTTCGGCGGCCTGCCGATCCCGATCGGCGGTGGCGGCCTCGTCGGCCTCATCATCACCGTCGTGCTGCTCGTGGCCGGCGGCTTCTTCGGCGTCAACCAGCTCGGCGGCAACAGCGGCAACTCCGGGGACAACAAGAACATCACCCAGGAGTGCGGCGACAAGACGACCGCCCGTACCAAGCTCGACTGCCGCAACGTGCTCTATGTGAACTCGATCCAGGCGTTCTGGAAAGAGGCCGAGCCGCAGTACTTCGGCAAGCAGTATCAACCGGCCAAGACGGTGCTGTTCTCCGACCGGGTGAGCACCGGCTGCGGCGCCGCCGACTCGGGCACCGGGCCGTTCTACTGCCCCGCCGACGACAAGGTGTACATCGATCTCACCTTCTACCAGCTGCTGGCTCAGCAGCTGGGCGCGCCCGGTGAGTTCGCCCAGCCGTACGTGCTCGCCCACGAGTACGGCCATCACATCCAGGACCTGGTCGGCACCGAGGCCAAGATGCGCCAGGCGCAGCAGAGCGCGTCGTCCGACGCCGAGCAGAACCTGCTGTCGGTCAAGCTCGAGCTGCAGGCCGACTGCTACGCCGGGGTCTGGGCCAAGCACGCCACCGAGACCAAGTCGTCGAACGGCCAGGCGATCTTCAAGAGCCTGACCGCCGACGACATCCAGGAGGGCATCCAGACCGCCGGCCAGATCGGCGACGACACCCTCCAGAAGCGCAGCGGCAACCAGATCAACCCGGCCGAGTTCACCCACGGCACGTCGGCCGACCGGCAGAAGTGGTTCTCCCAGGGCTACAACTCCGGGACGCCCGAGAAGTGCGACACCTTCGCGGCGGGGGCGGTCAAGGAGGGCGACTGACTCACGGTCCCTGTTGGCTTACGGTTCCTTCACCAGCACACGTACGGCCCGAGCCCCGGCCACCGCGGAGACCAGCACCGCGTGCCGGGGCTCCGGCACGTCCAGCAGCCGTTCGGCCAGCAGGCTCGCCACCACCGACAGCGAGGGCGGCGCGAGGATGGCGTCGATCGCGGCCCGGTCACCACCGGTCACGAGGGCGGCCAACGACCGTACCTCCGGAAGAAGAATGCGCCCCACGATGCCGGCGCCGTCGGCAGCTGCCGCTTTTGCCTGATTGTCCCGCCGGCGCGCGAAGCGTTGCTGGGACCAGCCACCCGCGGCCGTGCGGCCCTGGACATAGTGGGTCTCCACCTTGGACGCGACCAGCTCCGTCCCCTCGGCGATGCCCACCGCCACGGCGCCCTTGCGCGCCAGCAGCAGCCCGATGCGCCGCGGCTTCCGCGCCTCCTCGACGAGCTCAGCAAGCGTCGCGACCTTCGGCGCCCCCGGCGGTTCCTGCCAGCTCGCCGTGGCGCCATCCTCGGCGATCAGGAGCAACCCCTCCTCCGCGTACGCCCCATGGCGCCCCGCGAAGTTCTCCAGCCACCGCGACAGCCGCTCGGGCGCGACGTCCACCCACTTGCCGCCGCCGGCCGCCGTCCGCTCGCCCATTCTTGTCACACTACGGTGGCAGGATGCAGCTGTGACGGACCTGGTGGCAACGCTGCTCACCCGCCTGGGCGATCTCCTGGCCGAGGCCCGCGACCCGCAACGCGCCGCGGCCATGGCCGCGTACATGCGCGACCAGTTCGAGTACGCCGGCGTCCCCGCGCCCACGCTGCGTTCGGTCGAGCGGGCCGCGTTCGCCGGCCTGCCCCGCCCGTCCGAGTCCGACCTGCGCGACTTCGCCCTCTCCTGCTGGTCCCTGCCCGAGCGCGAGTACCAGTACGCGGCCTGCGACTACTTGCGCAAGCACGTCGGCGTGGCCGGCCCCGACTTCCTGGAAGTCACCCGCACCCTGATCACCACAAAGTCCTGGTGGGACACCGTAGACCCGCTGGCCACCCGCTTCACCGGCGACCTGGTGCGCTCGCATCCGGTGCTGGTCTACGAGATGGACGACTGGTCCCACGACGAGAACAAGTGGCTGGTCCGCACCGCGATCCTGTTCCAGCTGCACTACGGCGGTTCGACGGACACCGCGCGGCTCTTCGGTTATTGCACCCGGCAGGCCCGCCACCCGGATTTCTTCGTGCGCAAGGCGATCGGCTGGGCGTTGCGTCAGTACGCCCGCACCGACCCGGAGGCGGTGCGGGCTTTCGTGGTGGGCACGCCGGAGCTGTCGCCCCTATCCCGCCGCGAGGCGATGAAGCACCTGTAGGGGTCGCTCTGCTTACCTATACGCGCCACGCCCGCCCGGCCACCCCCGCCCGGGCCGACGCCGTCGCTCTGCTTACCTATACGCGCCACGCCCGCCCGGCCACCGCGCCCGGCCACCGCGCCCGGCCACCGCGCCCGGCCACCTCGCTCGGGCCGACGCCGTCGCTCTGCTTACCCATACGCGCCACGCCCGGCCGGCCAGCTCGGGCCAGTCGCATCGGACCGGGCGAAGGGCGAGGCGGGCCCAGCAGGCCGGGCAGCTCGGGCAAGCCGCGGCCCAACCGGACCGCGGGCCGACCGCGCGTGTCTGCCTGCGGAACGTGCCAAGCGAACGGCTACCGCGGTCGACGCGGCGATGCCCGCCCCGCCGCCCGCGACAGCCATCCCCCGAGCCGCAAGAAGCACGCCCGGCCCCAGGACCGGACAGAAACGACAGCGCTACAACAGCTTGATCGCCAGTACGGCGATCACCGCCGCGGAGACCAGGGCCGTAACCATCCGGCCGCGGTCGCCGGTCAGCAGGCGGCCGATCAAGCTGCCGCCACCGGCGATCAGCAATTGCCAGCTCGCCGAGGCCAGGAACGCGCCGACCACGAACCACACCCCGCCACCCTCGCCCGAGCGGCCCAGGACCAGCGCGGCGAAGTAGACGACCGTAGCCGGGTTGAGCAGGGTCAGGGCCAGGATCCCGGTGAAGGCCCGCATCGGCGTCGCCGGCCGGTCCGGGCGCGCGGCCTCATCGGGCTTGCGGAACGCACCCCGGGCGGTCAGCACGGCCAACCCCAGCAGCACCACCGCCGCGGCCCAGCGCAGTGGTGTCGCGATCGGGGCGATCAGGCCGGCCACGGCCGCGCCGCCCACCACCGCGATCGTCGCGTAGATGCCGTCCGCCGTGGCCGCGCCCATCCCGGCCGCCGCGCCCACCCGCAACGACGTGCGGGCGCTCAGGCCGGCGATCAGGACGCCGATGGCGCCCACGGGCATGGCTACGCCGTAGCCGGCGACCACGCCGGCCAGGAACGGCGCGCTCATGACAGCTGCTGGCGGACCGACCCTTCGGGGACGGGCGTCGTCTGCTGTCGGACGGCCGGGGCGGCCGCGGCGACAGGGACGACGGGATGCTTCAGCAGCTTGTTCACGCGCGCCATCATGCGGCCGGAAGCCGCGCCGCTGCCACCGATTTACCGGTTGTCCGCGAGCCAGGCCGCGATCCGCTCCTCCACATAGCCCAGCGCCGCGTCGATGTCGGCTACCTCGTCCGGCGTGCGGGCCAGCGCCACCAGCGACGCGTGCAGGTGGTCGGCGCTGCCGGCCAGCCAGCTGAACTCGTCGAACAGCGCGGCCAGGTCGGTACGCCAGCGGTCGGCCCCGGTGCGGACGCTGGCCAGCCGCACCCGGAACGTCTCCAGCTCGCCCCGCATCTCGTCGATGCCGGCCGACTCCCGGCCGCGGTCGAGCTTGCCCAGCACGTCGGGCACGCGCCGGCGACGGCGGGTGGCGGCGGCGCGGGCGCCCGCGAGCACGGCCGCCTTGTGGTCGTGGATGCGCGACCACTCCGAGCCGATCCGGGAGAAGACGATCTCCGCGAGCATCGCCGACTCGGGGCCGCCCGGGTCGAGGCGGTCGAGGATCTCGGCGGCCGCGCGCATCCAGGCGTCCACCGAGCCGAGCAGGCAGCGCATCACCATCAGCGCGGCCTCGGTCGGCGCGTCCCGGTCGGCCGTCAGCGCGGCGAACAGCTGATCGGCGTACAGGTCCCGCAGATCGTCGTCCCAGCCCGGGAACTCGAGGACGATCCGCAGGCAGCGCAGGTAGCTCTCGACGGCCTCGGCCGGCGTGGTCTTGGTCGCCGGCAGCAGCCAGACCTCGAGCAGCGCCTGGGCCGCGGACGGCGTGCGATCGGGCCACCACGAGGCGAACGAGCCGGCGGTCGGCGCCAGACGGGAGTCGAACAGCGGTTCCAGCACGTGCCAGGGCAGCTCGTTGTTCGTACACCCCTGGAAGAAGACCCGCCGCCGGCGCGCGTCCACCTCGAAGTTGTCGATGATCTCGGTGTTGCCGCGCAGGTCCTCGGGCCGGCGGAAAAGCCAGTGCGGGTCCGCCCGCGGCGAGTAGGAGCCGTCGTCGAGGGTGAGCCGCACGTCGTTGCCGGCCGGGCCGTGGCACCGCTCGATCGCGACCGCGTCGACCAGCGTGCCCCAGCCGTCGTGGTCGAGCTGCCCGTGCCAGAGCAGCGCGTGGTTGTGCCACTGCCGGAACGGGTCGTAGTCGCCGGGCTCGACCAGCTCGCCGAAGCGCACCTCACCGGCGGTGACAACGGCGAGCAACATCACATTTGCGGTGTACGCGGCGAAGCGCGCGGCCACGTTCTTGCCCGGTACCGGGCGATAGGCAGTCGCCGGCCACGCGCCGTCCCGCTCGGCCTGCCGGAACAGCCGGATCAGCACGTCGGTCCAGCGGTCCCGCTCCTCGGCGGAGAGCCGGATCGCCATCCCGCTGAGGAACTTCATGATCGGCGCACGCGCGGTGAGCGGCACCGCCGACAACAGGCTCGCCAGCAGGTCGTTCCCGGTCATCGGCCGCCCGGCGAGGGTCACCGCGTCGCGCGCCACCGCCTCGCCGAGCAGCCGCCAGGTGAGCCGGGCCACGAGATATTCGCCGAACGTGGCGTGCAGGAACTCGTACGTGTTGCGGGTCCGGTGGACGAAGAAGAACCGCCCGAAGATCAGGCCCGCCGGGGTGAGCGCGTCGGCCCGGCCCGGCACCGGATCGCCGAGCGTGGCCCGCAGGTCGCGGTCGACCTCCTCCTCGTCGACCCACTGGGCCGAGCGGTTCAGCATCGCGAACGCGACCACGGCGAGCCGGTCCAGCTCCTGCTCGGCGAGCGGTCCGAGCTGCGGCGCGGCGACGTTGGGGTACGCCTTGGCGACCTCACGCCGGGCGAAACCGGTCAGCAGCCGTTCGAACAGCTCGCCGGTGGTGAGCGGACCGGCCGGGCCCCGGCGCAGCGCGTGCCCGTCCGCGTCGTACAGGGCCAGCATGAGCAGCAGCAGCGGCTGACCGGCCAGGTCGGGGTGGGCGAGCACGTCCGCGGCGGCCAGCCCGGCGTCGTTCACCTCGTTCCACACGTCGACCCACCGGCGGATCCGCGCCTCGTCGAAGGGCTGCAGGCGCAGGAGTACGGTCTCGGCCGGCAGCGACGCGCGATCGGCCACGCTGGTGCGGCTCGTCACCACCACCGCCGCGGCCCGTCCCTGCTCGTGTTCGCGCTGCTGGAAGTCGGCCGCCTTCTGCAGGAAGTCGTGCTGGCTGACCCCGGTCGCCTGGAGCAGCTCGTCGAAGCCGTCGAAGATGATCACCGGGACCGCGTCGGTCGACCGGGCCAGGGTCGGCCACGTGGTCTCCTCGGTGGTGGCGGCCAGCACCGCCTGCTCGATCTGCCGCTGGAGCGGGAGCGCGCTGTCGACGTCGCGCAGCGGCACCCGGATCGGCAGGAAGCGGGTGCTGGCCAGCCGGGCCGCGAGGATCTTGGTGAGCACCGACTTGCCGGCGCCGGGCTGGCCGAGCACCAGCAGCGGCGCGCGCAGGGCCCGCGGCGAGCCCAGGTAGCCGGCCAGGAAGCGGTCGATGTCCGGCCGCACCTCGACGTCCTGCCAGAACGTCTCGTCGGCGGGCGAGCGGTTCTCGGCCCGGGTCGCGACCTGGAAGGCGGGCGGGATGTACGCGCGTTCCAGCGTCGGCACGCCGAGGCCGTCGGGCAGGTCGATCGACTCGACGACACCCTGCTCGAGCATGGCGCCGTGCGCGCGCTGGAGGGCGTCGGCCACCCCCTCGGCGATCGTCTCGGTGGTGACCGAGCGCAGCAGCCGTTCGAGCTCCCGCAACGACGGCTCCAGCGCGTCGAGCCGCTTCTCCACCCCGAGCTGATGGCGGTGGTCGATCCAGAGGGCCATGTCCGGGCAATCGGTCATGAGGTTGAGCAGCATCTCCTCGTACCTCTTGATCGCCCGCCGCCCGCCCGCCCGGATGTCCCGCCGCAGGATGGTCCGCTCGCCGTCGCTGAGCTCGTCGTAGGGGGCGAGTCCGGCGAGGAAGCGGGCGAGGCCGTCCGAGAGATGGTCGTAGAAGACCTCCAGCTCGGCGAGGAACTTCTCGTTCGGGACGTGCGGCTCGGGAAGGACCACCCCGGCCCGCAGCGACGCCGTGGTGAGATCGCGCGCGCCGTCCGCGCCCTGACCGGCCAGGCGCAGCTGGTCCTGCCGGGTCATCCGGGCCCAGGAGAGATCGACGTCGGAGATCGCGTCGAAGTAGGCCGCGATCACGATGACCGTGTGCGCGGCGGCGAGCCGCTCGGTGCGATCGCGGCGGGCCGAGCCGGTCATCGCCCGGGCCGCCGCGTTCACCAGCTCGCCGGAGACCCGGGCCAGCTCGGCTCGCAGGTCGAGCAGCCCGAGCAGCGAGGGCGCGGCGATCGCGGCCCCGGCCAGCAGCCCGCCGGTCATCGCGTCGACCCGGCGGAAGACCGCCGACTGGGAGCCGCCGCCGAGAATCCGGACGGCATCGGCATAACTGATCGTCTTCGCCACGCTACCGATTGTTCCGGCGCGCCCGCCCCGGCGGCAGTCCCCGTTTCCCGGCCCCTGGCCTATTGGTCGAAAAGAGAAGGATCATCATTTAAGTGGCATGATCCGATTTATGGGCGAGGAGCTGCTGTACCGCAGCGACCGGACGCAGGTCGCCCGCCAGCCCGGGGACGACGGCAGCGTCGTGTGCAAGCGCGCCACCGGCGCCGGAGCCGTCCGGCGCGTCGAGCACGAGCGGGCCGTGCTGCGACGACTGGACGGCATCCCCGGCGTGCCCCGGCTCGCCGCCCGCCAGCCCCGGCAGACGCTCGTTCTCGCCGACGACGGCGGCCACGCGCCCGGCGCCGCCCGTCTGCCGGTGAGCCGCCTCGTCGAGGTCGCCCGGGCACTCGCCGGCACCGTCGCGGCCGTGCACCGGGCCGGCGTGCTGCACCGCGACATCACCCCGGCCAACGTCGTGCTGACCGCCGCCGGGACGCCAATGCTGATCGATTTCGACCTCGCGCTGGTAATCCCCGGCGACGCGCCGCCGGAGGAGCCGATCGGCACGCTCGGCTACCTGCCGCCCGAGCAGACCGGGCGGATCCGGCTGCCGGTCGACCGCCGCGCCGACCTGTACGGGCTCGGCGCCACCCTCTACACGCTGGCCACCGGCGAGCCGCCGTTCCCCGGCGACGACCCGCTCGAGCTGATCCGCGACACCCTGGTCCGGGTCCCCGTGTCGCCCGCCGACCGCGAACCGCGGCTGCCCCGGCCCCTCGGCGCGATCATCCTGCGGCTGCTGGAGAAGGACCCCGACCGCCGCTACCAGAGCGCCGAGGCGCTGGCCCACGACCTGGCCCGGTTCGACGCCGGCCCGGACGTGCCGTGGCGGCTCGGCGAACGCGACTTCCCGGCCGTGCTGACCGGCCCGGACCACCTGGTCGGCCGCGACCGCGAGCTGCGCCGGCTGACCGGGGCCCTCGACCGGGCGCAGTCCGGCGGCGGCCCGCTGGTGCTGGTCGGCGGCCCGCCCGGGGTCGGCAAGAGCGCCCTGGTCACCGCCCTGCGCCCGATCGTCACGCGGCGCGGCGGCTGGTACGTGACCGGCAAGTACGACCAGTTCCGCACCGGCACCAGCACCGGCGGGATCCGGCGGGCCCTGCAGAACCTGGCCCGCCGGCTGCTGGCCGAGCCCGAGCCGGAGATGGCCGCCGACCGGCAGCGGCTGACCGCCGCGCTCGGGTCGAACGCGGCGCTCCTCGCCGAGGTCATCCCCGAGATGGGCATCCTGCTCGGCCAACGGCCCGAACCGGTCTCCGACGACCCGGGCACGGTCGGCGGGCGGCTCTGGCCGTCGATCGTGGCGCTGCTGCGGGCGGTGGCCGAGCGCCGCCCGCTCGTGCTCGCCGTCGACGACCTGCACTGGGCCAGCAGCGCGTCGCTGCGGGTCATGGACGCCATCGTGTCGGCCGGCCCGATTCCCGGCCTGCTCGTCGTGGCCACCTATCGCGACCCCTCCGACTCCGGCCAGGCGCTGGCGCCGCTGGCCGCCCGCTGGGAACGCGACGGCGACGCCGCCCCGCCGATGCGGCTCGACGGCCTCGCCGGCGACGGCCTGGCCGACCTGGTCGGGGCCGTCCTGTCGATGCCGCCGGCCGCCGCGGCCGGGCTCGCCGGCCTGCTGCTCGCGGGTGGCGGCGGGAACCCGTACGCGTCGGTCGAGCTTCTCAACGCCCTGCGCGCCGACGGCCTGCTCACGCTCGCCGGCAACGGCTGGTCCTGGGACCCGGCCGAGGTCCGCGCGTTCCTGGCCCGGAACCGGGTGCCCGAGCTGCTCGCGGCCCGCATCGGCCAGCAGCCGGAACCGACCCGCCGGGTGCTGACCGCGCTGGCCTGCCTCGGCGGCGACGCCCCGCGCGCGATGCTGGCCGCCGCCGTCCGGATGCCCGAGCCCCGGCTCGTCCAGCACCTCGCGCCCGCGATCGCCGAGCGCATGATCGTCGCCGACCGGTCCGGCCTGCGGTTCCGGCACGACCTGATCCTGCGGGCGGCGCGCGACGACATGCCGGCCGACGATCGCGACCGGCTCCAGCTCACCCTGGGCCGCCGGCTCGCCGACCGGGACGACACCCGCCAGGAGGCCGCCGAGCAGTACCTCGCGGTGGCCGGCCGGATCGAGACGCCCCGGGAGCGGCGGACGGCGGCGGCGCTGCTGTACGCGGCCGCCCGGCGGGCCGTCCAGGTCACCAACTTCACCGTCGCCGACGAGCTGCTGACCTGCGCCGAGGGCCTCGCGGCGGCGGCCGGCGGCCAGGCCCGGCCGATCCGGGACGCGGTCGCCGTCGAGCGGCACGCGGTGCTCTACTGCCTCGGCCGGCTGGACGAGGCCGACGTCGTCTACCGCGACCTGGTCGGCCGCTCCCCCGACCTGGTCACGCTGGCCGGGGCGAGCACCACCCAGATCAACGGGCTCGCCCAGCGCGGCGCCACCCCGGCCGCGATCGAGCTGGGCCTCGGCATCCTGCGCCGGCTCGGCCTGGTGCCGCCGCACGACCTGGCCCGCTGGGTCGACACGCACCTCGAGGGCCTCTACCGCTGGGCCGACCGGCCGGACACCGAGACCACCGACCCGCGCATCGTGGTCACCGGCCGGGTCATCAACCGGCTGCTCGCGCCGGCGTTCCAGGTCGACCCGCTGCTGCACGCCTGGCTGGTCATCGAGGCGCACGAGCTGTGGGTACGGCACGGCGTCTGCCCACCGTTCGTCGGCACTCTCGGCGCGGCCATCTGCGTGACCATCGACCAGCGCAACGACTACCGCGCCGGCTACCTGATCACCCGCAACACGGTGGCGGTCGGGCTCGAGCGCGGCTACCTGGCCGAGGCGGCGGTCGCGCAGTACATGCATCTGTGCCTGGCCGCGCACTGGTTCGAGCCGCTCGAACAAATCGCCGACACGGCGCAACAGGCCCGGGAAGACCTGCTCTCGGCGGGCGACGTCCAGGTGGCGACGCTTTTGGCCGTACGTCTGCTGGCCGTCACCCTGGACGGCGCGGAGACCCTCGACACGCTGTCCGAGGAGCTCACGCCCGTGCTCGCGTTCGCGCGGCAGACCGGGAGCCGCTTCCCGGCGCTCACCATGGTCGGCTACCAGCGGTTCGTGATGGCGATGCGCGGCGAGACGGCGGCGCCGGGGTCGTTCTCGACCTTCTCGTCCTTCTCGTTCGACGAGGATGAGTATCGCGAGTCGATCGCGGGCTACGAACCCGGGCTCGCGACCTATCACACCAACCGGGCGCTGGCCGCGCTGCTGTTCGGCGACGAGGTGGCCCTGCACGAGCACGCGGCCGCGGCCATGGGGCACGAGCGGGCGATGCGCGGGTTCTACGTGTCGGCGCTGGCCCGGGTGGCGTGGGCGCTCTCGCTCGCGGCCCGCTGCCGCCGGGGCGACCGGTCGGTCGTGGACGAGCTCGGCGCCACCCGCGAGTGGCTGGCCCGGCGGGCCGACGAGGCGCCCCGGAACTTCCGGCCGCTGCTGCACCTGGTCGACGCCGAGCGGGCGTGGGCGCTGGGCGAGCCGGCCCTGGCCGCCGTGCACTTCGACGCCGGGCTGGACGAGGTGGACGGGCGGCCCTGGCACCGGGCGCTGCTCGCCGAGCGGGCCGGGGTCTTCCACCTCGGGCAGGGCCTCGTCCACGTCGGACATGCGCTGCTCGCCGAGGCGCGTGACGCGTACCGCCGCTGGGGCGCCGACGGCAAGGTGACCGCTCTGGAGAACGCCCACCCGTTCCTGCGTACCACCGCCGCCCTCACCGGTCCGGCGCCGGCCGGCTCGCCCGGCATCGACCTCATGGCGATCTTGCGGGCGTCGCAGGCGCTCAGCTCGCAGACCACCCTGGCCGGCCTCCAGGAGCTGGTCGGCGACCTGCTCGGCGCGATGACCGGGGCCACCGACGCCCATCTGGTGCTGCAAAATCGGGAAACCTCGCATTGGTACGTGTCATCCGTAGCCGGCGCGCCCGTCGGCGCCCTCCCGCTTCCCGACCTGGAGGCGGCCGAGCACTCCGGGCTGCCGCTCTCCGCGGTCCGTTACGCGCTGCGCACCGGCGAGCCGCTGCTGGTCGCCGACGCCACCCGGGACGACCGGTTCGCCCGCGACCCCAGCCTGGCCGGGCTCGACACCTGCTCGCTGCTGGTCGTGCCGGTGCCCAGCCACAACCTCGCCCGGGCGCTGCTGGTGCTGGAGAACCGGCGCCAGCGCGGCGTCTTCTCGACCGACCGGCTCGAGACGGTCCGGCTCATCGCCGGCCAGCTGGCGGTGTCGCTCGACAACGCGATCCTCTACGACTCGCTGGAGAGCACGGTCCGATCTCGCACCGCCGACCTCGCGGCCACCAACCGCCGCCTGGCCGACAGCGAGCGGCGGCTGCGGTCCCATTTCGAGCACGCCGCCGTCGGCCAGGTCATCCACGGCACCGACGACCGCATCGAGGAGGCCAACCCCGCGTTCCTGGCGATGACCGGCACCGCCCGGCGCGACCTGGCCGGCACCCGGCTGACCGACCTCTTCGGCGACCCCGACCGCGAGTCGCACCGTCGCGACCTGGCCGCCGTCATCGCCGACCGGTTGCCGCAGATCAGCCGCGAGCTCTCGGTGCGGCGCGCCGACGGCACCACCATGGACGCCCACGTCACCGTCTCGGCCGTCCGCGACGCCACGGGCCGCCCCGACCACCTGATGACCATTTTCCAGGATATAAGCGCACGAAGGGCGGCCGAGGCCGCCCGCGACGCGGCCCACCTGGAGCTGGCCGAGCGCCACCGCGAGCTGGAGTCCGCCGACCGCCTGAAGGCGGACCTCATCGGCATGCTCGGCCACGAGATCAACAACCCGCTGGCGATGATCCTCGGGTACGTCGACCTGGCCCTCACCGAGGACCACGTCCCGCCGCCCATCCAGGAGCTGATCGCAAAGATCCACCGAAGCGCCCAGCGCCTCGACACGATCGTCAACGAGGTCCTGGCCCTGGTCCAGATCGACGCCGGTCGCCTCACCGCGATCCCCCGCCCCACCCGCGTGGCCGACCACATCGACGCGGCGCTGGCCGCCACCGCCACCACCGGCGTCCGCGTGGACTGCCCGCCCGACCTGGTGGCCGCCGTCCAGCCCGGCCACCTGGACCACATCCTGACCAACCTGATCAGCAACGCCGCCAAGTACGGCGGAGGCGCCACCACCATCGAGGCGGCCCCGTCCCCCGTGGCCCCCGCGATCACCGTGCAGGTCCGCGACCAGGGCCCCGGCGTCCCGCCCGACTTCCAGTCCCGCCTGTTCGACCGTTTCGCCCGAGCCGACCGCACCGCCACCAAGGTCCCCGGCACAGGCTTGGGCCTCTACATAGTCCGAGAGCTGGCCCGAGCCAACGGCGGCGACGTCGGCTACCGCCCCGCCCCCGGCCACGGTTCCATCTTCGAGCTGACCATGCCCGTCCCCGATTTCCCCACCCCCGCCCCCACTCCCCACGCCGCAGCCGCCGCCTCCTCCTGAAGCCGTGCCCGTCCCCCACCCCCGAGTTCCGCCCCGCCCACTCCCCACGCCGCGGCCGCCCCCTCCCCCGGAAGCAGCGCCCCAGCTCGCGCCGTCCCCGTGGCCGCCACCAACCCCCGAAGGCCTCGGCCCCCAGCCCCCGCCGTCCCCGTGGCCGCCACCAACCCCCGAAGGCCTCGGCCCGCAGCCCGCGCGTTTCCACAAGGCCGCCGGCCACCTCCTGAAGCCGCGCCCGCAACTACCGCCACCCCAAGGACCGCCGCCCTCCGCGAACGCCGCCTCCCCCCGAAGGCCGTGGATAGGGTTGGCCGGTGAGCCTTGTGAGCGAACTGATCCTCGTCCGGCACGGCCAGAGCCTCGCCAACGTCGCGTTCCAGCATGCCAACGAGCGCGGCCTCCTCGACGCGGAGGTGAGCGGCCGCGACGCCGAGGTGCCCCTCACCGAGATCGGCGAGAAGCAGGCCGCGGCGGTCGGCGGCTGGCTGTCCGACCTCCCGCCCGGCCAGCGCCCGACGGTGGTGATCACGTCGCCCTACCTGCGCGCGCGGGAGACCTGGCGGATCGCCGCCGACGCCTCCGGGCTCGACCTGCCCGCGCCGGTCACCGACGATCGCCTGGTCGACCGCCTGATGGGCGACCTCGAGCTGCTCACCCACGCCGCCGTGGCCCAGCGCTTCCCCGCCGAGGCGGACCGCCGCGCCGAGGCCGGCGAGTACCGCTACGCCCCACCGGGCGGCGAGTCCTTCGCCGACGTCGAGTCCCGCCTGGCCGGCTTCCTGGCCGACCTCAACCGCACCCACCCCGGCGCCCGCGTGGTCGTCGTCGCCCACGACGCCGTGGTCCTGATGATGCGCGCCGTCATCGAGCACCTCACCTGGGACGAGGTGATGGCGATGGAACGCGCCGAGGGCACGGTCCGGAACGCCTCGATCTCCCAGTTCCTGGCCCGGGAAGGCCGCCTCGAACTGGTCCGCTACAACGCCGTCGACCACCTCCCCGCCGCCTGACTCAGCGGCGCCACGCGGACGGGTCCGCTACCGCGCCGCCAACCCACCCGGCGGCATCCGGCCGCCCGACCGAGCGGGCGGCGGCATCACGACAGGCGCGCCTATTCCGTGTCGGACCAGGTGGTCAGCTCGGCCAGGACCGACGCGTCGCCGTCCACGCGGAGCTGGTCGTAGGGGATGCGTTTGTAGAGGGCCAGCACCAGGTCGCTGGCCGAGCCGTGCAGGGTGGTCACGGGCTCGCCGCTCGCGGCCGGGTCGAAGTGGACGCCGGTCGGGGACAGGTCGACCAGCCAGGACGGGCCCTCGGTGGCGGTGAAGGCGACCCGCGCCGGGCGGTGGGGCCACGCGCCGAGTGAGGACAGGCCGACGCTGAGGAACTCGGCGACGCCGTCGACGGCGATGGCGGCCGGGAGCGGCTCGGGCTTGCCGGCCGCCTCCTGCGCGTCGAACGCGTGGACGGCCGCCTCCTGCACCTGGTGACGGGCGATCGCCCGGGCCGTCATGGGGGCGCCCGAGGACTCCCACCACGTCCACGCGGGACGGTCGGGGCCGGCCGCGCGCAGGGCGTCGATCAGGAGCCGGGTCGACTCGCCGAACCACGTCAGCAGGTCGCCCGAGGGGGCGGTGTCGCCGCGCTGCTCGGGGGTGGGCGGGCCGGACGTGTCGGCCTGGCTCGTCGCGACGGCCCAGAAGCGCTGCACCTCGCCGAGGTGGGTGATCAGGTCGGTCAGCGACCAGTCGGGGCAGCCCGGCACCCGGGCCTCCAGAGACGAAGCGAGGCCGGCGGCCCCACGCAGGGCCGCCGACCTCTCGTCGATCAGGGTCAGGAGCTCGGGAAACGGCGGTGTGTCGGTCATGCCTCGGTTTTTACCACCGGGGTACGACAGAAAGAGACCGAAGAGCTAGACGTTGAACCCGAGCGCCCGGAGCTGCTCGCGACCGTCGTCGGTGATCTTGTCGGGGCCCCACGGCGGCAGCCACACCCAGTTGATCCGGAAGTCCTGCACCAGGCCGCCACCGGGGCCGGTGGTCAGCGCCGACCGCGTCTGGTCCTCGATCACGTCGGTGAGCGGGCAGGCGGCCGAGGTGAGCGTCATGTCCAGGGTCACCACGTTGTCGTCGTCGACGAACACTCCGTACACGAGACCGAGGTCCACCACGTTGATGCCGAGCTCGGGGTCGACGACATCCTTCATCGCCTCCTCGATGTCATCGACGGAGGCCTTGCTCACCGGGCCGCCGGAAGGAGAAGGAGGAGCAGGAGCAGCAGCGGCTGCATTCAGGTCCACGTCCGGCGCATCCGAAGCGGTGCCGGCCGCCGCCCGCTCCTCGGCCAGCCAGGCGGGAGTCTCGTCGGTAACGTTGTCAGTCATGCCTTCACCTCCGGGCTCACGCCCACGTCCACACCCGCACGCGCCGCCGCGTCCTTGAAGGCCATCCACGGCAGCAGCGCGCATTTGACCCGGGCCGGAAACTTGGCCACCCCGGCGAACGCCACCGCGTCCTCGAGCACATCCTCGTCCGGCTCGACCTGACCGCGCCCCTGCATCAGCTGCACGAACGCCTCGTGAATCGCGCCGATCTCCGCCGCCGACTTCCCGACCAGCAACTCGTGCAGGACCGAGGCGGACGCCTGCGAGATCGAGCAACCTACCCCATCGTACGAAATATCGGAAAAGTCGTCGGTGACGCGTACGGTGATCTCGTCCCCGCACGTCGGGTTCACATGATGCGCCTCACCAGCGTAAGGATCCCGCAGCCCACGGCCGTGCGGGTTCTTGTAGTGGTCGAGGATGATCTCCTGATACAGCCCGTCGAGCATCAGCCGAACACCTTCCGCACCTGGTCGAGCCCCCGCGCCAGCGCGTCGATCTCGTCCGTCGTCGTGTAGAGGTAGAACGACGCCCGCGTCATCGCCGGCACCCCGAACCGGGCACAGGTCGGCTTCGCGCAATGATGCCCCACCCGCACCTCGACACCGAGCGCGTCCAGGATCTGACCCACGTCGTGCGGGTGCACCCCGTCCACGGCGAACGAGAGCGTTCCCCCACGGCCTTCCGGCGTCGCGGGCCCGAAGATCCGCACACCGGGCACATCGCTGAGGGCCTTCAGCGCGTACGCGGTGATGTCCTGCTCGTGCTGATGGACCGCCTCCACGCCCAGCGCGCTCAGATAATCCACCGCCGCGCCCAGTCCGATCGCCTCGGCGATCGGCGGCGTCCCCGCCTCGAACCGGGCCGGCGGCGCCGCATACGTCGTGCCCGCCATCGTGACCGTCTCGATCATCGAGCCGCCACCCAGGAACGGCGGCATCTTGGCGAGCAGGTCGAACCGCCCCCAGAGCACGCCGATGCCGGTCGGCCCGAGCATCTTGTGCCCGGTGAACGCGATGAAGTCCGCGCCCAGCCCGCGCACGTCGACCGGCAGGTGCGGCACCGACTGCGAGCAGTCCAGCGCCACCAGCGCGCCGACCTCGCGGGCCCGCGCGACGATCGGCGACACGTCGTTGATCGTGCCCAGCGTGTTCGACATGTGCACGACCGACACCAGACGGGTGCGCTCGTTGATCAGGCCGGAAATGTCCGAAATGTCAAGCCGGCCGTCGTCCGTGATGCCGAACCACCGCAGCGTCGCGCCGGTCCGCTCGGCCAGCAGCTGCCACGGGACGATGTTGGAGTGATGCTCCATCTCGGAGATCACGATCTCGTCGCCCGGCTTCAGCGCCAGGTACTGACCGGCCGAATGCGCGACCAGGTTGAGCGCCTCGGTCGAGTTCTTCGTGAAGACGATCTCGTCGGGGGTGCCGGCGTTGATGAAGGCCGCGACCTTGGCGCGGGCCTCCTCGTACGCCGTCGTGGCCTCGGTGCCGAGCGTGTGCACCGAGCGGGACACGTTGCCGTTGTGCCGCTCGTGGTGCACCCGCATGGCCTCGAGCACCTGCGCCGGCTTCTGCGAGGTGTTCGCGCTGTCCAGGTAGACCAGCGGGTGCCCGTTGATCTCCCGCGACAGGATCGGGAAGTCCGCCCGGATCCGGGCCACGTCGAAGGTCATGGTCAGACCCGCGCGCCCACGTAGCGCTCGTAGCCCTCGGCTTCCAGCTGCTCGGCCAGCTCCGGCCCGCCCTCCTGCACGATCTTGCCGGCCACGAAGACGTGCACGAAGTCCGGCTTGATGTAGCGCAGGATGCGGGTGTAGTGGGTGATCAGCAGCAGGCCGGTGTCGCCGGTCTCGCGCACCCGGTTCACGCCCTCGCTCACCACGCGCAGCGCGTCGATGTCGAGGCCGGAGTCGGTCTCGTCGAGGATCGCCACCTTCGGCTTGAGCAGCTCGAGCTGCATGATCTCGTGCCGCTTCTTCTCACCGCCGGAGAAGCCCTCGTTCACGTTGCGCTGCGCGAACGCCGGGTCCATCTGCAGCTTCTCCATCGCCGACTTCAGCTCGCCCGCCCACGTACGCAGCTTGGGCGCCTCGCCGTCGATCGCGGTCTTGGCGGTACGCAGGAAGTTCGCCACCGACACGCCGGGAACCTCGACCGGGTACTGCATCGCCAGGAAGAGGCCGGCCCGGGCGCGCTCGTCCACGGTCATGGCCAGCACGTCGTTGCCGTCCAGGGTCACCGAGCCGCCGGTGATCTGGTACTTCGGGTGGCCCGCGATCGAGTACGCCAGCGTCGACTTGCCCGAGCCGTTCGGCCCCATGATCGCGTGGGTCTCGCCCGCCTTGACCGTCAGGTCGACACCGGACAGGATCGGCTTCAGCTCGCCCTCGGGCAGCTTCACCGACACCTTCAGGTCGCGGATCTCCAGGGTGCTCACGGATTTACTCCATTGCTCGGTGTGGTCGAAACGTAGAGGTCACCGTCGCGGATCTCGACGGCGAAGGTGGCCACCGGCTCGGTGGCGGGAAGACCGGTGGGCTCGCCCGTGCGCAGGTCGAAGCGCGAGCCGTGCAGCCAGCACTCGAGCGTGCAGCCGTCGACCTCACCCTCGGAGAGCGCCACGGCGGCGTGACTGCATTCATCCCGTACGGCGTAAAAGTTGTCGTCGTCGGCATGAACGATCGCGATCTCGAGACCGTCGACCTCCACCGAGATCGACGTTCCCTTCGCGACGTCGGCCGACGAGCCGACCAGCTCGAAACTCACGCCTTGCCCTCGAACTCCGCAAGCCGTGCCTCGATGGCGTCGCCCAGGCGCTCGCGCAGCTCCTCGACCGGAATCTTGTTGACCAGCTCGGCGAAGAAGCCGCGCACCACCAGCTTGCGGGCCTCGTGCTCGGTGATGCCGCGGGCCATCAGGTAGAACAGCTGCTCGTCGTCGAAACGCCCGGTCGCGCTCGCGTGGCCGGCGCCGGTCACCTCGCCGGTCTCGATCTCCAGGTTCGGCACCGAGTGCGCGATCGCCCCGTCGGTCAAGATCAAGTTCCGATTGATCTCGTACGTGTCGGTGCCCGTGGCCGTGGCGCGGATCAACACGTCGCCGACCCAGACGGTCTTCGTCGACGCGCCCTGCAGCGCCCCGCGGTAGCCGACGTAGCTGCGGCAGTCCGGCACGGCGTGGTCGACCAGCTGACGGTGCTCGAAGTGCTGCCCCGTGTCGGCGAAGTACAGACCCCACAGCTCGGCGTCGCCGCCGCGGCCGGCGTACTCGACGCTGGTGTACTGGCGGACCAGGTCGCCGCCCAGGGCCACCTGCACGTGCTGCACCCGGGCGTCCTTGCCGACCCGGAACTTCACGTGCTGGGCCTGCACCGCGCCGGCGTCCCACTCGGCCAGGGTCACGAACGTCAGGTGCGCACTGTCGCCGATCACCACCTCGACGTTGTCGGCCAGGGTGGCCGTACCCGTCTGCTCCAGAACGATGGTGACCTTGGCGAACGCGCCCACCGTGACCACCGTCCGGGCCGCGGCGGCATCGCCGCCCTTACCGACCACCCGAATCACGACCGCCTCGGCGACCTCGGTCTCCGGCGCCACCTCGATCAGCGTGACTCCGTCGGCCGAGCCGTAGGCCAGCGCCGAGACCCGGTCGAACGGGGTGAGGATCGCGTCCGCCGTCTCGGCGTGCTCGACCGTGACGCCGGTCGGCAGCTCACCGTGCTCGACGACCGGCGCGACACCGTCCAGCTTCGCGGCGGTGACCAGCGCACCGAGCCGCTTGAGCGGGGTGAAGCGCCACTCCTCCTCCAGGCCGTTGAGGGCCGGGAAGTCGGCGACGTCGAACGAGCGCAGCACCTGCGATTTGGTGCTGGGCGGGGCCGCACTCAAAGTTTCCGTGGTCATTGCTTAGCCGACCGCGCCTTCCATCTGCAGTTCGATAAGACGGTTCAGTTCGAGGGCGTACTCCATCGGGAGCTCCTTGGCGATCGGCTCGATGAAGCCGCGCACGATCATCGCCATCGCCTCGTCCTCGGTCAGGCCCCGGCTCATCAGGTAGAAGAGCTGGTCCTCGCTGACCTTGGACACGGTCGCCTCGTGACCCATCGAAACGTCGTCCTCGCGGATGTCGACGTAAGGGTAGGTGTCCGACCGGGAGATGGTGTCGACAAGGAGTGCGTCGCACTTGACGGTGCTCTTCGAGTGCGAAGAACCCTCCATGACCTGCACGAGGCCGCGGTAGCTCGTCCGGCCGCCGCCCCGCGCGATCGACTTGCTCACGATCGTGCTCGACGTGTACGGCGCGGCGTGCACCATCTTGGCGCCGGCGTCCTGGTGCTGGCCCTCGCCGGCCATCGCGACGCTGAGCACCTCGCCCTTGGCGTGCGGGCCGGTCATGTAGACCGCCGGGTACTTCATCGTGACCTTGGAGCCGATGTTGCCGTCGATCCACTCCATGGTCGCGCCCTCTTCGCAGGTGGCGCGCTTGGTGACCAGGTTGTAGACGTTGTTCGACCAGTTCTGGATGGTCGTGTACCGGCAGCGGGCGTTCTTCTTCACGATGATCTCGACGACCGCGGAGTGCAGCGAGTCCGACGAGTAGATCGGCGCGGTGCAGCCCTCGACGTAGTGCACGTAGGCGCCCTCGTCCACGATGATCAGGGTCCGCTCGAACTGGCCCATGTTCTCCGTGTTGATCCGGAAGTAGGCCTGCAGCGGGATCTCCACGTGCACGCCCTTCGGCACGTAGATGAACGACCCGCCCGACCACACGCTGGTGTTCAGCGCGGCGAACTTGTTGTCGCCGACCGGGATGACGGTGCCGAAGTACTCCTTGAAGATGTCCTCGTGCTGCTTGAGGGCGGTGTCGGTGTCGAGGAAGACGACACCCTGCTCCTCGAGGTCCTCACGGATCTTGTGGTAGACCACCTCGGACTCGTACTGCGCGGCGACACCGGCCACGAGGCGCTGCTTCTCCGCCTCGGGGATGCCCAGCCGGTCGTACGTGGCCTTGATGTCCTCGGGCAGGTCCTCCCAGGAAGCGGCCTGCTTCTCGGTCGAGCGCACGAAGTACTTGATGTTCTGGAAGTCGATCCCGGTCAGGTCGGCGCCCCACGACGGCATCGGCTTGCGGTCGAACAACCGCAGGCCCTTGAGCCGGAGGTTGAGCATCCACTCGGGCTCGTTCTTTTTCCCGGAGATGTCCCGCACCACGGCCTCGGACAGACCGCGCTGCGCCGCGGCGCCGGCAACATCGGCGTCGGCCCAGCCGTACTCGTACTTGCCCAGGGCGGCGAGATGCTCTTCCTGGCTGACGATCTGGTCGGTCATCTATCTGTCCTAACCGTGGTTGTTCGCGTGCGTGGTTGTTCGCGTGCTGGTCGTTCGCGTGCTGGTCGTTCGCGTGCCGGTTGTTCGCGTGTCGGTTGTTCGCGAGTCGGCCTTCTCGCGCGCCGGTCCGGGGATGTGCGTCGTGCACACCCCGTCGCCGTGCGCGATGGTGGCGAGACGCTGCACGTGGGTGCCGATGAGCCGCGAGATGACCTCGGTCTCGGCGTCGCACAGCTGGGGAAACTCGGCAGCCACGTGAGCCACCGGACAGTGGTGCTGGCACAGCTGCCCGCCGGACGCGATCGTGGTCGCGTTGGCAGCGTAGCCCTCGGCCGTCAGCGCCTCGGCGAGCGCCTCCGCCCTCGAGATCGGGTCGTCGCCGGCCTCGCAGATCGCCTGCCGGCACCGCTCCTCGAGGGCCGCGACCTGAGCGGCCGCGAACTCGCTGACCGCCTCCGGCCCGCCACGCTGAGCGATCCAGCGCAGGGCCGCGGTGGCGATGCCGTCGTAGAAATGCGGAAAGGACTCGCGGGCGGCCGCGGTGAGCACGAACGCCTTGGCCGGCCGGCCCCGCCCGCGCGGCCCCTGGTGACGGACCTCACGGGTCTCCACCAGCCGCTCGGCGAGCATCGCGTCCAGATGCTTGCGAATAGCCGCCGGCGACAGCCCCAGCTGAGCCCCGAGCTCGGCCGCAGTCGCCGCGCCCCGCTCGAGCAGCAGTTGCGCGACCCGGTCCCGGGTGCGACCGTCGGACGCGCTGGCCGACGCCACCGCCCCGCTCCCGATCAGCACCTCGTTTTTCACTACGCCAACGTTACGTATTTCCGCCGGAGGCTGCAAACCGACTCCCCGGTGATCCAGGCCACCGCCCTCGCGCGGGTGCCCGCTTCAAGCCGCCACCTTGAGCCCCGGATTTGGGTCCCGGCCTTGGGCCCCCGCTTTGTGCCCGCGATTCGTGCCCCGGTTTGTGCCCGCGGTTTGTGCCCCCGTGACGCTGCGTACGATGCCAAAGGTGAAGCTTCCCGCGCTGCGCCCGATGGCCCTCGCGTCCCTGATCGCGAACATCGCGCTGGTCGTCACCGGCGCGGCGGTCCGCCTGACCGACTCCGGCCTCGGCTGCCCCACCTGGCCCAAGTGCACCGACGGCTCATACACGACCACGTCGGCGATGGGCGTCCACGGCGTGATCGAGTTCGGCAACCGCCTGCTCGGCATAGCCCTGTTCGTGGTCGCGGTGGCCTGCTTCTGGGCGGCGTGGCGCTCGCGCCCCCGCCGCCGGCGTCAGGTCGCGCTGGCCCTGGCGGTGCTGCTGGGCATCCCCGGCCAGGGCGTGGTGGGCGGCATCACGGTGCTGACCAACCTCAACCCATGGGTGGTAGGCCTCCATTTCCTGCTCTCGATGGCGCTGATCTTCTTCGCGTACGCCCTGTGGCACTCGACGATCGAGGGGGATGGGCGGCCGGTCTTCCTCATCCCCGCCCCCCTCCGCCTCCTCACTCACTTGGTTGCCGCGGCCAGCGCCGCCGTGATCGTCCTGGGCGTGGTGGTGACCGGAAGCGGCCCCCACGCCGGCGACAACGGCGCCAAGCGCAACGGCCTCGACCCGGCCGCCGTCGCCCAGGCCCACGCCGACCTGGTGTTCCTCCTACTGGGCCTGACCGCGGCCGCCTACCTGGCCTTCCGCGCCGTCAACGCGCCCGCCGCCGCCCGGGCCGCCCTGACCCTCCTGGTGATCGAGCTGTCCCAGGGCTTGATCGGCTTCGTCCAGTACTTCACCCACCTCCCCGTGGCCTTGGTAGCAGCCCACATGCTCGGCGCCAGCCTCGTCTGGGCCGGCACGGCCGCAGTGCTGCTCTCCATCCGCGAACGCCCCTCGGTCCCCACCGAAGACCCCCACTCCCCCGCCGACGTGACCCCCGTTCCCGCCGACCGGGTCCCCGCTTCGTAGACACGCCCCACCGCCTGCTGCGCACCAGCAGCCACACCACCGCGCCGCGGTGCCGCCTCACCGCGGGACCCCGAGCCCCGGGCCACGAGGCCGCCGACGCCACGCGGATCACCGGATCACTGGATCGCCGTCGCCGTCCGCCGGATCGCCCACGAGCTGATTGCCCGACGCCAGCCGCGCAGCCACCACGACGTCCCCGCACCTAGACCCATCGCCGGCAGCTCAGGCCACGACAGCGCGACCTACTGCAGCACAAGCCACGGCGACGCGAAGCACGGCAGCGCGAGGCACTGCAGCGCGACCCACTGCAGCGCGAAGCACTGCAGCGCGAAGCACAGCAGCGCGAAGCACAGCAGCGCGAGGCACGGCAACCTGGAGCACGGCAACCCGAGCGAAGCAGCTTGCGCCCGACGAGTCATCCGGCCGTCTGGCGACCGGTCGCGACCGCTGGGCCGCCGTCCACGGTCCAGCAGTCGACATCGACCGGTCCGGGTGGGACCTCATGCCTAGGGCCCAACAACCGGTAGGGGTTCCCGCCGGCACCGGCTGGCGCAGTGGACGGTGCCGGCGGGACGGTGGCCGCTCAGGGAGACAGTGAGCGGCCACCCCGCTCGCACGATGAGTTGTCCTGGGGCCACCTCCTTTCTGGAACGCGTCGCCGGAGAGGGTGCGACGTGGTCCTGCTCGCTATGGCGGATCGGGCTGCGGCCCGGGCGGCAGGCTCCGGCCGCCACGCATCGCCCGGCGGGGGATCCGGGGCAGGCCGGACGGCCGGGAGCGTGGTCGGTCGGCCGGCCTGAGCGGGCGGCCGGAGCGCGATCAACCGCGTCGCCCCATGGCGGGCAGGCGCCTGCGGTGATCGGGAGCTCGGCTCGGGCGGCGGCACCCCTACGGAAGGCTGAGTCGCGTGCTCAGCCCGGCGCCCGCCGGGCGGTCGGCGATCGACCGCCGGTCAGGTGCGGCCATCGGCGGGACGCGACCGGCGATAAAGCGACAAAGCCGGGCTCGACGGGCGGCTGCGGGCGGAAGACGAGCGGCGGCCGGCGGCAGAAAGCGACGAGCGAGCGGAAGAAAGCGCGCGGCGGAAAGCGGCGAGAAGCGAACGGCGAGAGCGGCGCGATGCGACTGGTGAGATGCATGGGAGCAGCGTGACCGCCGGGAGCGATCAACGAAGGGAAAGTTTGCCGCCTGTGGACGACACGCCGAGTCGTCCACCGGGGCGTTGCCACCAGGCCCTGGTCAGGGCGATTTCCGAAAAGCTAAAGGCGCGCGACGATGGCGTCGGCCAAGCGGTCCGCGGCCTCGGGCGCCGTGCGGAGGAACAGCGACGGTTCGGTGAGCTCCAACTCCAGCAGCATCGGCTCCCCGGCGGGGCCGGTGATCAGGTCGACGCGGGCGTAGAGCAGGCGCGAAGCACCCCCGGGGATGGCGGCCAGCGCCTTCTCCGCGGCCGCCAGGTCGGCCGGCGTCGGGACGCGCGCCGAGATGTCCTCGCTGCCGGGGTCGATTTTGCCCTCGTCGGGGCCGGTCAGCATGGGGCCCTTGCGAGCCGCGTGGCTGAAGGTGAGACGGCCGGTCGCGTCGGGGAAGAACAGCATCGCCGTCTCGCCCTCGGTGTCCACGGCCGAGAGATACGGCTGGATCATCGCGGTGCGGCCGGCCGCGGTCAGCCGGGCCACGTGGGCGACGGCCAGCGACGCCTGGGCGGGCAGGACATAGCGACCGGTGTCCTGGCTGCCCGCGCTGATCGTGGGCTTCACGACCCACTCGCCGGGGGCCGCGGGTGGCGTCCACGACGAGCCGGGTCCCACGAAGGTCGTCGGCGTCACGGGGACGCCGAGCGCGGCCAGGTCGGCGAGATATCGCTTGTCGGTGTTCCACTCCACGATGTCCGCGGGGTTGAACAGGCGCGGCACCCGGTGCGCCCAGGCCACGAAGTCGTCGCGGCGCGGCACGTAGTCCCACGGCGACCGGAGCATCGCGAGGTCGTAACCGGTCCAGTCCACGGCCGGGTCGTCCCACCGTACGGCCGAAACGGGAACGCCTCGGGTGAGAAGCGCGTCGCGCAAGGGAAAGTCATCGTCCCAGAGGGACGGAAACAGATCGCAGGTAACGAGAGCGACCCGGGAGTCCTCCCGGGTCGTCTGGTGGTTGATGGACTGAGACAAGATCAGCGGGCCATGCTCCGGCGCGACATCGAGCGCCACAGGTCGTTGCTGGGTCGCATCTGCTCCAGGAGCTCGCGCTCCCACTCGTTCTCCACCTCGACGCCGGCGTTCTCACACGCCTGGCGGGCGACGTCCGTGCCGTCGGCGAACTGGTCGGACCACTCGCCGTCCTGGCCGACGAGGACAATGCGGGCACCACGCTTGCCGACGTACTCGATGACCGCCTTGGCACCGCCGTGTCCGGCGGCGAAGGACTTGATCCCCGCGGTCAGTGTCGTATCGGAACCTTGAGCCATGACCGGCAGCCTAAGCATCTCCGCGCCCGGAGCAAGCATCATAGGGGGCATTTTGTGATGCCAATTACCTGCGGGTTTAGGCGTTCAGGGCATTGGTATGAGCCAATTGCGCCCGAATTGCCCCATCAACAGTTTTCCATCGATGGTGTGACGCACCGTAACCTCAAACCGGGCGAAAAAGGTCAGACCAGAGCGTCCACCGCGACCGCGATGAACAAGATCGTGAGGTACGTGATGGACCAGTGGAACAACCGCATCGGCTTCGCCGGACCGCCCCCGCGCGTACGCCGCACCAGCAGGAACGCCTCGCCGAGGAACAAAGCACCCGTGACGATGGCCGTGATGCCGTAGATCGGGCCGAGCCCGAGCGGCCAGGCGACGAGGGACGCGACAACCGTCAGGACGGTGTAGAGGACGATCTCCCCGTTGACCCGGGCGACCGACCGGACTACAGGGAGCATCGGCACGCCGGCCCGCGCATAGTCGTCCTTGTACTTGATGGCGAGTGCGTAGAAGTGCGGCATCTGCCAAAAGAACACAACTGCGAAAAGCGCCCATCCCAGCGCCGACACCGTGCCGGTCACGGCCGCCCACCCGATGATCACCGGGGCCGACCCACAGATGCCGCCCCAGAACGTGTTGGCCGGGGTGCGCCGCTTCAACCAGAGCGTGTAGACGACGTCGTAGTAGAAGATGGCCCCCGCGGTCAGCGCCGTGGCCAGCCAGTTGGTGAAGACCGCCATCAGCACGACCGAGATGACCGCGAGCGTCAGTCCGAAGACGAGCACCGACCGCGGGGTGACGCTGTTGGCCGGGAGCGGCCGCCGCTTGGTGCGCCGCATCAGCTGGTCGATGTCGCGGTCGATGTAGCAGTTGAGCGCGCTGGCCGCGCCGCCCGCCAGCGCCCCGCCGACCAGCACGGCGGCGAGAGTGCCCAGGTCGGGCCAGCCACCGGCGGCGAGCATGAGGGCCGGGACCGTGGTCACCAGGAGCAGCTCGACGATCTGCGGCTTGGTCAGCGCGAGATAGGCGCGGAACAGCGCGACCGGGTCGCGACGCGTGGCGGCAGGGGGACCCTCCGGCGCCCGTCCAGGAGCGGGACGCTCGGTGATCATGCTCACGGACAGCCACCTTCCGGCATCGGCACCAGCCACATCACGGCCGCAGCCGGCGGCGCGCTCGGACAGCCTACGCTCAGCGGAATGCGCTGCTCCGGCGACCCGGGGCGGGTGCCCGGCGTCACACGTGGCGTGTCCGCTCTCAGCGTATGGGCCTCAGCCGTTCCCCGGGCGCGGGTTTACGGCAAGTGGATAGGGTCAACCACAAAAGGGTTCCTAATCCATGCCCCGAGGAGCACAACCGACGTGGCTGCCACACATCCTGCTCTCAATTGGTCCGACCTCGACCGCAAAGCGGTGGACACCGTCCGGGTGCTGGCCATGGACGCCGTCGAGAAGGCCGGCAACGGCCACCCCGGTACGGCCATGAGCCTCGCGCCGGCCGCCTACCTGCTGTTCAACCGGGTCATGCGCCACGACCCGACCGATCCGCACTGGCCCGGGCGCGACCGCTTCGTGCTCTCCTGTGGGCACTCCAGCCTCACGCTCTACATTCAGCTCTACCTCTCCGGCTACAGCCTCGCGCTCGACGACCTGAAGGCGCTGCGCCAGTGGGACTCACTGACCCCCGGCCACCCCGAGTTCGGGCACACCCCGGGCGTCGAGATCACCACCGGCCCGCTCGGCCAGGGCATCGGCAACGCGGTCGGCATGGCGATGGCGGCCCGCCGCCAGCGCGGCCTGTTCGACCCGGACGCCGCCGCCGGTGACTCTCCGTTCGACCACAACGTGTACGCGATGTGCTCGGACGGCGACATCGAGGAGGGCGTCAGCCACGAGTCCAGCGCCATCGCCGCGGTGCAGAAGCTCGGCAACCTCACGCTGATCTACGACGACAACGAGATCTCCATCGAGGACGACACCCGCATCGCCAAGGCCGAGGACGCCGGCGCGCGCTACGAGGCGTACGGCTGGCACGTCCAGACGGTCTCCTGGCGCAAGGGCGACCCGGCCAAGGGCGACTACCACGAGGACGTCGAGGCGCTCTGGAACGCGATCCAGACCGCCAAGTCGGTGACCGACCGGCCCTCGTTCATCGTCCTCAAGACGATCATCGGCTGGCCCGCGCCGAACAAGCAGAACACCGGCAAGATCCACGGCTCGGCCCTGGGCGCCGACGAGGTCAAGGCGACCAAGGAGATCCTCGGCTTCGACCCGAACGAGTCGTTCGCCGTCGAGCCGGCCGTGCTCGAGCACGCCCACGGGGCCGCCGAGCGTGGCCGCGCGGCGCACGCCGAGTGGGACAAGTCGTTCGGCGCGTGGGCGAAGGCCAACGGCGAGCGCAAGGAGCTGTGGGACCGGCTGTCCAAGCGCGCCCTGCCGGACAGCTGGGCGAAGTCGTTGCCCGACTTCCCGGCCGACGCCAAGGGCATCGCCACCCGCGCCGCGTCGCAGCAGGTGCTCAACGCCCTCGCGCCGGTGCTGCCGGAGCTGTGGGGCGGCTCGGCCGACCTCGCCGAGAGCAACAACACCACGATGAAGGGCGAGGCGTCCTTCATCCCGGCCGAGTACGCGACCAAGGAGTTCCCGGGCAACGAGTACGGCCGCACGCTGCACTTCGGCATCCGTGAGCACGGCATGGGCTCGATCCTCAACGGCATCGTCGCGGACGGGATGACCCGCCCGTACGGCGGCACCTTCCTGGTCTTCTCCGACTACATGCGCGGCGCGGTGCGGCTGAGCGCGCTGATGAAGCTACCGGTGATCTACGTGTGGACGCACGACTCCATCGGCCTGGGCGAGGACGGCCCGACGCACCAGCCGATCGAGACGCTCTCCGCGCTGCGCGCCATCGTCGGCCTCAACGTGGTCCGCCCGGCGGACGCCAACGAGACCGCGTGGGCCTGGCGTGGCGCCATCGAGCACACCGACTCCCCCACGGCGCTGGCCCTCAGCCGGCAGGCCCTGCCCACCATCGACCGCGCCAAGTACGCGTCGGCCGAGGGCGTCCTCAAGGGCGGCTACGTCCTCTCCGAGGCGGCCGGCGGCGAGCCCCAGGTGATCCTCGTCGGCACCGGCTCCGAGGTGCAGTACTCCCTCACCGCCCAGGAGCGCCTCGAGGCCGCGGGCACACCCACCCGGGTGGTGTCGATGCCGTGCCAGGAGTGGTTCTACGCGCAGCCCCTCGCGTACCAGGAAGAAGTCATTCCGCGTGGCGTCAAGGCGCGCGTCACCGTCGAGGCCGGCATCCGGATGAGCTGGGACCGCATCCTGGGCGATGCCGGCGAGCCGGTCAGCATCGAGCACTACGGCGCCAGCGCGCCCGCCAAGATCCTCTTCGAGCAGTTCGGGTTCACCGCGGACAACGTGGTGGCCAAGGCCAACGCCGCCCTGGCCAAGGTCGGCGAGATCACCGGTCACAAGACCGGTAACTGAGGGAGTGTAGAAGGCATGACTGATCGGCTTGCCGAGCTCTCCGCCCAAGGTGTGGCGGTCTGGCTCGACGATCTCTCCCGTGTCCGACTGACCAGCGGCTCGCTGAAGAAGATGCTCGACGAGCAGCACGTGGTCGGCGTGACCACGAACCCCAGCATCTTCCAGAAGGCGCTCTCCGACGCCGACGCGTACGACGCTCAGGTCAAGGACCTGTCGATGATGCGGGTCTCGGTCGAGGAGGCGGTGCGCCTGATGACCGCCCAGGACGTCCGCAACGCCTGCGACGTCGAGCGCCCGGCCTACGACGCGTCGAAGGGCGTGGACGGCCGCGTGTCCATCGAGGTCGACCCGCGCAAGGCGCACGAGACCGCGAGCACCGTCGCCGAGGCGAAGACGCTGTGGTGGCTGGTCGACCGGGAGAACCTCTACATCAAGATCCCGGCAACCGTCGAGGGCCTGCCCGCGATCACGGCGACGCTGGCCGAGGGCATCAGCGTGAACGTGACGCTGATCTTCTCGCTCGACCGCTACAAGGCGGTCATGGACGCATTCCTGGCCGGCGTCGAGCAGGCCAAGGCGAACGGCCACGACCTCTCCAAGATCGGCTCGGTCGCGTCGTTCTTCGTCTCCCGCGTCGACACCGAGGTGGACAAGCGCCTCGACAAGATCGGCAGCGAGGAGGCCAAGGCGCTGCGGGGCAAGGCCGCCATCGCCAACGCCCAGCTCGCGTACGAGGCCTATGAGGAGGTCTTCGGCGGCGACCGCTGGAAGGCCCTCGCGGCGGCCGGCGCGCACCCGCAGCGGCCGCTGTGGGCGTCGACCTCGACGAAGAACCCCGACTACAAGGACACCATCTACGTCGAGGAGCTCGTCGCCCCCGGCACGGTCAACACGATGCCGGAGTCGGTGATCCACGCGTTCGCCGACCACGGCGAGGTCCGCAGCGACGCCATCACCGGCGGCTACGACCAGGCCCGCAAGGTCTTCGCCGAGCTCAAGGCCGTCGGCATCGACTTCGACGACGTGGTCAAGGTCCTCGAGGACGAGGGCGTCGACAAGTTCGAGGTCAGCTGGAAGGAACTGCTGGAGAGCGTGCAGAAGTCGCTCCAGGCCGGCACCGGAGTCTGAACCGGAAGGGCCCGCCGCGAAGGCGGGCCCTTTTCATCTTCACTTGCACGACACCGAACCTGCATGACACCGAGAACTGGCAGGATGGACCACGTGGGCAATCCGCTGCGTACCGCACAGGACCGCAGGCTCCCGCGCATCCCGGAGCCGTGCGCTCTGGTGATCTTCGGAGTCACCGGTGACCTGTCCCGAAAGAAGCTCATCCCGGCCGTTTACGACCTGGCCAACCGCGGTCTGCTGCCGCCCGGTTTCGTGGTCCTGGGCTTCGCCCGCCGCGACTGGGGCGACGGCGACTTCGAGTCCCTGGCTCTCGAGGCGGCGAAGAAGGGCGCCCGGACCCCGTGGCGCGAGGACGTCTGGCAGCGATTGGCCAGCCAGTTCCAGTTCGTGCCCGGCTCGTTCGACGACGACGCCGCGTTCGACAACCTGGCGGCCACTCTGGACGACCTGCGCGAGCGCAACGGCATCCCTGGCAACGCCGCCTTCTACTTCTCGATCCCGCCGGCGGCGTTCCCGCTGGTGCTCAACCAGCTGGCCCGCACCGGCATGGCCGACAACGCGAAGTCCGGCGGCTGGCGCCGGGTCGTGGTGGAGAAGCCGTTCGGCAACGACCTGGCTACGGCGATCTCGCTGAACCAGCTCGTCGACGAGGTCTTCACGCCGCAGGACGTCTACCGGATCGACCACTACCTGGGCAAGGAGACGGTCCAGAACATCCTGGCCCTGCGCTTCGCGAACAGCCTGTTCGAGCCCGTGTGGAACTCCAAGTACGTCGACAGCGTGCAGATCACCATGGCCGAGGACGTCGGCATCGGCACCCGCGCCGCGTTCTACGACGCGTCCGGCGCCGCCCGCGACGTGCTTCAGAACCACCTGCTGCAGCTGCTGGCGCTGGTGGCGATGGAGGAGCCGACGAGCTTCGACCCCAACGACATCCGGGCCGAGAAGCTCAAGGTGCTCAAGGCGATCTCGCTGCCGAAGGACATCGCCAGGGGGACGGTCCGCGGGCAGTACCTCCCCGGCTGGGTGGCGGGCGAGCGCGCGGTGGGCTACCTCGAGGAGAAGGACATCCCGGCGGACTCCAACACGGAGACGTACGCGGCGGTCCGCCTCGGCATTCAGAACCGGCGCTGGGCGGAGGTTCCCTTCTTCGTACGCGTCGGAAAGCGCATGCCCCGCCGGGTGACCGAGATCGCGATCCTGTTCAAGCGCGCGCCGCACCTGCCCTTCGACCCGGCCGACGTCGAGATGCTCGGCAACAACCAGCTGGTGATCCGGGTCCAGCCGGACGAGGGCGTGGTGCTCAAGTTCGGCTCCAAGGTGCCCGGCACCGCCATGGAGGTCCGCGACATCGCGATGGACTTCCAGTACGGCGAGGCGTTCACCGAGTCCAGCCCCGAGGCGTACGAGCGGCTCATCCTCGACGTGCTGGTCGGCGACCGGACCCTGTTCCCGGACGCGGCCGAGATCGAGCAGTCCTGGCGGGTCATCGACCCGCTGGAGGCCGCGTGGTCGGGCACCAAGCCGGAGCCGTACCGGTCCGGCGAGTGGGGCCCGCGCGCGTCCGACGAGATGCTGGGCCGCGAAGGCCGTGCTTGGAGGCGAGCATGATCGGCTTGTGGGACACCACCGGCAACGAGGTCGTCAAGGCGCTCGCGGCCGAGCGGCGCAGCGCCGGCGGCGTGGCGTCCGGCCTCGCCCTGACCCTGGTCGCGGTGGTCGAGGAGAAGAAGGTCCGCGAGGCCGAGGCGGCCGCCACGATCGCCGCCGCGGCGCACCCGTGCCGCCTGCTCATCGTGGTGCGGTCCGACCTGGAGGGTCGCAGCCGGCTGGACGCCGAGATCGTCGTCGGCGGGCGGCTCGGCCCGGCCGAGGCGGTCGTCATGCGCATGTACGGCCGCCTGGCCCTGCACGCCGAGTCGGTGGTCATGCCGCTGCTCGCCCCCGACGTCCCGGTGGTCACCTGGTGGCACGAGGAGCCGCCGGACATGATCGCCAACGACTTCCTGGGTGTCGTGGCCGACCGCCGGATCACCGACTGCGCGCAGGCGCCCGACCCGGTGGCCGCGCTGCGGCAGCGGGCCACCGACTACGCGCCCGGCGACACCGACCTCACCTGGACCCGCATCACGCTCTGGCGCACGCTGGTGGCCGGCGCGTTCGACACCACCGAGGAGCGGGTCACCGGCGCGACCATCGTGGCGCCGGCCAAGGACCCGACGGCCTGGTTGATGAAGGGCTGGCTCCAGTCCCGCCTCGGCATCGAGCCGTCGATGGAGACCACCGACCGCTCGCCGCGCATGCACTCGGTCGAGCTCCAGTGCGCCAACGGCGACTGCGTCCGGGTCACCCGCGAGGAGAACACGGCGCTGTTCAGCCGTACCGGGCAGGAAGACCGCTACATGCCGCTGCCGAAGCGGCCGGTCGGCGACGAGCTCGCCGAGGAGCTGCGCCGGCTCGACGCCGACCAGATCTACTCGGACGCGCTGGGCGCCATGGCCGGGGTCACCGGCCTCGACCAGAAGCCGCCGATGCGGGTGCACGTCTGGAAGGACCCGGCGCTCGCCGCCCGCGCGAACGAGGAGGTCGGCGCGATGGCCGGCCCCGGCGGAACGGCCGCGTAGCACAAGACAACAGCAGGGCCGTCCGCCAACCCCGGCGGGCGGCCCTGACCCATAAGGAGGCGCAAGTGAGCAAGACCCTGGTCGTGGTGGTACCCGACGCCGACGTCCTGGCCGCGACCGTGGCGTCCCGCCTGGTCGCGAAGATCGTGGACGCGCAGGCCGAGCGAGGCGCCGCGAGCGTCGTGCTGACCGGCGGCCGGATCGCCGCCAAGGTGCTGCGCACGGTCAAGGACCTGCCGGCCGCGGCCGCGATCGACTGGTCGCAGGTGGACCTGTGGTGGGGCGACGAGCGTTTCCTGCCGGCCGGGGACCCCGACCGCAACGAGACCCAGGCCCGCGAGGCGCTGCTGGACGCGCTGCCGCTCGACCCGGCCCGGGTGCACGCGATGCCGGCCGACACCGGTCAGGGCGCGGAGGCCGGGGCGGCGGCGTACGCGGCCGAGCTGGGCGACCCGCTGACGCCGTTCGACGTGCTGATGCTCGGCGTCGGCGAGGACGGGCACGTGGCGTCGCTCTTCCCCGGGCACCCGGTGCTCGACGAGACCGGCACGACGGCCGCCGTGCACAACAGCCCGAAGCCGCCGCCCACCCGCGTCACGCTGACGATGCCGACGATCCGGACCGCCGACGAGGTGTGGCTGATCGCCGCCGGGCCGGACAAGACCGACGCCGTGGGCGCAGCGCTCAACGGCGACAAGACCAAGCCGGCCGCGCACGCCACCGGCGTGTCGAGGACCTATTGGCTATTGGACGAGGCGGCCGCGGCCAAGCGGAACTGAGTCACTCGCCGCGGCGCTGGCGTACCTTCGCGAGCGCCTCGGCGAGGATCTTCGCACCGTCCTCCTCGGAGCGGCGCTCCTTCACGTACGCGAGGTGCGACTTGTACGGCTCGGCGCGCAGCCGCCCGGGCGGGTTCTCCCCGTCCAGGCCCGCCGGCTGGCCGCAGCGCGGGCAGTCCCACGTCTCGGGCGCCGGGGCCTCCGCCGCGAACCGGATCTGGCTCGCGTGGCCGGCCGCGCAGAAGTAGATCACCTCACGGCGCGGGGCGGGTTCGCTGCGCTCGTCGGGGCGCATGGGGCTGGATCCGACGCGGCTGCCGCGGATCGCACTGCCACTGGACACGGACGTCACTCCTGTCTCGAGGGCGTTTGTGGGGGCCGGTAACACGGCCGAAACACTGGCAAATGAAATGCCGCGCGCCCGGCTGAACCGGACGCGCGGCAGAGTCTACGACTAAAGGTGCCGGTCAGCTAGAAGGCAGGGCCAAGCGTAGCCAGAGGCCCAGACCGACGATGCAGGCGAACCACACGATGCCGACCAGGACCGTGTAGCGGTCGAGGTTTTTCTCCGCCACCGAGGAGCCGGCCAGGCTGGACGTCACGCCGCCGCCGAACATGCTCGACATGCCGCCGCCCTTGCCGCGGTGCAGCAGGATCAGCAAGGTCAGCACCAGGCTGGTGATGATCAGCAACACGATCAACGTGTACGCGAACCACATCGGCATGATCGGGTTCATTTCTCTCGAAGGACGGACAGCGACCCAACAATAGCGGGTGCCCGGCCGCACGACGCGACCGGGCACATTGCTATCGCGCCACGTGCTCCCGGAAGCGCACGATCGACGAGAACTCCTCGGCGTCGAGCGCGGCGCCGCCGACCAGCGCGCCGTCCACGTCCGGCTGGGCCATGATCGAGGCGATGTTGGCCGCCTTGACCGAGCCGCCGTACTGGATGCGCACGGCCTCGGCGACGTCGTTGCCGTAGAGCTCGGCGAGCTTCGCCCGGATGGCCTTGCAGACCTCCTGGGCGTCCTCCGGCGTCGCGGTCTTGCCGGTGCCGATCGCCCAGACCGGCTCGTACGCGATGACCGCCTGCTTCACCTGGGCCGGAGTGAGCCCGGCCAGGCCCGCCTGGACCTGGTTGGTGCAGTGCGCGACGTGGGTGCCCTCCTCGCGGGTCACCAGGCCCTCGCCCACGCACAGGATCGGCGTGAGCCCGGCGGTGACGGCGGCCTTCACCTTCGCGTTGACGAGCGAGTCGTCCTCGTCGTGGTACTCGCGCCGCTCCGAGTGCCCGGCCAGCACGTACGAAACGTTGAGCTTGGCCAGCATGGCGCCGGAGATCTCGCCGGTGTACGCGCCGCTCGCGTGCTTGGAGATGTCCTGGGCGCCGAGCCCGAGCACCAGCTTGTCGCCCTCGATCGCGGTCTGCACGCTGCGCAGGTCGGTGAACGGGGGCACCACGACCGTCTCGACCTCGCCGAGCTGCTGCTCGTTGAGGCTGGCGGCCAGCTTCTGCACCAGGAGGATGGCCTCGAAGTGGTTGAGGTTCATCTTCCAGTTGCCGGCGATGATCGGCTTACGGGTGGTCTCGGTCATCACTTCTCCAGCGCTTCGACACCGGGCAGCTTCTTGCCCTCGAGGTACTCGAGGGAGGCGCCACCGCCGGTGGAGATGTGCCCGAACGCGGACTCGTCGATGCCGAGCGTGCGCACGGCCGCGGCCGAGTCGCCGCCGCCGACCACCGAGAAACCGTCGATCTTGGTGATGGCCTCGGCGACGCCCCGGGTGCCGGCCGCGAACGGCGCCAGCTCGAAGACGCCCATCGGGCCGTTCCAGAAGACGGTCTTGGCCGTCGCGATCGCCTCGGCGAACAGCGCCACCGACTTCGGCCCGATGTCGAGCCCGAGCCGATCGGCCGGAATGTCCGAGATGTCAACGATCGAGTGCTCTGCGGACGCCGCAAACTCGGTGGCGGCGACAACGTCGACGGGCAGGACGATCCGGCCGTCGGCCTGAGCCAGCAAATCGGCGCAGGTGGAGATCATCTCCTCCTCGAGCAGCGACTTGCCGACCTCGTGCCCCTGAGCCTTCAGGAACGTGAAGCACATGCCGCCGCCGACGAGCAGCTTGTCGACCTTCGGCAGCAGCGCCTTGATCACCGCGAGCTTGTCGGAGACCTTCGAGCCGCCGAGCACGACCACGTACGGCTGCTCGGGGCTCTCCGAGACGCGCTTGAGCACCTCGACCTCGCGCAGCACCAGGCCGCCCGCGTAGTGCGGCAGGATCGCCGGCACGTCGTAGACCGAGGCGTGCTTCCGGTGCACCGCGCCGAACGCGTCATCCACGTAGAAGTCCGCAAATTTCGCCAATTCTCCGGCGAAAGCCGCACGCTCGGCGTCGTCCTTGGCGGTCTCCCCCGCGTTGAAGCGGAGGTTCTCGAGCAGGAGCACGTCGCCATCACTCAGCGCCGCCACCTTGGCCGCCGCGTCTTCACCGACCGTGTCGGCAGCGAAGATCACCGGCGTTCCGAGCAGCTCCCCGAGCCGCGTGGCGACCGGCGAAAGCGTGTACTTGGGATCCGGCGCACCCTTCGGGCGGCCGAGGTGCGACATGACGATGACGCGGGCGCCGGCGTCACGCAGCGCAACGATCGTCGGCAGCACCGCGCGGGCCCGGCCGTCGTCGGTGATGACCCCAGGGTTGTTCTTGTCGAACGGGACGTTCAGGTCGGCGCGCACGAGCACGCGCCGACCCGAGACACCCTCGCCGAGCAGGTCGTCGAGAGTCTTCAAGATCAGGCCCCGACGAGCTTGACCAGGTCGACGAGGCGGTTCGAGTAGCCCCACTCGTTGTCGTACCAGCCGACGACCTTGACCTGGTTGCCGATGACCTTGGTGAGGCCGGCGTCGAAGATGCAGGAGGCCGGGTCGGTCACGATGTCCGACGACACGATCTGGTCCTCGGTGTAGGTCAGGATGCCCTTGAGCGGGCCGTCCGCGGCCGCCTTGATCGCGGCGTTGACCTCGTCGACCGAGGTCTCCTTCGCGGCCTGGAAGGTCAGGTCGGTGGCGGAGCCGGTCGGGATCGGCACGCGCATCGCGAAGCCGTCGAGCTTGCCCTTGAGCTCCGGCAGCACCAGGCTGACGGCCTTGGCGGCGCCGGTCGAGGTCGGCACCACGTTGAGGGCGGCGGCGCGGGCGCGACGCAGGTCCTTGTGCGGGCCGTCCTGCAGGTTCTGGTCCTGCGTGTAGGCGTGGATCGTGGTCATCAGGCCACGCTCGATGCCGATCGTGTCGTTGAGCACCTTCGCCATCGGGGCGAGGCAGTTGGTGGTGCAGGACGCGTTCGAGATCACGGTGTGCTTGGCGGCGTCGTACAGGCCGTCGTTGACACCCATCACGATCGTGATGTCCTCGTTCTTGGCCGGGGCCGAGATGATGACCTTCTTGGCGCCGTTGTCGGCGTGCACCTTGGCCTTGGTGGCGTCGGTGAAGAAGCCGGTCGACTCGATGACCACGTCGGCGCCGACGTCGGCCCACTTGAGGTTGGCCGGGTCGCGGTCGGCGAACGCCTTGAAGGTCTTGCCACCCACGGTGATCTCGTCGGCCGTGGCCTTCACCTCGTGCGGAAGCCGGCCCAGGATCGAGTCGTACTTGAGCAGGTGGGCCAGCGTCGCGTTGTCGGTGAGGTCGTTCACACCGACGATCTCGATGTCCGCGCCGGAGGCGAGCACCGCCCGGAAGAAGTTGCGTCCGATACGGCCGAAGCCGTTGATGCCAACCCGGATGGTCACAGGTGGATCTCCTCGTTTCGGTCCGCCGGATTTCGTCGACCGGCGGAGGGTCTGCACGCCGTTCCGGTACCGGTCGGCGTATGGCGTCCGGCCGAGCTGAAGGATGCGCCGCACCAGACTGGCGGCGTCGCAGCGCGGTCGGCCGAACTGCCGGCACCGTCGCCGTCGACAACGACCCTATCCGAGCGACGCGCAGGGCCGACCGCCGGGTGGGTTACCCAGGCCAAATCAAATCAAGCGGAAATACGGGATGAACGCCGGGTCCCGCTTCGGCGACGCGAGCCCGCCGCGGCGCCGGGCCGCGACGCGACTCGCGCGTGATGAGAGTGGTTCAGCAGGCCATCATCTCGGGCGTGACCGCCGCTTCGGTGTCCGGGATGCCGAGGTCGCGGGCCCGCTTGTCGGCCAGCGCCAGCAGCCGGCGGATGCGGCCGGCGATCGCGTCCTTGGTCAGCGGCGGGTCGGCCAGCGCGCCCAGCTCCTCGAGCGAGGCCTGGCGGTGCTCGAGCCGCAGCTGCCCGGCCGAGGTCAGGTGGTTGGGCGCCTCGTCGGCCAGGATCTCCAGCGCCCGGGTGACCCGCGCGGCCGCGGCGACCGCGGCCCGGGCCGAGCGGCGCAGGTTGGCGTCGTCGAAGTTGGCCAGGCGGTTGGCGGTGGCGCGCACCTCGCGGCGGACCCGGCGCTCCTCCCAGGCCAGCACCGAGGCGTGCGCGCCGATCCGGGTGAGCAGCGCGGCGATCGCGTCGCCGTCCTTGATCACGACCCGGTCGACGCCGCGGACCTCGCGCTCCTTGGCGGTGATGCCGATCCGGCGGGCGGCGCCGCGCAGGGCCAGCGCCGCCTCGGGGCCGGGGCAGGTGATCTCGAGCGCCGACGAGCGGCCGGGCTCGGTCAGCGAGCCGTGCGCCATGAACGCGCCGCGCCAGGCCGCCACCGCGCAGCAGACGTTGGCCGAGACCACGTGCGGCGGCAGGCCCCGCACCGGGCGGCCGCGCACGTCGAGCAGGCCGGTCTGCCGGGCGAGGGCCTCGCCGTCCTTGACGATGCGCACGATGTAGTGGCTGCCCTTGCGCAGGCCGCCGCTGGCCAGGACGTGCACCTCGCTCGGGTAGCCGTAGACGTCGGCGATCTCGCGGCGCAGGCGGCGGGCCACCGCGCCGGTGTCGAGCTCGGCCTCGACGACCACGCGCCCGCTGACGATGTGCAGGCCGCCCGCGAACCGCAGCAGCGCCGCCATCTCGGCCCGCCGGCAGCATGGCTTGGGCACGTCGACCCGGCTCAGCTCATCCTTGACCGCTGCCGTCATCGCCATCGTGTTGTCACCTCATGCGCCGGATCTGAACAATTTGTGCCGCGACTCGCCTGCTGCTTAACGAGCGGCGCCCAATACTGGCACCAGTGCAACGCCCAACGACTCAGGATCATGCCTGGGGCTGCCGTCCGCAACGGCCAAGGGTGCCAACACGAGGCGAGCACCCATCGATTCCGCGGCCCGGTGCACCGGCTCGGGCTCGCCGACCCACTTCGCGTCGGCCAGCACCGTGTCGACCCGCAGGGCCGGCAGGTACCACCCGAGGGCGGCCAGGTGGTCGGCGACCGACAGGCCGTGCGTCTCGTTGTCGGTGGCCAGGTTGAGCGTCACCAGGCGGCGGGCGTGGCTCGCGATGATCGCCTCGGCCAGACCGGGCGTGAGCAGGTGCGGGAGCACGCTCGTGTACCAGCTGCCGGGGCCGAACATGAGCCAGTCGGCGGCCCGGATGGCGTCGATCGCCTGGGAGCAGGTCGGCGGGTCGGCGGGCTCGATGCGTACCGCCTCGACGTGGCCCAGCGCCACCGCGACCGCGTGCTGGCCGCGCACCGTGACCACCTCGCCCGGCCGGGACGGGTCGGCGCCGAGCAGGTCGGCCTCGATGCCCACGGCGTGCCGGGCCATCGGCAGCACCCGGCCCTGCGCGCCGACCATGGCCGCCGCGTGGTCGAGCGCGACGACCGGGTCGCCGAGCATCTCCATGAGCCCGAGCAGCATCAGGTTGCCCACCGCGTGCCCGGCCAGCGAGTCGTCGCCGGCGAACCGGTGCTGGAACAGCTTGGCGGTGCGCTGCTCGACCGGATCGTCGCAGGCCAGCGCCGCGAGCGCCTGGCGCAGGTCGCCCACCGGCAGCAGCGCGTCGCGCTCGGCGAGCAGCCGCCCGCTCGAACCGCCGTCGTCGCCGACGGTGACGATCGCGGTGATGTCCAGATCGAGGTCGCGGCCGGCGTGCCGCAGGCCACGGAGGGCGGCGCCCAGTCCGTGCCCGCCCCCGAACGCGACGACTCGCGTGGTCGTGGCCGTCACTCCCGCCCCAGGTCGCGGTGCGAGGAATGGGCCGACAGGCGCATGTCACGCAGCTGGGCGGTCAGCTCCTCGGTGATCGCGACGCTGCGGTGCTTGCCGCCGGTGCAGCCGACCGCGACGGTGAGGTAGCGCTTGCCCTCGCGCTCGAACCCGGGCGCGGTGGCCGCGATGAGGCCGGCGTAGGTGCCGACGAAGTCGTGCGCGCCCTCCTGATCGAGCACGTACTTGCTGACGGCGTCCTCCAGGCCGGTGTGGTCGCGCAGCTCGGGCACCCAGAACGGGTTGGGCAGAAAGCGGGCGTCCAGCACGTAGTCGGCGTCGGGCGGCAGGCCGTACTTGAAGCCGAAGGACAGCACCGTGATGCGCAGGCGCCGCACGTCCTCCCCGCCGAACAGCTCCTCGACCCGCCGGCGGAGCTGGTTGACGTTCAGGTGGCTGGTGTCGATGATCACATCGGCCTGCTCGCGGGCCTCGGCCAGCAGCGTCCGCTCGGCCGCGATGCCGTCGGCCAGCCGCCCGTCGCCCTGCAGCGGGTGCGACCGGCGCACCGACTCGAACCGGCGGATCAGCACCTCGTCATCGGCGTCGACGAACACGACCCGGGGCGAGAACCCGCGGTCCTTGAGCGCCCGCACCGCGCCGGCCAGATCGGTGGAGAAGGCGCGGCTGCGCACGTCGAGCACCATGGCCGTGCGCCGGGCGGCCCCGCCGGCCTGAAAGGCGAGCTGCGCCATGTCGAGCATGAGCGCCTGCGGCAGGTTGTCGACCACGTAGAAGCCCACGTTCTCCAGCGCGCGGGCCACCGTGCTGCGCCCGCCCCCGGAAACGCCGGTCACGACCACCAGGTCGGTGGTCAGCTCGTCCGGGTTCACCGCGTCGGGGAACTCCGGCAACGACTCCGTCACGAACGCCTCCCGCGTCGCCTCGCCCGCACCCCGTCGGGCGGGCACACCATGCTATGCACTCTCATCGGCTCCGCCCGCCGCCGGGTTGAGGTCGTCCCCCGCCCCACCACGCCCCGCAATGGCCGGGTCGAGGCCCGTCTCCACCCCGGCGTCGCGCCCCGCCACGGCCGGGTCGAGGCCCGTCTCCACCCCGGCGTCGCGCCCCGCCACGGCCGGGTCGAGGCCCGTCTCCACCCCGGCGTCGCGCCCCGCGATGGCCGGGTCGAGGCCCGTCTCCACCCCGGCGTCGCGCCCCGCCACGGCCGGGTCGAGGCCGGCTCCCCAAGCGGCGGGCGCGGTTTCTTCGTCGACCAGGGCGGCCCGCACAGCCGAGGTCTTCACCGGGGCGGGTGGCGGCAGGCTCGACCCGGCGCGGGCGCGGGTGGCGCCGGCCTTGGTGCGGCCCGCGCCGCCCGGCGGGACCGCGCCGGGCTCGGCCGCCGGCTTCTCCGGCCCCTCCGCGGCGGGCGGGTTCAGCGCCGCCAGCAGCGTCTCGGCCGTGCGCCGGCCGATGCCGGGGATCTCGGTGATCTCCTCCGGGGTCGCGGCGGCCAGGCGCTTCAGCGAGCCGAAGTGCCGCAGCAGCGCCTTGCGGCGGGTCTCGCCCAGGCCGGGGATGTTGTCGAGAGCCGACCCGGTCATCCGCTTCGAGCGGCGCTGGCGGTGGAAGGTGATGGCGAACCGGTGCGCCTCGTCGCGGGCGCGCTGCAGCAGGTAGAGCGCCTCCGAGGTGCGCGGCAGGATCACCGGGAAGTCCTCGCCGGGCAGCCACACCTCCTCGAGCCGCTTGGCCAGGCCGCACAGCGCCACGTCGGTGATGCCCAGGTCGGCGAAGACCTCGGCGACGGCGTTCACCTGCGGCTGGCCACCGTCCACGACGACGAGCTGCGGCGGGTAGGCGAAGCGCCGCGGCCGGCCGGTGAGCGGGTCGATGCCGGGCAGCACGTTCGTGGCGAGCTCGCCGTCCCCGGTCTCGCCCTCGCCGATCTCGCCCTCGCCGATCTCGCCCTCGCCGATCTCGCCCTCGCCGGCCTCATCGAGGAGATCGTCGGGCTGGTCGCGGGGCGCCTCCGCACCCTCCTGCGCCTTGAAGCGGGCGAACCGCCGCCGCATGACCTCGCTCATCGCCGACAGGTCGTCCATGCCGCTGCCGTCCGCGTTGCCGCGCACCGCGAAGCGGCGGTACTCGCTCTTGCGGGCCAGCCCGTCCTCGAAGACCACCATGGACGCCACCACGTCGGTGCCCTGGATCTGCGACACGTCGAAGCACTCGATGCGCAGCGGCGCCGAGCCCATCCCGAGCGCCTCGGCGATCTCGTCGAGCGCCTTGCTGCGGGTGGTCAGGTCGCCGGCCCGGCGCAGCTTGTGCCGCTGCAGCGACTCCCCCGCGTTGCGCGCCACCGTCTCGAGCAGCGCCCGCTTGTCGCCGCGCTGCGGCACCCGCAGGTGGACCCGGCTGCTGCCGCGGTGGTCGGAGAGCCAGTCCTCGAGCGCCGCCTGGTCGTCGGGCAGGGCCGGCACCAGCAGCTCGCGCGGCACGTCGGTCTCGCCCTGCTCGCCGCCGTACATCTGCGAGCAGAAGTGGTGCACCAGGTCGCCGGTGGTCAGGTCTTCCACCTTTTCCACGACCCAGCCGCGCTGGCCGCGGACCCGGCCGTCGCGGACGTGGAAGACCTGGACGGCGGCCTCGAGCGGGTCCTCGGCGAAGGCGACCACGTCGGCGTCGGTGCCGTCGCCGAGCACGACGGTCTGTTTCTCCATGGCGCGGCGCAGGGCGGCGATGTCGTCGCGCAGCCGGGCCGCGCGCTCGAACTCGAGCTCGTCGGAGGCCTGCATCATCTCGCGCTCGAGCCGCTTCACGAACGTGTCGGTGCGGCCGGCCATGAAGTCGCAGAAGTCGTCGACGATGGCCCGGTGCTCGTCGGCGGAGACCCGGTCGACGCAGGGCGCCGAGCACTTGCCGATGTAGCCGAGCAGGCAGGGCCGCCCGATCTGGCCGGCTCGCTTGAAGACGCCGGACGAGCACGTACGCGCCGGGAAGACCCGCAGCAGCAGGTCGAGCGTCTCGCGGATCGCCCACGCGTGCGAGTAGGGCCCGAAGTAGCGCACGCCCTTGCGCTTGGCGCCCCGCATGACCTGCAGGCGCGGGTATTCCTCGTTGAGCGTGACGGCGAGGAACGGATACGACTTGTCGTCGCGGTACTTCACGTTGAAGCGCGGGTCGAACTCCTTGATCCAGGAGAACTCGAGCTGCAGCGCCTCGACCTCGGTGCCGACCGTGACCCAGTCCACACTCGCCGCCGTCGTCACCATCTGCTGCGTGCGCGCGTGCAGCGACCACGTGTCGGCGAAGTAGGAATTCAGCCGATTCCGCAGGTTTTTGGCCTTGCCGACGTAGATGACACGACCGGCCGGGTCACGGAAGCGGTAGACGCCGGGAGACTCGGGGATGGTTCCGGGCGCCGGACGATACGAGGACGGGTCTGGCACGGGGTCAACAGTAGTGCGGGGGACTGACATTATTGTCCGACCGGAGGTCCGTTGCCGCCGCCACGGCGTCGGACCTCCGGCCTACCGAACATCAGGCCTTGACGATGTTGTCCCCGTCCACCTTGACCTTGGTCTCGGCCAGGGCCTTGGTCGCCGGCCCGGTCGTCGGCTGGCCCGTCTCGATCGAGAACTTGCTGCCGTGGCACGGGCAGCTGATCACGCCACCCTCCACCTTGCTGACGTCGCAGCCCTGGTGCGTGCAGACCTTGCTGAACGCCTTGTACTGCCCGGCCTGCGGCTGGGTGATCACGAAGTCGGCGGTGATGATGCCGCCGCCCTGGGGGATGTCGCCGGTGGTGGCCAGCGCGTTCCCGCCGGTCGAGCCGCCGCCCGAGTCGCCGCTGCCGCCCGAGTCGCCGCCGGCGTTGGCGGCCCCGCTCCCGGCCGGGGCCGGGGTGTTCGAGTAGTCGGTGCCGCTGGTGTTGGTGCTACCGGTGTTGGTACCGCACGCGGCCAGGACTGCCGTGGCGCCGACCGCGCCGGCGCCGAGCAGAACGAGCCGGCGCGTCGAGCAGCAGGCACCGGAGTTCGCCTGCTCCTCGACGGGGTGCTCAATCTCGGGCGTCGTCTGCACGTCTGTCATCGGTTGTCCTCCAGTGGGGCTGGGTATCCGCGCGACTGGTCACGCGGCGTCGCAGTTATGTACGCGGGCGCGGCCGAGCCGGTTCAGGGATCCCACGAAATTGTCCGCCGTAACCGTCGCCTTTTCCGCGCTTTTGGGCGTCTTTGCCCGGCGTCTTTGCCTGGTGTTTACACGCAGCTCAACGCCCGGCCGAGACTATGATCTTGACCGGGCGTTGTAGCTATGAGTCACCTGTGACTCTGCTGGATATCAGACCGTAGCCTTCGCCCGGGCCCGCGTCGAGCGCGGCTTCGCGGCCGCCTTGGCCGGGGCGGCGCCGTTGGCCTTCGCCGCCCGGTCGGTGGGGGGGGGGGGGGGGGGGGGGGGGGAGGGGAGGGGGGGGGGGGGGGGGGGGGGGGGGGAGGGGGGGAGGGG
>NZ_JBVJIU010000002.1:620347-680610 GCF_055586105.1 Actinoplanes sp. NPDC051537
TTCTCCGTGGCTGGTGTGGGGGTGGGTTTCGGGCTCGTTTGGTGGGGGGTGTTGTTTTCTTCCTTTCTTCCTTGGTTGGTTGCCCCCTGGGCCCCGGCCGCCTCGCCCTCGAGCTTGAGCGAGTGCCGCAGGAACTGCCCGGTGTGACTCTCCGGCACCTCGGCGACCTCCTCGGGCCGGCCGACGGCGAGCACGAGACCACCCTTGCTGCCGCCCTCGGGGCCCATGTCGATCAGCCAGTCGGCCGTCTTGATCACGTCGAGGTTGTGCTCGATGGTGATCACCGTGTTGCCCTTGTCGACCAGCCCGTTGAGCACCAGCAGCAGCTTGCGGATGTCCTCGAAGTGCAGGCCGGTGGTCGGCTCGTCGAGCACGTAGACGGTGCGGCCGGTGGACCGCTTCTGCAGCTCGGACGCCAGCTTGACGCGCTGCGCCTCGCCGCCGGAGAGGGTCGGGGCCGGCTGGCCCAGCCGCACGTAGCCGAGGCCGACGTCGACCAGGGTCTTGAGGTGCCGGTGAATCGAGGTGATGGGCTCGAAGAAGGTCGCGGCCTCCTCGATCGGCATCTCCAGCACCTCGGAGATCGTCTTGCCCTTGTAGTGCACCTCGAGCGTCTCCCGGTTGTACCGCGCGCCCTTGCACACCTCGCACGGGACATAGACGTCGGGCAGGAAGTTCATCTCGATCTTGATGGTGCCGTCGCCCGCGCAGTTCTCGCAGCGGCCGCCCTTGACGTTGAACGAGAACCGGCCCGGGCCGTAGCCGCGCACCTTGGCCTCGACAGTCTCGGCGAACAGCTTGCGGATGTTGTCGAAGACGCCGGTGTAGGTCGCGGGGTTGGACCGCGGGGTGCGGCCGATCGGCGACTGGTCGACGCCCACCACCTTGTCGACGTGCTCGAGGCCGCTGACCCGGGTGTGCCGGCCGGGCACCATGCGCGCGCCGTTCACCTGGTTGGCCAGCACCGTGTAGAGGATGTCGTTGACCAGCGTGGACTTGCCCGAGCCGCTGACCCCGGTGACGGCGATGAACTGCCCGAGCGGGAACTCCACGTTCAGGTTGCGCAGGTTGTGCTCGCGGGCGCCCTGCACCACGAGCTCGCGGCCGGCCGTCTGCGGGCGGCGGGTGGCCGGCGTCGGGATCGACTTGCGGCCGGACAGGTAGGCCCCGGTCGGCGACTGCTTGTTCTTCAGCAGGCCCTCGACCGAGCCGCTGTGCACGATGTGCCCGCCGTGCTCGCCGGCGCCGGGCCCGATGTCGACGATCCAGTCGGCGGTACGGATCGTGTCCTCGTCGTGCTCGACCACGATCAGCGTGTTGCCGAGCTTCTTCAGCCGGACCAGCGTCTCGATCAGCCGGTGGTTGTCGCGCTGGTGCAGGCCGATCGACGGCTCGTCGAGCACGTAGAGCACGCCGACCAGGCCGGAGCCGATCTGGGTGGCGAGCCGGATGCGCTGCGCCTCGCCGCCGGAGAGTGTGCCGGCGCCGCGGTCCAGCGAGAGGTAGTCGAGGCCGACGTCGACCAGGAACCGGAGCCGGGCGTTGATCTCCTTGAGGACCCGCTCGGCGATCATCTTCTGCCGGTCGTCGAGCTCGATGGTGGACAGCAGCTCGGCGCAGTCGCCCACGGACAGGTTGCAGACCTCGGCGATGCTCTTGCCGGCGATGGTCACGGCCAGCACCTCGGGCTTGAGGCGGGTGCCGCCGCAGACCGGGCACGGCACGTCGCGCATGTATCCCTCGTACTTGTCGCGGGACCAGTCGCTCTCGGTGTCGTTGTGCCGCCGCTCGATCCACTGCACCACGCCCTCGAAGCCGGTGTAGTAGGAGCGCTCGCGGCCGTACTTGTTGCGGTAGCGGACGTGGACCTGGTCCTCCGACCCGTACAGGATCGTCTTCTGCGCGCGGGACGACAGCGCCCGCCACGGGGTGTCGACCGAGAACTTCTCGGCCTGGGCCAGGGCCTCGAGCAGACGCAGGAAGTACTCCATGGTCTGGCCGCCGGCCCACGGCTGGATCGCGCCCTCGCGGACCGACCGCTCCGGGTCGGGGATGATCAGCTCGGGGTCGACCTCCTTCTTGGTGCCGAGGCCGGTGCACTCGGGGCAGGCGCCGTAGGGCGCGTTGAAGGAGAAGACCCGGGGCTCGAGGTCCTCGATCGCCAGCGGGTGGTCGTTGGGGCAGGCCAGGTGCTCGGAGAAGCGGCGCTCGCGCTGCGGGTCGTCCTCGGGGAGGTCGACGAAGTCGAGCAGCACGATGCCGCCGGCCAGGGTCAGCGCGGCCTCGACCGAGTCGGTCAGGCGCTGCTTGCTGGCCGCCTTGACGCTGAGCCGGTCGACCACCACCTCGATGGTGTGCTTCTCCTGCTTCTTCAGCTTCGGCGGCTCGGTGAGCGGGTGCACCACGCCGTCGACCCGGGCCCGCGCGTAGCCCTTGGCCTGCAGCTCGGCGAAGAGGTCGACGTACTCACCCTTGCGGCCGCGGATGACCGGGGCCAGGACCATGAAGCGGGTGCCCTCGTCCATGGCGAGGACCCGGTCGACGATCTGCTGCGGCGTCTGCTTGCTGATCCGCTCGCCGCAGACCGGGCAGTGCGGGATGCCGGTGCGGGCGAAGAGCAGGCGCAGGTAGTCGTAGACCTCGGTGATGGTGCCGACCGTCGAGCGCGGGTTGCGCGAGGTCGACTTCTGGTCGATCGACACCGCCGGGGACAGGCCCTCGATGAAGTCGACGTCGGGCTTGTCCATCTGCCCGAGGAACTGGCGCGCGTACGACGAGAGCGACTCGACGTAGCGCCGCTGGCCCTCGGCGAAGATCGTGTCGAACGCGAGGCTGGACTTGCCGGAGCCGGACAGCCCGGTGAAGACGATCATCGCGTCGCGGGGCAGGTCGAGGTTGACGTCACGCAGGTTGTGTTCGCGCGCGCCTCGAATAGTCAAACGGTCGGCCACCAGCCAGCCTCTCCGTACATGTGTATGAAACGAGCAGAGCCGCGGCCACTCTAGCCATGGGGTACGACAAGTTTTCGCCGGAACCGGCCCGCCTAGGTGCAGCGCCTGTCACATGCTGCACATTCCCGCAGTTCAGGCGGGGCAATCTCACTCTGAAGGGGGAACTGGAAGAGAGCGTACGTCCCACAGGTCCACGCCACCGACCCGTGCCGGGGCGCCCAGCGCATCCGTCAGCGTGGCCAGCAGGGCGCCGCCGTTGCGGGTGTCCGGGATCAGCACCACCACGGCCGCCCGCCAGAAGATCAGGTCGGCCTTGATCCGTTCCCGGTCGGCGGCGGTCAGCACCGGACGCTGCCCGTACTCGCGCACCCGCCACAGCAGGTTGGAGGTGAAGCGGGCCGGGGCGTTCCACGAGCCGGTCAGGTCGGCGGGCGGGTTCGCCGGGCCCATGAAATACCCACGGGGCGATCGGTACGACAAACCCGACAGCGCGAGCCAGCGCATGCCGGCGCGGCCGGTGGTGACCTCGGGCAGCGGAACCGTCACGAGTGTGCGGTCGTCGGCGACGTACGAACGCCAAGTGTTCTGGGTTATGAAAGCGGGCAGCGGGGCGGCCGGCACCGTCGGGAGCGGCTTCGGGATGAGTGGCACGAGCGCCAGCACCAGCCCGGCGACGAACCAGCGGCGCCGCGCCGGCGAGAGTGCGGAAAGGCGATCGGTGGCCAGGGCGAGCAGCACCCCGGCGATCGTCGCGGCGACCATGCCGAACCTGGTGACGCTCACCAGGTTGATGATCGGCAGATGGCTGACGGCGCCGAACGGCAGCGGGATGCCGGTGTCCCGCCCGGCGACCTGGAGCGACGGGCCCATCGAGACCACCAGCAGCACCAGGCCGGCGATCGCGGCGGCCCGGGCGGCCACGGTGCGCCACAGCAGCACCACCGCGACCACGATCATCACGAGGCCGATCGGGCCGAAGAACGTGTTGTCCTCGGTGCCGCTGACGCTCAGGTGCCGGGCCAGGGCCCCGTTGCCGGCCAGCGACTGCCGGGCGAACGCGCCGACGGCGAGCAGGTCGGTGACGTACTCCCCGGCCTCGAACGGCTGGCCGTGGTAGCTGCCCGGGCCGGTGAACTGGAAGTGCAGCGGGTAGGCCAGGAGCACGCCGGCGGTCACCCCCGCGACCCCGAGGCCGGCGAGGAAGTGCCGCGCGGCGCGGATCGCGAGGCGGGGCGCCATGGCCGCGTACGCGATGACGAACGCACCCAGCGTGAGAGCGGTGAAGAGCAGGGTCTCCTCGTTGATGAAGACCTGAAGGGTGATCAGCAGCCCCAGGATCACGCCGCCGCGCAGGGCCCGGCCGGGCTCGCGCAGCCGCAGCACCTGCCAGACGATGAACGGCGTCACGTACTGGCTGACGAAGTTGACGTGCGCGTTCGCGTGCGAGACCAGCGCCGGCGCGAAGCCGCACCACAGGCCGCCGACCCAGGCCGCGACCCGGCTCGTCACCAGATGCCGGGAGAGCACCCAGTACCAGGCGTACGCGGTGCCGGCCAGGCCCAGCGTGAGCGCCAGCACCAGCGACACCCCGGGACCGAGGAGGTGGGTGATCGGCGCGAACGGCACGGTGATCGCCAGCACGGTGGTGTTGGCCATCATGTTGACGCCGTCGGGCACGTTCATCCGGCCGTCGAACAGCGGGTTGTCCCCGTGGAACAGCACCCGCTCGCCGTGCGCGAACACGTACAGGAAGAAGCCGTGGTCGTCGTCGTTGCTGGACAGCACCCGGCCGGCCGGGTCGATCCAGAGCCGGATCATCACCAGCACCGCCAGCACCAGGTAGCTCAGCGGGGCCAGCAGGTCGGTGCGGTCACGGGAGCGGCCCGCCGGGGGAACGGGGGCGACCTCGTTCTCGACCGCGGCCTGCATCGCAGCATTGTCGCAGAAGGCGCCTCAGTGCCGCCGGCGACGGTGCCCGGCGGCCACCCGGGCCTGCTGGCGGGCGCTCTCCACCTCGATCTCGTGGTGCAGCTTGCGCCAGCTCGCGAGCCGCCGCGGCGCCAGCGCGCCGGCGGCGAGCGCGGCCTGGACCGCGCAGCCCGGTTCGGCGCCGTGCCGGCAGTCGCCGTAACGGCAGTGGGCGGCCAGGTCGGCGATGTCGGCGAAGGCCCGGTCGAGGCCCTCGGCCGTGTCGAGCAGGCCGACCCCGCGGATGCCGGGGGTGTCGAGCACGGCGCCGCCACCGGGGAGCGGGACGAGGTTGCGGTAGGCGGTGGTGTGCCGGCCCTTGCCGTCGGCGTCGCGGATCGCCTGCACCGGCATCACGGCCGCCCCGGCCAGGGCGTTGACCAGCGTCGACTTCCCGGCGCCCGATCGGCCGAGCAGTGCCAGGGTGCGGCCGTCATCCACGTACGCCCGCAATTGCTCGATGCCGGGCGTGCCGCGCACGCTCACTGGAACCACCGGCACGCCCGGCGCGAGCTCCGCGAGCTGCCGGGCCACCGCCGACGGGTCCGCCGAGGTGTCGCTCTTGGTCAGCACCAGCAGCGGTTTCGCCCCCGACTCCCAGGCCAGGGCCAGCAACCGCTCGACCCGGGCATCGTCGGGCTCGGGGTGGATCGGCTCGACCACGGCGACCGTGTCCATGTTCGCGGCCAGCAGCTGGCCGGTGGCGTCCTTGTCGGAGGTGCGGCGGATCAGCGCCGTGCGGCGGGGCAGCACGGCCTCGAGCGTGGTGCGGCGGTCGGGCCAGTGCCGGACGACCACCCAGTCGCCGGCGCAGGGCAGCTTGACCGGGTCGCCGGCCGCCGCCAGCAGCACGCCCCCGGCGAGACTGGCGCGGAGGACGCCGGACTCGCCGAGCACGGTGCAGACGCCGCGGTCGGCGCGCAGCACCCGGGCGGGCTCGGCGTCGGGACGGTCGAAGGGACGGTACGCGGATGCGAGGGAGTCGTCCCAGCCGAGCCGGGACAGGTCGTGCGACATGAGAACCCTTTGCGGGACGGGAGGGCGCCTGGCCGGGCGGGTCAGGCCGCGGCCTCCGGGTGAAGGGACGCGGTAATGACGAACTGCACGTTCCCCACCTCCTCCGCGGGCCGGTCGGCGCGTCTGCCACCGACGGTACGGTCACCACTACCCCAGCGAAAGTGAATTTGGGTCCACTAGGGTTTGCCAGGTGACGATGGATCCGCTCGTGCTTCTCACCGAAGTCGACCGAGCCACCGAAAGCCTGCTGCGCACCGCGGCCGACCTCGACCCCGCGACGGTCTCCGCGCCGTCACTGCTGCCCGGCTGGACCGTCGGGCACGTCCTGACCCACGTCGCGCGCAACGCCGACATGTACACGCGACTGCTCACCGGCGCCCGCACCGGCGTGGTGGCCGAGGCCTACGCGCCCGGTCAGCGGGAGTCGGACATCACGGCGGGCGCCGGCCGGCCGCTGCGCGAGCAGGTCGAGGACATCCGCGCGTCGCACGAGCGGTTCGCCGACGCGGCCGCCGCGATGCCGGCCGAGGCGTGGACCTTCCGCCTGGAGTTCATCAAGCTGCCGGCGGCCGGGGTGCCGTGGGCGCGGCTGCGCGAGGTCGAGGTGCACCACGTCGACCTCGGGCGGGGCTACGCGCCGGGCGACTGGTCCGACGCGTTCGCGCTGCGGATGCTCCGCGAGATCGTCACCGGCGCCGGCCCGGACGCGCCGCCGATGGTCCTGCGCCCGTACGGCATCGACCACCCGCTGACCATCGGCACCGCGGACGACCCACCGGTCGTCGGCGGCCCGACCAAGTCCCTCGCCGCCTGGCTGTCCGGCCGCGGCGACGGCGCCGACCTGACCGTCTCGCCCGACGGCGAGCTCCCGACACCCGTGAGGTGGAAGTGACCATGGCCTACACCGGAGACGTCACCCGTGGCGGCGCGCCCGCCGTCCGCGACCTCGGCCACCTGACCGTCACCAAGGTCTCGGTCGGCCCGATGGACAACAACGCGTACCTGCTGCGCTGCGCCGACGGCGGTGAGCAGCTGCTGATCGACGCGGCCAACGACGACGAGACCCTGCTCGCGCTGATCGGCGACGGCGGCCTGGCCACGGTCGTCACCACGCACCGGCACGGCGACCACTGGCAGGCCCTGGAGGACGTGGTCGAGGCGACCGGCGCCCGCTCGCTGGCGCACGCCGACGACGCCGGTGAGATCCCGGTGGTGACCGGCACCCTCACCGAGGGCGACACCGTCACCGTCGGCGACTGCGCGCTCGAGGTGATCCACCTGGTCGGGCACACCCCGGGCTCGATCGCGCTGCTCTACCGCGACCCGGAGGGCCACGGACATCTCTTCACCGGTGACAGTTTGTTCCCGGGCGGTCACGGGAAGACGGTCACGGTCGAGGACCACATCTCGCTGATGAACGATCTCGAGGCCAAGATCTTCGGCAAGCTGGGTGACGACACGATCTTCGGCAAGCTGGGTGACGACACCTGGTTCTACCCCGGGCACGGCCGGGACTCGACGCTGGGCGCCGAGCGGCCGTCGCTCGCCGAGTGGCGCGAACGCGGCTGGTGACCCGGCCGTGGCGGGCCGCCGCTCGCCAGGACCGGTAAGGATCGAGTACACGGCGCCGATACACAGGTGTGGCAACTCGACGAGAGGCTCCGGTGCGCACGCCGACCGCGTTTCTCATGATCGCGGCCGCAGTGCTGCCGGCGGTCTTCGTCCTGGGCGACGCGACCCAGCGGCAGACGGCGCTGCTCGCGGCCGGCGTCGTCGCCCTGATCGCGGCCACGGCGACCACGCGTATGCATCGCCACGCGTACCGGTTGCCGTGGAATCTGGTGGCCATCGCACTGTCACTCCTGACGGTGGTGAACGTCCTGGCCTGGATACGGATCGCTTCGCACGGGAGTGTCGCCGCCTGGCCGATCGCACCGTTCCAGATCGCCGGCTATCTGGCGATGCTGGGGGCGAGCCTGCTCGTCGTCAGGCAGCGGGCCGCACGCGACAGCGGCGATGTCATCGATGCGGCCGTCGTCGGTATCGCCGCCGCCGCGCCCGTCTGGGAATACGCGCTGCGCCCCGCACTGCTGGACGCCGGCACACCCACTCCCGGACAGATCAGAGTGCTGGTGCAGATCTTGGCGCTGATGGGCATTCTGGGCTCGATGCTCCGGGTCGCTCAGGCCGCCGGACGCCGGCAGGTCAGTGTGTGGCTGTTCCTGGGCGCGCTTGCCTGCGCCGTCCTGGGTGACGTGTTGTTCACGGCCGGCGGCAACGCTCCCGGCATCCCCTCGGCGGCAACCGGCCTGTGCTACCTGATCAGCTATCTGCTCATCGGAGCGGCCGCGCTGCATCCGACGGCAGGCACCTTGACGCTGCCGATCACCGATCGCGAACTGGTGAACACGAAGATCCGATTCCGCCTGTTCGGCGGCGCACTCGTCGTCATGCCCGTGGTGGGCGGCATTCCCCAGCTGGTCGGCGAGGCCCCGGACGGATTGCTGCTCACTCTCGGTCCCCTGACGATGGTGCCCCTGGTCCTGATCCGCGCTCGTCAACTTCTGGCTCAGCGATCACAGGACCGCGATGAACTGGAGTACCAGGCCGGCCACGACGACTTGACCGGCTTGGTCAACCGGCGAAAACTCTTCGCCGACATCAATCACGCCTTGACCGGGGCTGCGGGAAGCCCACCGTCTCCGGCCACCGTTCTGTACTGCGATCTCGACGATTTCAAGCCGATCAACGACCGCTACGGCCACGAAGCCGGCGACGAAGTACTTCGATGCGTTGCCCGCCGCCTCACCGATACTCTGCGACAGAACGACATCGTCGCCCGCGTCGGCGGCGACGAGTTTCTCGCGTACTGCCCCGGCGTTGATGAGGTCGCCGCCGGGCTGGTTCAGCAAAGCGTCGAGGACGCCCTCAAGAAGCCGATCAGGTGGAACGACACGTCCCTGACCGTCGGTGTGACGGTGGGAACGGCAACCAGCGTGCAAGACGGGATTCCTTCGCCGGATGCGTTGATCGCCGCCGCCGACGATGCCATGTACACGCGTAAACGCGCCCGAAAGGACCGCATTTCGCCGATGAACGGCCTCGAGGCCACGGTCTTCGGCAAGCTTGGGTGACGACACCTGGTCCCACCGGGGCACTGCCGCGGCCCGGCGCCGGTAGGACCAGTGGCGCGAACGCGGCTGTGACCCGACCTATCCTCGCCCGCCGCCGCTCCGAATACCCGGCGTGGGATCTGTGCGGCGAAGGGTGGGCTCATGACGGGACCGGGTATCGGCCGGCGGCCGGATCACTTGTCGGCGGTGCCGGACGCGCCACCCGACCCCGGTCAGCTGCTGCGGGCCGTGGCCCGCGGTGACGAACGGGCGTTCGAGCAGCTCTACGAGCTGGTCGCGGCCCGGGTCTACGGCCTGATCCGGCGGGTGCTGCGCGATCCGGCGCAGGCCGAGGAGGTCGCCCAGGAGGTGCTGGTCGAGGTGTGGCGCACGGCCGCCCGCTTCGACCCGGCCCGGGGCTCGGCCACGTCCTGGGTCTTCACCATCGCGCATCGGCGGGTGGTCGACCGGGTGCGGTCCGAGCAGGCGGCGACCGACCGGGACATGCGGGTCGGCGCGGGGTCGATCGACACCCCGTACGACGCCGTCGCCGACGAGGTGACCGGCCGGCTGGAGCGCCAGCAGGTGCGGCGCTGCCTGGACGACCTCACCGAGCTCCAGCGCGAGGCGGTCACCCTCGCCTACTACCAGGGCCACACGTACGCGCAGGTGGCCGAGCTGCTCGGCGCCCCGCTGACGGCGGTGAAGGCGCGCATGCGCGACGGCCTGGTCCGGCTGCGCTACTGCCTGGGGGTGCCGGCATGACCATTCATTCCCTGCTCGGCGCGTACGTCCTGGACGCCGTCGACGATGTGGAACGGGCCTCGTTCGACCGGCACCTGCGCGAGTGCGAGGAGTGCCGGACCGAGGTCGACGAGCTGCGCGAGGCGGCGGCGCGGCTGGCGGGCGGCGCCTGGTCGGTGCCGCCGCCCGGTCTGCGGGCGAACGTGATGGCGGCGGTCCGCACGACCCGGCAGCTGGCGCCCGAGACGCGTGTGGCGCGTCCGGCGATGCGGTGGCGCCGGTGGACGGCCGCGGCCGCCGCGGTGGTCGCGGTGGGTGGGGTCACCTACGCCATTCAAGATCAGCGCGTACGCCGTGAGCACGCGGCCGCCGAGGCGGCTCGGTCGTCCGAGGCCCAGGTCCGCGCCGTGCTGGCGGCCCCCGACCTGGTGGTGCGCGACCAGGTCGTGGACGGCGGCGGACGGGTGACGGTGGCCGTCTCCCGGCTGCGGAACTCCGGCGTGATCATGCTGGCCGCCGGGTCGGCCCCGACCGGCCGGGTCTATCAGCTGTGGACGGTCCGCGACGGGTCGCCGCATTCCGAGGGCGCGCTCGACCCCGGGCAGACCTCGGCCGTGCGGATCGTCGAGGGCATCGACCAGGCCTCCGACGTGGGCGTCACGGTCGAGCCGCCGGGTGGTTCGCGCACGCCGACACTGCCGATGGTCGCCGATCTCAAACTCGCGTGAAGTCGCACGTCTCCAGGACGTCGTTCGCTCCGAATTAAGGGTGTAAATCCCGACAATGGAGGAACGAAAATGCGCACGACGCGATTCACCGCCCTGGCCGCCGCCGCTCTCTTCTCGATCTCGGTGGCGGCCTGCGGCTCCTCGTCCGGCGACTCGTCCGCGGCACCGGCGACGACCACCACCACCACCACCGCGCCTTCACCGATGGCCACGTCGGCGATGCCCACGATGGACGCGATGACCAACTTCGGGACGGGCTGTTCGGCCGTGCCGACCGACCCGTCCGACAAGGGCAGCTTCCAGGCCATGGCCCAGGTGCCGGTCGCCACCGCGGCCTCCGGCAACCCGCTGCTGTCCACCCTGGTCAGCGCCGTCAAGCAGGCGGGTCTCGTGGACTCGCTCAACTCGGCCGACGGCATCACCGTGTTCGCGCCGACCAACGACGCGTTCAAGAAGATCCCGGCCGCCGACCTCAAGAAGGTGCTGGCCGACAAGAAGACGCTGACCAGCATCCTGACCTACCACGTGGTGTCCGGGAAGCTGACGCCCGCCGACCTGGCCGGCAGCCACAAGACGCTGCAGGGCGGCGAGCTCACGGTGAGCGGCAGCGGCCAGGACTTCAAGGTGGACGGCGACGCGTCGGTGATCTGCGGCAACGTGCAGACGGCCAACGCGAACGTCTACATCATCGACACCGTCCTGATGCCGAAGAAGTGATGCGGGGCGCGATCGCCGGCGTGCTCGGCGCCGGCACCGGGGTCGCGGTCGCGGAACTGCTCGCGGCCGTGACCCGGCCCGCCTCCGGACCCCTGGTCGCGGTGGGCGGCGCGGTGATCGACGCGACCCCGACCGCGGTCAAGGAGCTCGCGGTCCGCGAGCTCGGCACCCACGACAAGCCGGTGCTGCTGACCGGCATCGCGCTGGTGGTGGCCCTGGCCGCGGCGGCGGTCGGCGTGCTCGGCCGGCGGCGGCGCTGGGTGATCCCGGCCGGCGCCGGGGTGCTCGGCCTGGCCGGGGCCGGCGCCGCGCTGTCCCGGCCGGCCGCGGTGGCGTTCGACGCGGCGCCGGCCCTGCTCGCCGCCGCGGTCGCCGGACTCATCCTGTGGTGGCTGACCCGCGTGCCGGCCGCCACCCGGCCGACTGGCATGCCGGCCGCCACCCAGGCGGTCGGCGCGCCGGCCGCCACCCGGGCGGACCGCCGGCGCTTCCTGCGGGCCGCCGCCCTCATCGCCGCCGGCGCCGTGGCGGCCGAGGGCGGGGCGACCGTCGTGAAGCGCACCCGGGGCGGCGCGGCGGCCCGGTCCCGGTCGGCGATCCGGTTGCCGGCCCCGGCCGACCCGGCACCGCCGTTCGCGGCGCCACCCGGTTTCCGTACCCCCGGCGCCGATTTCTACCGGGTCGACACGGCGCTCACCGTGCCTCGGCTCGACCCGGACACGTGGTCGCTGCGCGTGCACGGGATGGTCGGCCGGGAGCTGCGGCTGTCCTTCGCCGATCTGCTCGACCGGCCGCTGATCGAGCGGGACGTCACGCTGAACTGCGTGTCGAACGAGGTCGGCGGCCCGTACATCGGCACCGCGCGCTGGCTCGGCGTGCCGCTGGCGCCGCTGCTGCGCGAGGCCGGCGTCGACGCCGGCGCCGACCAGCTGGTGGCCCGCTCGGCGGACGGCATGACGATCGGCACGCCGGTCGCCACGGCGCTGGACGGGCGGGACACGATGCTGGTGGTCGGCATGAACGGCGAGCCGCTGCCGCTGGAGCACGGCTTCCCGGTGCGGATGCTCACCCCCGGCCTGTACGGCTACGCCGGCGCCTGCAAGTGGCTGACCGAGCTGGAGCTGACCCGGTTCGACCGCTTCGACGCGTACTGGGTGAAGCGGGGCTGGGCCGCCGACGGCCCGGTGAAGACCGCCTCCCGGATCGACCGCCCCCGCCCGTTCGAGCGGCTCGCCGCCGGCCGGGTCACGGTCGCCGGCGTCGCCTGGGCGCAGCGCCGGGGCATCCGGAAGGTGGAGGTCAGCGTCGACGGGGGCGCCTGGTCACCGGCCGAGCTGCTGCCCACGGCGTCGGCCGACACCTGGGTGCAGTGGCGGTACTCCTGGGCCGCGGCGGCGGGCCCGCACTCGCTCTCGGTGCGGGCCACCGACGGCACGGGGGCGGTGCAGCCGGCGGCCCGCGCCACCCCGTTCCCGAGCGGTGCGACGGGGCGTCACACCATCTCGGTGACGGTTGCCTGAGGGACCGATTACTCGAGGGATCAGCCCCGGCCCTGCACCGCGCCCGGCAGCACGTGGATGCCGGCGCCGAACTCGACGATGGCGGCGTCCGACCAGCCGCGCGAGTCCCAGATCTGCACCTGGAGCCAGCCCTTGGACGGCACCTTCACCCACAGGTTCTTGACGTGGTCGGTGCCGAGCCCGACGTTGATCACGCCGGGGTTGCCGCCGACCTTGACCGCGGTGCCGGTCGGCGTCGAGTGGTCGTCGGCCGACTGCAGCATGATCGCGATCTTGCCGACGAAGCTGTCCGGGTTCTTGTCCTTGAGCCCGACCGGCCCGATGGTCAGCACGGCGGCGTTCACGCCCTGCACCTCCCAGCCCGCGGGCACCTTGTCGATCGTGAAGCCCTTCGGCTGCTCGCCGCGGTAGGCGACGAGGCGGGTGGCGACCACGGCGGGGTCACCGGCGGCCGGCGAGCCCACGGCCGGTGAGCCGGCGGCGGGCGAGCCCGCGGCCGTCGCGCCGGACGGGGACGACGCGGCGCCGCCCCCGGCCGAGACGCCGTAGCTGATCGCCGCGGCCACGGCGGCGGCCGCGAAGACCGAGGCGCCGGTGCCGCGGACCGCCCGGCGGCGCAGCAGCGCCCGCCGGCCACGGGCCACGTCGGCGTCCGCCTGCTCGGCGGTGGCCGGGCCGGCCGGCCCGGCGAGGGAGGAGAGCCGGTCGTGCAGATCCATCATCGGATGACTCCTGTCAGGGGGATTTCGGTCTGGGCCAGCACGTCCCGCAGGCGCTCGAGCGCCCGGGCGGTCTGGCTCTTCACCGTGCCCTCGGAGCAGCCGAGGGCGTCGGCGGTGTCGGCGACGCCAAGGTCGTAGAAGTACCGGAACACGAGCGCGGCGCGCATCTTGGGCGGAAGCTCCCGCATCGCGGCCCGGATCCCGTCGTTCCCGTCGTCGGTCTCGCCGGTCTCCGACAGCGGCCGGTCCGGAAGCTCGGCCACCGTGCGCTCGTGCCGGCGCCACCACCGCCGACGCTCGTCGGTCAGCGCGTTCACCAGCGTGCGGCGCAGGTAGCCCTCCGGGTTGTCGGCCCGCCGGAACGCCGGCCAGGCGACATAGAGCTTCGTCAGGGTGGACTGGACCAGGTCCTCGGCCAGGTGCTGGTCACCCGCCGTCAGCAGTGTCGCCGTACGCACCAGCTGGGCGCGGTGGCTGAGCACGAAGCTGTGGAACTGCTCGTCACGCTCTGTCTTCACGTGCCCTCCTTCGCTCTCACAGACCCCTGACGTTTCACCGCACCGGCCAGGTTGCATGAGAACGCCGCCGGATCAAAAAGATCCGACGGCGGAAGGTGATCTTCATCAAGCGGGTTCCGGCACACCACCCGGTTCCCCGGCCGGTTCCTCGGCCGGCTCGGGCGCCGGCTCGACCGGCGCGGGCGGCAACGGCTCCGGCGCGTTCGGCTCGAGCTCGCCCGGGTCGTCGGGAATCGGCGCGCCCGGGTCGAGCGGCGGATAGCGGTCGGGGTCCGGCTGAATCATGGCCATATGCCCGGGTTACCCCCGGTGCGACGATGCCATTCATCCGATTTCCCGCCAGTGCGAAGGATCATCCACGGTGGACGGACGGGGCATCGCGACGGCCCGTGCCGACCGTAAGATCTCTCCGCTGTCGCCGGCCGGGCGTCGCAACGACCCAACCGACCAGGGGGAACAATGCCCGTCAAACCACTCAAATGGGCACGTCACACCATGACCAGGCGGCTGGCCGCCGTCGTCGCGCTCGGCGCGCTGATCCTCGGCATCACGGCCATGCCGGCGCAGGCGAGCTCGAACCAGCAGTGCGCGGTGGTGAGCGGCGAGATCATGGCGGGAACCAACGTCTCGGTGTGCGTGACGTGGTACTGGGAGAGCCGCAACGACAACCCGACCCATCTGGTCATCTACACCGAGCCCTACTTCGGGCCGAACTGGCAGACCAGCGCCACTCGCTGCACGGTCAGCCTCAGCGGGCAGCTGTCCACGTCCAGCGGGACGTGGAACATCCCGAGCAACAGCAACAACTGCTACACCAACATGAAGCACACGGCCGAGTACGTCTACCGCGGCTACGAGTCGGACACGGTCGCCACCGGGTTCCACCCCACGGTCAGCGCCGTCATCTACTGGGGCGCGACCACCCACAACACCTACGCCCACACGTTCGGCTGGATCGGCCGGGCCGACGGCTGCTGCGACTGACACCCGGTCCCGGTGATCCGGCGGGACGGCGGCGTTGATCCGATTCCCCGATGATGGGGTCATGACCTATCCGCCACCGCTGTACCACGGGGACGAGGGCGAGATCAGCGCCGTCCACCGTCCCGCCGCCACCGAGCCCGAGCTCGTCTACCCGAACGGCACCAAGGTCCACTACCTGTCGACCGGGGCGTCGACCGGCGGGCTCTTCGGGATGTACCGATGGGAGTGCGGACCGGGCGTCACCGGCCCCGATCCGCACTTCCACCACACGCTGTCGGAGTCGTTCTACATCCTCTCCGGCGCCATGCGCATCTATGACGGCCGGAAGTGGCTCGACACCGAGCCGGGCGACTGGGTGCACGTGCCCCCGGGCGGCGTGCACGGCTTCAAGAACGAGTCCGGCGCGCCGGCCTCGATGCTGCTGCACTTCTCCCCCGGCGCGCCGCGCGAGGGCTACTTCGAGGGCCTCGCGCACCTGTCGGAGATGAGCGAGCAGGAGCGCGTCGCGTTCTACCTCGAGCACGACAACCACTGGCTGTAGGGCCCGGGTATCGCCCGGCGTGATGCCGCTCTACGCCCCGGCGGGAGGCTGCGCCGCCACGAACGGGGTGTCCTTGTCGATCTTGCCGATCTTCGCGGCCCCGCCGGGCGAGCCGAGGTCCTCGAAGAACTCGTAGTTCGCGTTCGTGTAGTCCTTCCACTGCTCCGGCACGTCGTCCTCGTAGAAGATCGCCTCGACCGGGCAGACCGGCTCGCACGCGCCGCAGTCGACGCACTCGTCCGGGTGTATGTAGAGCATCCGATTGCCCTCGTAGATGCAGTCGACGGGGCACTCCTCGACGCATGCCTTGTCGAGCACATCAACGCAAGGCTCCGCGATGATATACGTCATGACTGCAATGTAGAGCACGCCGCGCTTGCCGCTTACAGCGCCGCCACCACCTGGGACGCCTCCACCGGGATGGAGAACATCGGGTAGTCGTACGCGATCGCGTTGTCGTGCTCCTCGGGCGAGGTGGCCGCGGTGCAGTCGGTCAGCGTGATGACCCGGTAGCCGTTCTCGTAGGCGCTGCGCATGGTCGACTCGACGCAGCAGTTGGTCAGGAACCCGGCGAGGATCACGGTCTCGATGCCCTTGCCGCGCAGGATGAAGTCGAGGTTCGTGCTCGCGAAGGTGTCCAGCCCCCGCTTGCCCTCGATCACGATGTCCCCGTCGGCCGGCGCGAGGCGGTCGACGATCGCCGCGCCCCACGTTCCCTTCACGAACGCGTTCCCGTCCACGACCCCCTTGAGGATCCCGTACGGATGCCGCGACAGCTCGCCGTACCCGGGCGCGAACGTGATCGGCGCGTGCATGATGGTCACCCCCGCCGCGCGGGCCGCCTCCACCAGCGCCACGGTCTTGTCCAGCATCCCGGTCTTGTCCATCACCGGCGCCACCGCCCCGTGCAGCACGCCGCCCTCGGTGGTGAACTCGTTCTGGTACTCGATCAGCACGACCGCGGTCTTCGCCGGGTCAAGCTGCAAGATCTCGGACATCCCAGCCTCCTGTGGCCCTCGTCACTCCCCCCTAAGCAAGCACGCCGGCCCCGCCCGGGCAACCCCCTCCCTCTGCTGACAGCGGAAGCCGTCGATCCCGGGTCCGCGCGCTGGATACGCTGGCCGCAGCCGACGAGAAGGGGTTTCGGTGAACCTGCGACACGACCCGATGCGCTGGGGACAGCCCCCGCACCACTCCCCCGAGCCCTGGCCGCCGCCGCATCCCGGCGGCGCGGCGCTGCCCGGATGGCTCGAGGAGCGGCTGTTCGACCAGCGGATCGTCATGGTCCGCGGCCAGCTCACCAACGAGGTCGCCACCGGCATCGCGGCCGCGCTGCTCAGCCTCGACGCGGCCGGGCCGGCCCCGGTGCAGCTGCACGTGGCCAGCGACGGCGGGGAGCTCACCGCCGCGCTCGCGGTGATCGACGTGATCGACACGATGGCCGCGCCCGTGCACGCGCTGGTCACCGCCCAGGCGGCGGGCGCCGTGATCGCGGTGCTCGCGGCCGCCGACAAGCGGATGGCCTACCGCCACGCGCGCTTCAAGCTCGCCGAGCCGCGCTCGGCCGGGGTGACCGGCACCGCCGACGAGGTGACCCGGGCCGCCGGGCAGCACCTGCGGGAGCTGGAGGAGGTCGTGCTGCGCCTGGTCGACGTGACCGGGCAGACGCGCAGCCGGATCGAGGACGACCTGCAGGCGGGCCGTTCGCTCAGCGCGGCCGAGGCGGTCGAGTACGGCCTGATCGACGAGATCGTCGGGAAGGCATGAAAAAGGGCCCCCGATCGGGGGCCCTTTTCACAAGCTGCGGGTCAGCTGGGGACCTTCACGCCCATGGACCGGGCGGTGCCCGCCACGACCTTGATGGCCGCGTCCATGTCGTTCGCGTTGAGGTCGGGAAGCTTGCGCTCCGCGATCTCCTTGATCTGCTGCTCGCTGAGCGTGCCCACGGTCTGGGTCAGCGGGTTCGACGCGCCGGACTGGATGCCGAGAGCCTTGCGGATCAGGAAGCTGGTCGGCGGCGTCTTGTAGACCAGGGTGTGGCTGCGGTCCTCGTAGACCGAGACGATGACCGGGATGATCTCGCCCCGGTTCTTCGCGGTGGCCTCGTCGTACTCCACCTTCACGGCACGCATGTTGGCCCCGGTCGGACCAAGCATCTTGCCGAGGTCGACCATCGCGGCGTTACCCGCCTCAAGCGCGAGGGTTACCTCATGGGTCTTTTTCTTGGGCGGCATTGCGTAGGGCTCCTTAGGGTGAGCTGCAAGCCGAAAAGTATGCAGCTCGCCAGCATCATCAACACACGACAGCCCCGGGACCTTACTACCGCGTCGAAGGACGGGTCAAAACCGGGCCCCGGGTCTCAGTCGTCAAGTGTAGCGCGACTCCGGCCGGGGCCCCGCGTGGGGCCGCCGGTCAGTAGCTGTCGCAGAAGCAGGACTTCATCAGCGCCCGCACCACGCCGACGTAGTCGCTGCTGGGCACCTGTTTGCTCGAGCCCGCCGCCTCGACGGTGCCGACCCCCGCGTGGTACGCCGAGATCACCAGGTTGAGCAGGCACCAGGACGACGACGAGGAGCATTTCGACGTACTCAGGCTGTAGTTCGCCTTGAAGTAGAGGTCGCCGATGTACTTCGTCAGCCAGGCCAGATAGTTGGCGCCGAGGACCGCGTTCTGCTTGTAGTTCTTGACGTCGTAGGACTGCTCGAACCGCGAATTGATCATCGAGACCGTGTCCGGCATCAGCTGCATGAGGCCGAAGCCGCCGTCGCAGTTCACGATGTTCGACTGCCAGCCGCTCTCGTTCCACGCGACGCTGCGCACCAGGTCGGACGGCACGGTCAGGGTGGGCGCGCTCTTCGGCCAGTACTTCTTCGCCGCGGCCGCGTTCAGCGCCGACTTCGCCGACGTCTTCGAGATCGCCTTGCCGTCGTAGTGGAAGCATGCCGCGTGCTCGAAGTTGTTCACCGGCCCGGTCGGGGTCGGCTTCGTCGTCTTCGGCTTCTTCGAAGGCGTCTTCGACGGCTTCGGCGAGGGCGACTCGGTCGTAGGCTCCGGCGTTGGCGACTCGGCCAGCGGCTCGAACGACGGCTCGTCGGCGGCGGCCGCGGCCGCGGTGCCCGAGTCGTTGTTGTCCTTGCCACCGGTCAGACCACAGCCCGCGGCGACCACCAGGGCGACCGCCACTACAAGAATTCGTGCACGCATCGACGAACGACCTCCCCGTGAGACGTCGATGGCGAACGCTAACAGGCCCCCCACAAGATCCGCTGCCCCGCGAACCCGACAAAACCCCCATGATCGGGCGCTCTACCCCGGACCCGTGACAGCAACCGAGACCGGGGACAATGGATGCATGCAGACCCGCACCGACCTCCGCAACGTCGCCATCATCGCTCACGTCGACCATGGCAAAACCACCCTGGTCGACGCCATGCTCCGGCAGGGCGGTCAGTCCCACGCCCGCGGCGAGATGACCGACCGCGCCATGGACTCCATGGACCTGGAGCGGGAAAAGGGCATCACCATTCTCGCCAAGAACACGGCCATCAGCTACCAGCCGGCCGACGGCGAGCCCGTCACCATCAACATCATCGACACCCCCGGCCACGCCGACTTCGGCGGTGAGGTCGAGCGCGGCCTCACCATGGTCGACGGGGTGGTCCTGCTGGTCGACGCGTCCGAGGGCCCGCTGCCGCAGACCCGCTTCGTGCTCCGCAAGGCGCTGCAGGCCCGGCTGCCGATCATCCTGGTGATCAACAAGGTGGACCGGCCCGACGCCCGGATCAAGGAGGTCGTCGACGACACGTACGCCCTCTTCTTCGATCTCGACGCCGACGAGGGCCAGATCGACTTCCCGATCGTCTACGCCTGCGCCCGCGACGGCGTCGCCTCGCTGGGCCAGCCCGCCGACGGCACCGTCCCGCAGGACAGCGACAACCTCGAGCCGCTGTTCACCACGATCCTCGAGACCATCCCGGCGCCGACCTACCACGAGGACGCGCCGCTGCAGGCCCACGTGGTCAACCTCGACTCGTCGCCGTTCCTCGGCCGGCTCGCGCTGTGCCGCGTGCACGAGGGCACGATCCGCAAGGGCCAGACCGTCGCCTGGTGCAAGACCGACGGCACGATCGCCAGCGTCCGCATCTCCGAGCTGCTGATGACCGAGGGCCTCGAGCGCAAGCCGGCCGAGAGCGCCGGCCCCGGCGACATCATGGCGATCGCCGGCATCCCCGAGATCATGATCGGCGAGACCCTGGCCGACGCCGAGAACCCGCTGCCCCTTCCCCTGATCACCGTCGACGAGCCGGCCATCTCGATGGTCCTGGGCACGAACACGTCGCCGATGGTCGGCCGGGTCAAGGGCGGCAAGGTCACGGCCCGCATGGTCAAGGACCGGCTCGACCGCGAGCTGGTCGGCAACGTGTCGCTGCGCGTGCTGCCCACCGACCGGCCGGACGCCTGGGAGGTGCAGGGCCGCGGCGAGCTCGCGCTCGCGATCCTGGTCGAGCAGATGCGGCGGGAGTCGTACGAGCTGACCGTCGGCAAGCCCCAGGTGGTGACCCGGACGGTCGACGGCAAGATCCACGAGCCGGTCGAGCGCCTCACCATCGACGCGCCGGACGAGTTCATGGGCGCGATCACCACGCTGCTGTCGACCCGCAAGGGCCGCATGGAGCAGCTCACCAACCACGGCACCGGCTGGCTGCGGATGGAGTGGCTGGTCCCGGCCCGGGGCCTGATCGGCTTCCGCACCGAGTTCCTCACCGAGACCCGCGGCACCGGCATCATGCACCACCTGTTCGAGGACTACGAGCCGTGGTTCGGCGAGCTGCGCACCCGCAGCAACGGCTCGCTCGTGGCCGACCGGGCCGGCGTGGTGACGGCGTTCGCGATGACCAACCTCCAGGAGCGCGGCCAGCTCTTCGTCGAGCCGACCACCGAGGTGTACGAGGGCATGATCGTCGGCGAGAACTCGCGCCAGGACGACATGGACGTCAACATCACCAAGGAGAAGAAGCTCACCAACATGCGGCAGTCGACGTCCGACGAGACCGAGAAGCTGATCCCGCCGCGCAAGCTGTCGCTGGAGCAGGCGCTCGAGTTCTGCCGCGAGGACGAGTGCGTCGAGGTGACGCCGGCCGCGGTCCGCATCCGCAAGGTGATCCTGGACCAGCAGACCCGGGGGCGCACGGCGGCTCGGCGCAAGCACGCGCAGGCCTGATCCCACAGCAAAAAACGGCCCATCATCCCGTACGCGGGAATGGGCCGTTTTTTGCTGTTGATCAGACCTTGGCGTTGAGTAACTCGCGTTTGCGGTCGCGCGAGGATTTGGCCAGGCTCGCGAGCGTGGCCGCGCCCAGCGTGCCGATGATCACCAGCAGCGAGAGCCAGATCGGGATCTCCGGGGCCCAGTGGACGCCCTCGCCACCGTTGATGAACGGCAGGCTGTTGGTGTGCAGCGCCTCGAGGAAGAGCTTGGCGCCGATGAACGCGAGGACCGCGGCCAGGCCGTAGTTGAGGAAGACCAGGCGCTCGAGCAGGCCGCCGAGCAGGAAGTACAGCTGGCGGAGGCCCATCAGGGCGAAGACGTTGGCGGTGAAGACGAGGTACGGCTCTTTGGTGATCCCGAAGATGGCCGGGATCGAGTCGAGCGCGAAGAGCAGGTCCGTCGTGCCGATCGCGATCATCACGATGAGCATCGGCGTGAACAGGCGCTTGCCGGTCTGGGTTGCGGTCATCATGCGGCCGTCACCGAACGACGAGGACACCGGGAACGCCTTCTTGGCCCAGCGGATGAGGATGTTCTCCTTGAAGTCGTCCTCGTCGTTCTCGCCCTCCTTGAGCAGCGAGATCGCGGTGTAGACCAGGAACGCCCCGAAGATGTAGAAGACCCACGAGAACTGGGCGATGAGGGCGGCGCCGGCGGCGATGAACAGACCGCGCATGACCAGGGCCAGCACGATGCCGATGAGCAGCACCTTCTGCTGGAACTGCCGCGGCACGGCGAACCGGCCCATGATGATCACGAACACGAAGAGGTTGTCGACGCTCAGCGAGTACTCGGTGAGCCAGCCGGTGTAGAACTCACCCGCGGACTGCCCACCGGCCGTGACCCAGACACCGGCGCCGAAGAGAACGGCGAGCCCGACGTAGAACGCGACCCAGGCGCCCGACTCCTTCATCGAGGGCTCGTGCGGTCGCCGGCCGATGATCAGCAGATCGACGGCCAGAACGGCGACGAGGGCGATGAGGGTGGCGATCCACACCCAGGGGGACACGATCAACGACGACCTCCGGCAGACACGGTTCGACGCTGTGTCCACCCGGAGTAGGGCAAGCACAGCGGCGTGCGGCTGTCGGAGGTCTCTTCCGCCGCCTGCGGCGACCGCCGGCCCCGGGTAGCCCACCAGGGCATTCCGTGTTGACGAGACCGGCGCGAGGGAATACTCCCCTCCTACGGCAGCCATTGTGTCTCATCGAGAGACCCAATGACACGGCACCCCGGAAAAGCGTGGGCCGTCTCTCGGTCCAAACCGCCCATCCGGTCATGTAATTCTCACCAGAGTAACGCGTTCCGGACGATTTGCGTTCCGTCGAGGCCGCCGATTCCCCGTCCGGTGGGGGTTCGCCCTGGGCCGGCCGCCGTTTGAGCTGGCCCTCTCCGCCCGCCTATCGCCTGCCGCTCCGAGCCCGCGTTCGTCTTGAGAGTGCTCTGCCCCACGCTCGCCGGCAGCTCGCGCCTGCCTTCAGCCCGCCGCCATCGCCTCACGCCCGCCTGTCCCCCGAGCCCGTGCGCCGCCCCCAACCTCGCCGCTCCGAGCCCGCCCCAGACCCGCCTTCTTGAGCATCCTAGGAACCTAGCCTGTTCGTGTACCGCGCCCGGCGGCCGCGGTGAGCGAACCCGAGCCGGCGATAGAGGGCGGCGGCGCCCGGGTTGTTGACGTTGACGTTCAGCCAGGCCTCGGTGGCGCCGTCCGCGGCCATCCGGGTCAGCGACTCACGCACCAGGCCTGCGCCGAGGCCGCGACCCCGGGCCTCCGGCCGGACGCCGACCTGGACGACCCAGCCGAGCGCGGAGGTGATGAAGCCGACATCGCCCAGGTCCGGAACCGTGACCAGCACGGACCAGGCCGGGCGGAACTCGTCGTCCTCGTCGTATTCGGCGATCCACTCGGCCGGGGGTTCGTCGGGGAAGCCCGGCCGATCGCGGAAGGACGCCCGGTAGACGGCGTGGAAGCGCGCGGCCGCATCCGTCGACCACTCGGTGAGGGTGGCGTCGGCGGGCCAGGTGGCCGGGGTGGTGTCGTCGAGGCCGACTCGCATGACGTCCTCGGCGAAGATCTGCCGGAAGCCGCGCGAGGCGAAGAGCGCATCGGCGGCGTCGGTGAGCGACTCGGTCTCGAGGGTGATCGCGGGGGGCGCGCTTGTCGCTTCGGCCGCCAGGGCCAAGGCCCGGTCGAGCACTTCCGCGCCGAGACCCCGACCGCGTGCGTCGGGATCGACCAGCGCGGTGACGATCACACCATCGCCGCCGGGACACACCGCCCCGGCGGCCAGCAGTCCACCGCCGGCTCCAACCAGGCCGGCCGATGGCGCCGAGCCAACGGGCACCGCCGAGCCAACGGGCACCGCCGAGCCAGCGGGCCCCGCCAGGCCAGCGGGCCCCGCCAAGCCAGCGGGCCCCGCCAAGCCAGCGGGCCCCGCCAAGCCAGCAGGCCCTACCAAGCCAGCAGGCCCCACCAAGCCAGCAGGCCCCACCGAGCCAGCAGGCGCCGCCGAACCGACGTGCGCCGCCGGAACAGGTGCCGCGGCGGGTGCCCCGCCTGCGGAGGCGCGGAGGGCGAACACCCGCCCACCGTCCGCGGCCCAGCGCCGGCGGAGGAACCACGGCTCGGTGGCGAGCGGCATTCCGCCGTCGGCCCGGACGCAGCGCTCGGCCAGGCGCACCAGCTCGTCGGGTAGGCCATCGACCGTCGTCCAGGCAAGAGTCACCCGGCGAGGCTAGCGAACTGGCCTTACTTCACGCCTGCCATATCCATGCCGCGCAGTTCCTTCTTCAGCTCGGACATCTCGTCGCGGATGCGGGCCGCCAGCTCGAACTGCAGCTCGCGCGCGGCGGCCAGCATCTGGTCGTTCAGATCCTGGATCAGCTGCGCCAGCTCGGCGCGGGCCATGCCCTCGCGGGCCGTGCCGCTCGACGCCCGCGCCCTCGACCTGGTCTCGGGGACCGGGGCCTTGCCGCGGGACATCTGCCGGCCGCCGCCGCCGACCATGGGGCCGGAGTTGACGGTGGCGTCCGTGTCCTCCGCCTCGCGGTAGATGTCGTCGAGGATGTCGTGGATCTTCTTGCGGAGGGCCTGCGGGGTGATGCCGTTCGCCTCGTTGTGGGCGATCTGCTTGGCCCGGCGCCGGTCGGTCTCGTCGATCGCGTCGCGCATCGAGGGGGTGACCTTGTCGGCGTACATGTGGACCTCGCCGGAGACGTTACGCGCGGCCCGGCCGATGGTCTGGATCAGCGACCGGCCGCTGCGCAGGAAGCCCTCCTTGTCGGCGTCGAGGATCGCCACCAGCGACACCTCGGGCAGGTCGAGGCCCTCGCGCAGCAGGTTGATGCCGACGAGCACGTCGTAGTCGCCCTTGCGCAGCTCTTTCAGCAGCTCGACCCGGCGCAGCGTGTCCACCTCGGAGTGCAGGTAGCGCACGCGAATGCCGTTCTCCAGCAGATAGTCGGTGAGGTCCTCGGACATCTTCTTGGTGAGCGTGGTGACCAGCACCCGCTCGTCGCGCTCGGTGCGCAGCCGGATCTCGTGCATCAGGTCGTCGATCTGGCCCTTGGTCGGCTTGACCACCACCTGCGGGTCGACCAGACCGGTCGGCCGGATCACCTGCTCGACGAACTCGCCCTGCGCCTGCTGCATCTCCCACGGCCCGGGGGTCGCGGAGAGGAACACCATCTGACCGACCCGCTCGAGGAACTCGTCCCACCGCAGCGGGCGGTTGTCGGCGGCGCTGGGCAGCCGGAAGCCGTGCTCGATCAGGATGCGCTTGCGCGACGCGTCCCCCTCGTACATGCCGCCGATCTGCGGAATCGTCTGGTGCGACTCGTCGATGACCGTGACGAAATCGTCGGGGAAGTAATCGAGAAGGGTGAACGAGGGCTCGCCGGGCGATCGGCCGTCCATGTGCATCGAATAGTTCTCGATGCCATTGCAGAAACCGACCTGACGCATCATTTCAACGTCATATGTCGTACGCATCCGGAGCCGTTGCGCCTCGAGCAGCTTGCCCTGCCGCTCGAGCTCGGCCAGCCTCTCCTCGAGCTCGGCCTCGATGCCCCGGATCGCCCGCTCCATCCGCTCCGGGCCGGCCACGTAGTGCGTCGCCGGGAAGATGATCAGCTCCTCGACCTCGCGGATCACCTCGCCCGTCAGCGGGTGCAGGTAATACAGCTTTTCGACCTCGTCACCGAACAGCTCGACGCGAATGGCCAGTTCCTCGTACGCCGGGATGATCTCCAGCGTGTCGCCACGCACCCGGAAGGTCCCCCGCTGGAATGACATGTCGTTCCGCGCGTACTGAATGTCGACCAGGCGGCGCAGCAGCTTGTCGCGATCGACCTCCTCGCCGACCTTGAGGCGGACGGACCGGTCGACATACTCCTGCGGGGTGCCGAGGCCGTAGATCGCGCTGACCGTGGCCACCACGATCACGTCGCGCCGGGTCAGCAGGGACATCGTCGCCGAGTGGCGCAGGCGCTCGACCTCTTCGTTCACCGAGGAGTCCTTCTCGATGTACGTGTCGGTCTGGGCGATGTAGGCCTCGGGCTGGTAGTAGTCGTAGTAGCTGACGAAGTATTCGACCGCGTTGTTGGGCAGGAGCTCGCGGAACTCCTTGGCCAGCTGCGCGCAGAGGGTCTTGTTGGGGGCGAGCACCAGCGCCGGCCGCTGCAGCCGCTCGATCAGCCACGCGGTCGTCGCGCTCTTGCCCGTGCCGGTGGCGCCGAGCAGCACCGAGTGCCGATCGCCGCGCCGGACGCGCCGCTCCAGCTCATCGATGGCCGTGGGCTGGTCGCCGGCGGGCTGAAACTCACTGATGACCTCGAAGCGGCCGTCGCGAACTGGGATGTCGAGCGCCATGGGACCAACCGTACGTCGGGGGTATGACAACTTCTGCGAACCCCGTGCTGAGGGTGCACATTCCCGCGGTTGTCGGCGGTTGCGCGGCTCGCCTAGCCTGTTCGGGTAGGCCGCTCGCGGCGGCCGACCGGCTCGCTGACGGATCACCACACGGTCCGTCCGAGTCGGCCCGTGGTCGATGCGCCCCGGCTCTCCGGGCAAGCGCACCCATGGCGGTCGCGCTGAGCGCAGACCGGCCGCCGCGAGCGCCTAACTATTCCCGGCGGAGATCATTCCCGCGGGCAGGCGCGGGGCAAGGCAGCCGCATCACTCCACCGCGGAAGGCTGCCACCCCATCTCCTCCGCCCAGTCGTCCGCGGCCCGCGCCTCGGTGTCGAACCACGGTTCCTTCGCCTCGGCGTAGCTGTACCGGTCGCCGTGCTCGCGGGCCCACTGCTCCTTGGCGTCCGCGTACCCCTCCCGCGCCGCCGGCACTGCCCGCAGGTGGTCGCGCATCAGCAGCGCGAACCGCCACCCCGGCGACCCGTGCACCCGGACGTGCAGGTTGACCGGCCGCCCCGGGTCCGCGCCGCCGTGCAGCCGCTTCGGCCAGGTCTCGCCCGGCACGCCCCGCGCGTTGTCGACCCACTCACCCTCGCGACGGGGAAAGCCGGCCTCCCCCAGCCGCCCGGCCAGCGCGTCCGCCTCGTCCAGCGTCCGTACGGCCAGCATGAGATCGATGATGTTCTTGGCCGGCAGCCCGGGCACCGCCGTCGAGCCGATGTGGCTCACGAACGAGCCGTCCCCGACCGCGTGCCGGATGCGGGCGATCAGCCGCGCCGCCTGCGCCGGCCAGGTCGGGTCCGGCTCGGCGATCGTCAGCGCCGTCTCGGGCCGGGCCCTCGTCCTCAGCCGCACGTGCTCCTCGAACGGCACCAGCCGCTCCCGGAAGATCTCATCCACCCGCGCGTGCAGCTCGTCGAGCGTCCCGTCGTTCTCGATCACCACGTCGCACGCGGCCCGCCGTTGCGCGTCGTCCGCCTGGGCGCCGATCCGCGCGGCCGCCTCCTGCCCGCTCATCCCGCGCGTCTCGGCGAGACGGCGGATGCGCAGGTCACGCTGGGTTTCCACGACCAATACGAGGTGGTACGAAGGGGACAGCCCCGTTTCCACCAGGAGCGGCACATCGTTCACCACGATCGCTCCCGGGGGTGCCGTCCGGGTCAGTTCGGCGGTCCTCGCCCGTACGCGCGGATGAATGATCTTCTCCAGCCGCCGCCGGGCCGCCTCGTCGCCGAACACCTTGGCGCCCAGCGCCGGACGATCGAGGTCGCCGGCGGCGGTCAGCACCCCGGCGCCGAACGCCCCCACGATCTCCGCGAGCCCGTCCGTCCCGGCCGCCACGACCTCCCGGGCCAGCTTGTCCGCGTCGATGATCACCGCGCCGAGCCCCGCAAGCCGCGCCGCGACCGCGCTCTTGCCCGCCCCGATCCCGCCGGTCAGTCCCACTCTGAGCACGATGACAAGTATCGCCGCTGAGACCCGGCGAAAGCATCATCGCCGATCCGGAAGCCGGGGCGCGAAACATCACCTCTGATACGGAGGCGAGGCCGCGGTTGCGCCATGCAGAGGCGAGGCGGGGGAAGCGAGGCCGCCGGAAACGGCGCCGCGGAAGGCGGAACGGCGAAAGGCCGCCCCGACCGAAGTCGGGACGGCCTTTCGGACTACGAAACGGCTACCTCACTTGCCGCCCGCGAGCTTCTCGCGCAGGGCGGCGAGAGCCTCGTCGGTGGCCAGGGTGCCGGACGGCTCCTCGGCCGCGCGCGCCGGGGCCGGCGAGCTCGACGACGCGGTGCCGGCGGGAGCGCTCGCCGCGGCCGGAGCCGGGTTGAGCGCGGCCTCGGCGTCGGCGTCGCGGGACGCCTGCACCTGCTTGGTGTGGGCCTCCCAGCGCTCGCGAGCGTCGGCGTACTGCTTCTCCCACGTCTCGCGCTGCTTCTCGAAGCCCTCGAGCCACTCACCCGTCTCGGGGTCGAAGCCCTCGGGGTAGATGTAGTTGCCCTCGGTGTCGTAGGTCGCCGCCATGCCGTAGAGGGTCGGGTCGAAGTGCTCCTCGCCCTCGACGAAGCCCTCGTTGGCCTGCTTGAGCGACAGCGAGATGCGCCGGCGCTCGAGGTCGATGTCGATGACCTTGACCAGGACGTCGGAGCCGACCTGGACGACCTGCTCGGGCAGCTCGACGTGCCGCTCGGCCAGCTCGGAGATGTGCACCAGGCCCTCGATGCCGTCGTCGACGCGGACGAACGCGCCGAACGGAACCAGCTTGGTGACCTTGCCCGGGACGATCTGGTTGATCGCGTGGGTGCGGGCGAACTGACGCCACGGGTCTTCCTGGGTCGCCTTCAGCGACAGCGAGACGCGCTCGCGGTCCAGGTCGACGTCGAGCACCTCGACCTCGACCTCCTGGCCGACCTCGACGACCTCGGACGGGTGGTCGATGTGCTTCCAGGAGAGCTCGGAGACGTGCACCAGGCCGTCGACCCCGCCGAGGTCGACGAAGGCGCCGAAGTTGACGATCGAAGAGACGACGCCCTTGCGGACCTGGCCCTTCTGCAGCTTGTTGAGGAACTCGGTGCGAACCTCGGACTGCGTCTGCTCGAGCCACGCGCGGCGGGACAGGACCACGTTGTTGCGGTTCTTGTCCAGCTCGATGATCTTCGCCTCGAGCTCCCGGCCCACGTACGGCTGGAGGTCGCGGACGCGGCGCATCTCGACCAGCGAGGCCGGCAGGAAGCCGCGGAGACCGATGTCGAGGATGAGGCCACCCTTGACGACCTCGATGACGGAGCCACGGACGACGCCGTCGTCTTCCTTGATCTTCTCGATCGTGCCCCAGGCGCGCTCGTACTGTGCGCGCTTCTTGGACAGGATCAGGCGGCCTTCTTTGTCCTCCTTGGTGAGAACAAGAGCCTCGATGTGGTCACCGACCGACACCACTTCCGCGGGGTCCACGTCATGCTTGATCGACAACTCGCGCGAGGGGATGACACCCTCGGTCTTGTAGCCGATGTCGAGCAGGACCTCGTCCCGATCGACCTTGACGACGGTGCCTTCGACAATGTCGCCGTCGTTGAAGTACTTGATGGTCTCGTCGATGGCGGCGAGGAATGCTTCCTCGGACCCGAGATCGTCGACGGTGACCTTGTTGGCGCTCGAGGTGGCCTCGATGCTGCTCGTCATGTGGACAGTTGCTCCGAACGGATGGGTTTTGTGGTGTCTCGCGCGCTCCACGGAACTGCCGCCGGGCACGGCACGACCGAGCGAAACGATCACCAACGGTTAGTCAGGATCAACGCAGTCGATCATGCCAAGATCGACGACCACGGAACCTGCTCCCTGCCGAGGCACACGATCCGCGAGCGCATCGACTAGCTTACCGTGCGCATTACCACAGGTTGCAAGCCCTCCTGACGACGGCGGCACAATGTTCGGCGGAAACCTCGTAGCATGCCCGTAATATGCTGAATTCGGACGACGACCCTCCCTGCCGTACCGTTGGCGGGTGATCGAGATTCCCGCGCCGTCGCGCCGCCCGGTTACCGACGACGAGAGCCGGCACGCGAGCCGCGCCTGGTGGGATCTCGACGCGGACGTCTACCAGGCCGAACACGGCGCTTTCCTGGGCGATGCCGACTTCGTGTGGTGCCCCGAGGGCCTGCGTGAGGCCGATGCGCACCTGCTCGGCGACGTGCGCGGGAAGCGGGTGCTGGAGCTCGGCGCGGGCGCCGCGGCGGGCGCCCGCTGGCTCGAACGCCAGGGCGCCGAGGTGGTGGCCATCGATCTCTCGGCGGGCATGTTGCGGCAGGCGATGGCCGGGGCCGAACGTTCGGGCGTACGCGTTCCGCTCCTGCAAGCCGACGCGCTGGCGCTCCCGTTCGCGGACAGCGTATTCGACATCGTGTGCACCGCCTTCGGAGCGATCCCGTTCGTGGCCGACTCCGGCGCCGCCATGCTCGAGGTGGCGCGCGTGCTGCGACCGGGCGGCAGCTGGGTCTTCTCGATCACCCACCCGATGCGCTGGATCTTCTGGGACGAGCCGGATGAGAGCGGCCTGATCGCCCGGAACTCGTATTTCGACCGCCACCCGTATGTGGAGACCGACGACGAGGGCCGGGTCACCTACGTCGAGCAGCACCGCACGCTGGGTGACCGGATCCGCGAGCTGGTGGCGGCCGGGTTCGTGCTCCGCGACCTGATCGAGCCCGAGTGGCCGGCCGGCCACGAGCAGATCTGGGGCCAGTGGAGCCCGCTGCGGGGCCGGCTGTTCCCCGGCACCGCGATCTTCGTCTCGGACCTGCCCGGCGGCCCGGACCACTGACACCGCCGTTTCCGGCAGGCCCGGCCGGGTATCCGACCGGGGTGAGCAATGACAAGGACCTCGGCAAGGGCGACAAGGTGAGCTGGCAGAGCCACGGCCAGACCGTCAAGGGCACCGTCGAGCAGAAGATCACCAGGCGCACGAAGACGGCCGGCCGTGAGGTGGCGGCGTCACCGGAGGAGCCGCAGTACCGGGTGACGAGCGACAAGACGGGCAAGGACGCCGTGCACAAGCCGGAGTCGCTCCGCCGCCGCGGCTGACCGCCGCTCGGGCGCGCAACGCGGTAAGGCCGGCGCTCGATGCGGCCGACGCCCGGTGCGGCCGGCGCTCGGTGCGGCCGGCGCTCGGTGCGGCCGGCGCTCGGTGCGGCCGGCGCTCGGTGCGGCCGGCGCTCGGTGCGGCCGGCGCGCGGGAAAGGCCGTCAGCCGCCGCTGATGATGCTTCCGGCGTCGAGCAAGGCGGCCAGGACCGTCAAGCCGGCCGGGATCAAGCGGTAGTAGACCCACGTGCCGCGGCGGTCGCTGTCGACCAGGCCGGCCTCGCGCAGGACTCGCAAGTGGTGCGAGATGGTGGGGCCGGTCAGGTGGAAGGCGCCGGTCAGGTCGCAGACGCAGACCTCGCCACCGCCGGCCGAGGCGATCATCGAGAGCAGGCGCAGACGCACGGGGTCGCCGAGCGCCTTGAACATCGGGGCGAAGCGGCTGGCCTGTACCGGATCCATCGGGCTATTAGTGAGTGGCCCGCCGGCGACAGCGGCGACTGCCTCCTCGGAGTGTTTCCTCACCATCGTCCCTGCCTTACTGAGGTTGTTACACGTACCGCCGGGCGAACATTACCTCCCCGAGCCCGTGGACGTCATCGCGCCCACGGGCACTTGTTCGATCAGTGGTCGGCGCCGTTCCAGTCGCGGCCGGAGCCGACCGAGACCTCGAGCGGCACCGACAGCGGATGCGCGCCGCCCATCTCGCGCCGAACCAGCTCCTCGAGCGCCTCCCGCTCGCCCGGCGCCACGTCGAAGACGAGCTCGTCGTGGACCTGCAGCAGCATGCGCGAACGCAGGCCGGACTCGCTGAGCGCGGCGTCGACCCGGAGCATGGCGACCTTGATGATGTCGGCCGCGGAGCCCTGGATCGGCGCGTTGAGGGCCATCCGCTCGGCCATCTCGCGGCGCTGCCGGTTGTCGCTGGACAGGTCGGGCAGGTACCGCCGGCGGCCCATGATGGTGGCCGTGTAGCCGTCCTGCACGGCCCGGCGCACCACCGCCTGCAGATAGTCGCGAACGCCACCGAACCGCTCGAAATACTCCTCCATCAGGCCACGCGCCTCGTCGACCGCGATGCTGAGCTGGTTGGAGAGGCCGAACGCCGACAACCCGTACGCGAGCCCGTAGTTCATGGCTTTGATCTTGCGGCGCTGGTCGGGGACGACCTCCTCGACCGGCACGTGGAAGACCGACGACGCCGTGGCCGCGTGGAAGTCGAAGGCCGAGTTGAACGCGGCGATCAGCGCCTCGTCCTCGGAGAGGTGCGCCATGATGCGCATCTCGATCTGGCTGTAGTCGGCGGTCATCAGCTGCTCGAAGCCCGGCCCGACCACGAAGGCGCGGCGGATGCGGCGGCCCTCCTCGGTGCGGATCGGGATGTTCTGCAGGTTGGGGTCGGTCGAGGACAGCCGGCCGGTGGCGGCGACGGTCTGGTTGAACGTCGTGTGGATGCGGCCGTCGTCGGAGACCGACTTGAGCAGGCCGTCGACCGTGGACTTGAGCTTGGCCACGTCGCGGTGGCGCAGCAGGTGGGCCAGCAGCGGGTCGCCGGTCTGCGCGAACAGGCTCTGCAGCGCGTCGGCGTCGGTGGTGTAGCCGGACTTGATGCGCTTGGTCTTGGGCAGGCCCCGCTCGTTGAACAGGATCTCCTGCAGCTGCTTGGGCGAGCCGAGGTTGAACTCGCGGCCGACCACCTCGTGCGCGGCCTGCTGGGCGGCCTTGACCTCGGCCGCGAAGTGCGCCTCGAGCTCGGAGAGGTAGTCGGTGTCGGCGGCGATGCCCAGGTGCTCCATCTCGGCCAGCACCCGGGACAGCGGCTGCTCGACCTCGGTGAGCAGGGCCTGCGACTCGCCGCCGTCGCGGGACAGCTCCTCGGTGAGCACGTCGGCCAGGTCGAGCGTGGCCCGCGCGCGCAGCATCAGGTATTCCTCGGCCGCGCCCTGGTCGCCGAGCCCGTCCAGGGTGAGCTGGCCGTTGTCGGGCTCCTCGACGCGCAGCTCGCGCTTGAGGTAGCGCAGGGCGAGGTCGGTCAGGTCGTAGGCGCGCTGGTCGGGCTTGGCCAGGTAGGCCGCGAGGGCGGTGTCGACGCGGACGCCCTCGATGCGCCAGCCGTGCGCGCGCATGGCCAGCGAGGCCGGCTTGGCGTCGTGCACGACCTTGGGCCGGTCGGGGTCGGCCAGCCAGAGGGCCACCGCCTTCTCGTCGGTCTCGTCCAGAGCGGACGGGTCGAACCAGGCGGCCGGCCCGTCGCCGGTCGCGACCGCGATGCCCGACAAAGAACCGGCCCCGCGCCCGAATTGTCCGGTCACGGCGACACCGACCGGCGCGCCGGCGGCATGCGCGGAAAGCCAGTCACCGACACCGGCGGTCAACACCGAACCGGACAAATCGAACCCGGACTCGGCCTCCGGCTCGACGGCATCCAGGTACGAGTACAGGCGCTCGCGCAGCACCCGGAACTCGAGCGCGTCGAAGACCTGGTGCACCGCCTCGCGGTCCCACCCCGGCCAGCGCACCTCCTCGGGCTTGAGCGGCAGCTCGAGGTCGCACACCAGCGCGTTGATCTCGTAGTTGCGCAGCACGTCGGCGAGGTGGGCGCGCAGGCTCTCCCCCGCCTTGCCTTTGATCTTGTCGACGTTCGCCACGATGCCGTCGAGGCCGCCGAACTCGTTGATCCACTTGGCGGCGGTCTTGTCGCCGACACCGGGGACGCCGGGCAGGTTGTCGCTGGCCTCGCCGACCAGGGCGGCCTTGTCGCGGTAGCGGGTCGGGGGCACGAAGTATTTCGCCTCGATCGCCTCCGGCGTCATCCGCCACACCTCGGAGACGCCGCGCACCGGGTAGAGGATCGTGGTGTGCTCGTCGGCGAGCTGGAACGCGTCGCGGTCGCCGGTGGAGATGACCACCTCCATGCCCGCCGCCCGGCCCTGCGTGGCCAGCGTGCCGATCACGTCGTCGGCCTCGTAGCCGGGCTTTTCGACGACCGGGATGCGCAGCGCCTCGAGGATCTCCTTGATCAGGCTGACCTGGCCCTGGAACGGCTGCGGCGTCTCGGACCGGCCGGCCTTGTACTCCGCGTATTTCTCGGTGCGGAACGAGACCCGGGAGACGTCGAACGCGACCACGATGTGCGTCGGCTTCTCGTCACGCAACATGTTGATCAACATGGAGGTGAAGCCGAAGACCGCATTCGTCGGCTGGCCGGTCTGGGTGCTGAAGTTCTCCACCGGCAGCGCGAAGAAGGCCCGGTACGCCAGCGAGTGGCCGTCGAGCAGCAGCAAACGGGGGGTCAGGGCATCGTCGCTCACGTCAGGGAACTCTAGACCCGGCGTACGACAAGAATGGTGACCGCCCCGGTCGCCTTTACAGCACTTTGCTGAGGAATGCCTTGGTTCTCTCATGACGAGGATTGGCGATGATCTCCGAGGGTGTGCCCTGCTCGACCACGACGCCGCCGTCCATGAACACGACGTTGTCGCCGACCTCGCGGGCGAAGCCGATCTCGTGGGTCACCACGACCATGGTCATCCCGTCGCGGGCCAGGTCCTTCATCACGTCCAGGACCTCGCCGACGAGCTCCGGGTCGAGCGCGCTGGTCGGCTCGTCGAACAGCATGAGCTTCGGCCGCATCGCCAGCGCCCGGGCGATCGCCACCCGCTGCTGCTGGCCGCCGGAGAGCTGACCCGGGTAGCTGTCCTTCTTCGCACCGAGGCCGACCCGCTCCAGGAGGCCGGCCGCGCGATCGCGTACGGCCGCCTTGTCCTCTTTTTTCACCCGGCAGGGCGCCTCCATGACGTTCTGCAGGGCCGTCATGTGCGGAAAGAGGTTGAAGCGCTGGAAGACCATGCCGATCTGCTGGCGCTGGCGGGCGACGTCGCCGCCCTTCATCTCGTGCAGCTTGCCGCCGCGCTCGTGGTAGCCGACCAGGTCGCCGTCCACGAAGATCTTGCCGGCGTTGATCTTCTCGAGGTGGTTGACGCAGCGCAGGAACGTCGACTTGCCGGACCCGGAGGGGCCCAGCACGCAGCACACCTCGCCCGACCGGACGACCAGGTCGACGCCCTTGAGCACCTCGAGCGAGCCGAACGACTTGTGCACGTTGTCGGCGCGCACCATCTCATCGGTCATGTCGCACCTCCTCCCTCGGCGGCGATCCGCCCGCTCTGCTCGACCTCGATGTCGCGCAGCTTCTGCCGGGCGCGACCGGCGGCGCCGTAGCCCCGGCCGAAATGCCGCTCCAGGAAATACTGACCGATCATCAGGATCGTGCACAGGATCAGGTACCAGATCACGGCCGCCACCAGCACCGGGAACACCACGAACGTACGCGCCTTGATGGCGCTGAGCTGGAAGTAGAGCTCGATGCTGACCGGCACGAACGCGACCAGCGACGTGTCCTTGATCATCGCGATGACCTCGTTGCCGGTCGGCGGCACGATCACCCGCATCGCCTGCGGCAGCACCACCCGCCGCAGCACCTGCCCGCGGGACAGGCCCAGCGCGGTCGCGGCCTCGGCCTGACCGGGGTCGACCGACTGGATGCCGGCCCGCACGATCTCGGCCATGTACGCGGCCTCGGACAGCCCCAGCGCGAGCATGCCGGCCACGAAACCGGCCAGCAGGTCGCTCGCCTTGACGCTGTAGAACTGCGCGTTCAGGTCGTCGATGCCGAACAGCTTGCCGATCTGCTGGTCGAACGGCAGGCCGAAGCCGATCCGGTTCCACAGGATGTTCAGGTTGCCGAACAGCACCGCGAGCACGAGCCGCGGCACCGCCCGGAAGAACCAGGTGTAGAGGAACGCGACGGCCTTGAGGATCGGGTTGTCGGACAGCCGCATGATCGCGACGATCACGCCGAGCACCACACCGATCAGCATCGACGTGATGGTCAGCAGCACGGTGCCGCGCAGGCCCTCGAGCACGGGACCGGTGAACATCACGCCGCGTTTGCCCGGCTCGTACGAGACGAAGATGAACTTCCAGTCGAACTGGTCGTTCGTCAGCAGCACGTGCAGGAACATCGCGGCCAGCACGCCGATCACCGCGATCAGCGCCCACCGCCCGGGGTGCCGGACGGGCACAGCCTTGATCGGTTCAGGCCGTGCCCGCTCGGTCGTTGTCTGGTCGGTCATCGACTCAGGAGGCGGGGTTCACCGCGGGCGAGGTGATCGCGCCCGCGTCGACGCCCCACTTCGCCAGGATCGTCTTGTACGTGCCGTCGGTGATCAGCGCCTGCAGGGCGCCCTGGATCGCGGCGCCCATCGTGTCGGCCTGGTCCTTGGGCAGGACGTAGCCGTACGGCGCCGAGTCGTAGATGTCGCCGACCAGGGCCAGCTGGCCGTTGGTCTGCTTCACCGCGTACGCGCAGACCGGCGAGTCGGCCAGCATGGCGTCGTCCTTACCGGTCACCACGGCGTTGGTGGCGTCCGACTGGGCCTGGTACTGGTCGACGGTGATCTTGGCCTTGCCGCCGTCGGTGCACTTCTTCGACCGGGCGGCGATGTCGTCGGCCTGAACCGTCGACGTCTGCACCGCGATCTTCTTGCCGCAGGCGTCGTCCGGGGTGATGGTGGCGTCCTTCTTGGCCGCCCACTGGGTGCCCGCGTTGAAGTAGCTGACCATCGTGACCTGCTTCAACCGGTCCGGGTTGATCGTGAAGGAGGACACGCCGGCCGCGTACTTCTTGCTGGTCACGCCCGGGATGATGCTGTCGAACGAGGCCGACTGCCACTCGGTCGTGAGGCCCAGCTTCTGGGCGACCGCGTTGAACAGGTCCACGTCGAATCCGATGACGGTCTTGCCGTCGGCATCCAGGAACTCACTCGGCGCGTACGTCGAGTCGGTGCCGATGACGAGCTTGCCGGCCGACTTGATGTCGGCCGGGACCTTGTCGGCCAGGCTGGTGTCGGCCGAGGCACTGGAGACCGGGGCCGAGCCCGTGCCGGAGCCGTCGCCGGACTCCGAACCGCAGGCGGCGACCGAGGTGGTCAGCGCCGCCGCGAGGGCCAGGCCGAGGATCGCCCGCCGGCCAGGGGTGGTGCGGAACATGGGGATATCTCCTCTGCGAGAGAGTCAATTCAGTTAGGCGACGCCGAGGTAGGCGTCCTTGACCGCCGGATCGTGCAGCAGCCCGGAGCCGGTGCCTTCCTTCACGATCCGTCCAGTCTCCAGAACGTACGCCCGGTGCGCGCGGGAAAGCGCCTGCTGGGCGTTCTGTTCCACCAGCAGCACCGTGGTGCCCTGTTGGTTGATCTCGACGATGATGTCGAAGATCTGCTGAATGAGCATCGGCGCCAGGCCCATCGAGGGCTCGTCGAGCAGCAGCAGCTTCGGCCGGCTCATCAGCGCCCGGCCGACCGCGAGCATCTGCTGCTCGCCGCCGGACAGGGTGCCGCCGGACTGCTTCTCCCGCTCCTGCAGGCGCGGGAACAGGCTGAACGCCCGCTGCAGGTCCTCGTCGATCTCGGCCCGGTTGCGCCGGGTGTAGGCGCCCATCTCGAGGTTCTCCCGGACGGACATGCCCGGGAAGATGCCGCGGCCCTCGGGCGACTGCGAGACGCCCCGGACCACCCGGATGTCGGCGCGCAGCTTGGTGATGTCCTGCCCGTCGAAGCGGATCGAGCCGGACTGGACCGGGCGCAGGCCGGAGATGGCCCGCATCGTCGTCGACTTCCCGGCGCCGTTGGCGCCGATCAGCGCGACGACCTCACCCTCGCCGACGGTGAGGCTGATCCCGTGCAGGGCCACGATGCGGCCGTACGCGAGGGAAACGTTGTCAAGCTCAAGCAGCATCGGTCGGCACTCCCAGGTACGCGGCGATGACCGCCGGGTTCTCCCGCACCTCGGCGGGCGTCCCCTCGGCGATCTTCTTGCCGAACTCCAGCACCACGATCCGGTCGGTGACGCCCATGACCAGGCGCATGTCGTGCTCGATCAGCAACACGGTCACCCCGGTGTCGCGGATCTTGCGGATCAGCGCCAGCAGGTCGGCCTTCTCCGCCGGGTTGAAGCCGGCGGCCGGCTCGTCCAGGCAGAGCAGGGTGGGGTTGGTCGCCAGCGCCCGGGCGATCTCCAGGCGCCGCTGCTCGCCGTACGAGAGATTGCGGCTGACGTCGCCGGCCCGATGCGAGATGCCGACGAACCGCAGCAGCTCCATCGACCGCGCCCGGCCCGAGCGCTCCTCCTGCCAGAACCGGGGCAGCCGGAACAGCGCGCTGAGCACGCTCGTCTTGTGATGCGCGTCGGCGCCCACCATGACGTTCTCCAGCGCGGTCATCTCCGGGAACAGGCGGACGTTCTGGAACGTACGCGCGATGCCGCCCCGGGTGATCTCGTGCTTCTTCTTGCCGACGATCGACTGGCCCTGGAACCGGATCGCCCCGCTGGTCGGCCGGTACACCCCGGTCATCGCGTTGAAGCAGGTCGTCTTGCCGGCGCCGTTCGGGCCGATGAGGCCGAAGATCTCGCCCTTGCGCAGCGAGAAGCTGACGTCGTTGAGCGCCACCACGCCGCCGAACCGCAGCGTCACGTGGTCGACCTCGAGCAGGAGGTTCGGGTCGCCGGGACTGGTGTCGATGTGGCCGGATCCGCCGGTCGGCGCGGCCTGGTCCACCGGCCGCGAGTCCTCCCGGTCGAGCTCCTCCGGAGTCTCCATGTGCGGCTCACTCAACGGGAGCCACCTCCTTCTCGCGGTCCTTGAGCTCCATCGCCCGGCGCCGGCTCGGAATGAGACCCTGCGGCCGCACGATCATGATCACGATGATCACCACTCCGAAGATCGCGAACCGGTACTCGTACAGGTCGGTGTGGAAGAACGGGTCGGAGATGCCGCGCAACCGGTCCGGGATGTACGAGATCAGCGCGCCGCCGAGGATGGCGCCCGCCATGTTGCCGGAACCACCCATGACCACGCCGGCCAGCACCAGGATCGAGAACTGCAGCACGAACGTCTGCGAGTTGACGAAGCCCTGCTCACCGGCGAACAGCACGCCGCCGAGGCCGCCGATGAAGGCGCCGATCGAGAACGCCCACAGCTTGAACTTGGTGGTGCGCACGCCCATGATCTCGGCGGCTTCCTCGTCCTCGCGGATGGCCAGCCAGGACCGGCCGACCCGGCTGCGGTCCAGGTTCCGGACCCCGAAGACGACCACGATGATCACGCAGAGGCCGAGCCAGAAGTACGGCGTCGCGTCGGTCACGCCGAAGATCGGCTTGCCGTCGGTGCCCTGGCCCGGCGGGTGCGGGATGTTGGTGAAGCCCCGGTCGCCGCGCAGGAAGTTCGGCGTACTGGTCGCCACGATCCGGATGATCTCGGCGAAGCCCAGCGTCACGATGGCCAGATAGTCGCCGCGCAGCCGCAGCGTCGGCCAGCCCAGGATCAGGCCCGCCGCCATCGTGATGGCCAGCGCCACCGGCACCGCCGCCAGCCAGGCCCAGCCGGTGTGCGAGTACAGCAGCGAGTCGCGGGAGGTCAGCAGCGCCGTGCCGTACGCGCCGATCGCGAAGAAGCCCACGTACCCGAGGTCGAGCAGGCCCGCGTAGCCGACCACCACGTTCAGGCCCAGCGCCAGCAGCACGTAGTAGGACATGTTGAACAGGGCGCTCGGCCAGTCGATGCCCTGCGTGATGATCTGCGGGCCGATGCCCGGGATGTCGCCGGCGTACGGCAGCAGGAAGGCGAGGACGGCCGCCGCCAGCGCGACGATGGCGCGCACCCAGCCCGGCTGCCGGCCGAACCAGCCTCGCACGCCGCCGCTCTGCCGGAAGGTCGGCTGCTTCGCCTTCTCCGGGGCCACTGCGGTGTCGCTCATGCTCGTGCCCTTCCGAGAGACTCACCCAGCAGACCGGTGGGGCGGAACAGCAGGATCAGCACCAGCAGCACGAACGCCGCCGCGTGCAGCCACTGCGAACCGAACAGACCGGCCGCGTACGCCTGAAGCACGCCCAGCAGCAGGCCGCCGACCAGCGCGCCCCGCAGATTGCCGATACCGCCCAGCACGGCCGCGGTGAACGCGTCGATGCCGAGCAGGAAGCCCGCGTCGTACTTCGTCACGCCGATCTTCAGGTCGTACATCACCGCCGCGATGCCGGCCATCAGGCCACCGAGCAGGAAGACCAGCGCGATGACCCGGGACTTGTTCACGCCCATCAGCGCCGCGCTGTCCGGGTTCTGCGCCACCGCGCGAATGCCCCGGCCGAGCCGCGATCCGTTGATGAAACGATCCAGCACGAACATCATCACCAGCGCCAGCGCCACGATCAGGATCTGCAGGTTGGTGATGTGCGTGTTGCCGATCGTGATCACCGTCCGGGCCTCGATGATCGGCGGGACACCCCTCTGATTGCGGTGCGTCAGTACACCCACCGTCTCCGAGATCGCCAGCGACGCACCGATCGCCGTGATCAGGAAGGCGAGCGGCGGGGCGTTACGCCGGCGCAACGGCCGGTAGGCGACCAGTTCCACGCCCAGCGCCGCGATGCCCGAGATCACGATGGCCGCGACCAGGCCGAGCGCCATCAGGCCGAGCATCGCCGCGATACCCGGCGCGGCCGAGTTCTGGTCCAGGCCGAACCATCCCCAGGCGATCAGGCACGCGTACGTACCGAGCAGAAACACCTCGGAATGGGCAAAGTTGATCAGCCGCAGAACACCGTAGACCAGGGTGTATCCCAGCGCGAACAGGGCGATGATCGCACCCTGCGCCAACCCGGAGACGGTGAGCGGCCCGAAATCGTTGATCAGACCGGAGAAGTTCACAGAGGGGGCTCCAAAACGACGAGGTCGGTGCGGCCGGAGATCATCCGGCCACACCGGCCCTACGAAGAGTTACTGCGCGATCAGGAGGTCTTGATCTCCTGGTCCGACTTCGCGTCGCCGCTCTGGTCGAACTTGAACGCCCACACCTTGATCAGGGAGGGGTCGAGCTCACCGGTCGAGGTGAACTTGTACGTGTTGGCGATGCCCTTGTAGTTGGCCGTCGACAGGTACGTGTTCAGCTTCTCCGGCGTGGTGTTGCCCGCGTCGATGCCCTGCAGGAAGACGTTGGCCGCGTCGAACGCCACGTCCGAGTACGTGCCGGCGTCCTGGTTCCACTTCGCCTTGTAGTCGTTCACGAACGTGCCACCCGCGGCCTCCGGCGGAGAGCAGGGGCAGGTCACGACGGTGCCGACAGCGGCCGCCGTGCCGGACGCCTTGGACAGGCCCGGGTCCTTCATGCCGTCGCCGCCGAGCAGCGTGCCCTTCCAGCCGGCCGCGGTCAGCTGCTTACGGATGACGCCCGCGTTGGTGTAGTAGCCGCCGTAGAACAGCGCGGTCGCGCCGCTCGACTGAACCTTCTGCACCAGCGCCGAGAAGTCGGTCTGCTTGCCGTCGCCCTCGGTCTTGTCCGAGGCCACGACCAGCGCGCCGAGCTTGCTCTTCACGACGTCGGCCAGGCCCGCGCCGTACGCCGACTGGTCGTCCGCCACGAAGACCTTCTGCGCCTTCATGACGTCCTTGATGTAAGACGCTGCCGCCGGGCCCTGGGCGTCGTCGTTCGCCACCGCGCGGTGGAACGTCTTCCAGCCGTTCGCCGAAAGCGACACGCGGGTCGCCGACGGCGTGATCGTCGGGATGCCGGCCGCCTCGAAGATCGGGTCCGCGGCCTCCGACTCACCGGAGAACGGCGGGCCGACCACGCCGAGGATCTTCTTGTCCGCCACGAGGTTACGAGCGACACCGGGGGCCACCTCGGCGGCGCCCTGCGAGTCGAACTTCGCGACCGTGATGCAGTCGGAGCCCTTCTGCTTGTTGTACTGCTCCACGGCCAGCTCGAAGCCCTGCTCGATGTTCACACCGAGGTTGGCGGCCGAGCCGGTAAGAGCGCCGAAGTATGCGAGCTTGTAGCCGCAGTTCGAGCCGCTCGCCGTGTCATCGCTGCTCGACGACTTATTGCAAGCAGCGGCACCGGCGATGAGCCCGATGATGGCCACCCCGCCGATGGCTCGTGCGAGAACCTGCCTCAAGGTTGGAACCCTCCTCCATACCGAACCCACCGAGCCACCGCTGGCCGATTGGCACTTGCGTGTGCCCACGGCCACACTGCGCCCGTCATGGGGCGGGACGCTATCCCAGGTTCCGGGCCTGCCAAAAGACTTCGATCGGGCTTTCACCGAACCGTTACGTCTGCTCATTCCCAGGCAGGAGGAGGTGTTACAACATGAGTGTTACGCCGCGGTCAACTGGTGGCCGGCTGCGCGCCGCCCGCCTCCTGACTCTCCGCCAGAATCCGGTCGGCCACCTCACGCATGGTCATCCGGTGGTCCATCGCCGTCCGCTGGATCCACTTGAACGCCTGCGGCTCGGTCATCTGGTACTTGGTCATCAGCTCGCCCTTGGCCCGCTCGACCGACTTGCGCGTCTCCAGACGGTCGGTCAGCCCCGCCACCTCGGACTCCAGGGCGGCGATCTCCGCGTACCGGGAGAGGGCGATCTCGACCGCCGGCACCAGGTCGGACTTCTGGAACGGCTTGACCAGGTAGGCCATCGCCCCCGCGGCGCGCGCCCGCTCGACCAGATCACGCTGGCTGAACGCGGTCAGGATGACCACCGGCGCGATCCGTCCGCCGGCGATCCGCTCGGCGGCCGCCAGCCCATCCATGATCGGCATCTTGATGTCGAGGATGACCAGGTCCGGGCGGAGATCCTCGGCCAGGCGGACGGCGGTCTCGCCGTCACCGGCCTCGCCGACCACGTCGTAGCCCTCTTCGACCAGCATCTCGGCCAGGTCCAGACGGATGAGTGCCTCGTCCTCGGCGATCAGCACCCGCTTGCGATCGGCCCCAGCCTGCGTGTCGGCCACGGAACCCCTACCCCCAAGACTCCTGAAGTCGCGACACCCCGGTATGTGGGTACCGCCTCCCTAAGCCTAGTAGGTAGGCTGTCCCCTGCTTGGGTCAGCGTGACCTTGCCACACGGCGCCCGGGCAACGCCGGGGTGGCGCAATCGGCTGACGCGGATGACTCAAAATCATCTGTCCGAGAGGACATGCGGGTTCGAATCCCGTCCCCGGCACCACAAGAAACTGTCATACCCCCGTCCGAGGATGGGGGGCATGCATCCGCCTCACGTTCGCCAATACGCATTGCGACTCCGCGCGCAAGGCGTTCCTTTCCGCGATATCTGCGAGATTCTCGGGCTGTCCCGAAATACCGTCGGCCATTGGTTCTACGGCGACCGGGCGCGCCGTCGCGCCGAGCTCGACGCCGAGCCGCCCCGGTGTCCACGATGCACGGATCCGCCCCGCCCGCCGGACGATCAAGGGGCCTACGCCTATCTCCTCGGTCTTTACCTCGGAGACGGCCACCTGGTCACGTCGGCGCGCGTGCCGGTCCTCCGGGTCTACTGCGCCGACGCCTGGCCCGGATTGATCAAGGAGTGCGAGGCCGCGATGCTCGCCGTGCTCGCGCGGAGTGTCCAACGAGTCCAGAAGCAGGGCTGTGTCGGCGTGCAGAGCTACTCCCGGCACTGGCCCTGCCTGCTGCCGCAACACGGGCCCGGGCACAAACATCATCGGCCGATATATCTGGCCGATTGGCAAATACCGATCATCGACCGTCGGCCCGGCGACCTTTTGCGCGGCCTATTTCACTCGGATGGCTGCCGGGTTACGAATCGAATTCGACGTCGCGGAAAGACCTACGAATATCCGCGGTACAACTTCTCCAACGAATCGGCCGACATCATGCGCCTCTGCCAGGAATCGCTCGATCGACTGGGCGTCGGCTGGCGGATGTGCCGTCCCAACATGCTGTCGGTGGCGCGGCGGGAGGCGGTGGCCCGGCTGGACGTGTTCGTCGGGCCCAAATGGTGAGCGGGCCTGGCCGATCTTGCCCGATCCCACATCCTCGCCGGTGGTAAACGGGCGCGGCCGACCACTTTCCGTTAACGGACCCTCGCGGCGCGCGCGTGAATGTCACTCACGTATGTGACGTAGCGCTCACGACGCGGGCGTCGGCGGCCCGGCCTTCTCCGCCCCGGGCGGCGGGGGCGGGGCCCCGGTCGGCGGCGGGGCGGCCGGCCCGCCGTTCGGCAACGCGGTCGGCTTCTCCGCCGGAGCCGGCGTCTCCTCCCCGGGGGACGACGACGAGGGCGCGGGTGAGGGCGACGACGTGGCGCCGGACGATGGGGCCGACGGGGCCGGTGGCGACGCGACAGGCGCCTTCGGCGCCCCCTTCGGCCCGGCCGACGCCGACTTCCGCAAATCGGCGCAATACCGGTCGATCCCGTCCTTCCCCCCGGCCGCGACCTCGAGCTTCCGCCGGTTCTCGCTGCTCATCGACGCTCCTCGCCCCCACGTGTCGCACCAGCCCAGGGCCACGATCGGGAGGGCGGACGAGGACGCGGACGGGGTGGGGGACGGAGACCGGGACGACGACGGCGCCGGGGACGGGGAGCCTGTTCTCGGCGCCGGTACGCCCAGCGCCGAGAACAGGCGGTGCGCGTGCTGCTGGGCCCCCTGAGGGAGGTTGCCGGTGCGGGCCGCGACGGCGGTCCCGCCGAGGATGAGGAGAGCCAGACCGGCCGCGGCGGTCACGACAGCGGTCCGCATCCTCGCCGGGTGCCGGGCGACTCGGGCAGCACGTCTGCGATGCGCGGTGAAGGCGGCGACCGCGGCCTTCTCGCCCTTGAGCTCCTCGGCCGTGGCAGGGGCGCGTGCGGCCGCGAGCAGCTCGTCAAGTGCGGCGTGTGAAGGTCCGGGATGGTCGCCGGCGACCAGTCGGTCGGCCTCGGCGGGGCCGATGCGGTGGGTTCTCCGGGTGCGCATCGCATGGAGAAGAGCGCGTGGGGTCCGCATTGCGTTACACCTCCCCCGCCGCGATGCCGGTGGCCCGGTCCTTGACCTGGGGGTAGGTCGCGAGGCGCCGTAACCCGCGCATGGTGGCGATGCGGACGGCGCCGGGGCGCTTGCCGAGGATGCGGGCGGTGGCGGCCACGTCGAGGCCGGCGACGATGCGCAGCATGACCGCCTCGGCCTGGTCGCTGGGAAGGCTGGCGATCAGGTGCAGCGCCCAGTCGGTGCTGACCCCTTCGAGGGCGGCGGTGGCCGCATCGGGCGCGACGCCGTCGATCCCGGTGGCGGGGGTGGGCCGCCGGCGGCGGCGCTCATCGAGGGCGCGGTGCCGGGCGATGCGGAACAGCCAGCCACGGAAGTCGGCCAGGTCGCCGCGGAAGCGGTCGAGGTCGCGGATGACCTGCAGCCACGTCTCGCTGGCGGCGTCCTCGGCGTGGTCGCCGATGACGACGCGCAGGTAGCGCAGGACGGCGGGCTGCAGGCCGCGCCAGAGGAGGGCGAACCCGTGTGGGTCGCCGTCCTGAGCGGCGCGGAGGGCGTGCTCGAGGTCCGGTTCGGCGGGGCTGGGGCGTCGCACGGGCGGGCTCCGGGGGTCGGCGCCAGGGTGGGCGGTTGTGCGCCTCTTACCCCGCACGGCCGCGGCCCGAACACGTCCCTGGTGGCGCGCTGTGAATCTGCCCGAACCGCCGGTCGGCCCGAACGAGGGATGTTGTCATGGCAGGGACACCTTCGCTGGAGGCTCCATGTTGTGGTCGGGTTCCTCTCCCCTGCGGGTTGTGCGTGACAGCATGTGGGGCTTTCTGATGTTCGCGGGGGTGGCGTGGCTGGCGATCTCGTGGAGCGTGCTGCGGCTGGAGCCGGCGGGGGTGGCGGCGGTGGCCGGGCCGGTGGTTCTCTTCGGGGCGCTGACCGAGGCCGTGCGGGCGCTGGCCGGCACCCGGACCTGGTGGCTGAACGCCGGCATGTCCGCCCTGTTCGTGGCGACCGCGGTGCTGTTGCTGCTGGACCAGGACGCGACGTGGACGACGCCGGCGGCGCTGGTCGGCTGGTTCCTGATGGTGCGCGGGGCGCTGGACGTCGCGGTGTCGACGATGAACCGGGGCACGGACCGCACGTGGGGCGTCATGATGGCGCTCGGCGTCACCCAGGCCGGTCTCGGCTTCTACGCGGCCGGACCGCTGGCCCGTGACGCCGACCCGATGATCATGCTGCTCGGCGGGCTCGGCCTGCTGCGGGCGGTGGCCGATCTGGTGACCGCTCTGCGATTGCGGGAGGTTTCCGGCGTACGGGCGCATGAGGTTTTGCAGTTGTCACCGGAGCGCGAGGCAGGCGTCGCGGGCTATTCCGCGGGTTTGTCGGATTTCGAGGCGCCGGCGGCGAAGCATCGGGCCGACCCGAAGGCGTTCCACGACGAGGTGCTGCGGACCACCAAGGATCTGGACACGATGATCGCCCAGGCGGGGGTGACCGGGACCGGCGTCCGGACCGAGCCGGACGAGATGCCGGTCGTGCCGGACACCCCGGAAGGCGCCGAGCAGGCGGCCGAGAAGCATCACTGAGGAATGTGTCCCCACCTCGCTGAGCGGGATCCCGACAAAACGGCCGGTCGCCAGGCCGGGGATCCCGTTCAGCGGGGCAAACTCACCGGGGCAGGCGCTCGCCTACCCGGCGCAGCAGGCCCTCCTGGACGGCGCTGGCGATGTGCCGGCCGTCGCGGGTGAACATGCGCCCGGTGGCCAGGCCGCGGCTGCCGCTCGCGGACGGGCTGGTGCAGTCGTAGAGGAACCACTCGTCGGCGCGGAACGGCCGGTGCATCCACAGCGCGTGGTCGAGGCTGGCCCCGATGACGCCGCCCGGACCCCACACCTCGCCGTGCGCCGAGAGCACCGCGTCGAGCAGGGACAGGTCGGACGCGTAGGTCAGCGCGCAGGCGTGGATCAGCGGGTCGTCGGGCAGCTTGCCGTCGATGCGCATCCACACCCGCTGCTGCTCCTCGGCCACCCGGTCGCCGGGCGGCACCCAGCCGGGCACGCCCACGTACCGCACGTCGATGCCGCGCGGGGCGGCCGCGAAGTTGCCGGCGCGGCTGGGGTACCGCGAGATCCAGTCGGTCATGGTCGGTACCTCGTCGGGGCCGGGCACGCCGACCGGCGCCGGGAGGTAGTGGTCGAGGCCTTCCTCGTGGACCTGGAAGGACGCCGACATGAAGAAGATCGTGCGGCCGTGCTGCTGCGCCACCGAGCGGCGGACCGAGAACGACCGGCCGTCGCGGATGGTCTCGACGGTGAACTCGATCGGCTCGGTCGGGTCGCCGGGGCGCACGAAGTAGCCGTGCAGGGAGTGCACCGTGCGGGCCGGGTCGACGGTGCGGCCGGCCGCGACCAGGGCCTGGCCGGCGACCTGGCCGCCGAAGACGCGCTGGGCGCCGGTCTGCGGGCTCTCGCCGACGAACGTGGCCGCGTCGACCTGCTCCAGATCGAGAAGACCGAGGAGCTGGTCGACGGCGGCCTGTCCGGACAGCGGCAAGGTCACACCGTGGCCGGGTCGACGAGCGATCCGAGCTGGTGCACGCGCAGCGTGTTGGTGGAGCCGGGCGCGTTCGGCGGGGAGCCGGCCACGACGACCACGAAGTCGCCGGGCTTGGCCAGGCCGAGGCCGAGCATCTTGGCGTCCACCTGACGGAACATGTCGTCGGTGTGCTGCACGAAGTCGGTGAGGAACGTCTCGACGCCCCAGCTCAACGCCAGCTGGTCGCGCACCGCGGGGACCGGGGTGAACGCGTAGAGCGGGAGCTCGCAGTGCAGCCGGGAGAGGCGGCGGACGGTGTCGCCGGTCTGCGAGAACGCGACCAGCGCCTTGGCCCCGATGTTGCGGGCGATCTGCGAGGCGGCCACGGTGAGCGCGCCGCCGTGGGTGCGCGGGTCGTGCTGCAGGCGCGGGACCGGGATCGAGCCGGCCTCGGTGGTCGACACGATCTTGGCCATCGTGCTGACCGTGAGCACCGGGTACTTGCCGACCGACGTCTCGCCGGAGAGCATGACCGCGTCGGTGCCGTCGAGCACCGCGTTGGCGACGTCGGAGGCCTCGGCCCGGGTCGGGCGCGAGTTCTCGATCATCGAGTCGAGCATCTGGGTGGCGACGATGACCGGCTTCGCGTTCTCCCGGCAGAGCTGCACGGCGCGCTTCTGCACCAGCGGCACCTGGTCGAGGGGCAGCTCGACGCCGAGGTCGCCGCGGGCGACCATGACGCCGTCGAAGGCGAGCACGATCTGCTCGAGGTGGTCGACCGCCTCGGGCTTCTCGACCTTGGCGATGACCGGGACCGTGCGGCCCTCCTCGGCCATGATCGCGTGCACGAGCTTGATGTCGTCGGGCGAGCGCACGAACGACAGCGCGATCAGGTCGACGCCGAGACCGAGCGCGAACCGCAGGTCTTCCTCGTCCTTGTCACTCATCGCGGGCACGCTCACCGCGACGTTGGGCAGCGAGACGCCCTTGTTGTTGCTGACCGGGCCGCCCTCGATGACCAGGCAGCGGATGTCGTTGCCCTCGACGGCGGCGACCTCGACGGCCACCTTGCCGTCGTCGATGAGCAGCCGGTCGCCGACCTTGACCTCCTGCGGCAGCTTCTTGTACGTGCAGGACACCCGGTCGGGGGTGCCGAGGATGTCGTCGCTGGTGATGGTCACCAGGTCCCCGGTGCTCCACATGTGCGGCCCGTTGGCGAACTTGCCCAGGCGGATCTTCGGGCCCTGCAGGTCGGCGAGAACCGCCACGGCGCGCCCGGTCTGGCGGGCGGCTTCGCGCACGAGGTCGTACACCTTCTGGTGGTCCTCGTGGCTGCCGTGGCTGAAGTTCAGGCGGGCCACGTCCATGCCCGCCTCGACGAGCCCGAGCATGCGCTCGGTGGATGCGGTGGCGGGACCCATGGTGCAGACGATCTTTACGCGGCGTGTCACAGCCATCAGGCTAGTCTCTCTTTCGAATCGGCCCGGCGGCCGACCCCCGTCACAGGGATGAAATCTGGCGGGCCGTCTGGTTCGCATCCGCGGGCGGGTCAGCGGGCGCACGAGGGCCACGAGCGGGCGTCGGCGACCGCGCGGCCAACAGCTTATCGGGCGGCAATTCCGAAGCATTCAGTGATACGGGATTTGGGAGCGTTCCCCACCCGCATCGCCGGCCGTCCCGCCTCGACCAGCGCGAGCCAAGCACGGCGAGACGCCGAGGACGCGCCTCTCGCGCGACGCGATGGGTCAGCCTTCCCATTCCAGCCCCGGCACCGCGACGGTGGCCGGCCCCGAATAGCCCTTCCGCGCGGCCGCCAGGTGCTCCGCGTGATCGCTGCCCGGCCACAGATGCGTCAGCCACAGCTCCCGCACCCCCGCCCGTGCGGCGAACTCCCCCGCCGACTCCGCCGTGCCGAGGTTGCCCACCATCCGCGGCGGCAGCGACGTGGCGTGCGTGGCCTCCGCGATCAGCAGGTCGGCCCCCGACGCCAGCTCGGTGAACGCGCCCTTGTCGCCGCTGTCCCCGGTGTAGGCGACCCGCACGCCCCCGGCCGCGACGCGCACCCCCGCGTTCGGCAGGAAATGCGGCAGCGGCACGGTCTCCACGACCAGCGGCCCGACCGTCAGCCGGCCCGGCATCGGCAGGTCGTCGACCCGGTAGGCGCCGGCGAGCGTGGCCGGGTCGTCCAGCCGCAGCACCGCGTCGAGCGCCCCGGCCGGCGCGTGCACCGGCAGCGGTCCCGGCACCCCGGTCATCGCCCGCGAGCGCAGCAGCGGATGCAGGTCGGCGCAGTGGTCCGGATGCCCGTGCGTGATCAGGACCGCGTCCACGTCGCCGGGCGCGACGTGGGTGAGCAGCGCGTGGTGAGTCGCGTATCCGGGGTCGATGAGCAGCGTGAACCCGTCGTGCCGCAGCAGATAGCCGCTGCAGCCACGCTCCGGCTCGGGAAACGCCCCCGCCCCGCCCAGCACCGTGATTCTCATGGGACCACGGTAGGCCGGGCGGTGCGGGTCAGGCGCTCAGCGGTTGGGCGTGGGCCGGGACCGGCGCCGGCAGGTCGCCCTTCGCGCCCAGGTAGTCGTGGATCGCGGCGGCGGCGGACCGGCCCTCGGCGATCGCCCAGACGATGAGCGAGGCGCCGCGGTGCATGTCGCCGGCCACGAAGACACCCTCGGCCTCGGTCTGCCAGGTGCCGTCGGCGTCGAGCACGCCGCGGCGGTTGCGGCCGATGCCGAACTGCTCGAGCAGCGGCTGCTGCTCGGTGCCCTCGAAGCCGATCGCCAGAAGCACCAGGTCGGCGCGCAGGTCGCGCTCCGAGCCGGGGGTCACGGTGACCGTGCGGACGCCGTCGATGCGCTCGACCACGACGTCGGCGACGCGCACCGCGGTGACGTTGCCGTCCCCGTCGCCGGTGAACTCCTGCACGGCCACGCCGAAGACCCGGTCGCCGCCCTCCTCGTGGGCCGGGTAGTTGCGCAGGATCACCGGCCAGGTCGGCCACGGCTGCTGCTCGGCGGCGCGGGCCGCGGGCGGCAGCGGGTACTGGTCGAGCTGGATCACGTTGGCCGCGCCCTGGCGGTGGGCGACGCCGAGGCAGTCGGCGCCGGTGTCGCCGCCGCCGATGATGACGACGTGCTTGCCGGCGGCGTCGATCGGCGTGGTGTCCTGCAGGCCCGCGACGATCCGGTTGGCCGGCACCAGGTGCTCCATGGCCATGTGCACGCCGCGCAGGTCGCGGCCGGGGGTCGACGGGGTGTCCCGGCCGGCCAGCGCGCCGGCGGCCAGCAGCACCGCGTCGAACCGCTCGCGCAGGTCGTCGGCGGTGATGTCGGCGCCCACGTTCACGCCGGTCTGGAAGACCACACCCTCGGCCTCCATCTGGGCGAGCCGGGCGTCCACGACCTCTTTCTCGATCTTGAAGTCGGGGATGCCGTACCGCAGCAGGCCGCCGATCCGGTCGTCGCGCTCGAAGACCGTCACCGCGTGCCCGGCGCGGGCCAGCTGCTGGGCGGCGGCCAGGCCGGCCGGGCCGGAGCCGACCACCGCGACCTTGAAGCCGGACGCGGCGGGCGCCGGCTGCGGCGTCACGTAGCCGAGGTCGAACGCGTGGTTGGCGATCTCGACCTCGACCTGCTTGATGGTGACCGGGTCGTCGGAGATGCCGAGCACGCACGCGGCCTCGCACGGCGCCGGGCACAGCCGCCCGGTGAACTCCGGGAAGTTGTTGGTGGCGTGCAGCGCCTCGGACGCCGCCTGCCACGCCCCGGTCCGCACCAGGTCGTTCCAGTCCGGGATGCGGTTGCCCAGCGGGCAGCCCTCGTGACAGAACGGGATGCCGCAGTCCATGCAGCGGGTGGCCTGGTCGCGGATCAGCTCCTCGCCGGCCGGCGGGTAGACCTCCCGCCAGTCCCGGATGCGCACCGGCACCGGGCGCCGCTTGGGCAGCTGCCGCTCGTAGCGGAGAAAACCGTTCGGATCAGGCACCCTTGACCCCCATGACCGCCTCGTCGACGTTGCGACCGGCGGCTTCGGCGGTCCTGATCAGCTCCATCACGCGCTTGTAGTCGCGCGGCACCACGGCGGTGAACCGCTCGACCGCGGCCGGCCAGTCGGCCAGCAGCTTGTCGGCGACCGACGAGCCGGTCTCGGCCAGGTGCTTGCCCACCAGGCCGCGCAGCACGTTCTGCTCGTCCGGGGTGAGCGGGGTCAGGTCGACCAGCTCGGGGTTGACCCGGGTCGGCACCAGGTCGAGCACGAAGGCGGTGCCGCCGCTCATGCCGGCCGCGAAGTTGCGCCCGGTCGGGCCGAGCACCACCACGGTGCCGCCGGTCATGTACTCGCAGCCGTGGTCGCCCACGCCCTCGACGACGGCGGCGGCGCCCGAGTTGCGCACCGCGAACCGCTCGCCGGCCCGGCCGCGCAGGAACAGCTCGCCGGCCGTCGCGCCGTACAGGATGGTGTTGCCGGCGACGATGTTGTCCTCGGCCACGAACGGCGCCGCCTCGTCCGGCCGCACCGCCACCCGGCCGCCGGAGAGACCCTTGGCGACGTAGTCGTTGGTGTCGCCGATGAGCCGCAGGGTGACGCCGTGCGGCAGGAACGCGGCGAACGACTGCCCGCCGGTGCCGCGCAGGGTGAACGTGATCGTGTCGTCGGGCAGCCCGGCCCCGCCGAAGCGGCGGGTGACCTCGCCGCCGAGCATGGCGCCGACGCTGCGCTGGTCGTTGCGGACCGGCAGCTCCTCGCTGACCTTGTCGCCGCCGGTGAGGGCGGGCTGGGCCAGCTCGATGAGCTTGTTGTCGAGCGCCTTGTCGAGGCCGTGGTCCTGGGCCACGATGCCGCGGCGGGCCGCGCCCTCGGGCAGCTCCGGCACGAACAGCACCGGGGCCAGGTCGAGGCCGTGCGCCTTCCAGTGGTCGACGGCCGGCCGGACGTCGAGCACCTCGGCGTGGCCGATCGCCTCGTCGATGCTCCGGAACCCGAGCGCGGCCAGGTAGCCCCGGACCTCCTCGGCCAGGAACAGGAAGAAGTTCTCGACGAACTCGGGCTTGCCGGTGAAGCGCTCGCGCAGCACCGGGTTCTGCGTGGCGATGCCGACCGGGCAGGTGTCCAGGTGGCAGACCCGCATCATGATGCAGCCCGACACGATCAGCGGCGCCGTCGCGAAGCCGAACTCCTCGGCCCCGAGCAGGGCCGCGATCACCACGTCCCGGCCGGTCTTGAGCTGACCGTCGACCTGCACGGTGACCCGGTCGCGCAGCCGGTTGAGCAGCAGCGTCTGCTGCGCCTCGGCCAGGCCCAGCTCCCACGGGGAGCCGGCGTGCTTGAGCGAGTTCAGCGGGGACGCGCCGGTGCCGCCGTCGTGGCCGGAGATCAGGATGACGTCGGCCTTGAGCTTCGCGACGCCGGCCGCGACCGTGCCCACGCCGATCTCGCTGACCAGCTTGACGTGCACCCGGGACGCCGGGTTGACCATCTTGAGGTCGTGGACCAGCTGCGCGAGGTCCTCGATCGAGTAGATGTCGTGGTGCGGCGGCGGCGAGATGAGGCCGACGCCGGGGGTGGCGTGCCGGGTCTTGGCGATCCACGGCCACACCTTGTTGCCCGGCAGCTGACCGCCCTCGCCCGGCTTCGCGCCCTGCGCCATCTTGATCTGCAGGTCGTCCGCGTTCACCAGGTACTCGCTGGTCACGCCGAAACGACCGGAGGCGATCTGCTTCACCGCCGAGCGCCGCTCCGGGTCGTAGAGGCGCTCGACGTCCTCGCCGCCCTCGCCGGTGTTCGACTTGCCGCCGAGCCGGTTCATGGCGATCGCGAGGGTCTCGTGCGACTCGGCCGAGATCGAGCCGTACGACATGGCGCCGGTGGCGAACCGCTTCACGATCGCCGACGCCGGCTCGACCTCGTCCAGCGGAACCGGCGTGCGGTCGTTGCGGAACTCGAAGAGCCCGCGCAGCGACCCGGCCTCGGCCGCCAGCTGGTCGACCTTCTCCGTGTACTTCAGGAAGACGTCGTACTGGCGCGAGCGGGTCGCGTGCTGGAGCAGGAACACCGTCTCGGGGTTGAACAGGTGCAGCTCGCCCTCGCGGCGCCACTGGTACTCGCCGCCGACCTCGAGGCGGCGGTGGGTGCGCTCGGCCGGGTTCGCCGGGTACGCCTTCTCGTGCCGCGCCTTCACCTCGGCGTGGATCTCGGCGAGCCCGGAGCCGCCGATCCGCCCGCTGGTGCCGGCGAAGTAGCGCTGGAGCAGCTTGTTGTCGAGCCCGACGGCCTCGAAGACCTGGGCGCCGCAGTACGACGAGACGGTCGAGATGCCCATCTTCGACATGATCTTCAGGACGCCCTTGCCGAGCGCCTTGACGTAGTTGCGCACCGCGAGCCGCGGGTCGAGGCCGGCGAGCGTCCCGGTGGCGATCAGGTCGTCGACCGACTCGAAGGCCAGGTACGGGTTGACCGCGGCGGCGCCGAAGCCGATCAGCGTGGCGGCGTGGTGCACCTCGCGGCAGTCACCGGACTCGACCACCAGCGCCACCTGGGTGCGGGTCTGCTCGCGTACCAGATGCTGGTGAACCGCCGCGGTGAGCAGGAGCGACGGGATCGGCGCGAGGTCCGCGTTGGAGTCCCGGTCGGACAGGACCAGGATGCGTACGCCGTCCTCGATCGCCTCCGACACATGTCGGCAGATCTGGGTGAGCCGGGCCTTGATGCCGTGGGCGCCGTCCCGCAGCGGATAGAGGCCGGAGACCCGCACCGCCTTGAAACCGGGCAGGTCGCCGTCCTCGTCGATCGACAGCAGCTTGGCCAGGTCGTCGTTGTCGAGGATCGGGTACGGCAGCACGATCTGCCGGCAGGACGCCGGGCCCGGGTCCAGCAGGTTGGCCTCGGGGCCGAGCGTGGACGACAGGCTGGTGACCAGCTCCTCCCGGATCGCGTCCAGCGGCGGGTTGGTGACCTGCGCGAACAGCTGGTGGAAGTAGTCGAACAGCAGCCGCGGCCGGGTCGACAGCGGCGAGATCGGCGTGTCGGTGCCCATCGAGCCCAGCGGCTCGGCGCCGGTCCGGGCCATCGGCGCCACCAGGATCTTCAGCTCCTCCTCGGAGTAGCCGAACACCTGCTGGCGGCGGGTCACCGAGTCGTGCGTGTAGATGACGTGCTCGCGCGGCGGCAGGTCGACGAGGTTGATCAGACCGGCGTGCAGCCACTCGTCGTACGGCTCGGCGGCGGCGAGCCCGGCCTTGATCTCGTCGTCGTGCACGATCCGGCCCGCGGCGGTGTCGACCAGGAACATCTTGCCGGGCTGGAGCCGGCCCTTGGCGACCACCGTGGCCGGGTCGAGGTCGAGCACGCCGGCCTCGGAGCCGAGCACGACCAGGCCGTCGGCGGTGTGCCACCAGCGGCCCGGACGCAGGCCGTTGCGGTCGAGGACCGCGCCGATCTGGGTGCCGTCGGTGAACGCGACCGCGGCCGGCCCGTCCCACGGCTCCATCAGCGAGGCGTGGAAGCGGTAGAACGCGCGCCGCTTCGGCTCCATCCCCGGGTCGTTCTCCCACGCCTCGGGGATCATCATGAGCATCGCGTGCGGCAGCGTGCGCCCGGCCAGGTGCAGCAGCTCGAGCACCTCGTCGAAGCTCGCCGAGTCGGACGCCTCGGGCGTGTTGATCGGGAACAGCCGCTTGATGTTGCCGGGCAGCACCTTCGACTGCAGCAGCGCCTCGCGGGCGGCCATCCAGTTCTTGTTGCCGCGGATGGTGTTGATCTCGCCGTTGTGCGCGATGAAGCGGTACGGATGGGCCAGCGGCCACGACGGGAACGTGTTCGTCGAGAACCGGGAGTGCACCAGGGCGATCGCGCTGGCGACCCGCTCGTCGGTCAGGTCCGGGAAGAACGCCGGCAGCTGGTCGGGCGTGAGCATGCCCTTGTAGGTGATCGTCCGCGAGGACAGCGAGGGGAAGTACGCGCCGACGCCGCGCTGCGACGACTCCCGCTCGGCCTGCTTGCGGATCGTGAACACGACCCGGTCGAGCTCGAGGCCGGACAGCGGCTCGTCCTTGGCGCCGGCCGGCGTGTCGGTGAGCCGGTGTGCCGCGAGGAACACCTGCTTGATCGCGGGGCGGGCCTCGTCGGCGGAGGCGCCCAGGCCGTCCGGGTCGACCGGCACGTCCCGCCAGCCGAGCACCTCGCCGCCCTCGACCAGCGCGTACTTCTCGAAGATCTTGGTGGCGCGGGCCGCCTCTTCGGCGTCGTTCGGCAGGAAGACCAGGCCGGTCGCGTACGAGCCGGCCGCGGGCAGGTCGAAACCGGCGACCGCGCGGTAGAACGCGTCCGGGACCTGGATCATGATGCCGGCGCCGTCGCCGGTGTTCTGCTCGGCGCCGCGGGCGCCCCGGTGGTCGAGGCGGATCAGCGCCGACAGGCCCTTGGCAACCACGTCGTGGGAGCGGCGTCCGTGCAGGTCGGCCACGAAGGCCACGCCGCAGGCGTCACGCTCGGCAGACGCGTCGTAAAGCCCCTGGGGGTGCGGATATGCCACCGGGCCTCCTGTCGTCTCTGGTGTTTCAGATCAAGGTCGGGACGACGTCGGCCCTGCAAAGTCTCTAGAGTCTACGTTAAGGAGCACCGATCTCCGCCAGTTCGGATGGATCACACTTGGATCGGGTCGAACCGGCACGCATCGACATCATTTGCTACGTTCGCCTTTTCGGCAGCGGATGCTCGCTCTTATGGAAGGCGCTTCGTTGCGCCATTCGGTAGTCTCGCGCGGTGGCGCTACCGGAATCCGACGTCTTCGTCAGGCTCGAGCGGTTCTATGACGCTCTCCCCCGACCCTACGCACGTGTGGAGGACTTCGGGGGGCTTGTGCTCTTCGTCCGCGAGGGCGAGGGGTGGCCCTACTACGCCCGGCCCCGGATAGGGGCGGAGACGCCTTCTGCCGCCGATATTACTGCCGCGCGACGCCGGCAACGAGAGCTGGGCATCCCCGAGGCGTTCGAGTGGGTGCACGAGAACTCGCCCGACCTGCTCGCCGTGGCCCGGTCGGCCGGCCTCGACGTGCTGCTCGCCCCACTGCTGGTGCTCGACCCGGCCGCGCTGGTCCCCGACCTGCCGGTGCGCGGCGCGGCGATCTCGCTGCTCGACCCGTCGGCCGAGACGTACGCCACCGACCTCGCCGCCTCGCGCGCCGTGGCCCAGCTCGCGTTCGGCAACCCGCCGCACGCCACGCCGCTGGAGGAGGTCGCCGCCGTGGCGGCCGAGGCCGTGACGCCGGTCGAGACCGCCCTGACGATCGAGCCGGCCGGCCCCGCCCAGCGCGACGCCGCCCTCGAGACGCTGAGCGACGCCCTGGTCGACGGCTTCCGGCAGCGGGCCGCCACCGGCGGCTACCGCACGGCGGTCGCGGTCTCCCCGGCCGAGGGCATCCTGGCCACCGGCGCCCTGATGCGCGAGGGCGACGTGGCCGAGATCGCCGGCGTGGCGACCCTGCCGACCGCGCGCGGCCGCGGCTACGCCTCCCAGCTCACCGCCGTGCTGGCCCGCCGGGCCCTGCACGACGGCGTCCCGCTGATCTTCCTGTCGGCCGGCGACGACGACGTGGCCCGCCTCTACACGAAGGTCGGCTTCCGCCGCGTCGGCACGGCCTGCATCGCCGAGCCGGCCGCCACGCCGCTCTGAGGCCGCGCGTATAGGTGAGCAGAGCTCCCGACGCCCGTCCCGGCGCGCGTACAGGTGAGCAGAGCTCCCGACGCCCGTCCCGGCGCGCGTATAGGTGAGCAGAGCAAAGGGGTCACGCACGGTTCAGGGCGTCGTCCAGGACCAGTGCCGAGTTGATCAGGGCCAGGTGGGTGAAGGCCTGCGGGAAGTTGCCGATCTGCTCGCCGGTCAGGGCGATCTCCTCGGAGTAGAGGCCGAGGTGGTTGGCGTAGGTGAGCATCTTCGCGAAGGTCAGCCGGGCCTCGGTGAGCCGGCCCGAGCGGGCCAGGGCCTCCACGTAGTTGAAGGTGCACAGCGAGAACGTGCCCTCGCCGCCGCTCAGGCCGTCGGGGGACGCGGCCGGGTCGTAGCGGTAGACCAGGCTGTCGGAGACCAGCTCGCCGGCCATCGCGTCGAGTGTGGAGAGCCACATCGGGTCGGTCGGCGCGATGAAGCCGCAGCTCGACATGCGCAGCAGCGACGAGTCGAGCACGTCGGTCTCGTAGTGCTGGCGGAACGCCTGGCGCGACGGGCTCCAGCCGAGCTGCATGATCTGGTCGTAGATGGCGTCCCGCTCACGCAGCCAGCGCGGCAGCGGCGCGGGCCGGCCGTGCTCGGTGGCCAGCCGGATGCCGCGGTCGAGCGCCACCCAGCTCATCAGCCGCCCGTAGGTGAAGTCCTGCCGGCCGCCGCGGGTCTCCCAGATGCCCTCCTCCGGCTGATCCCAGTTGTCGGAGAGCCAGCCCAGCAGGTCGCAGATCTTGCGCCAGCCGCGGTGGCCGGCGGCGGCGCCGTGCCGGTCGGCGAACCAGAGGCTGTCCATCGCCTCGCCGTAGATGTCGAGCTGGAGCTGGCCGGCCGCGCCGTTGCCGATCCGCACCGGCGCCGAGCCGCGGTAGCCCTCCCAGTGGTCGAGCGTCTCCTCGACCAGGTCGCTGCTGCCGTCGACCCGGTACATGATCTGCAGCGGGCCGGTGCCCTTGGCGTCGACCTGCTCGTCGACCCGGTCGGCCAGCCAGCGGCCGAGGTCGGTGGCCTCCTCGGTGAAGCCCAGGCCGAGCAGGGCGTAGACGGAGAACGCCGAGTCGCGGACCCAGGTGTAGCGGTAGTCCCAGTTCCGCTCGCCGCCGATCTGCTCGGGCAGCGCCGCGGTCGGCGCCGCGACCAGGCCACCCGTCGGGGTGTACGTCATCAGCTTGAGGGTGATCGCCGAACGTTCCACCGCCTCCCGCCAGCGGCCGGTGTAGGTCGAACGGTCCAGCCAGGTGGTCCAGTAGCGGACGGTCTCGTCGAGCAGCCGCTGGGCCTCGGCCACCCGGACCCGCCGCAACGGGCCGGCGACGCCCGTTTCCAGGATCACGCCGCGCAGGTCGCCGGCGCTCAGCGTCAGCTCGGCGTGCACGTCGCCGCCGTCGTCGACCCAGGTGCGGGCCAGATGCGCGTCGTCCGGCTCGCGGACCAGGTGCACCGTGATCGCGTAGGCGTCGCTCTCGAAGACGGCGCCGTCGTCGGTGAGCGTGGTCGAGTGCGGGGCGCGGCCGTAGTCGAAGCGGGGCGCCAGGTCCGCCTTGAACGTGATCGTGCCCCGGACGCAGCGGACCAGCCGGACGAGTTGATGCCGGTCGGTCGGGGTCTTGCCGCTGATCGGCATGAAGTCGACGACCTCGCCGACGCCCTCCGCCGTCATGAAGCGGGTCACCAGGACGGCGGTGTCCGGGACGTACAACTGCTTCGCGCGCTCCGCGCAACGCGGCGGATAGATCCGGAAATAGCCGCCGGAGTCGGCGTCGAGGATCGCGCCGAAGACGCTCGGCGAGTCGAATCGGGGCGCGCAGAACCAGTCGACCGACCCATCGGTGGCGATCAGCGCGGCGGTCTGGAGGTCGCCGATCAGCCCGTGCTCGGCGATAAGCGGGTAGTCAGCCATCTCCCGAGCGTTCGGCCCGCCGCCCCCGCGCGCATCATGCGCCGGGGATGATCCGTGACTCGATCACCTGCCCGGGGATCCGCTCCTGCTCACGGGCCAGCAGGGCCAGCGCCCGCGCGTCGGCCTCGGCCGGGTCGGCGGCGTCCAGCGCGCGCGGCCACAGCCGGGCCTGGCGCACGGCGGCGATCTCGGCGACCAGCACCAGCGCCTGGCTGACCAGGTAGAGCAGCGTGAACAGGCCGGCCACGGTGGCGAACGCGCCGTAGACCGGGCCGGCGTTCTTGACCAGCCGGGTGAGCAACGGGCCGCCCACGTGCAGCACGACCGCGAGGATCAGCGCGGCCAGGGCCGCCGGCCGCCACAGCACCGCGAGCGACGCGTGGCGCAGGAGCAGCAGGCGGACGCCGAACAACAGCACGGCGAACGCCGACAGTCCGGTGCCGGCCGCCGCCAGCAGGCGGTCGAACGTTCCGAGGCCGGGCACCGCGGCGCCGGCCACGGCCAGGCCGCCGCCGGCGACGACGCCGGCGAGCAGCAGCAACACCACGGAGAGCACCCTCGCGTACGCGCCGATCGGGTTGGGCAGTGCGCGGTAGGGAACGCCGGCCACGTGGTTGACCGTCCGGTAGGCGGCGAACACCACCCCGGTCGCCGAGTAGATCAGGCCGCCGACGCCGATGATGAACGCCACCGGCGACGTCGGCAGTGTCCCGGCGGCGCCCTCGACGGTCGGCTGAAGGGCGTGCGGGACGATCGCGGTGATCAGGTCGTGCCGCAGGGCCTCGTTGGTGGCCAGCACCCGGGAGACGACCGCGACGCCGAGCAGCAGCAGCGGGAACAGGCTCAGGAAGCCGTAGTAGGTGATCAGCGCGGCGTGCCGGGGCCCGTCGTCGTCGAGGTACTTGCGCACGACGGCATAGGGGAACCCGATCCAGCCGTGTTCACGCTGGAACCGGTCGAGGCGGGCGAGCACGTCAGTCCGGGGGGAGCCAGTCGGCCGCCTGGGCGTGCCCGCCCAGGATGCGCGGCCGCATGTGGTTGAGGGCGGCGTCCCGGGCGCGCAGGGCGAGACGCCCACGCGCCTGCACGACCGCCGACATGCGGCGGGTCTGCCGGACCACGGTGGTGGTGCGGGGGCGGCGGAGCCTGCTGTACGCCTCGATGGCCGTGCCCAGGCCATCACCGGGCGCGGCGTCGGCGGTCAGCGAGCGCAGCGTGGCCGCGTCCTCGAACGCGAGGCACGCGCCCTGGCCCAGGTGGTGCGGCATGGCGTGGGCCGCGTCGCCGAGCAGCACCACGCCGCCGGTGCCGGAGCGGAAGCCGTACGCCCGGGGCAGCGGACGCAGCTCGCGCACCTCCTGCGGCAGCAGGTCGTCGGGGCTGGTCGCCTCGAGCAGGTCGCCGACCGGGGCGTGCCAGTCGGCGAACCACCGGCGCAGCAGGGCGAGCTGGGTGGCGGGCGGCTCGGGCCGCGGCGCGCCGGCCGCGGTGGCCACCCAGTAGACGCCGCCCTTGCCGGCCGCGCGCTCGCCGAGCGGGAAGGACACGAACCGGTAGCCGGCGCCGAGCGTCTCGCCGCCGGCCCGCTGCTCGGCGGTGAGGCGGGGCACCCGGTAGCCGGGGATGACCGCCTGCCACGCGGCGAAGCCGGAGCCGACCGCCGCCGACTCGGGGGCCAGCGCCCGCCGCACCGGGCTGTCGATGCCGTCGGCCGCCACCACCAGGTCGGCCTCGATCAGCGTGCGGCCGTCGCCGACCGCGGGCCGCTGCCGCCGCCCGGTGCGCACCGTGGTCACGGCGAAGCCGGTGCGGATCTCGACCCGGTCGCCGAGGCCGGCGACCAGCGCGTCGTACAGGTCTTCCAGGTGCACCACGCACGGCGCCGGGGGGGGGGGGGGGGGGGAGGGGGGGGGGGGAGGGGGAGGGGGGGGGGGGGGGGGGGTGGGGGGAGGAGGAGAACAACGTCGCGTGTGGCGCCACCGCGTACTCGCGGAGTATCGATGTTGCGCTGTTCCGGGAGGTCGCCGCCGA
>NZ_JBVJIU010000003.1:0-567260 GCF_055586105.1 Actinoplanes sp. NPDC051537
GGAGGCAGACAGAGGGGGGAGACCTAAAAGGCTCTCTTGGCGGGGGGGGGGAGGGGGGCCCGGGGGGGGGAAGAGGGTGGGGGGGGGGGGGGCCACGGGGACCACCCCCCCCCCCCCGCTATCCCGCTGCATCGCCCTCGACCCCGGCAAGTTCGCGGCGGCGCACTGGGGCAAGGCCCCGCTGCTGTCCCGGGCCGGCGAGCTGGACGGTCCCTTCACCGACCTGCTCTCCCCGGCCGCCGTCGACGAGCTGCTGAGCCGCCGCGGCCTGCGCACCCCCTTCCTGCGCGTGGCCCAGCAGGGCAAGGTGCTGCCGGCGGGACGGTTCACCGGCTCGGGCGGGGCCGGTGCCGCGGTCGGCGACCAGGTCATCGACGACGACGTGATGCGGTTGTACGCGGAGGGCGCCACCCTTGTCCTCCAGGGCCTGCACCGCATCCACCCGCCGCTGATCGACTTCGCCCGGGAGCTGGGCGCCGAGCTGCGCCGTCCCCTGCAGGTCAACGCCTACCTCACGCCCCCGGGCAGCCAGGGCTTCAGCACCCACTACGACACGCACGACGTGTTCGTGCTGCAGATCGACGGGGTCAAGCGCTGGCGGATCCACGAGCCGGTCCTCGCCGACCCGCTGGAGAAGCAGGCCTGGGGCGGGCACGCCGACGAGGTCGCGGCCACCGCCCAGGGCGCCCCGGCGCTGGACGTCGTGCTGCGCCCGGGCGACGCCCTCTACCTGCCGCGCGGCTGGCTGCACTCGGCCGAGTCGCAGGAGGCCCGCTCGCTGCACGTGACGATCGGGGTGCGGGCGCTGACCCGGTACGCCCTGGTCGAGGAGCTGCTGACGCTGGCCGCCGGGGACGCCCGGCTGCGCGCGACGCTGCCGTTCGGGCTGGACGTGTCCGACCCGGCGGCGATCGAGCCGGAGTTGACCGAGACCGTCGAGGCGCTGCGGGACTGGCTCACGCGTACCGGCCCGGCCGAGGTCGCCGACCGGCTCGCCGCCCGCGACTGGCCGGCCGCCCGCCCGGCCCCGATCGCGCCGCTGGCCCAGCTCGACTACGCCGCCGCGCTCACCGCCGCCGACGCGATCGCCGTCCGGCCCGGCCTGCGCTGGCGGCTGGCCGCCGACGGGCCCGGCCACGTGACGCTGCGGCTGACCGGGCGGACGCTGCGCTTCCCGGCCTACTGCGAGCCGGCGCTGCGGATGGCGCTCGGCGGCGACGGCCCGATCCGGGTCGCCGGCCTGCCGCTCGACACCCCCGAGGACCGGCTCGTGCTGGCCCGTCGCCTCTTGCGGGAGGCGCTCGTCGTACCGGCCGCCTGAAAGGCCTCAGAGGCCGACGGCCGCCACGATCAGACCGCCCACCGCCAGGCCGGACAGCAGCACGGTGACCACGGTCGCGGTGTCCAGGCCGACCTGGCGGTGATCGGCCACCCGCTTGGCCGCCACCACCGCCAGCACCGGGCAGGCCAGCAGCACGACCAGCGCGACCACCGGCAGAGCGTCCTTCCACGTGCCGGTCTGCTGCGTACCACCCATCTTGTGCAAGATCTCGAACGCGGTGCCGCCGACCAGGCCGCTCACCACGCCGAACAGCGCGAACAGCGTCTTCACCCCGACGTTCAGCGGCTTCGGCGGCGCGATGTACTTGACCTTGGCCGCCACCTCCTCGAGGTAGTCAGAGGCGTTCCGCTCGTCGCCGCGCTGCCGGGGGATCGACGGCGGCGGCATCGTCCGGCCGTAGCGCTCCGCCACCGGGCCGACCTTGTGCACGTACTCCGCCCACAGGCCCAGCGCCTTCGCGTCCACCTCCTCGAGGTCGCGCTGCGCCTTGCCCGCGGCCTGGGCCGCCTGGCGCAGGGCGTCGTCGGCCTGCCGCACCGCCTGGTCGGCCGCGGCCACCCGCCCGTCGTGCCAGCGTTCCGCCTCGGCCCGCATGTCGGCCGCCTCTTCGTCGAGGGTCGTCAGCCGCCGCAACACGCTGCGATAGTCGGCGGTGCCGAAATCGGCCGGTTGGACATCGCTCATGCCGTGGCCCCGCTTCGCGGCGCGCTCTCACTCATAGTTGTCCATAGGGGATGATCACCTCGGCGCCTCGATGCACCGAGCGGTCGAAATGCAGCGCCCGCCACGGCCGCGGGTACCAGGCCGGCGCGCCGGCGCCGGGGTAGTACGGCGAGAGCTCGCTGCCGTGCACGTCGAGGGCCACCCACGCGCCGATCGGATCGGTGCGCGACCCCTGCCCGCCGAGCGAGTCGCGCAGCAGACCCGCCCCCCGCCACCAGCCGAGCACGTGGATGCGCCGCTCCGGGCCCTGGCGCAGGATCGTCCGCAACTGGTCGCCCGCGCCCTTGCCGCCGGGCAGCGCGTCCGCCGCGTAGATCAGGATGAAATGCGGCCGGTCGGCCGGCCACGACGCCGACGCCTCGGCCGCGGCGTCCTCGAGCAGCCAGTCCGCGTTGTCCGGCTCGTACCAGCCGCACTCGGGCAGCTCGGCGCAGAGGGCGGCGGCCGCCTGCTTGGCGTCCTGGTCGAGGCAGAGCAGCGAGAACCGGGCGCCGTCCGGCGGGAACTGGGCGGCCAGCGAGCGGCCGGCGGTGGCCAGCACCGCGCACGCCTCCTCGGTGCGGGTGCCGAGCACGGCCAGGTTGCGGCCCGGGGCGCGGCGCAGCACCGTGCGCGCCGACCGGGCCGCCACGTCGATGGTCTCGCCGAGCAGCACCAGGGGAGCTGCGCCGCTACCGGCGCCTGGTCCTCCGGACGGCGCGGAGAACCCGGGCCCGTTGGACGAGCCCTCGGTCGCCGGGGCCAGCCGGCGGAAGTCGATGCTGTCGGACAGCCGGGGGTGCGCGTCACCGTCGAACAGCCGCGGCGGGCCGAGCTCGGCCGGGCGGCGGCGCCACAGGCGGTGCTGGAGGGCGTTCCACCGGTCCCGATCGCCGGCGGCCGGCACCCGTACGATCCGGTTGGCCTCGGTCGCCCCCGAGTCGGCGTTGACCACCGCGTGATAGCGCGGCAACGACTCCGCCGCCGTGTTCGTCTCGGCCAGGATCCGCCGGGCCCGCGGCAGCGCGATGCGCAGCGAGAACTGCGCGACCAGCGCCGGCCGCCCCCACAGCGCCTCGATGCCGGACACGTCCTGGCTGGCCAGAATGAGGTGGATGCCCTGCGAGCGGCCCCGGCGGGCGAGGTCCTCGAGCAGGTCGACCGCCTCGGCCGCCATCGAGTCGCGCCCGGCCAGCAGCACCTGGAACTCGTCGACCACCGCCACGATGCGCGGCCACGCGCCCTCGGGGTCCTCGGCGCGCAGCTCGGCCAGGTTCGTCACCTCGTGCCGCTTCGCCGCGTCCGCCCGGCGGCGCAGCTCCTCGCCCAGGAACCGCAGCAGGGCCAGGCCGAACTCACGGTCCGTGTTGACGTTCACGCCGACCAGGCGCACGTGCGGCAGCCAGCTCGGGTCCCGGCGCCCCGGCGCGAACCGGGCGAACGACACGCCCTCCTTGAAGTCGAGCAGGTAGAAGGCCAGCTCGGTGGGGGAGTAGCGGGCGGCGAGCGCGCCCATCCAGGCGTAGATCAGGTTGGTCTTGCCGGTGCCGGACGGCCCGGCGATGAGCGCATGCGGCGGATAGTCGCTCAGCGTCACGGTCACCGGGACGCCCTGCGGGCTGTCCCCGAGCGGCGCGGTCAGACCGGTGGCCGAGCTCTCCGTCCACTCCTGGGGCGGCAGCAGGCTGTCGAGGGCCACCGGGGCGGGACCGGCGGCGACCGCTTCGGCGATCCGGCGACAGGCCGCGGCCACCACCGCTTGCGGAGGACCACCATCCAGCCGTACGGGCAAAGCTCCCGCGCTGCTCAAACGAGCATGATCACCTTCGGCCGCCGTGATGAACTCGATGCCCGGACCGGCCTGGACCGGCAGCCCCTGGATGATCAGGTGCACGCCCGCCGCCGCCCCGGTGCGCAGCAGCCGCTGGAGCTGGGTCTGCTCGGGACGGCTCAGCTCCCCGGCCCCCAGCAGCACCGCCACCCGCCACGGCTCGGGCCGCCGGTGGGTCGCCGCCGCCAGCTCCCGCAGCGAGGTGAACTCGCCGGCCAGCACCGTCTCGTTGATCCGCCGCACCTGGCCGACCAGGTCGTCGAGCACGCCGGCCAGACCGCCCGGCCCCACGAACGTCAGCACGCCGGCCGGCGCCAGCGTCGCGAACCGGGCCAGCCCGCCGCCCAGGTGCTCAGGGTCGTACCCGGTGATGGTCAGCGACCCCGGCGCGGCCGTGCCCAGCGCCCGCAGCAGCAGCCCCGCCACCACCTCGTCGCCGATCGACCGGTCGCCGCGCACCACGACGTGCCCGTGGTCGAGCAGCGGCACCAGCGCCGGCACCTCCTCCGGGTGCGGCAGCAGCAGCCGGCCCACCCGCAGCTCGGCCGCCCGCTCCAGCGGCGTCGCCTGCCAGTCGTCGTCGAACGGATCGCCGGCGGCGCCCGGGGCGGCCCGGTCGGCGGCCCCGGCGGCGGCCCCGGCGAAGGCGGCCAGGTCCCGCTCGTGCTGCTCGTCGATCTCGCGCAGCCGGGCGTCGCGCGCCTCGGCCACCCGGCCGCGCCGGGCGATCGCCGCCGCCACGACGCGCTCCCGCCGCTCGCGCGCCTGGTCGTGCGCGTCGAGGGCGGCGGTCAGCGCGTTCTCGGCCGCGCCGAGGGCGTGCGAGAGTCCCGCGCGGATGTCCATCACTTGCTGTGCGGTCGACTCAGCCATTGTTCTTGTCGCGCTCGTGGTCCGGCAGCTTCGGCGCCATCGGTGGGCTCAGCGTTCTCATCGGGCGTCGGCGGCCTCGCGACGCAACGGCTCGGGGGAGTCGGGGTCGAGCGTGGCCGCGTCGCGTCCGAGCCGGGCGAGGAGCACGCCGGTGAGCACACCGGCCGTGACCGCGCTGTCGGCCGGGTGCCCCGCGGGCCGGCCCTCCTGTTGCTTGGCCGGAACCCGGCAGATGCGGGCCAGCAGCGTGTCGAGCACCGCCGGGGAGGTGCCCGGCAGCAGCGAGCGCACCCGGCCGGCCGAGGCCGTGCGGAGGCGATCGACGTCTTCGGGGCGCGGCTCGTGCCCGAGCAGATCACCGGCGAGCCGGTGCAGCACCGGCGACGTCACCGCCGACAGCGCCAGCCCCGTGGCCGCGTTCGCCGCGTGCAGGTCGCGGCCCACCCGGGCCTTGTCGCCCGCCCGCACCCCACTCGCGACCCGGCGCAGCAGCTCGGTGGCGTTGCCCTCTTGCTGTGTTTTGTCATCCGGCTGCGGCGCCGGCTCGCCGGTCAGCTGCGTGACCCGCTGCTGCCACCAGGGCCCGAGCTTCTCGGCCGGCGGCGTCTCGGCGTCCCCCGGGTCGGTCTTGACCTCGGGCCGCTCGAGCCCCGCCTTCCAGTCCTTGTCCGGCGGCGCCGCGGCATCCCCGGTCAGCCCCAGCCCCGCGAGATAGGCGTTGATCGCGTCCTGCGCCACCCGCAGCGCCGCGGCCGCCCGCTCGGCGTGCTCGGTCGCGCTGCCCAGCTGCGGCACTCCCACCGGATCCACCGACGTCTCCCGAACCCACATAAGGATCTCGGTGGCGCTGCGCAGCTTCTCCAGCGCCACCGTGACGAGCCCCGTGGGCAGTTCGTCGGAGGTGGCGCGAAGCTGGGCGCCGAGGTCCTGGATCAGCGACATCGCGTCAGAGGATCGCCGTGTACTGCTGCGCCTGCTCGACGGCTTGTGCCGTCGCGCCCATGCATTCCTCGAGCGAGTGGTCGGCCTGCGAGAGCGACGCGTGCGCCTGCTCCACCGCGTCGTGCCCGCTGCCGTCGAGCGCCGACGCCAGGCTCAGCTGAGCCTCGCCCAGCTTCTCCCGGGCCGCCTGAATCGCCGCCTGCCCCTCGCTCACTTGCTGGAGCGCGGCATCCACGGCCGCTTTGACCTCGGCGACACTGGCCACCCGTGCAGCCTCCTGCTGTGCGGAACCCGACTACGGCCCTCAGCCTACTGCCCCCTTCCTGCCCCGCCGTCCGCGCACACCCCATTTGCGAGACGGTACGGACCCTTCACGAAACCATCGCCCCATTACCAGCCCGAACACCCAGTCCAAGATCCGACGCAGGAGTGAACATGATTCACGCGGGAGTGATCGCCGTCCCTCCACCTCGGAGCGTCGGCTCTTTCTGGTTGAGTTCTCGCTCTGCTTACCTATACGCACGTGGTTCCGGGTCGTCCTGCTCGGCTTCGTCCCGTTCGGGTTTGTCCTGCTCGGGGTTCGCGCTGTTGCGGTTCGCGGTGCTCGGGTTCGCGCTGTTGCGGTTCGCGGTGGTCAGGTTCGCGGTGCTCAGGTTCGCGGTGCTCAGGTTCGCGGTGCTCAGGTTCGCGGTGCTCAGGTTCGCGCTGCTCAAGTTCGCGCCGTTTCGGGTTCCCCCTTGCGAGGGTTCGCCGCTCGCGGGTTCGCCCCTGCGCGGGTTCATCCCTGCGCGGGTTCATCCCTGCGCGGGTTCGCCAGGGCTGCGGTCGCCGGCGCTGCGCCGGTCGGGTCTTGACCGGCTCATTCAGCGGATGCGAGGTGCTGGCCTGAGAGTCAAACCCCACCCCGTCAACTGGGTGGGGCCAACGTAGCGGCGGGGTACGACATTCTCGGCCTGGCTGTCCACAGCGGTTGGCCTCATCAGCGGGCGTTGCCGGCTGGTGGTGTAACGAATCCCCACCCCGGTCACTGGGTGGGGCGAACATAGCGGCCGGGTACGACATTCTCAGCCTGGCTGTCCACAGGCGCTCCTATCGGCGGCGAGCGCTTCGCAGACCGGGCCACGGGCGCGGCCCGGCGAAAGGGCGCGCGACGCGGTGGCGACGCGATCTGGGCGTGCCGCCGACGCAGGCGACCGGCCAACCCTCGGCGTCACGGTGGGATGGCGCCACGGCACGGCGGCGGGGGCCGCCACGACGGCCGCGACGCTAGCGACCACGCCGGGCCGAGGCGACCACGGCCATCGCCCCGGCGGCCAGCACTCCCGCCACCGGGGCGAGCGCAAACCCGCCCCGCACCCCGCCGTCAGCGAGCGGCCCGGACAGCGCCGCGCCGGTGGCGCTTCCTACGGTGAACGCGGTGAAGATCCAGGCGAACGCCTCCACCGCCGTGCCGGGTGGGGCCAGGCCGTCGGCGGCCAGGAACGCCGCGGTCAGCAGCGGGGGCAGGGCCACGCCGCTCACGGCCAGCAGGACGGCCATCGCGCCGGGGGCGGGTACCAGCAGGAGCGGGACGTAGCCGGCGGCGAACACCAGGGCCAGCAACGGGAGGCGGCGCGGGCCGCCGGGGCCGGCCCGGGTGTAGAGGAGGCCGCCGATCAAGGCCCCGGCGGCCTGGGCGGCCAGCAGCCAACCGGTCAGGCCGCGGTCGCCGGTGGACTCGGCGTAAGCGGTCAGCACCACGGGGATGCTGCCTACCGCGGCGCCGGCGCAGGCTATGCCCAGGACCAGGACCACCAGGCTGGGGACTCGCAGCGGGCCGGCCCAATGGTGGTGCGTCGCGGTGCCTCGCCAGGCCCGGACCACGGGGGCCCGGGCGAAGGCGGTCACCCCGGCCAGCTGCAGCGTGGCGGCGACGATCAGGCCGGCGGCGGGGCCCGCGGCGGCGACGGCGGCCAGGGTGACCAGGGGGCCGACCACGAAGATCACTTCCTGAAGAGCGATATCCAGGGCGTACGCGGCCACGACGTCACCGGGCGGGACCAGCGCGGGCCAGAGGGCGCGCAGGCAGGCTTCCAGCGGTGGGCAGCCTAGGCCGGCCAGGGCGGCGCCGGTCAGGAGCAGCGCGGGGTGGCCGTGGCTGAGGGCGGCCAGCAGGTAGCCGGCCGCCGACACGGTCGCCGAGCCGAACAGGACGGGTGGCTGGCGCCGGCGGTCGACCGAGCGGGCCAGCAGCGGGGCGCTGACGGCCATGCCGGCGGTGAAGACGGCCACGACGATGCCGGCGACGGCGAGGCTGACCGACTGGCGGGCCTGGAGCAGCAGGGCGAGCGGGGCGGCCGCGAGCGGCAGGCGGCCCACCTGGCTGCCGACGAGGACGAGGGGGACCTGCGGCGCGCGCAGGACGGCGGAGGCCGCGGGCATGACATCGCTCCCGGCGAAAGGGAAAAGGGGAGAGGGCAAGAGGAAGGGCGTGATTCCAGCCACACCGGGCCCCACGGCCGGGAGTGAGGCGAGAGCCTGGACAGGCGCAGCCTAGCGCCGGGGAACGGCCGACGGGCCGCGCACCGAGGCGCCCAGGGCCAGGACGCGGTCGCGCAGGCCACGGTCCGCGGTGATCACCACCACCGGGCGGCCGGCGACCTCGGCGCGTACCAGGTCGACGATCTTGTCATCGCCGGAGCCGGGGGCGCGCTCCACGCGTACGCCATTGCCGGTTTGCGGGATGTCCCGAGCCTGACCCTCGACGACCAGCGCAACCTCCACCGGTCCTGAAATATCGGAAATGCCGGTGGGAATGGTCGCGGCCAGGCGGTCCCGGAGGCGGGCCGCGGCGCCGGGACGGTCGCGCCACCAGCCATCGGGCACGGATCCGACGACGTTCGCACCATCCACGATCACGAGCGGCGGTACGGTCATGAGAGTTGAGCCTACCCGAGTCAAGTTTCCATCGAATCCGGGAATCAATCTATGACAAGGAGCGCTGATAGGGGTCGTGCGCCTCGGGTAACGCCGTCCGCACTGAGGCTAGGTAACAGGAGAGAAGAAGACTTATGAGCATCGGACCGATCGGACCGGGCGGACCCGGCAACTGGGACGACCTGTTCTCGCGCTTCTTCGGTGCGGCCGAGCCGCGCCGGCAGCAGCGCATCGACATCACGAAGTACATGAGCGGCGACGCTCGTGAGGTGCTCTCCGCCGCCGCCCGTCGTGCCGCCGAGCTCGCCGACGCCGACCGGATCGTGGCCGACCTGGACACGGACCACCTGCTCTGGGGTGCTCTCCAGCAGGATGCGATGAAGCAGACGGTACGCCGCGCCGGCGCCGACCCGGAGCAGCTGCTCGCCACCCTGGGACGCCCCGCGGGCGTACGCGAGAACCCGCCGGAGCAGGTCGCGCTGACCCCGCAGGCCAAGCGGGCCCTGCTCGACAGCCTGCAGATCTCCCGGGCACTCGGCTCGTCGTACGTCGGCCCCGAGCACATCCTCATGGCCCTCGGCCTGAACCCGGACTCCGCGGCCGGCCGGCTGCTCGCCGGCAAGCTCGACCCGCAGGCGCTTCAGCACCAGGGTGAGCCGCAGCCCAGCGGTCCCGGCCGGTCGTCCGGCAACCAGGGCGGAGGCAAGACCCCGACCCTCGAGCAGTACGGCGTGGACCTCACCGAGCTCGCCCGGCGCGGCGAGATCGACCCGGTGATCGGCCGTGCGAGCGAGATCGAGCAGGCGGTGGAGATCCTCTCCCGGCGCACCAAGAACAACCCGGTGCTCATCGGCGAGGCCGGCGTCGGCAAGACCGCCGTCGTCGAGGGCCTGGCCCAGCGCATCGTGGACGGTGACGTCCCGCTGACCCTGGAGGGCAAGCGGGTCATCCAGCTCGACCTCGCCGGCCTGGTGGCGGGCACCCGCTACCGCGGCGACTTCGAGGAGCGCCTGCGCAAGGTCATCGACGAGATCCAGAACGAGGGCGACGGCCTGATCGTCTTCCTCGACGAGATCCACACCCTGGTCGGCGCCGGTGGTGGCGGCGGCGAGGGCGGCGGCATGGACGCCAGCAACATGCTCAAGCCGGCGCTGGCCCGCGGGCAGCTGCGGGTGGTCGGCGCGACCACGCTCGACGAGTACCGCAAGCACATCGAGAAGGACGCGGCCCTGGCCCGGCGGTTCCAGCCGGTGCTGATCGGCGAGCCGAGCGTCGAGGACACGGTGGCGATCCTGCGCGGTCTGCGGGACAACTACGAGGCGCACCACCAGGTGCGGATCACCGACGAGGCGCTGGACGCCGCGGCCGAGCTGTCCGACCGCTACATCACCGACCGCTTCCTGCCGGACAAGGCGATCGACCTGATCGACCAGGCCGGCGCGCGGGTGCGGCTGCGGGTCAAGACCCCGTCCGCCGACACCCGGGAGGACGAGCGGCGTCTCGAGCAGCTCAACCGGGACCGCGACCAGGCGGTGGCGGCCGAGAACTACGAGAAGGCGTCGCAGCTGCGCGACGAGATGAACGAGATCCGCGCGCGGCTCGAGCAGGCGACGGTCGGCGAGAACAAGGTCCCGCAGGTCACCGACGCGGACATCGCCGAGGTGGTCTCCCGGTCGACCGGCATCCCGGTGTCTCAGCTCACCGAGGAGGAGAAGGACCGCCTGCTGCGGCTGGAGGGTCACCTGCACGACCGGGTGATCGGTCAGGAGGACGCGGTCGAGGCGGTCGCGGAGGCCGTACGCCGTTCGCGTGCCGGCCTGGGCGACCCGGACCGGCCGGTGGGCAGCTTCCTGTTCCTCGGCCCCACCGGTGTCGGCAAGACCGAGCTGGCGCGGTCGCTGGCCGAGGCGCTGTTCGGCGACTCGGACCGGATGATCCGGCTCGACATGAGCGAGTTCCAGGAGCGGCACACGGTGTCGAGGCTGGTCGGCGCGCCTCCCGGGTACGTCGGCTACGACGAGGCCGGGCAGCTGACCGAGGCGGTGCGGCGCCGCCCGTACAGCGTGGTGCTGCTCGACGAGATCGAGAAGGCCCACCCGGACGTGTTCAACATCCTGCTCCAGGTGCTGGACGACGGGCGGCTGACCGACAGCCAGGGCCGGACGGTGTCGTTCAAGAACACCGTGCTGATCATGACGAGCAACATCGGCTCGGACCTGATCAGCGGCACCCGGCGCAGTGTCGGGTTCGGCGCGGCCGACGCCGGCAAGAGCGCCGACGAGGAGCTGAAGGAGCGCCTCGACCGGCGGCTGCGCGAGCAGTTGCGGCCGGAGTTCATCAACCGGATCGACGAGATCATCGTCTTCCGGCAGCTGGAGACCGATCAGTTGCGGCAGATCACCGAGCTGATGCTGAACGAGACCCGGCGCCGGCTGAGCAACCAGAACATCACGCTGGAGGTCACCACGGAGGCTGTGGACTGGCTCTCGGACAAGGGTTACCAGCCCGAGTTCGGCGCCCGGCCGCTGCGCCGCACGATCCAGCGCGAACTCGACAACCGGCTGTCCAAGCTGCTGCTCGGCGGCGACATCAAGCCCGGTCAGACGGTGACCGTGAGCGTTGCCGACGGCAAGCTCGCGATCGCCTGACGCACCTTGAAACCGGCCCCGCTCAGCGCCCGCTGAGCGGGGCCAGCGCGTCTGCGGACCCGCCCAGGTGCGGGTAGTCGGCCATCCATTCCACGTACGCCGTGTTGCGCGCCACGACCTCGCGGTACGCCGCCTCGGCCATCTCGAGAACCTTGGGCGCGCTGCGGGCGGCCGCCGACTCGGGGTGCCAGCCCAGCATCTGCCGCCAGCGCAGCGGAGCGCCGCGCATGGGCCGGTGGGTGAGCCCGCCCGGGGGCCGGAACGTCGGCTGGCACAGCCCGACGGCGAGCCCCGACTCGACGATGTCGACGCAGCCGCGCACGTCGGTCTCGAGCACCCGGCGCGGGGTGAACCCGGCCCGGGCGCAGGCGGCCGCGAAGCACTCGGCCAGGCAGCCGTCGCCGGTGCTACCGACCCACTCCTCGCTCGCCAGCTCGGCCAGGTCGACGTCGACGCCCTTGGCCGCCGGGTGGTCCTCCGGCAGCAGAACGCAGACTGCATCGACGGCGACCGTCTGCCAGACCAGCCCGAAGTCGGCCGACGGCATCGCATCGCCGCAGACGCCGACCAGCGCGTAGTCGAGCTTGCCGCCCTGGAGCATGGTGGCCAGCTCCTCCACCCAGTACGACGCGTAGGTGGTGATCTGGGCGTCGGGCTGGGCGGTCGCCAGCGTGTGCACGAGGTGGCCGAGGATCGGGCCGCCGATCGCGCCGATCCGGTAGCGGGTCATGGTCTCGGCGCCGGTCGTGCCGGCCAGCCGGGCCGCCTCGTCCTGCAGGCCCTTCATGGCCGGCAGCAGCACCCGGGCCCGGGCGAGCACCAGCTCGCCGAGGGCGGTCGGACGGGCGCCCCGGCGGTCGCGCTCGAAGAGCGGACCGCCTAAAGTGCGCTCGATGCGCTGCAGCTGCGCGGTGAGGGCCGGCTGGGCGAGGCCGAGCTGCGATGCCGCCTTGGTCACGCTGCCGGTCTCCGCGATGGCGCAGACCACCTTGAGATGGCGCAGCTCCAGGTTCATAGCGTGACGTTAGGACCTTTACGACATCGAAGGCTAGCCCTGCAGCCTGGTGAAAGATCCTACAGTTGTGACAAATCGGTAAACGGACCCGCCGGTAACGTCACAAATCGCTGACATACGTCGTACGGCCCGTAACCACATCGCGTAATTTGTCGACTACCGCCACGGCGGGATCGACCATTTTGTTCCACGGCGGCGACGACGGGGTGCCGGGGTGGGGTCGGGTCGGCGCGGCCTCCTCGGCGGTCTCGACCCGGTTGCCCAGGCGGATGAGGTCGTCGATCGGCACCATCTCGGCGAGCACCGGGAGCAGTTCCTCGGTGTCGGCGGCGACGTGCCGGCGTACGCCGGCGGCGATCTCGTCGATGACCGAGATGTCTTTTTCGAGGCGCTTGAGCGAAAGAAGCAGATCGCGGTCCTCGGCCAGCTCCCGCGCGGCCAGGTCCTCGCCGCCCGGCACCACCCGGCGGATCGCGGGGTAGAGGTACTGCTCCTCGGCCGAGAGGTGCCGGGACAGCTCGGCGATCAGGACGTCGGCGACGCGCCGGTCGTCCTCCTCGCCCGGGGTCCGCTTCGCGGCCAGGAGCCGGTCGCACAGGCCGAGAAGATCACGGTGCTGCTCGGCGAGGACGTCGATCACGTTGCGGCCGGTGGTCTCGCCGCCGACGGGGGGAAGCGGGGGCAGGTTCAGTGTCGACACGGCAGCGCCGGTACCCGGGCCGTCGATCTGTCAAACACCTGGTAAGAAGGGCGGATGGAGACCACCGCCGCCGAGGAGGTCACCGGCATCTGCCGTGACCTGCTGCGCATCGACACCACCAACACCGGCGATCAGTCGACCACCGTCGGGGAACGGGTCGCCGCCGAGTACGTGGCGGCGAAGCTCGACGAGGCCGGCATCGCGTACGAGTTGCACGAGTCGGCGCCCCGCCGGGCCAACCTGGTCGCCCGCATTCCCGGCGCCGACCGCTCCCGGGGGGCCCTGCTGATCCACGGCCACCTCGACGTCGTGCCCGCCGACAAGCGCGAATGGTCGGTCGACCCGTTCTCCGGCGAGGAGAAGGACGGCTTCCTCTGGGGCCGGGGCGCGATCGACATGAAGGACTTCGACGCCATGATGCTGGCGATGGCCCGCGACTGGAAGCGCACCGGCTACGTGCCGCCGCGCGACGTCGTGCTGGCGTTCACGGCCGACGAGGAGGCGGGCATGGAGTACGGCTCGATGTTCCTCGTCCGGGAGCATCGTGACCTGCTCGAGGGCTGCACCGAGGCGATCGGCGAGGTCGGCGGGTACTCGTACACGGTGAGTGATGATCTTCGTCTCTATCTCGTGCAGACCGCCGAGAAGGGGCTCGACTGGCTGCGCCTGCACGCCACCGGGCGCCCGGGGCACGGCTCCTTCATCCACGACGACAACGCGGTCACCGCGCTGGCCGAGGCCGTCTCCGCGGTCGGCCGGCACCGCTTCCCGGTCGTGGTCACCCCGACGGTGCGCCGGTTCCTCGAGGAGGTCGGCGACGCCCTGCACATCGACATCGACCCGGCAGACCCGGAGCTGGCCATCGCCAAGCTCGGGCCGATCGCCAACCTGATCGGCGCGACGATCCGCAACACGGCCAACCCGACCCGGCTCGAGGCGGGCTACAAGGACAACGTGATCCCGGGCAAGGCGTCGGCGACCATCGACTGCCGCACGCTGCCCGGTTACGAGCAGGAGTTCCTCGAGCAGCTGCGCGACGTGATCGGCCCGGACATCGAGATCGAGCACAACCACCGGCAGCAGGCGGTCGAGACCTCCTTCGACGGCGACCTGGTCGAGGCGATGGGCGCGGCGCTGCGGGCCGAGGACCCGGGCGCCCGCACCATTCCGTACCTGATGTCCGGCGGCACCGACGCCAAGGCGTTCTCGACGCTGGGCATCCGCTGCTTCGGCTTCGCGCCCCTGCGCCTGCCGCCCGACCTGAACTTCGCGGCCCTGTTCCACGGCATCGACGAGCGGGTCCCGGTCGAGGGGCTAAAGTTCGGCGTGCGCGTGCTCGACCGTCTCCTCCGAAACAGCTGAATCGCGGAAGGACCCCATAGAGATGACCGACCAGAACGCGGAGCTCGATGCCGCTCTCGAAGAGGTCGTGGCCGCTGCCCGGGCCCACCTCGCCGCGGTCAAGGCCGCCGCGGGCCGCATCGACGACGACGACGTCTGGCAGGCGTACGTCGCCTTGAACAACGCTTCCTTCGCGTACGACGAGAAGCTGCTCGACGCTTTCGGCGAGGTGACGCCCTGGGACGTGGAGTCGATCGACCCCGACGAGGCCGACCAGCGCTTCGGCCTGGGCGCCGACGGTTTCGACGCGGCCGAGTCGACGGACCCGTACCAGCAGGTGATCTCGGTGCGGCAGCGTCGCGACTACCGGGTGCCCAGCGTCGGCGCGCTGCTGCGGGTGGCCGAGGCGGCCCGGCGCAACTCGGTGCCGGAGGACGAGGACGCCGGCCCGGTCGAGTCGGTCGGCGAGGCCGTGCTGGAACTTCTGCAGGCCGGTGACGGGTCACTGTCGTCGCTGGACGTGCCCGAACTCGAGCCGCTCGACGGGCTGCTGACCGTCAGCGAGATCGTGGAGCCCCTCGACCTCGAGGCGTTCGAGGACTCCGACGGCGACGGCCCGTTCGCCCCCCGCGAGGGCGACCTTCTGGTGGGCAGGCTCGACGAGCACCCGTTCCTGCCCGACGAGGAAGAGGACCACGCCGGTCACAACCACTGACCGATGAGACGGCGACAGCCGGGGTTCAGTAACTGAGCCCCGGCTGCGGCGTCGACTGGATCCTCCGGCGGAGCATCACCTTGCGGGTGCCGTCCCGGAAGAGCTGCACCCGGGCCAGCTCCCACCCGGAGAACTCCGCCTGGATGGCGAGCTGCGCCGCCGCGGTCAACTTGTCGACATTCGAAGGCAACCGCAGCGGCGCGTATTCGTAGTCCATGCGATCTAATATGCGCCGCCGACCGCTCGGACACCACCCCCGGCCAGCGGGTACGTGTCGTTGGTGAGCCAGCTCCGGACCAGGTTCTGTTCGAGCGGCCCGCCCAGCTCCTCGCCGACCCCGCCGGCCAGGGCGTCGACCGTCTGCCAGCCCCCGGCCGTGCCGGCCGCCACGAACCGGCGGATCGGCACCAGCGGCACCGTGAACCGGTCGGGCGCGTCGGCCCGCAGCGGGTGCGCGGCCACGTCCGGCACGTTGACGCCGCCGTCGACCGGGATGCCGGGAAGCCCCGGCAGCGGCGAGGTGAACCGGTTGCCGTCCGACGGGATCGAGTAGGGCGCGCCGAGCGGCGACGCCAGCGTGATCCGGTGCAGCTTGCCCCAGCGGTACGTGTCCTGGTCCGCGGACCGGCCGAACGCCGGCGCGAAGGAGGAGCTCGCGGCCAGGTCGAGGGCGTCACCGAGGCTCTTCAGCACCAGGTAGTCGCGCCGGTCGGAGGCGGACGCGATACCCGGCACGGCGAAGAAGTCGATGCCGGACAGGCCCACCCCGTCCCGGGCGAGCAGCCGCTTGAGGGCCTGCATGGCGAAGAAGTCGCTCGACGACGGCGCCCCCGCCGGCACGTGCCGGTCGAGCACGTTGACCACGAACCGCCCCCGCCACAGCGCATAGATGCTGGCGGCCACGCTGTTGTCGATCTCCGGGCGGGTCGGCGTGCCGAGCCGCCCGTCGACGTCCGCCGCGTCGTAGCCCTCGGGGATGCCGGTCGGATAGGTGTGGTTCCACCGGCCGAGGCGTCCGGCCGCCTCCCGGATGCGCGGGTCGGCGGCGAGCGCGGCCAGCTGCGGAGTCGAGCTGCGCCGGGCCCGGCCGAGCGCCCCGGTGACGAGCGGCGTGAAGAACTGCGCGTCGATCGCCGTCGTGTCGGCCTGCATGGCGACCACGTCGGCCGGGGAGACCGGGCCGCGGGCGATGGCGGCGCGGACCATGTCGGTGATCCGCCCGGCGCGGTAGCCGTTGTGGAAGAACCCCAGGTAGAACAGGCCGCCGCCGGCCCGGGTCCGGTTCAGCACGTCGTTGTCGAAGGTGTTGCCGCTCGAGTCGTTGTTGGCCGACACCACGAACCCCGAGGGCGGGTTCACCTCCTGCGGGAGTTCGGCGAAGGGCATGATCTCGTACGGGACGGACTGGTGCGGCTGCCGGTGGGTGGCCGGGAGCCACTCGTTGCCCCCGGTGCCGTCGCGCAGCAGGTACGGCGGGTTGCCGCGTACCGACCCCGCCTGCAGGTCCTCCCGCACCGGCACCTCGGCGTTGGTGAAGTAGGCGATGGTCCCGGCCCGGTCGGCGTAGACGAAGTGCTGGCCGCCGACGTCGAAGTACTGGAGCGCGTCGCGGAAGTCGCCGGCGTCGCGGGCCAGCGAGATCCGCCGGAACGCCTCGATCTCGGTGGTCGGCGAGAACCCGGTGTACTGCACCGACAGGCCGATGCCGCCGGCGGTGTCGAGCGAGAGAAGCGGCCCGTTGTTGCGGCGCGGCACGATCAGCGTGCGACTGCCGGGGGCGGCCTCGAGGGCATTGATCCGGCCGGGCGTCCGGAGATTGACCCGGTACGCCTCGTCGATCGCCACCACCGGCTCCGGCCGGCCGCGGTAGACGGTCGACAGGCCGCTCGGCGAGGCGGGGTCGGTGCGGACCTGCTCGACGTACGTGTCGGAGACGTCCATGAAGTGCTGGGTCGCACCCCACGCGATGCGCTCGTTCTGCCCGAGCACGATGAACGGCGTGCCCGGCAGGCTGTCGCCCTGCAGGTCGTAGCCGGCGCCGCGCAGCGAGATCGGGTGGAACAGCGCCGGCGTCTCGAGGCCGAGGTGCGGGTCGCCGGCCAGCATCGGCCGCCCGGTGGTGGTGTGCGACCCGGCGATGGCCCACGAGTTGGAGCCGCGGTCGCCGGAGCGGTTCATGGCGTCGGCGATCATCGGCACCGCCGCGGCGCGACGCTGATAGTCGGCGGCCAGGCGGGCGGCCTTGTCCGAAATGTCCGCGCCGTGAGCCGCGCCCGGCGCGGATGAGTGCGGAACCGGCACCGGCGACTCGGCCCGGAACGGCGCGAACGGGAACAGGTCGCCGAACACCGCGGCCAGTCCGTCGAGTCCGGCCGCGGAGTACGCCCGTACCGCCGTGGTCCGGTCGATGTCGAGGTCGAACGAGAGGCCGAAGGCGAGCGCCTTGTTGACCACGATGCTGTCCACCACCGTCCACGGCGCGACCGTGCCGACCTGGACGGCGGCGTACTGGCCGGGGAGACGGTTCCGGGCGATCCAGGCGTTCACGCCCTCGGCGTACGCGCGCAATGCCTTGATCGTCTCGGGGGAGAGGAGAGGTGGCGTCCGCTCGGCGGCACGGCGCAGGCCGAGGGTGCGCATCTGGACGTCGCTCGCCAGCGCCGAGCTGCCCAGGAGCTCGGCGAGGGTGCCCGAGGCCCGGCGGCGGCTGACGTCCATCTGGAACAGCCGGTCCTGCGCGTGCGTCCAGCCCTGCAGGTAGAACAGGTCGTGTGCGGTGGACGCCCTCAGGTGCGGAACACCGTTGGCGTCGCGGGTGACCTCAGCGCCCGCCCGCCCCGGCGGCGCGACGAGCACGCCGGCCGCCAGAACGGCGGCGAGGAAGAGTTTCTGCATACTTCCCGTTCGCCCGCCCGGCGCCGCGGGACGCTGTCACAACATCGACCCATCCGAATCCCCGGGATAGCCGACGCCCTCCCGTTCCGGGTAGCCGACGTCGATCGCCGAGACGTCGTCGAGGGCCGCCGCGATCTCGGCCGGCAGCGTCAGGTCCTCGGTCTGCAGCGCGCCCTGGAGCTGCGCGGCGGTGCGCGCGCCGAGGATCGGCGCCGCCACCCCGGGCCGGTCGCGCACCCACGCGATCGCCACCTCCAGCGGCGAGACGCCCAGGCCGGCGGCCGCGGTCACCACCGCCTGCACGATGCTCGAGCTGCGCGGCTCGAGATAGGTCTGCACGAACGGCGCCAGGTGCTCGGTCGCGGCCCGCGAGTCGAGCGGGCGGCCGTTGCGGTACTTGCCGGTGAGCACGCCGCGGCCGAGCGGCGACCAGGCCAGCACGCCGAGGCCGAGCGCCGCCGAGGCGGGCAGCAGCTCGCGCTCGATGCCGCGCTCGAGCAGTGAGTACTCCATCTGGGCGGCCACGATCGGCGCCCGGCCGGGATAGGCGGCCTGCCAGGTCGCGGCCCGCGCGGTCTGCCAGGCCGCGAAGTTCGACACCCCGACGTAACGGACCCGGCCGCTGGCCACCGCGTGGTCGAGGGCGGCCAGGGTCTCCTCGATCGGGGTGGCCGGGTCGACGCCGTGCACCTGCCACAGATCGACGTAGTCGGTGCCGAGCCGGCGCAGCGAGGCGTCGAGCGAGCGGAGCAGGTTTCCCCGGGAGCCGTCGCGGCGGCGGTAACCGTGCGGAGTCAGACCGGCCTTGGTGGCGATCACCACCTCGTCGCGCGGCACGAGCGTGTCGAGCAGGGAACCGATCACCAGTTCGGCGTCGCCGTCGCCGTACACGTCGGCGGTGTCGATCGTCGTTCCGCCGGCCTCGAGATAGAACTTGAGCTGGGCGGCCGCGTCGTCGGGATCGGTGTCCCGTCCCCAGGTCATGGTGCCGAGGGCGAGCCGGGAGACCGCCAGCCCGCTGCGGCCGAGCGGTCGCTGTTGCATGAGTGAACCTTATTCAGACTGTGTCGTCTGCGAAATGCTCCGAGCAGGTCGGTTACCGGACCGAGAATCACGCAGCGTGGGTGGATAGGCTGCCAGAGGGATCACCGGCATCTGGGAGGACACGTGCGGCTCGGAATCAGCCTCGGTTATCAGTCGGCGTGGTCGACCCCCGCCGACCACCTGGCGATGGCGCAGGAGGCGGACCGGCTCGGCTTCGCGGTGGCCTGGGCGGCCGAGGCGTACGGGTCGGACACGGTGAGCATGCTCGCCTGGATCGCCGGCCAGACCCAGCAGATCGATCTCGGCGCCGCCGTCATGCAGATCCCGGCGCGCACCCCGGCGATGACCGCGATGACCGCCGCCACCATCGACGCGCTCTCCGGCGGCCGGATGCGGCTCGGCCTCGGCGTCTCCGGCCCGCAGGTCTCCGAGGGCTGGCACGGCGTGCGCTTCGCCAAGCCGCTCAAGCGCACCCGGGAGTACGTCGAGATCGTCAAGAAGGCGATCGCCCGCGAGCCCGTGGCCTACGACGGCGAGTTCTACACGCTGCCCCTGCCCGACGGCCCCGGCAAGGCGCTCAAGCTCGGCTTCCACCCGCCGCGCACCGAGATCCCGATCTACCTGGCCGCCGTCGGCCCCAAGAACCTCGAGCTGGCCGGCGAGATCGCGGACGGCTGGCTGGCCATCTTCTTCGCGCCGGACGCCGCGGGGGAGTACCTCCAGCACATCGAGCGCGGGCGGGCCAAGCGCGGCCTGGGCCTGACCGGCTTCGACGTGGCGCCGACGGTCCCGGTCGTGCTCGGCGACAACACCGCCTGGTGCGCCGACGTCATCCGGCCGTACGCGTCGCTCTACGTGGGCGGCATGGGCAGCCGCGAGCAGAACTTCTACAACCAGCTCGCCGTGCGCATGGGCTACGCCGAGGAGGCCGCGCGCGTCCAGGACCTCTATCTGAGCGGCAAGAAGGCGGAGGCCGCCGAGGCCGTCCCGCAGGAGTTCATCGAGCGCACCTCGATCATCGGCAACAAGATCCAGGTCAAGGAGCGGATCCGGCAGTACGCCGCGGCGGGCGTCGGCACGTTGTCGATCAGCCCCTACGTCGGCGACCTCAAGAGCGGCATCGACACGCTCCGGATCGTCGCCGAGGCGTACGAAGAGTCGGGCGTGGCCTCGTAGTGGCCACCGTTCTGCTGCTGCGGCACGGGCGCACCACCGCCAACGCCACCGGCGAGCTGGCCGGCCGGCGCCCGGTCGACCTCGACGACCTCGGCATCACCCAGGCCTCGAAGGCCGGCGACCGGCTGCGCGCGCTGCCGCTCAAGGCGGTCGTCTCCAGCCCGCTTCCGCGCTGCCGGCGGACGGTCCAGCTCGCCCTGCCCGACGCGCCGATCGTCGAGGACGACGGCCTGATCGAGTGCGGCTATGGCGACTGGGAGGGCCGGCCGCTCAAGGAACTGGCCAAGGAGGACCTCTGGCCGGTCGTGCAGCAGCACCCGAGCGCGGCGGTGTTCCCGAACGGCGAGGCCATGGCCGACATGTCGGCCCGGGCCATCGCGACCGTCCGGCGCTGGGACGTGAGGATCAGCGCCGAGCACGGCCCGGACGCGCTCTGGCTCGCGTGCAGCCACGGCGATGTGATCAAGGCCATCATCGCCGACGCGCTCGGCCTGCACCTCGACCAGTTCCAGCGGATCGCCGTCGACCCGGCCTCGATCAGCGTCGTCCGCTACACCCCGACGCGACCGTTCGTGGTGCGCGTCAACGAGGGCGGCGACCTGGCCTCCCTGGTGCCGCCGAAGGCCGAGACGGCCGACTCGGACGCGGCCGTCGGCGGCGGGGCCGGCGCCGGGGTCTGAACTTTCCGTCACCGCCGGGTCACCAGTGGTGGGGGGCCGTTGCGCCCTAGGCGAACCCGGGTACGCGGGATGGGCGGTCCAAGCGGCGGCTCGATAGGGTTGTTCCATGACCCACCAGGTGCACTCCTTCGAGCCACCCGAGCGGTTCGTGGCCGGGACGGTGGGCGAGCCGGGCGACCGCACCTTCTTCCTCCAGGCCCGCGGTGGCGGGCGAGTGGTCAGCGTCGCGCTGGAGAAGGTGCAGGTGTCGCTCCTCGCCGAAAAGCTCGAGGAGCTCCTCATCGAGGCCAACAAGCGCTTCGGGGTGAACCTGCCCGAGGCGCCGATGCTCAGCGGCAACGACAACGAGCCGCTCGACACCCCGGTCGACGAGGAGTTCCGGGTCGGCACCCTCGGGCTGGCGTTCGACGTCGACAGCGGCACGGTGGTGATCGAGGCGATCGAGGCCGGCGAGGCCGAGGTCGAGATCGAGCTGGGCGAGGACGACACCGCCGGCGACGACGACGAAGAGGACGAGGACGACGCCGAGCCCGACGACGACCTCGACCGCCTGCGGGTGCGGCTGAGCCCCGAGGCCACCCGCGCGTTCATCGACCGCGCCCGCCGCGTCGTGGCCGCCGGCCGCCCGCCCTGCCCGCTGTGCGGCCAGCCGCTCGACCCGGCCGGTCACCTCTGCCCCCGGCACAACGGTTACCACCGGTGACCACCAAGCCCGCGGCCGCTCTGGGGGAGAAGGACGCCCTCGAGCTGTTGTCCCGCGGGCACATCGAGATCGAAGGCCGCCTGGTCGACGCCTCGAACACGACATTGCGGGCCGAGATCACCCTCGACGGGCTGACCCGGCGCTGCGTCTACAAGCCGGTGCGCGGCGAGCGTCCGCTGTGGGACTTCCCGGACGGCACGCTGGCCGGGCGCGAGGTGTCGGCGTTCCTGGTCTCCCAGGCGACGGGGTGGGACCTGGTGCCCCCGACGATCCTGCGCGACGGCCCGCTCGGCCCCGGCGCGCTCCAGCTCTGGATCGACGAGCCCGACGACGCGGAGTCGCTGATCGGCTTCGTCCCCGCCTACGACGTGCCCGCCGGCTGGCTCGCGGTGGCCAACGCCCGCGATGAGGACGGCGACGCGTACGCGCTGGCGCACGCCGACGACCAGCGGCTGGCCCGGCTGGCCGTGTTCGACGCGGTGATCAACAACGCCGACCGCAAGGGCGGGCACGTGCTCTACCCGGCGACCGGCTCGGTCCACGGTGTCGACCACGGCGTCAGCTTCCATGTGGAGAACAAGCTGCGCACGGTGCTGTGGGGCTGGACCGGCAAGTCGCTGATCGCCGAGGCCACCGAGGTGCTGACCGGCCTGTCGGCCGGGCTCGACGGCTCGCTCGGGGCGACGCTCGAGGAGCACCTGACGATCTCCGAGGTGCAGCACATCCGCCTGCGCGTCCGCCGCCTGCTGCGCGCCGGCCGGTTCCCGAAGCCGCCGCAGGACTGGCCGGCGATTCCGTGGCCGCCGGTCTGACGGTGTTCGGACGGCGCAGGGAACGCGAGATGCTCGACCGGCTCGCGCAGGACGTCAGGTCCGGCACCAGCCGGGCCCTGGTGCTGCGCGGCGAGGCCGGCGTGGGCAAGACCGCCCTCCTCGACCACCTGGCCGCCCGGGCGACGTTCGGCCGGGTGCTGCGGGCGGCCGGCGTCGAGCTCGAGTCGGAGATCCCGTTCTCGGCCCTCCAGCAGCTGTGCTCGCCGCTGCTCGGCTACCTCGATCGGCTGCCCGAGCCGCAGCGCGTGGCCCTCTCCACCGCCGTCGGCCTGAGCGCCGGCAAGGCCCCGGAGGCGCTGCTCGTGGGGCTCGCCGTCCTCGGCCTGTTCGCCGAGAGCGCGGCCGAGCAGCCGCTGATCTGCATCGTCGACGACGTGCAGTGGCTCGACCGGATGTCCGAGCTGATCCTGACGTTCGTGGCCCGCCGGCTCGACGCGGAGTCGGTGGCGCTGGTCTTCGGCGTCCGCGGGGCCGACGACGAGGGCGCGCTGTCCGGGCTGCCCGAGCTGCCGATCGAGGGCCTGCCCGGCACCGAGGCCCGGCTGCTGCTCGACTCGGTGCTGCCCGGCCCGGTCGACGCCCGCATCCGGGACCGCATCGTCGCCGAGACCCGGGGCAACCCGCTGGCCCTGCTCGAGCTGCCGCGCGGCATGTCGGCGGCCGAGCTGGCGTTCGGCTTCGGCGCCCTGAGCCCGGCGCCCCTCGCGGGCCGGGTGGAGGACAGCTTCCAGCGGCGGATCGCGGCGCTGCCGGCCGCCACGCGTACGGTGCTGCTCGCGGCCGCGGTCGAGCCGGTGGGCGACGTGCCGCTGCTGTGGCGGGCGCTGGAGCGCCTCGGCGTCGGTCCCGGCGCGGCCGCCCCCGCCGAGAGCGAGCAGCTGATCGACCTCGGCCGGCGGGCCCAGTTCCCGCACCCGCTCGTGCGGTCGGCGGCCTGGCGGTCGGGCAGCGCGGCCGAGCTGCGCGAGGTGCACGGCGCGCTGGCCGCGGTCACCGACCCGGCCACCGATCCGGACCGGCGGGCCTGGCACCGGGCGCACGCGGTGGCCGGTCCCGACGAGACGGTCGCCGACGAGCTGGAGCGCTCGGCCGACCGGGCCCGCGGCCGGGGCGGCTGGTCGGCGGCGGCCGCGTTCCTCGAGCGGGCGGCCGAGCTCACGGTCGACCAGTCCCGGCGCGCCGACCTGCTCGTCTCCGCGGCCCAGGCGCATGCCGACGCCGGCTCGTACGGGCGGGTGCCGGAGCTGCTCGCGGTGGCCGAGATGGGCGTCCTCGAGCCGTTGCAGCAGGCCCGCGTCGAGCGGCTGCGCGCGCACGTGGCGTTCGTGCTGAACCCCGGCCGCGCGGCCGGCCCGCCCCTGCTGGCGGCGGCCGGGCGGCTGGCGTCGCTCGACCCGGCGGCGGCCCGCGAGACGTACCTGACCGCGCTCGGGGCGGCCGTGCACACCGGCCGGTTCGACGACGAGTTCCTGCGCTCGGCCGCTCGCGCGGCGGCCGCGGCGCCGCCCGGCGAGGACGTCGCGGGCCTGCTGCTCACCGGGCTGACGACGTGGGTGCTCGACGGTTACGCGGCCGCCGTCCCGGCCCTGAACCGCGCGCTCGACGCGATGGCCAGCGACGAGGACCTGCGGCTGCTCTGGATCGCGGCGCCGGCCGCCCACGAGGTGTTCCGGATCGACGTGCTGAACTCGCTGACCGAGCGCGCGGTGCGGGTCGCCCGCGACACCGGCGCCCTGTCGCTGCTGCCGAACGCGCTGGCGGTGCGGGCCGGGGTCCTGCACTACCTGGGCCGGCTCGAGGAGTCGGCCGGCCTGATCGACGAGGCCGAGGCGCTGATGCGGGCCACCGGCAGCGCGTTGCAGGCGTCCGGGGCGGTGCCGCTGGCCGCCTACCGCGGCCGCGAGCCCGAGGCGTCGTCGCTGGTGGACGCCATGGTGCGGGAGGCCGAGTCGCGGGCCGAGGGCTGGTCGCTCGGCATCGCCGGCTTCTGCAAGGCGGCGCTGGCGAACGGGCTCGGCGACTACCCGGCGGCGTTCGAGGCCGCCCGCGAGGCGGCGTCCTATCCCGACCTGGCCATCTACGCCTGGACGCTGGCCGAGCTGGTCGAGGCGGCTTCGCGGGTGGGGAACTCCGCGGTGGCGCTCGACGCTCGCGATCGGCTCGCGGAGCGAACCACGGTGGCCGGCACGGATTGGGCGCGGGGCGCCGAAGCGCTGGCCGACGCTCTGGTCGGCACCGCGGCCGAGCCCCGCTTCCGGGAGAGCGTCGCGCGCTTCGACGCGGCCGGTCTGCCGATCCAGTCCGCGCGCGCCCACCTGCTGTTCGGCGAGTGGCTGCGGCGCGAGAACCGCCGCGCCGAGGCGCGCCAGGAGCTGCGGCTCGCCCACGAGGCGTTCACGTCGATCGGCGCCGAGGCCTTCGCCGACCGCGCGGCCCGCGAGCTGCTGGCCGCCGGCGAGACCGTCCGCCGCCGGGTGGCGGCCGCCGCTCCCGACCGGCTGACGTCGCAGGAGGCGCAGATCGCCCGGCTCGCCGTGGCGGGCCGGACGAACCCGGAGATCGGGGCGTCGCTCTACCTCAGCCCGCGCACGGTCGAGTGGCACCTGCGGAAGATCTTCGGCAAGCTCGGGATCGCCTCCCGGCGCGAGCTCGCGGTGGCGCTGCAGAGCTAGCCAGGCTTTTTAGAGGCGGACCCCGAGGAGCGCGTCGACCGTGCGGGCCATCAGGGCGGGGGCGGACTCGTCGTCGCCGGTGGCGGTCAGGGCCGCCTCGGACCAGGCGTCGACGATGGCCAGGGCGGCCGGGGCGTCGAGGTCGTCGGCGAGCGCCTCGCGGACGGCGGCGACCAGGCCCTCGCCGGACGGGCCGACCGGGGCGGCGGCCGCCGCGCGCCAGCGGGCCAGGCGCTCCTCGCCGGTCTTGAGCACGTCGTCGGTCCACTCGCGATCGGCGCGGTAGTGGCCGGAGAGCAGGCCCAGCCGCACGGCCATCGGGTCGACGCCGTCGCCGCGCAGGCGGGAGACGAACACCAGGTTGCCGCGGGACTTCGACATCTTCTCGCCGTCCAGGCCGATCATGCCGGCGTGCAGATAGTGCCGGGCGAACGGGGCGGCGCCGGTCAGCGTCTCGGCGTGCGCGGCCGAGCACTCGTGGTGCGGGTAGAGCAGGTCGTTGCCGCCGCCCTGCACGTCGATCGTGTCGCCGAGCAGGCCCAGCGCGATCGTGGCGCACTCGATGTGCCAGCCGGGGCGGCCGGGGCCGAGGTCGCCGCCGTCCCAGGCGGGCTCGCCGTCGCGGGCGCCGCGCCACAGCAGCGGGTCGAGCGGGTCGCGCTTGCCGGGCCGCTCGGGGTCGCCGCCGCGCTCGGCCGACAGGACCGTCATCTCGTCGCGCGACAGGTTGGACTCGTAGCCGAACCGCGGCGCCGCCGAGATCGCGAAGTAGACGTCGCCCGTACCGTCGTCGAGGGTGTAGGCCGCACCGGCCGCGATCAGCTCGCGCACGTGCCCGGCGATGGCCGGGATCGACTCGACCGCGCCCACGTAGTGCGCCGGCGGGATGATGCGCAGCGCCTCCATGTCCTCGCGGAACAGGGCCGTCTCGCGCATGGCGAGCACCACCCAGTCCTCGCCGTCGCGGGCGGCGCGCTCGAGCAGCGGGTCGTCGATGTCCGTCACGTTCTGCACGTAGCGGACGTCGAGCCCGGCGTCGCGCCAGGCGCGGTTGACGAGGTCGAACGTGATCATCGTGGCCGCGTGGCCGAGGTGGGTGGCGTCGTAGGGCGTGATGCCGCAGACGTACATCGTCGCCACGCCGCCGGGCGTGGACGGCTCCACCGACCGGCGGGCCGAGTCGAACAGCCGCGGCACCACCGCGTCACCAGGCAGGGTCGGCACGTCGTGCCCGGTCCAAGCGTCCATGGTCACAAAGCCTATCGAGCGCCTAGGACAGAAACGTCGGGCTGAGGCTTACTTCACGTCGGAACGCGGGCCGCGGGACCGTACCCCTTTGCCGCGATCAAAGGGCGGTTTCGCGGAAAAAGAACCCACATGTCGGACTTTGTGGGAAACCAGCCACATTTTGCTGCCAGGAAGGCCAGACTTTCGGAGGTCCTAATTTCAGCCGAAAGGAATTAACATGCGTCGTCCGGTTATGTACCTCGCTGGCCTCCTCCTGGCCACCGGCGCGAGCCTCGCTCTCGCGGGACCCGCCTCCGCCGCCTCCTCGCACGACGTCAAGTGCCACCACAACCACCACCACAACTGGTACTGGGACGACGAGGATGACTCGTACTACAACAACTTCGGCGACATCCAGAGCAACAACCGCGGCGTCTTCCTGCTGAGCAACAACAACGGCGGGCTCTTCGGGCTCCTCTGATCCGAAGAACAAAGACCCGGAGGCGCCCGTACGGGCCTCCGGGTCTTTTCTTTTGCTGGCGCCATCCTTCGGATGCGGCCTCCTGGCAAGGTGCCGCCTACGCCAGCGCCAGCCCCGGGCCCGGATCGGGAGCGGGCGTAGGCGCCGGGATCTTGTACTCCTCGGTCAGCGTGGTCATCGGGCCCGGCCACGTCGCCTGGGCCACCTCGATCGGCTTGCGGGACTCGTCGAAGGCCACGTGCAGCAGGTGCAGCACCGGGGTGTCGGGCCGGATCTGAAGGACGTCGGCCTCGTCCCGGCTCGGCTGCCGGGCGCTGATCGTGTCGGTCGCCGACGCGTACCGCTTGCCCAGGGCCTCCTCGGCCTCCTGGTAGAGCGGCCGGCCGAACGCCTCGGCGCGCTCCAGCGACGTCCCGGACGTCTCGGCCACCCGGAACCAGGAGGCGCCGATCTCGACGGCCGCGTCGTCGGTGCGCACGAGGTGCCGCCGCACCAGCATCTCGGTGCCGTCGCGCACGCCGAACGCGTCGGCCACCTCGGCGGGCGCCGGCTCGCGTCCCACGCTGACGAGCTGCTGCCGGTATCGCGCGGCCAGGTCGGCGTGGTAGCCGCGGTGCGCGCCGTACCGGCCCCGGGAGAGACGGTTGAGGCGGCGGCGCGTTCCCCGGACGTACGTGCCGGACCCGGGTTTGGTGATCAGCACACCCTCGACCCGCAGCTGATCGACGGTGCGTTGCACCGTCTGCTTGGCCACGCCGAACATCTCGGCCATCGCGGGGATCGACGGCAGCCGCTCGCCGGGCTGCCAGTCGCCGCGCCGGATGCGCTCCTTGAGCTGCGAGGCGATCTGCCGATGCGGGAACTCCGCATTGCCGGGGTTGACGGTCATGCCGCACCTCCTGGGACCTAGGTTCCTAGGATGCCAGAGGGTGGTACGCCTCCCGGACCGCGACACGCTCCAGAAACGCGGGCGGCGCCCCCCACCAGGGGCGGCGCCGCATCGGGCAGGGGCGACCAGGTGGCTACCAGGAACCGGCGGTCGGGCCGGCCGAGCCACCCCGGCGGCGCAGGTACTTCTCGAACTCGCTCGCGATCTCGTCCCCGGTCAGCGGCTGGATGCCCTCGTCGCCGACGCGTTCCTCGAGCTCGCGGACGTACTCGCCGAGCTCCGCGTCCTGCTCGGCGGCGACCCGCACGCGCTTCTCCCACTCGTCGGCCTCCTCGGCCAGGTCGGTCATCGGGACCGGCAGGTCGAGCACGTCCTCGAGGCGGCTGAGCAGGGCCAGCGTCGCCTTGGGGCAGGGCGGGTTGTTCGCGTAGTGCGGCACGTGCACCCAGAACGACAACGCCTCGAGATCGGCCCGGCCGGCCGCCTCGTGCAGCACCCCGACGATGCCGGTCGGGCCGTCGTAGCGGGTCGGCACCACCTTGTACTTGTCGGCGATGTCGGGGCCGCTGGCCGAGCCGCTGATCGGCAGCGGGCGGGTGTAGGGCACGTCGGCGAGCAGCGCGCCGAGCAGCACGATCCGGGTGACCTCGAGGCTGTGGCAGACCTCGAGCACCTGCTCGGAGAACGTGCGCCAGCGCATGCTCGGCTCGATGCCGCGGATCAGCACCACGTCGCGGTCGGCGCCGGGCGGCGAGGCCACGGCGAAGCGCGTCGTCGGCCACTCGATCTTGCGGGTCTCGCCCTCGGCCATCGTGATGGTCGGCCGGCTCACCTGGAAGTCGTAGAAGTCCTCGGGATCGATGGAACTGACCTCCCGGGCCTGCCAGACCTGCTCGAGGTGTTCCACGGCCGCGGTGGAAGCATCCGCAGCATCGTTCCAGCCCTCGAAGGCGGCGATGGCCACAGGGGAGCGAAGCAGCGGGAGGCCGTCGAACTCAGTCATAGGTGACAGCCTACGTGCGGTGCGTGTGTGGCACTCAGTGACCGCGCCGCGCACGCGCCCCTCGTCACACGCGAACGGCCGGGCCGCGAGGGCGACCCGGCCGTGCAAAAAGGGCAAATCAGGAGATGGCGACTTCGCTGCGATCGGCGCCGGCCGCGGTCATCTGGGCCGGGATCTTCGTGGCGGCGGCCATCTTGCGGTTGTACGTCTTGGTGGCCGACCACAGCTTGTAGATCAGCAGCAGTTCGAAGCCCGCGAGCAGGCCGGCCGAGATCAGGGTGGTGCCGATGATCCAGTGGACGACCGGGCCGACGATGAAGACGAACATCATGAACTCGATGCCGCTGATCACGTGCACCCGGATCCGCTGGCGGATGAGCGCGTTGCGGATCGTGACGAACAGCCCGAACCGGTTCTTGAAGTCGGTGTAGACGTCGTCCGGGTCGACCGGCTCCGCGATCAGGTCGTCGCCCTCGGCGTCGTCGGCGAAGGCGACCGTCACCGGCTCCGCGACGGGACCGCGGGCGGCGGCGAGATTGGCCTTCATCTCGGCCTTGACCTTGCCCATCTGGAGGGCGTTCAGGTACCGGAACATGTCCAGGAAAATGACCAGACCGGCCAGCCAGACATAGGTGAAATTACCGGTTTGGTGATATTGACCGCCGAACAGGCCGACGGCGCACGCGGCCACCCGCAACCGGTCGAAAACGTAGTCGAGCCAGGCCCCGAACACCGAGCCGTTCTTGTTCAGCCGCGCGATCTTGCCGTCCATGCAGTCGAGCACGAAGCTCAGGTGGAACAGCAGCGCGCCGACCAGCAGCCAGCCGTACGTCCCCTGCCAGAAACACGCCGCCGACCCGGCGCCGATCAGGAATGCCAGGGTGGTGAGCGTGTTGGGGGTGGCCCATCGCCACGGCGCCACGAGCCAGACGAGTCTTGAGGCCAGCGGATCGACCAGCCAGACCGTCCACCACGCATCCCGGCGCTTGTACGTCCGGGACCGGATCTCCTCAAGAGTGACCCGTCGAGCCATGTAGCAACTCCACAAAGGTGCCGTAGAAATGAACAATTGACCGCGCGGACATTACCTGAGTGACCTCACCCGGGGAATGGCGCGTGAGAAATGCCCGAAAAATGGGTTTCTGAAGTAGTAGGGGCGTCACTCAGCGTTTACCCAGCGGTGGCACGATCATGAAGGCGGGACCGGCGGAGGGGGCACGACGTGGACGCCAGCCACGTGGCGGACGATCTCGAGGCGGTGATCCTCACCGAGGAGCAGATCCTGGCCCGGGTGGCCGCCCTCGCGGCCGATCTGCACCGGGAGCGGGCCGGCGGCGTACCTGTCCTGGTCGGTGTCCTCGGCGGCGCCGCCACCTTCACGGTCGACCTCGCCCGCGCCTATCCCGGCCAGGTGGAGATCGGCTGGATGGCGATCAAGTCGTACGCCACCCGCAACCGCGCCTCGGGATCGGTGCGCCTGCTCAAGGACCTCGACGTCGACATCGCCGGGCGGGACATCGTCATCGTCGACGGGGTGATCGACACCGGGCTCACCATGAGCTGGCTGATCAGCAACCTGGCCCAGCGCGAGCCCGCCTCGATCTCGGTCTGCGCCCTGCTGCGCAAGCCCGACCCGGCCCGGTTCGCGGACACGCCCACGCACGTCGGCTTCGACGTCGGCGCCGGCCTGATCGTCGGCTACGGGCTGGACTACCGTGGCCGCTACCGCAACCTGCGATGCGCCGCCGTGCTCGCGCCGCACGTGATCTCGCTGGGCTGACGCCCCTGGCCGACGCTCACAGCAGGCGGTCCATCACCGCGACGTCGGTCAGCACCTCGAACTCGTTCCGCGCATAGAGCTCGATCGCGCGCACGTTGGCCGTCTCCGTCTGCAGCGAGAGCCGGTGGGCGCCCGCCTGCCGCGCCTCCTCGGCGACGTGCCGCAGGAGCGCGCCGCCGACCCCCTGCCGGCGCAGGCCCGGCGCGACATAAAGATCACGAACCAGCCATACCGTACGGAGGGTGAGCGCCGCCGGAACGACGGAGACCGAGCAGAAGCCCAGCGCCTGGGCGTCACGCCCGGCCACATAGATCCGCGCCCGGGACGTGAGCACCTGCTCCTGCATCCAGGTGGCGACCGCCTCCGGCGCCGGGTTCGCGCCGTAGTGCTGCCGGTACTCGTCGACCAGCAGCGCCGCCCCCGCGAAGAGCGGATCCGTGGTCGCTCGCAGCCGCACCATCCGCTCGCCGGTCATAGCGCCATAATCTCGGACACGACGCCAGAGAGCCGCCTAAACCCGCATAATGCAACGGTGGCGCACATCGACCAAGTCCTCGGACCGGCCGACGACACCGTGACGTTCTTCCAGCCCCGGGCCATGGTCTACGTGACCATGCTGTGGGTGATCGCGGCCGTGTGGGTGGTCGCCCTCGGCCTGCACGTCCTGATCCGCCTGGCGGTCGGCGACACCATCCCGGCCGGCGCCATCGTCACGTACGCGGAAATCGCTTTGATCGTCCCCGTCGTGCTCGCCGCCGTGATCCTGCTCGCCGCCTGGCGCCGCTTCGGCTGGCTGCGCAGCTCCATGCACGGCCTGGACTTCGCCGCCACCGGCCGCAAGCCGGTCCACATCCCCTGGGCCGGCATCGCCGCCGTGTCGCTGCGTCATCGGGGCCCGTTCACCGAGCTGGTCGTGACCCCGGTGGCCGAGGACTTCGCCACCGTCGGCGACGCGCCCGGCCGCCGTCCCCGTTTGCGGCGCCGCGGGGGTGAGGTCTCGTATCTGGTCGACGTGGGGCTGATGTCCCCGGGGCCGGCGGTGCTCCTGGCCGAGCTGCATCGGCGGCTCCCGACCAAGGTCTGAGGCGCTCTCCGTCAAGGTCTGTGGCGCTCTCCGTCAAGGTCTGTGGCGCTCTCCGTCAAGGTCTGTGGCGCTCTCCGTCAAGGTCTGTGACGCTCTCCGTCAAGGTCTGAGGCGCTCTCCGTCAAGGTCTGGCACGCCGAAGTTGTCGTGGGCAGGCCGTAGGGTGAGACCCACCCTCTCAGGGCGGGGGAGGCGGTGGGTCCTATGCCGGTTCACTCCGTGCCGGCCGCCGGCGAGCCGATCGGGTGCTTCACGATCGGGCGGGCGGCCCGTCCCGACCTGCGTGACCGCGTCGTGGGCTACGGCGGCTTCCGGTCCGCCACCGGGCACGGCATCCGGCATCGCCTGCTCGCCGTCAGCGCCACCACGCTGATCGTCGACTTCGCGTCGGCCACGACCCTGGTCAGCGGGCCGCGCTCGCGGGCGGCCGTGGAGCACCGCCGCTGGGGGCGGGGCATCTCGGTCGGGCTGACGCCGGCGGGTGTCTCGGCGCTGCTCGGGATGCCGATGGCGGAGCTGGCCGGCCGGGTCCTGCCGTTGCCCGGCCTGCTCGGGGCGCGCGCCGGTGAGTTGGGCGAGCGGCTGACGGCAGCGTCGGGCTGGGCGGACCGCTTCGGCCTGCTCGACACCCTGCTCGGCCACTGGATGACCGGCGGCGCGGCGACCGATGCCGTCGTCCAGGAGGGGTGGCGGCGACTTCAATACGCCGGCGGCCGCCTCCGGATCGGCGACCTGGCCGACGATCTCGGCACGCCACGTCGGCGGCTCGAGCGCGGCTTCCGGCAGCGGCTCGGCCAATCGCCGGGCGAGGTCGGCCGGATCGCGCGGTTCCAGCGGGCGCTGGGGCTGATCGAGCGCGGCGCGCCCCTCGCGCGGGTGGCGGCCGAGGGTGGGTACGCCGACCAGCCGCACCTGACCCGCGAGGCGCGCGCCCTGGCCGGCGCCACCCCGGCCGAGCTGCGCGCAATTGTTCAAGACCGGCCCGCGGTCCGCGGCCTAGCGTCCGGCTCATGACGTTCGAGGGAAAGACGGCCGTGGTCACGGGGGGATCGCGCGGCATCGGCCGGGCGATCGTGCAACGGCTCGGGGCGGCGGGAGCGACCGTCGTCTACACCTACGCCCACCAGCCCGGGGCGCCGATCGACGGGGTCCGGGCGGTGCGGGCCGACCAGCGGGACCCGGCGAACCTGGAAGCGGTCTTCGACGCGGTGGACGGCGGGCTCGACATCCTCGTCAACAACGCCGCCGTGGCCGACCGGACGACGATCGAGAAGCTCACCCCGGACGACATCGAGCGGGTCATGACGATCAACTTCGTCTCGCCGCTCCTGGCGATCCGGCGGGCGATCCCGCTGCTGCGCGACGACGGCCGGATCGTCAACATCTCGACCCTCAACACCGTGCTGGCCGGGCCGGGGCTGACCCTCTACTGCGCGTCGAAGGGCGCGCTCGAGCAGGTCACCGCCGTCGCCGCGCGCGAGCTCGGCCCGCGCGGCATCACGGTCAACACGGTTTCGCCCGGTCCCACCGACACGGACATGTTCCGCGAGGCCAACGGCCCGGGCGGGCGCGACGCGGCGGCCGGATACACGGCGCTGAAGCGGATCGGGACCCCGGAAGACGTCGCCGACGTGGTGCTGTTCCTCGCCTCGGAAGCGGGCCGCTGGGTCACCGGCCAGAACATCCGCGCCACCGGCGGGACGATCGTCTAGTCGGTCTCGATGTCGGAGACGGTCAGCACCGGCAGGCCGTGCTCGACGGCGCCGGTCACGGTGACCGTGGCCCGGAACTGGTCGTCCTCGTAGACGTCGGCGAGCAGCGCGCCGCGCAGCACCACGCGGGCGACCGGCTCGGCGTGCTCGTCGTCGCGGTGCACCCGGGCGACCGCCTCGGCGTCGCCGGCCTGCTGGATCGAGCCGGACACGGCGAACGTCGCGCCCTTCTCCGACTGCGGCCTCGACACCAGGGCGGTCAGCTGGGCGGCCGTGACGTCCGGCGCTTGCGGCTCGGCGTCGACGACCAGGGGGTTCACCGTCACGGTCGTGCCGGTCGGCTGTGCCCGGAGCGACTCGTCGTCGGGGGCGTCGCCGGCGGTCAGGGCGCCGAGCAGCACGACCACGCCGATGAAGATCCAGAGGGTGGACAGCGCGATGCCGGCGACCGCGAAGCCGCGGCGGGCGGGGGAGCGGCGATAGCCGACGATCGAGACGGCCAGCCCGACGGGACCGCTCACGAGACTCAGCACGAACCCGGCGACGGCCCAGGGATTTCTGTCGTCCTCCGAGGTCATGCGGTCATGGTGACAGCCGGGCGCCACCGCCGAAGGTGACCGCGACGCCCGGCGAGTAGAGGACGCTCGCCGGCGGTCCGGCCGGCTGGGGCAGGCCGGCGGCGGCGACCAGCTCGTCGTCGAGGCTCAGCAGCGTCGCCCGGTGCAGCGGCCACTGCGGGTGCTCGTTCGGCAGGTGGACCGTGCGGCCCCAGGCCCGGGTGTGCAGGCCCCAGCGGGCGGTCAGGAAATGCTCGAGCGGGGTGGGCTCGTCGATCGGGTCGCCGATGCGCACGGACATCCTCGACGCGGCGCCTCTCGGCGATGGCCAGCGCCGCTGTGACGCGTACGTGATGAGGTCCTTGTCTTTAGAAATGCGCATTTTCGACCACATGTACGGGAGGTGCAGCCACGCCCTCGCGGTCAGTACCGGGATCAGGCGCTCGGCGTCGAGCGAGCGGAAGACGACCGCCCGCCGCCCGTGGCCGTCCACGCTGTAGAGGCGCACGTTGGTCTCGCAGAACGTGCCGAGGTGGGGGACGCCCGGGCCGCTGAGGAAGCCGAAGCCCTCCATCCGGAAGGCGATCAGGCCGACGTACGTGACGCCGCCGATCAGGTCCGGGCGGGTGCCCGCCGGCAGCAGCGGGGCGACCAGCGCCGGATCGACCGGCCAGTGCAGGAACGTGAGATCCGTCCAGCGCTGCACCAGCAGCGAGCGCCGCACCGGGCGGGTCGTCAGCGGGGTGACTTCCTCGACGTGCACGTGTGTCCCTTCAGCGACGGTCGATAGCGGACATGTCGGCGTAGCGGTCGCCGGCCGGCGGGCGGATCGCGGTCAGGCGCTCGAGCTGAGCGGCCGTGAGCTCCACCGCGTCGGCGCCGGCGTTCTCCTCGAGCCGGTTGACCCGCTTGGTGCCGGGGATCGGCGCGATGTCGCCACCCTGCGCGAGCACCCAGGCCAGCGCGACCTGCGCGGGCGTGACACCGGCCTCCCGCGCGACGGCCTCGACCACGTCGACGATCCGCAGGTTCTCCCGGAAGTTCTGGCCGGCGAACCGCGGCGTGCTGAGCCGGAAGTCGTCGGCGTCCAGCGTGGTGGTGTCGCGGATGGCGCCGGTGAGAAAACCACGACCGAGCGGCGAGTACGGGACGAAGCCGATGCCGAGCTCGCGCAGGACGGGCAGCACCTCGCCCTCGGGATCGCGCGTCCACAGCGAGTACTCGGACTGGACCGCGGTCACCGGGTGCACCGCGTGCGCCCGGCGGATCGTCCCGGCCGACGCCTCGGACAGCCCGATGTGCCGGATCTTGCCCTGCCCGACCAGGTCGGCCAGCGCCCCCACGGTGTCCTCGATCGGCACCTTCGGGTCGACGCGGTGCTGGTAGTACAGGTCGATGTGGTCGGTGCCGAGCCGGCGCAGCGAGCCCTCGACCGCGGCCCGCACGTTGTCGGGGTGGCTGTCCAGGTTGCGGCCGCCGTCCCCGCCGCGGTGCGACAGCAGCCCGAACTTGGTGGCGATGACGACGTCGTCCCCGCGGCCGCGCAGGGCCCGGCCGACGAGCTCCTCGTTCGTGTACGGCCCGTAGATCTCGGCCGTGTCGAAGAACGTGACGCCCAGCTCGAGGGCGCGGTGGATGGTGCGGACCGAGCCGTCGTCGTCGTCGTCGCGGCCGGTGTAGAACGCCGACATGCCCATGCAGCCGAGCCCGAGGCGGGACACCTCGAGGCCGGCCAGCGATATCCGCCTCATACCGGCATCATCCCCCGAAGTCCCACAGCAGCCGGTAGTACGCGATGCGCTCCGGGTCGGGCTCGATGCCGTAGGTGGCGAAGAAGTGCTCGTCCCAGCCGTCGCCGTAGTTCCAGCTCAGGCTCCACGAGGCGACGGCGAGGTCGGCCCAGCGGTCGGCGACGCCGAGGGAGGCCATGTCGACGTGGCCGGCGAACCGGCCGTCGTCGCCGATCAGGGTGTTGGGGGAGCAGGGGTCGCCGTGGCAGACGACCAGCTTCTCGATCGGGGGCGGGTCGCTCACCCGGCGCCGGGCCTCGTCGAGGGGCAGATCGCGGTGGATCGGGTGGGCGCCGTCGAGGCCGGCGTCCTTGGCCGCCAGGCGGCGCTCGACGCTCCAGTCGAAGGGGCATTCGCCGACGGGCAGCGTGTCGTGCAGGTGGCGCAGGCCCGTCGCGATCGCTTCCACGGCCGTCCGCGGGTGCGCGCGCCATTTCTCGGTCACCGCCGAGATCCCGTTCATGGCCCTCGTCTGGAGCCACACACCCGTCTCGTCCGCGCCCTCGCTCATGACCAGCGGGACCGGCGTGTACTTCCCGGCCCACCTCAGCCGCTCGGCCTCCGCGGCGAGCGGCAGCCCGCTACCATGGTGCGCGTATTTCACGAAAAAGCGGTCATCAGGGGCGATTATCTCGTACGTGAGACCTCCGAGGATATTTCGCCAGATCGGGCGGATCTCATGACCGCCGGCGAGCCTCTCCACGACGGCGGGCGTGGTCACGGCTTCGAAGACGCTCTCCGGAGGCAGCACGATCGTCAACTCTGCCACTTGTGTCACACCCGGCCACAATGGCCCGCTTGACCGGGGAGAATTGCGGGTGATGAACGTACATGGACCCGCCGCGGTGCTCTTCGACATGGACGGCACGCTGGTGGACAGCGAGAAGGTGTGGGAGATCGCGCTGCACGAGCTCGCGGCCTGGGCGGGCGGCACGCTCTCCCCGCGGGCCCGGGCGGCCATGGTCGGCGGCAGCATGGCGAGCAGCATGAAGGTCTTCCGCGAGGACCTCGGTCAGCCGGACCGTCCCGAGGAGCCGGACGTGAAGTGGCTGACCTCCCGCGTCTTCAACCTCTTCCGCGAGGGCCTGGTCTGGCGCCCCGGCGCGGCCGAGCTGCTGCGCGCGGTCAAGCGGGCCGGGCTGCCGACGGCCCTGGTCACCTCGACCGGCCGCCTGCTGGTGGAGGCCGCGCTCGACACCCTGGGTCGCGAGAACTTCGACGTGGTCGTCTGCGGCGACGAGGTCACCATGCCCAAACCCGACCCCGAGCCCTACCGTACGGCCGCCGCCCTGCTCGGCGTCCCGATCGAGCGCTGCGTGGCGATCGAGGACTCGCCCACCGGCGTGGCCAGCGCCGTGGCCTCGGGCGCCGTGGTGCTGGCCGTCCCCGCCGAGCTCGAGCTCCCCGCGACCGACGGGGTCCACCTCCGGCGATCGCTCGTCGGCGTGGACCCCGCCTACCTGGCCAACCTCCTCGTCAGCCAGCACCTCCTGCCGTCCGACCGCTGACGGTCAGTCGACCGCGATGGCCGTCAGCACGTTGAGCCGGGCGGCCTTGATCGACGGCAGCACCGCCGCCAGCACGCCGACCAGGGCGGCCAGCACCAGGTAGGTGGCCATCCCGCCCCACGGCAGCACCAGCTTGGTGACGCCGTCGTCGTGCAGGGCGCGGACCACGGCCGCGCCCAGGCCCGAGCCGACCACGACGCCGAGCAGGGCGCCGAAGACCGAGATGACCACGGCCTCGACCGTCACCATCCGCATCGTCTGGGCCCGGCTCAGCCCGACCGCCCGCAGCAGGCCTAGCTCGCGGGTCCGCTCCAGCACCGACAGCGCCAGCGTGTTCACCACGCCGAGCACCGCGATCAGGATGGCCAGCGCCAGCAGCACCTGCACCATCGTGATGATCGTGTCGAACGTGGCCAGCTGGTCCTGCACGAACGTGGTGCGGTCGGTGGCCGAGACCTCGGGGCTGTCCGCCACCAGGGCCTTCATCTCCGGCAGCACCTGGGCCACGGTCGCGCCCTCGGTCAGCCGCACGAAGCCGATGACCGGCTGCGGGATGCCGAAGTCCTTGGTCGCGGCCGCCGGCAGCAGGTAGGTCGCCGGCAACGCTTGCTCGTCATAGGTGGCGACCAGCGTGTACCGGTGCGGGTCGCCGCGGGACAGCTGCACGGTGTGCGTGCTGCCGACCGCCCAGCCCTTGTCCTTCGCCTCCTGGGTGCTCATGACGAGCTGGTCGTCCTTGAGCGTGGCCAGCTGCGGGCCGCCGTACGCGTCGGTCAGCTTGGCCAGGTCGTCGGTCGCCGAGACGTAGTCCAGCTTCCCGTCGATCTGGGCCTGGTCCTGCCAGAGGCCGGCCGCCGAGCGGACGCCGGTGGTCTTGCGGGCCTCGTCGAGAACGGCCTCGTCGAAGGTCGGCGGACGCGGGCCGTTCTGGTCGGCGCCGATCACGATCTCGGCCTTGACCGTGTCCTCGGCCTGCGCGGCGAGGCTGGTCTTGGCCGAGTTCATCACCACGGTGACGCCGGTGACCAGCGCGATGCCGACCATCAGGGCGGCCGCGGTGATCGCCGTACGGCGCGGGTTGCGACCGGAGTTGAGCCGGCCCAGCCGCCCCGGCACCGACCACGAGAACAGCCGGCCCAGCAGCGACACCACCGGCCGTGAGATCAGCGGGGTCAGCAGCGCCACGCCGACGAAGCTGACCAGCACGCCGCCCAGGATCAGCCAGAGCGAGCTGGAGGTCGACCCGTACAGGCCGATCGCCAGCACCGTCGCGCCGGCCGCGCCGACCACGGCGCCGGTGACGCTCACCTTGGTGAGCGGCCGGTCGGGCGTGGCCACGTCCTGCATGGCCGCGATCGGCGCGATCCGCGAGGCCCGCAGCGCGGGCAGCACGGCCGCGACCACGGTGACCACGACGCCGACGATCAGCGAGCTGAGCACGGCGGCGAGCGGCACCCCGACCGACGCCAGTTCCAGCCCGTCGGCGAACGTCGTGAACAGGTAACCGAGCCCCGCACCGACGCCGATGCCGGCCGCGAGACCGATGCCGGCCGCGAGCAGGCCGATCACCACGGCCTCGAGCAGCACCGAGCCGATCACCTGACGCCGGCTCGCGCCCAGCGCCCGCATCATCGCGAGCTCCCGGGTGCGCTGGGCCACGATGATCGAGAACGTGTTGAGGATCAGGAAGACGCCGACGAACAGGGCCACGCCGGCGAAGCCCAGCAAGATCTTGTTGAAGAACGCGAGGGCCTGCTTGAGGCTGTCCGAGCTGTCGGCGGCCAGCTGGTCGCCGGTCTTGACCACGTAGCCGTCGCCGAGGCCGGCCGCGATCCGGTCGCGTACGGCCTCATCGGTGTCGCCGTTCGCGGTCTTCACGTTGATCATCGAGTACTCGCCGGTCTTGCCGAGCATCAGCTTCTGCGCCACCGGCGTGGTGAACGCGACCTCCTGGGCGCCGCCGATGCTGTCCTTGTTGCCCGGGTAGCCCCAGATGCCGACCAGCGTGAACGTCTTCTTCGGCGCGAGGGTGAGCACGCCCACCTTGTCGCCGATGTGGATGCCGGCCGCCTTGGCGACGGCGGCGTTCACCGCGATCTCGTCGTCGGCGGCCGGTCCGCGCCCTTCCCGGAGCTTGACCTGGTCGTCCTCGCCGAGCCAGTTGTTGCCGAGCCGCGGCGGGCCGTAGCTCTTCACCACCTTGCCGTCCGAGCCGATCACCCGCGCGCCGTCGGCGCTGACCATGCCGACCGCGTCGCGTACACCGGGAACGCTTTTGACGTGATCGACGACCGACGCGGGGAGCGGGGTGTCGACCTGCTCGCCCTCCATCTCGGAGACCGCGATCTTGGGCTTGGCCGTCACGGCGACGTCCGTCCCCGCGTACGCGCTCGCGAAGACCTGGTCGAACGAGCGGCCGAGGGTGTCGGTCACCACGAACGCGCCGGCCACGAACATCACGCCGAGCACCACGGCCAGGCCGGAGAGCACGAGCCGCAGCTTGCGGCCGAGCAGACTCTTGAGCGTCGCGCGCAGCATCAGACCAGCACTTCCCGCGTGTTGTTCATGGCCTCGAGCACGGTCTCCGGCGTCGGGCGGTCGAGCTCCTGCACGATCGCGCCGTCGGCCAGGAAGACCACCCGGTCGGTGTAGCTGGCCGCCACCGGGTCGTGCGTGACCATGACGATGGTCTGCCCGTGCTCGCGCACGCTGTTGCGCAGGAACGACAGCACCTCGGCCCCCGACTTGGAGTCGAGGTTGCCGGTCGGCTCGTCGGCGAAGACGACGTCGGGGCGGCCGACGAGCGCCCGCGCGCACGCCACCCGCTGCTGCTGGCCGCCGGAGAGCTGGCTCGGCCGGTGGCTCAGCCGGTCCTGGAGGCCGACCGTCGAGATCACCGTGTCCCACCACTGCGGGTCGGGCTTCTTGCCGGCGATGTCGAGCGGGAGCCGGATGTTCTCCGCCGCGGTCAGCGTGGGCAGCAGGTTGAACTGCTGGAAGATGAAGCCGACCCGGTCGCGCCGCAGCCGGGTCAGCGCCTTGTCGCCGAGCCCCGAGACCTCGGTGCCGCCGATGTGCACCGTGCCGCGGGTGACCGTGTCGAGACCCGCCAGGCAGTGCATGAGCGTGGACTTGCCGCTGCCGGACGGGCCCATGATGGCCGTGAACCGGGCCTTGCCGAAGCTCGCGCTCACCCCGCGAAGCGCGACCACGCGGTTTTCCCCGTTGCCGTAGACCTTCCATACCTCTTCGGCGCGTGCCGCCACCGGCTCGACCGCCTTGGTCCCGATCATCGTGCCCCCTCGATTCTTCTCGTGCGGCGCCGCCCCCGTCTTGGCCGGGCCGTCCGAGGCTCTGGTCCGGCCGGGAGCGGTGATCGCTCCCGGGCCGGCAGGGACCAGTGTTTCGGCGATCGGCGTCCGGGGCGTCCGCCCACGGTCGGAGCGTGACGCGGAGATTTGTGTACGGGGAGCACCCGAGGCGGCCTCAGGGACGACCCTGAGATGTCAAAGTGACGGCGTCATGACACTTGACTGACGTCATAAGTGACGTCATAGTGGTGACATGGACCTGACGCCGTACCTCGAGACCCTCCGGGCCGACCTAGCCGCGGCCGCCGCGCCGGGCGGGCCGGAGACCACCCGCGCCGCCGAGCTTCTCGGCTATTCCCTCGAGTCATCGGCCCGGCTGGCGCTGCTCGAGGCGCTCTCCGACGCCGCCGCCGAGATCACCACCCGGTTGTCCGACGCGAGCGTCGAGGTGCGGCTGCGTGGCCGCGAGGCCGACCTCGTGGTCAACCAGGTGGTGGCCGAAGGGCCGGTTTCGCCGGCGCCCGAGGACCAGCCCGCGCCGCCGATCGACGGAGGCGACCTCACACGGCTGACCCTTCGGATGCCCGAGGCCCTGAAGACCCACGTCGAGCAGGTGGCCGCCGCCGAGGGCATCTCGGTCAACGCGTGGCTGGTGCGCGCGGTGACCGCGGCGGTCCGCTTTCCCTCCGGGCCGCCCGTGGCCCGCCCCGGCAAGTCCGGCAAGTCGCTCAAGGGCTATTTCCAGGCCTGACCTCTGAAAAGGAGACCCTCATGTACGAGTTCGACCGCTCCACTCCCGTCACTCTTGTCCTGCGCGCCCACTCCGGCGTCGTCGACGTGATCGCCGAGGACCGCGTCTCGATCCAGGTCGACGTGCAGCCGATGAGCGGCGGCGACTCCGGCGTCGAGGCCGCGAAGAACACCCGCGTGGTGCTCGAGGACGACACGCTGCTCGTCCAGGTGCCCGGCAGCGAGTACTGGAGCTGGCGGCGGACCCCGAAACTGCGGATCACCGCCCGGGTGCCGGCCGGCAGCTCGCTGGCGGGAAAGACGGCCTCGGCGGACGTACGCGCGGCCGGCGTCTTCGACACGGTGACGCTCGACGTGGCCTCGGCCGACGTCGACCTCGGCGAGACGACCGGCGACGTCACCGTGGAGTCGGCCAGCGGCGACCTGACCGCGCGCCGGATCGGCGGCTCGCTGCGCGCCAAGACCGCGTCCGGCGACATGCGCATCGGTGACGTCACCGGTGACGTCAGCACGGACACCGCGTCCGGCGACATCCGCACCGGCGCCATCGGCGGCTCGCTCCGGGCCGGCACCGCGTCGGGCGACATCGAGATCGGCTCGCTGCACCAGGGGCAGGCCGACATCCACTCCGCCTCCGGCGACATCACCGTCGGCGTCACGGCCGGTTCCGCGGTCTGGATGGACCTGAACACGGCCTCCGGCAAGTCCGTCACCGACCTCGCCTCCCAGGGCGACGTCCCGCCCTCCGACAACCCCGTCACCCTCGAGCTGAAGATCCGCACCGCGAGCGGCGACATCCGCGTCCGCCGCGCCGCCACCCGAAAGGCAGCAGCCTGATGCTTCCCGACAACCGCCTGGGCCTCGAGTCCGCCGCACACGGCATCCGCAATCGCCTGTTCGCCCGCGCCACCAAGGCCCGGGGTGGCCGGTTCGCCCCGGTCGAGTGGCCCCGGAGCCGGGGCCCGTCCCCCAACCCCCAACGCCACTGATCCGACGGCCCGGGTTCGCCCGGGCCGTCGGCGTGCGCCGCTATCCACAACGGCCGGCTGTCCACAGGCTGCCGGGCGCTCCCACACACGGGGGCGATTTTCCCGCGATAATGGCCTGCGGGGGCTTCCCCCAGTGGCGGGTGGGCTGACGGCGGGTGGGCTGACGCCGGGCGGGCTCATGGCGGGCGGGCTCACGCCGGGCGGGCTCACGCCGGGCGGGCTCATGGCGGGCGGGCTCACGCCGGGCGGGCTCACGCCGGGCGGGCCAACGGCAGGTGGCCTGACGGCCCCATCACGCCGGGGCGTGGTGAATTCGGCCGAACGAGTCGACCGGCGGCGACCATTCACCTGAATTTGGCATGATCGAATACTGATGTGGCCAAGTAATTCTGCGGGACAATAATGGCATGCGACAGATGCAGTTGTTCCCGGCGGCAGAATTGGCTGCAATGCGTGACCGAAATGCATCTCGTCGCCGTTCTCCGCAGGCCGACGATTTCCGGCGTGAGCACGAGCGGCACCGTGCTTGGGGATTGGTTCGGAGGCATGCCGAGCGACTGGCTCGTGCGCGAGGTCGGGCCGCGCGGTGCTCGGTTGAGCAGCGCCCGGCCGAGCGGCGGGAGGTTGCGTGCCCGGTTGAACAGCGTCGGGCCGAGCGGCGGGAGGCGGAGCAGCCGGTCGAGCAGCGGCGGGCCGAGCGGCGGGTGGTCGGGTGTCAGGCCGTTCCGCAGGTGGGGCATCAGCTCGATCAGCGCCGAGCCGGGCAACAGGAGGTGGAGCGTCAGGTCGAGCAGCTGCGGGCCGAGCAGCAGGGGGCGGAGCGTCAAGCCGAGTGGCACCAGGCCCGGGAGTGGGTGGCGGAGCGTCAGGCCGAGCAGCGGGGGGCGGAGCGTCAGGCCGGGCGGCGTCGAGCCGGGCGGCGGCCGCTAGAGCGCCATGCCGAGCAGCGCCGAATTGGGCAAGGTCAGGTGGCGGCCCGCTCGACGGTCATCAAAGACGCTGTGGCCGATCGAAGCTCATCCGGGGCTCCCGCGGGCGCGGACAAAGTCGGCGATACGCGGTGCGTGCCGGCGAGAAAGCGCGTCCGCAATTGTTGGGTCGGCGGAAATGGGCAATGGCCGGAATTGGGCGGGTGGTCGCTTGAAATGGTGGGCTGGTGCTCATTGCCGAATTTCGGATTGGTACGTCGGCACGTGCGCGCTCGGCAGCGAGTCGATCAAGCGCGCCGTCCGCGTACAAGTCACCGGCCGCGCCCAGATCCCGCCCAGCGCCGCCCCGCTGCCGGGCGGGCTCACGTGCCGGGCGGGCTCACGGCGCCAGGCGGGCTCACGTGCCGGGCGGGCTCACGGCGCCGGGCCGGCTCACGGCGCCGGGCTGGCTCACCGCGCTGGGCGGGCTCACCGCGCTGGGCGGGCTCACCGCGCTGGGCGGGCTCACCGCGCTGGGCGGGCTCACCGCGCTGGGCGGGCTCACCGCGCCGGGCCGGATCACGGCGCCGGGTGGGCTCACGCGCCGGGCTTGACCAGGCCCGTCTCGTAGGCGAGGACGACGGCCTGGGTGCGGTCGCGCAGCCGCAGCTTGGTCAGGACGTGGCCCACGTGCGTCTTGATGGTCGTCTCGCTGACCTGCAGGGCCTCGGCGATCTCGGCGTTCGAGTGGCCGCGCGCCACGTGGACGAGGACCTCGCGCTCGCGGTCGGTCAGGGCGTCCAGCTTGGACGTTGTTGTCGTCTCCGGTGCGGGCAGCGCCTCGGCCACCCGGGTCAGGATGCGGGCCAGCACCGCCGGGGTGATGACCGCGCCGCCGGTCGCCACCGCGTGGATCGCGGCGATCACGTCGAGCGGCGGGGCGTCCTTGCGCAGGAAGCCGGCCGCCCCGGCGGCGATCGCGCCCAGCACCTGCTCATCGCCGTCGTCGTCGGTCAGGATCAGCACGCGCACCGGCAGCCCGGCCCCGGTCACGGCCCGGGCCACCGCGAGGCCGTCGAGCCGGGGCAGCGGAATCTCGGCGATCAGCACATCGGGCAGCAGCCGCCGGGCGAGCTCGACCGCCTCGGCGCCGTCCCCGGTCTCGGCGGCGACGACGATCTCGGGCCCGCCGTCGAGGTCCGTGGCGGTGAGCACCATGCGCAGGCCGGATCGGTGCATCGGCGCGGGGTCGGCCAGCAGGACGCGCAGAGGCCGCCCGGTCGTTGTCCCCGCCACCCGCACCCCCACGGTCGCCCCCGAATCCTGGGGGTCACCCTAGGCGATCGCCGCCGCCGGCGGGTTCGCCAGCTCGGGCGGCCGTCGGCGACGGGTTCGTCAGCCCAGGCGGTCGTCGTCGGCGGGGGAGAGGTCGATGCGCACGACCTCGCCGGTCGGGAACGGGGGCGGGGTGCCGCCGAACTCGGGGCACAGCGCCTGATGGCTGCACCACCCGCACAACCGGCTCGGTTTCGGGCGGAAATCCTGCTCGCGCTTGGCCCGCTCGATCGCCTCGGACAGCGCGACCAGGGTGCGCTCGAAACGCTCCAGCTCATCGGGATCGGGGCTGTAGTCGCAGACCTCGGCGTCCTTCAGATAGAGCAGGCGCAGCACGCGCGGCACCACGCCGCGGGTGCGCCACAGGACCAGCGCGTAGAACTTGAGCTGGAACAGGGCGCGGCCCTCGAACGCCTCGCGCGGCGCGCCGCCGGTCTTGTAGTCGACGACGCGCAGGTCGCCGGCCGGTGACACGTCGAGGCGGTCGATGTAGCCGCGGATCAGCAGCGTGTCGTCGACCAGGGTGGAGATCAGGGTCTCGCGCTCGGCCGGCTCGAGGCGCTGCGGGTCCTCCACCGCGAAATAGCCGTCGAGCAGGGCCGTGGCGCTGGACAGGAAGGCGGCCAGCCGCGCGGCCTCGTCGGCGGCCGGCACGTCGATCAGCGCGCCCTGGCCGGCGGCGTCGGCCTCGGCGGCGACGGCGGCAGGGTCGGACGAGCGGGAGGCGGCGACGACGGCGAAGATCTCCGACAAGGACGGTTCAGCGGAGAGCAGCGCCTCCCACGCGGGGGCCACGAGCGCGGCCGCGGCGGCCGGGGTGCGCTCGGCGGCCGGCAGGTCGAACAGGCGCTCCAGCACGGCGTGCACGAGCGTGCCGCGGGCCTGGTCGGCGGAGGGCTGCTCGGGCAGCTTGTCGATGGTGCGGAAGCGGAACAGCAACGGGCAGGTCTTGAAGTCGGCCGCACGCGACGGCGACAACGAGGGACCGGCGTGGGGATCGCCGGCGGGGAGCGGGGAGACCGTCTGTGCCGTCATGTCAGAAAGGCTAGGGCAGGGGTACGACGAAATCGCGTGACGACCCCGCGGCGGCGACTCCGTAGCATCGTGCGGGTGGAGCAGAGCACACCGCAGCCTCGTCGCGCCGGCCGCCCGGGTCGGGTGGTGGGCCGCGTGCTGGGCATCCCCGTCTTCGTGAACGGGTCGATGCTGATCCTGGCGGCGCTCGTCATCCTCGTGTACCGCAACTACGTCCGCTCCGAGCTTGGCCTCGTCGACCCGCTCGGCTACCTGGTCGGCCTCGGTTTCGTGGCGTGCCTGCTGGGCTCGGTGCTGCTGCACGAGCTCGGCCACGCGCTGACCGCCCGCCGCTTCGGCATCGGCGTGCGCGGCATCACCCTCGAACTGCTCGGCGGCTGGACCGAGATGGACCGGGACGCGCCGAGCCCGCGGATCGACGCGCTGGTCAGCCTGGCCGGGCCGGCCGTCTCGCTGGTGCTCGGCGGCATCGCCACCGCCGCGGCGGTGGCGATCCCCGACCGTACGGCCGCCGGCCAGATCGCCTTCCAGCTGGCCGCCAGCAACGTGCTCGTCGCGATCTTCAACGTGCTGCCGGGGCTGCCGCTCGACGGCGGCCGGGCGCTGCGGGCCGGCCTGTGGGCGCTGATCAAGGACCGCAACCGGGCCACCGAGGCCGCCGCCTGGTCCGGCCGCATCCTCGCCTTCGTCTGCATGCTGATCGCCCTCTGGCTCTACCGGCTGGAGACGCTCACCCTGTTCGGCCTGCTCTTCGTGCTGCTCGTGGTCTTCACCCTGTGGCAGGGCGCCGGCCAGTCGATCCGCCTCGCCCGGATGACCCGCCGCTTCCCGCTCGTCGACCTGGCCCGGCTGGCCCGCCCGCTGCTCACCGTCCCGGCCGGCACCCCGCTCGGCGAGGCCCAGCGGCGCCGCTCCGAGGACCCGAGGCCGAACGTGGTGCTCGCCGTCACCGACTCGGCCGGTAATCTCACCGCACTGGTCGACCCGGTCGCCGCCGAGCGCGTCCCGGTCGACCGTCGCCCGTGGGTGGCCGTCGACACCGTGTCCCGGTCGCGCGCCGCGGTGCCCGCGCTGGCGCTCGGGCTCACCGGGGAGCAGGTGGTCCGCGCGCTGCAGGCCCACCCGGCCGCTCAGTACGTGGTCACCGCGGGCGAAGGCGAGGACGTGGTGGGCGTCCTGCGCGTCGGCGACGTCGCCGAGGTGCTGGAGCCCCGCCGCGCCCGGGCAAGACGACCGTGAAACGCAACCAGAGAGAAACACGTGACAACTCCGATGGCCACCGGACCGTTCCGCGAGGGTGATCGCGTCCAGCTCACCGATCCCAAGGGCCGGATGCACACCATCGTGCTGGAACCGGGCAAGTCGTACCACACCCACCGCGGCGCCCTCGAGCACGACGACCTGATCGGCCTGCCCGAGGGCAGCGTGGTCACCTCCGCCGGCGGGACGGCGTACCTGGCGCTGCGCCCGCTGCTGTCGGACTACGTGCTGTCCATGCCCCGCGGCGCCCAGGTGATCTACCCGAAGGACGCGGCGCAGATCGTGGCCATGGGCGACATCTTCCCCGGCGCCAAGGTCCTCGAGGCCGGCGTCGGCTCGGGCGCGCTGACCTGCTCGCTGCTGCGCGCGGTGGGTGAGCACGGCGAGCTGCACTCGTACGAGCTGCGGGAGGACTTCGCGGCGATCGCCCGTAAGAACGTCGAGGCGTTCCTCGGCGGCCCGCAGAAGGCCTGGAACCTGCGCATCGGGGACGTGGCGAGCAACACCGAGACCGGTTTCGACCGGATCGTCCTCGACATGCTGACCCCGTGGGAGGCCCTCGACATGGTCGAGCGGTCGATCGTGCCCGGCGGCGTCTTCGTCGGGTACGTGGCCACCACGCCCCAGCTATCCGAGCTGGTCGAGGCCCTGCGCGAGCGGGGTGGCTGGACCGAGCCGCGGGCCTGGGAGTCGCTGGTCCGCGACTGGCACGCCGAGGGCCTCGCCGTCCGCCCCGACCACCGGATGATCGCGCACACCGCGTTCCTGGTCTCCGCCCGCAAGCTCGCGCCCGGCGTCAACGCGCCGCCGCGCCGGCGCAAACCGAGCAAGGGCGCCGAGGCGTACGCGTTGAAGCGCGCGGCCCAGGCGGCGCTGGCGGCCGCGGGCGGTCACTCGGCGGAGCCGAACCCGGCCGAAAAAACGACGGAAAAAGCCGAAACGGACGACTAGAAACGGACGAAACGGATCGACAAACGTTACCCGGCCGAGCGATGTGACTACGGCCGGTCCGGTCGGGTAGCTTCCTGTGGGGCGACGCAAGCGGACGGGAGGATCGGGTGGGCGCGATGAGTTCTCCGCCGTTCGGTGGCAGCAACGAGATGCCGGCGGTCTTCCCGGACTGGTCGCCGTACCAGGATCTCGACTCCGCCGCCCGTGCCTACCTGCGTGACCCCGAGGTGGCGCTGGAGGCGCTCTTCGGGGTCCTGCGCGGCGCGTCGGTGCTGAGCTTCACCCTCGAGCGCTTCGTCAACGAGGTGAACGGCGTGTGGCAGGAGGTCGTCATCTGCGACGGCAGCCGCCTCGTGCTCTGGCACGGCGAGGACGTCGCGCCCGGCGACGGCCCGGTCGGCTCGATGACCAGCTCGCTGCGCGTGGTGCCGCTTTCGACGGTGACCGAGGTGGGCTGCCGGCGGCGGCTCACCCGCACGTCCAACGGGCAGGCCCGGGTCGACAGCATCGACGTCTACCTGCTGCTCAGCTCGATCGACGACGCCGTTCCGCCGCCCGGCATGGACGAGGCCGAGGGCCGCACGGCGCTGCGGCACGACGCGCTGCGCTTCGGCAAGACCCTCGACGACGGCGGCCCCGGGCAGATCGCCCGGCTCGAGGACTTCTCCCGGGTTGTGGCCTCGCTGGTGGGACGACCCACTCTTTAAACCTTTGTGTGCCTCTGTTTCCGGGGTGTGACATTTTCCGCGGGCGCGGTGGCGCCCGGCACCGGGTGGTGCGCGGAAAACGCGTACCGGAAGAGGGGTTTGTCAGTCCGCGTCCGGACCGGCGACCTCGACCTCGTCCGAGGAGCGCACGACGTGGATGCAGTCGCCCGGGCACTCCTTGGCGGCGTCGATCACCTCGAGCCGCAGATGGGCCGGCACCCCGGTGCGCACGCCGGGGGATTGCAGCAGCTCACCCTGGTGATCCTTGACATACGCGAGCCCGTCGATGTCGAACTCGAAGACCTCCGGCGCGTACTGCACGCACAGCCCGTCACCCGTGCAGAGGTCCTGATCCACCCAGACCTGCAGCTCGTCCGTACCGGTCTGCGTCGACACCTCGTACCTCCCACGTATAGCCCCACCCGACGGTACCGGATGGCTCCGACAACTAACTTGCGGCCACTGGCTGAATGGATCAAGACTCGGTGACGAGGGTGTTGCATGGGTCGAAATCCGGGCCGCAGCAGCTAGTGTTATCGCAAGACGTTCGAGCCCCCGGGGAGGTGGGACGTGGCACGTAGCGACGAAGCGGATTCACGCGCCGCACGTTGGGAGAAAGAGGCCAACGATCTCTCCAGCCAGGTTGCGTTCCTGCAAGAGGAACTCGCGCTGGTTCGGCGAAAGTTGACCGAAAGCCCACGACACGTCCGGCAGCTCGAGGAACGGCTCGCGGCAACGCAGGCGCAGCTGGCCCGAGTGACCGAGAACAACGACCGGCTCGTGGCGACCCTCAAGGAAGCCCGGGCCCAGATCGTCACTCTCAAGGAAGAGATTGACCGGCTCGCCCAGCCGCCCAGCGGCTACGGCGTATTCCTGTCCGCACACGAGGACGGCACCGTCGATGTCTTCACCGGCGGCCGCAAGCTCCGGGTGGCGGTCTCACCGTCGCTCGAGGTCGAGGAGCTGCAACGGGGTCAGGAAGTCCTGCTCAACGACGCCCTCAACGTCGTCGACGCGTTCGGGTTCGAGCGCTCCGGCGAGGTGGTCACCCTCAAGGAGGTGCTCGCCGGACCGACCGGCGAGCCGGGTGACCGGGCACTGGTCGTCTCGCACGCCGACGAGGAGCGCATCGTCTTCCTCGCCGACTCGCTCGACACGACGAAGCTGCGCGCGGGCGACTCGCTGATGATCGAGCCGCGCTCGGCGTACGCGTACGAGCGCATCCCGAAGAGCGAGGTGGAGGAGCTCGTCCTGGAGGAGGTCCCCGACGTCGACTACACCGACATCGGCGGCCTGCACAGCCAGATCGAGCAGATCCGCGACGCGGTCGAGCTGCCGTTCCTGCACGCCGACCTGTTCCGGGAGCACCAGCTGCGCCCGCCGAAGGGCATCCTGCTTTACGGCCCGCCCGGCTGCGGCAAGACCCTGATCGCGAAGGCGGTGGCCAACTCCCTGGCCAAGAAGATCGCCGAGCGGCGTGGTGAGGAGAAGCACACCAGCTACTTCCTCAACATCAAGGGCCCGGAGCTGCTCAACAAGTACGTGGGCGAGACCGAGCGGCACATCCGCCTGGTCTTCCAGCGGGCGCGGGAGAAGGCCGGCGAGGGCACTCCGGTGATCGTGTTCTTCGACGAGATGGACTCGATCTTCCGGACTCGTGGCTCGGGCGTCTCCAGCGACGTGGAGAACACGATCGTTCCCCAGCTCCTCAGCGAGATCGACGGCGTCGAGGGCCTGGAGAACGTCATCGTCATCGGCGCATCGAACCGGGAAGACATGATCGACCCGGCGATCCTGCGCCCCGGCCGGCTCGACGTGAAGATCAAGATCGAGCGGCCGGACGCCGAGGCGGCCAAGGACATCTTCGGCAAGTACATCCTGGCCGGCCTGCCGCTGTCCGCCGACGACCTGATCGAGCACGGCAACGACCGGGACGTCACGGTGGCCGCGATGATCGAGGCGGTCGTCCTCCGGATGTACACGGAGAGCGAGGAGAACCGCTTCCTGGAGGTCACCTACGCCAACGGTGACAAGGAGGTCCTGTACTTCAAGGACTTCAACTCCGGCGCGATGATCCAGAACATCGTGGACCGCGGCAAGAAGATGGCGATCAAGGAGTTCCTCACCTCCGGCAAGAAGGGGCTGCGCCTGCAGCACCTGCTGGACTCGTGCGTCGACGAGTTCCGGGAGAACGAGGACCTGCCCAACACCACCAACCCCGACGACTGGGCCCGCATCTCCGGCAAGAAGGGCGAGCGGATCGTCTACATCCGCACGCTCGTCTCCGGCGGCAAGGGCGCCGAGGCCGGCCGGTCCATCGAGACCGCGAGCAACACCGGTCAGTACCTGTAAACAGATCGATCGGACGCGGGCGGAGGGTCACCCTCCGCCCGCGTTCTCGTTCTACAAGGCGTGACAAGCCCAGCACCCGTACGCCTGGCGTGGCTGGACGCGCTGCGCGGGTACGCCGCCCTGGTCGTCGTCTGCTTCCACCTGAGCCCGCGGGTGATCGGCGCCGACCGGCATCTCGCGATCTTCCGCCACCTCGACTTCGGCAAGTACGGCGTGCTGCTGTTCTTCCTGGTGTCCGGCTACGTCATCCCGATGTCCCTGGAGCGCCACGGCAGCCTGCGCAAGTTCTGGATCGGCCGGATATTCCGCATCTATCCGGCGTACCTGTTCGCCATCGCGGTCGTGGTGGTGGTCAGCGCGGCGGGCTGGCTCGCCTGGCAGCCGTCCCTGCGGCACGAGACGGTCACCAGCGTCCTGGCGCACGCGACGATGATGCCCGACCTGGTCGGCCACCGCGGAGCCGTCCGCGTCTTCTGGACCCTCTCCTACGAGATGACGTTCTATCTGATCGTCTCGGGCCTGTTCGTCTGGCGGCTGCACCGGCTCAGCGCGTGGTGGGCGCCGGCGCTCGGGCTGGCCGCCCTCGTCCTCGGCCGGGCGCTGCCGAACGACCTGCTGGGCGCCACGTTCGGGGAGCGGCGGCTCACGGCCGCCCTGCTCGCGGTGATCATCGGGCTGAGCATTCTCGCGTACGTCCGGGACCGTCTCGTGGCCGTCGCGGGCGCCGCCGGGGTGGCCTTCGTCCTGCTGCCCGCGGTCAACGGGCACGCCACCTCCGACAGCACCGTCATCTCGTCCTGGCAGGGCGTGCTGCTGCTGGCGGTCATGTTCGCCGGCACGGTGGTCTACCGGTGGCAGCACGGCCAGATCGGCGGACGGGCGGCGGCCCTCTCGCTGACGGTGGTGGCGCTGAGCGTAATCGGTGCGCATTGGACACACCTCGGCGGTACGGGCGCCGCGCTGCGCCTGTGGGCGGCCAACACCGGCGCCGTGGCCGTCACCTTCGGGTTTGCCTACGCCATGCGAAATCGGACTGTGCCGGCGCCGCTCTCCTGGCTGGGCCGGATCAGCTACTCGCTCTACCTGCTGCACGTGGTGGTGCTCTACGTGATCGCCCGCGCGTTCCCGGATTTCGGGACGGGTCCCCTTCCGGTACGCGTGGCGACCGGGCTGGGGTACCTGATCGTCGCTCTGCTGGTGGCCTGGATCGCGTACCGGATGGTGGAAATGCCGGGCCAGGCACTCGGCCGCAAGCTGACCGCGCGCCTCGTGCCGCCGCCGCTTTTGACCACGCAGCGTGCCAAGCCGGGCGCGGGGCGGGGCGAGAACGCGAGGCAGAGCGTCTAGGCTCGATACATGAGCAGCAGCGTGGTCGGCGGGATGGTGGTCGCATGAGCGTTCGACGGATCATGGGTACCGAGGTCGAGTACGGCATTTCGGTGCCCGGGCAGCCCGGCGCCAACCCGATGGTGACCTCCTCGCAGGTGGTCAACGCCTATGGAGCCCGCCCCGAGCTCAACCGCGGTGGCCGGGCCCGCTGGGACTACGAGGAGGAGTCGCCGCTGCGCGACGCCCGGGGGTTCACCTACTCCGGCGCCGCCTACGATCCGGCCGACGCTCTCGCCGACGAGGACCTGGGCCTCGCCAACGTGATACTGACCAACGGCGCCCGGCTCTACGTCGACCACGCGCACCCGGAGTACAGCACTCCCGAGTGCACCAACCCGCTCGACGTCGTCAAGTGGGACAAGGCCGGCGAGCGGGTGATGGCGGAGGCCTCGCGCCGCGCCGCCACCATCCCCGGCACCCACCGCATCCAGCTCTACAAGAACAACACCGACAACAAGGGCGCGTCGTACGGGTCGCACGAGAACTACCTGATGCGGCGGCAGACCCCGTTCGCCGACATCGTCGCGCACCTGACGCCGTTCTTCGTGACCCGGCAGGTGTTCACCGGCGTCGGCCGGGTCGGCATCGGCCAGGACGGCTCCGGCTCCGGCTTCCAGATCTCGTCGCGCGCCGACTTCTTCGAGGTCGAGGTCGGGCTCGAGACGACGCTGAAGCGGCCGATCATCAACACCCGCGACGAGCCGCACGCCGACGCCGACAAATACCGGCGCCTGCACGTCATCATCGGCGACGCCAACCTCTCCGAGATCGCGTCCTACCTCAAGATGGGCACGACCTCGCTCGTCCTCGCGATGATCGAGGAGAAGGTGTTCACCGGCGAGCTGGGCATCGCCGACCCGGTCAGCGAGCTCAAGTCGGTCAGCCACGACCCCGCGCTCAAGCACCTGATCCGGCTGCGCGACGGCCGCCGGCTCACCGCGCTCGACCTCCAGTGGGCCTACTACGAGCGGGCCCGCGCGTTCGTCGAGGAGCGCGCCGGCGACGACGCCGACGACCAGACGCTCGACGTGCTCGACCGCTGGGAGGACATGCTCGACAAGCTCGGGCGCGACCCGATGCTCTGCTCGGACTCGCTCGACTGGGTCGCCAAGCTGCGGCTGCTCGAGGGCTACCGCGAGCGGGAGAACCTCGGCTGGTCGTCGCCGAAGCTCCAGCTGGTCGACCTCCAGTACGCGGACGTGCGCCCCGAGAAGGGCCTCTACCACCGCCTGGTGGCCCGCGGCTCGATGAAGACCCTGCTCGAGGAGGAGGAGACCCAGCGGGCGATGTACGAGCCGCCGGACGACACCCGGGCCTACTTCCGCGGCCGCTGCCTGGCCCAGTACGCGTCCGAAGTGGTCGCGGCGAGCTGGGACTCGGTCATCTTCGACGTGGGCCGGGAGTCGCTCGTCCGGGTGCCGATGATGGAGCCGGAGCGCGGGACCAAGAAGCACGTGGGCGCTCTGTTCGACAAGTGCGAGAGCGCGAAGGACCTGCTCGAGGTGATAACGAGCCGCTGAGAAAACGCCCCGCCCGGCTGTGCCTGCAGCCGACGCCTGGTCCTCCGGACGGCGCGGAGAACCCGGGAGTGGGGGGAGCGTTTTGTCACAGGACCGAGGTAGGTTTTCAGTACCCGATGTCGTGCGAACTTCGGGTGGCGAGAAGGGGGACATCCATGGCAACCCGTGACAGTGGCGGACAGTCGCAGTCGAGCAAGAGCCGCGCGGACCAGGAGGTCGAGGACGCCACCGTAGAGGCCAACCCGGAGGTAGCCGAGCGCCACGCCGAGATCACCGAGGACGTCGACGACCTGCTGGACGAGATCGACTCCGTCCTGGAGGAGAACGCCGAGGAGTTCGTTCGTGGTTATGTGCAGAAGGGCGGCCAGTAGGGCTTTTGACCGTTTCTAGGAACGGTTTCGCCCTCAGCCGAATTCGAGAAGCTTGACGGCGTCGCCCGGATCGCCCTGAGGCGGGCAATTCGGGCAATGCCCACCGAACCTCGGGCCTACGCGCGCCGAATCGGGCAGGCTGGTCCTGCCCGTGCCCGGCGTGCGGAGGCCCGTGTTTCTTCGGCCGGAACACGTCGATCACGATCATCGCACCGGTCCGGCACGGCGGGATATTGTGCTTCAACTGCGACGGTGTCCGGGGGTTGGGCGCCGGTGCGATCACGTATCTGAAAGGAACCACGTGGCCAAGGACTTTGATCCATCCGGGCGGCTGCCCGATGTCTTCACCAACTCGGGGACGTCCTCCTTCACGCAGTTCCTGAGCCACGCGTACCCCGAGTTGCTGCCGGGGCGGCGGCCGCTGCCGCCGGGGCTGTCGGCCGACATCGCGCCGCACGGCACCACGATCGTGGCGATCGCCACCGCCGAGGGCGTGGTCATGGCGGGCGACCGCCGGGCCACGATGGGCAACCTCATCGCGAGCCGGGACATCGAGAAGGTGCACCCCGCCGACGCGTACTCGCTGATCGGCATCGCCGGCACGGCCGGCATCGGCATCGAGCTGATGCGGCTGTTCCAGGTCGAGCTCGAGCACTACGAGAAGATCGAGGGCATCATGCTGTCCCTCGACGGCAAGGCCAACCGGCTCGCCGCCATGGTGCGCGGCAACCTCGGCGCGGCCATGCAGGGCCTCGCGGTCGTGCCGCTGTTCGCCGGCTTCGACCACGCCCCGTCCGACCCGGCCCGGGCCGGGCGCATCTTCAGCTTCGACGTGGCCGGCGGCCTCTACGAGGAGACCGGGTACGACTCGATCGGCTCCGGCTCGCTGTTCGCCAAGTCCGCGCTCAAGAAGAAGTACCGGCCGGGCGTGAGCACCGACGAGGCGGTCCGGTTGGCCGTCGAGGCGCTGTACGACGCGGCCGACGACGACACCGCGACCGGCGGTCCCGACGTGACCCGCAAGATCTACCCGGTGGTCATGTCGGCCACCGCGCAGGGCAACCACCGGCTCTCCGAGGAGGAGATCTCGGCGGTGGCCGAGTCGGTCGTCGCCGGGCGCATGGAGAACCCGGGCGGCTGAGTCCCGCTCCACCACGCTTGCTCATCAGGGGAGAGAGGGAGTAGCCACCCGTGGCCATGCAGTTCTACGCATCACCCGAGCAGGTCCAGCGCGACCGTTCGGAGTACGCCCGCAAGGGCATCGCCCGCGGCCGCTCCGCCGTGGTGCTCACCTACGAGGGCGGCATCCTGCTCGTCGCCGAGAACATCACCACCCTTCGCAAGATCAGCGAGATCTACGACAAGATCGGTTTCGCGGCGGTCGGGCGGTACAACGAGTTCGAGAGCCTGCGCCGGGCCGGCGTGCGGATGGCCGACGTCAACGGCTACAGCTACGACCGGCGCGACGTCACCGGGCGCGGGCTGGCCAACGCGTTCACCCAGACGCTCGGCGCGATCTTCTCGGAGACGCAGAAGCCGTACGAGGTGGAGATCTGCATCGCGCAGGTCGGCGCCTCGCCGGAGTCCGACGAGCTGTACCGCATCACCTACGACGGCTCGGTCATGGACGAGCCCGGCTTCATGGCCATGGGCGGCCAGGCCGAGGCGATCTCCAACGTGCTGCGCGAGCGGCACGACACCACGGCCGACCTGCCGACCGCCCTGGCCCTGGCGTCCGAGGCGCTGGGCAGCGTGGGCGGCGAGAACGGCCAGACCCGCACGCTCGACGCCAAGCAGCTCGAGGTGGCGGTGCTCGACCGGCGGCGCAAGGGCCGGGCGTTCCGCCGCATCACCGGCCAGCCGCTGATCGACCTGCTGGCCGGCAGCAAGACCGTGGCCGAGAAGGACCTGGGCGACGTCGACGCGGCCCCGCCGAGCCCCGCCGAGGACAAGCCGACGGTCTCCGCGGCCCCGGTCGCCGAGCCGGTCGAGCCCGCGGCCCCGGACGACCCGGCCGAGCCCGCCGACGACGTGAACGGCGACGGTTCCTGACCGCGTGACGGCGTGATCGTCAGACGGGCGTGGCCGCGTGGCCGCGCCCGTCTTGTCGTGCCGGGCCCGCCGCCGTCTGGCGGCCGGGTGCGGTGCCCGGGGCGCGCCGTCTTCTCGCGCCGGGCGTCGTGGCTTGGCGCGCGTCGTCTTCCGGCGGGCGCGATGCTCGGGCCGCGCGGGTGCAAGGCTCGGGCCGCGCGGGCGCGGGCTTGGGGCGCGCGGGCGCGGGCTTGGGGCGCGCGGGCGCAGGCTTGAGGCGCGCGGGCGCAAGGCTTGAGGCGCGCGGGCGCAAGGCTCGGGGCCGGGTGCGGGAGGGAATCGGATGCCGGCGATCGTGCGCCTCTGGCGCTATCCGCTGAAGAGCGCCCGCGGCGAGGCGCTGACCTCGGCCCGGGTCGGTGTGACCGGGCTGGATGGGGACCGGGAGTGGGCGTGCTTCGATCCGGAGGACGGGACGCTGGGCAGCGCCAAGCATCCGCGCCGGTGGGGGCGGCTGCTGTCGGTGCGGGCCCGGCTCGGTGACGGTGGCGGCCTGGTGGTCGAGGCCGGTGGCGAGCGGTTCGCGGGCGACGCCGTCGAGAGCGCGCTGGCCCGGCATCTCGGGCGGCCGGTCCGGCTCAGCCGTGAGGTGCCGGCGAAGGCGCGCCTGCACCGGATGCTGCCACCGGTCGAGGGCATGGTGCCGGACTGGATGGCCGGCCTGCGCCCGGGCGACGACACCATATCCGATGTTTCGGGCGTCGGGCGATTTGTCGATTCCGCCCCGGTTCATGTCGTGACAACCGGCGAGCTCGCCCGCTTCGGAGACGTCGCGCCCGAGCGGTTCCGTCCCAACCTCGTCATCGAGCGGGACGAGGCGTGGGAGCCGGGGGAGGAGCTGCGCCTCGGGGACGTCGTGCTGCGGGCGATGTTTCCGACGCCGCGCTGCGTGATTCCGGGGCTCGACCACGGGCCCGGCATCGCGGCCGACACGGGCGTGCTGCGGACGCTGGCCAGGCGCTACCGGGTGGCGGTGCCGGACTTCGGGAGGGCCGCCTGCTTCGGCACGTACGCCGCGGTGGTCACGCCGGGCGAGCTCTCACTCGGCTAGCAGCGCGCGCCACCAGGTCGGGTTCTCGCGGTACCAGCGGACCGTGGCGGCCAGGCCGGCGGTGAACTCCACGCGCGGGCGCCAGCCCAGCTCGCGGCGGATCTTGTCGTCGTCGAGGGCGTGGCGGTGGTCGTCGGGCTTGCCGGTGCCGGCGAGCGGCTCGACGCGGTCCGGGCCGGCGCCGCACTCGGCCAGGATCAGCTCGAGCAGGTCGCGGTCGGCCAGCTCGACGCTGCCGCCGATGTGGTAGACCTCGCCGGGCCGGCCCTCGAGCAGGGCGAGCGCGAGGCCGCGGCAATGGTCGCCCACGTGCAGCCAGTCGCGCTCCCGGGTGCCGTCGCCGCGCAACCGGGCCGTCCGGCCGTCCAGGAGGCTCGTCACGAGCCCGGGAACGGTCTCCCCAGGGTGCTGATAGGGCCCGTAGTTGTCACCGGCACGGGTCACCACGACGGGCAGGCCGTGGGTGCGGTGGTAGGCCAGCGCCATCAGGTCGGCGCCGGCCTTGGCGGCCGCGGCGGGGGTGGTGGGGGACAGCGGCGAGCGCTCGGTCCAGGCGCCGGTGTCGATCGACCCGTACACGTCGCCGGTCGAGACGTGCAGGAAGCGCGAGATGCCGGCGTCGAGGCAGGCGGTCAGCAGGACCTCGATGCCGGTCACGTCCGAGCCGCCGCGGGAGGCCGCGAAGTGCGCCACCGCGTCGTGGCCGCGCAGGGAGGCGGCGACCACGGGCGCGTCGCCGACGTCGGCCGGCACGAAATCGAGGCGGCTGCTCTCGGCCACCGGCCCCAGGTTGGCGAAGGTCCCGGCGTACGCGATCTTGTCGAGAACCGTGACCGACACGCCCTCGAGCCCCGGCAGCCGGTCCGCCAGGACCGCCCGCACGAAGTGTGAACCGATGAAGCCGGCGCCGCCGGTGACCAAGAGGTTCATGGCCCGGCGAGTTTATCCGCCGCCCCCGCGCGGGCACCCGATCCGGTGAACCGGGCGCGACGCGTTGTGCCCGGGAATGCGCGAGTGGTGACTGCCAATGGATGCTCGATGAGGCTAGTGTTTCGTCATGGAACGGCGAATTTTCGGCCTCGAGACCGAGTACGGCGTCACGTGTACTTATCGGGGGCAGCGGCGGCTGTCACCGGACGAGGTGGCCCGCTACCTGTTCCGCCGAGTGGTGTCCTGGGGGCGCAGCAGCAACGTCTTTCTCCGCAACGGTGCCCGTCTCTACCTCGATGTCGGTTCCCATCCTGAGTACGCGACCCCCGAATGCGACTCCGTCACCGATCTGGTCGCCCACGACCGGGCCGGCGAGCGGATTCTGGAGGGTCTCCTGGTCGACGCCGAGAAGCGGCTGCACGACGAGGGGATCGCGGGGGAGATCTACCTGTTCAAGAACAACACGGACTCGGCCGGAAACTCGTACGGCTGCCATGAGAACTACCTGGTGAGCCGGCACGGTGAGTTCGGCCGGCTGGCCGACGTGCTCATCCCGTTCCTGGTCACCCGGCAGCTGATCTGCGGCGCCGGCAAGGTGCTGCAGACGCCGCGGGGCGCGGTGTTCTGCCTCTCGCAGCGCGCCGAGCACATCTGGGAGGGCGTCTCGAGCGCCACCACCCGTTCCCGGCCGATCATCAACACCCGCGACGAGCCGCACGCCGACGCCGAGCGCTACCGCCGCCTGCACGTGATCGTCGGCGACTCCAACATGAACGAGGTCACCACCCTGCTCAAGGTGGGCAGCGCCGACATCGTGCTGCGGATGATCGAGGCCGGCGTGGTGATGCGCGACCTGTCGCTGGAGAACCCGATTCGGGCCATCCGCGAGGTCAGCCACGACGTCACCGGCCGCCGCAAGATCCGCCTGGCCAACAACAAGGAGGTCAGCGCCCTCGAGATCCAGCAGGAGTACCTGGCGAAGGCGACCGAGTTCGTCGAGCGGCGCGGCGGCGACCAGACCGCCAAGCGGGTCGTCGAGCTGTGGGGCCGGGTGCTCAACGCGATCGAGAGCGGCGACCTCGACCCGGTGTCCCGCGAGATCGACTGGGTGTCGAAGTACAAGCTGATCGAGCGCTACCAGGCCAAGCACGAGATCCCGATGTCGCACCCGCGCATCGCCCAGCTCGACCTGGCCTACCACGACGTGCGCCGGGGCCGCGGCCTCTACGCGCTGATGGAGAAGCGCAAGCAGGTCGACCGGATCGCGAACGACCTGGAGATCTTCGAGGCCAAGGAGACGCCGCCGCAGACCACCCGGGCGCGGCTGCGCGGCGAGTTCATCAAGCACGCGCAGGAGAAGCGGCGCGACTTCACGGTCGACTGGGTGCACCTCAAGCTCAACGACCAGGCCCAGCGCACCGTGCTCTGCAAGGACCCCTTCCGGGCGTACGACGAGAGGGTCGAGCGCCTGATCGCCAGCATGTGAGACCGGGCTACGCTGGTCGGGCCATGACCGAGCCCGACCAGCGTGAACGCACCGCGGAAGACGTCCTCTGGGGACGGGTCCAGCGGAAGCGCGACCGCATCCGCGCGGAGATCCGGCGAAACCGCCAAGGCGGGCACAAAATCCCCACCTGGGTGCTGGCCGTAATACTCGGACTTTTCGTAATCGGCTGGGCCGTTCTGCTTCTCACCTCGTAGCAACCGTTTCTGCAACCTTCGCTGCGTCGAATAAGACGCGTGAAGCGATACGCCCTGATCGCCGCGCTGGCCATCGCCGCGTATCAGCTGATCCCGGCGGACGGCTGGTGGGAGAGCGGCTGGCAACTGGCCGTCGGCTACCTGGGCGTCGCCGGCATCCTGACCGGCGCGCGCCGCCTGCCCCGCCGCGACCGCCTGCCGTGGTGGTGCTTCGCGTTCGGCGTGGGCGCCAACGTCACCGGCATCCCGGTGTCGATCTGGGCCCAGGAGGTGCTCGGCTGGCACGGCCTGCCGACCCCGGCCGACCCGCTGTTCCTGCTGCTCTACCCGGCCTGCGCGGCCGGGCTCGGCCTGCTGATCCGCCGCCGGGAGCCGCGCCGCAACTGGACCGCGGCCGTGGACGCCGCGATCATCACGACCGGGCTGGGCCTGCTGGCCTGGGTCTACGTGATCAAGCCGGCGACGCTCGGGCAGGACATCGACATGCTCGGGCGCGCGGTGCAGGCCGCGTACCCGATCGGTGATCTTCTGCTGCTGGCCATGATGACCCGGCTCCTGCGCGGCGACGGCACCCGCGGCGCCCCGTTCTGGTGGATCACCGGCTCGCTCGGCGCGTTCCTGCTCGGCGACACCGCCTGGGTGGTGGTCGGCAGCCTGCCCGAGGTCGGCGCCGAGGTCGAGGTCATCCAGTGGGTGCACCGGTCGATCGACATGGTCTTCCTGACCGCGTTCGTGCTGTTCGGGCTGGGTGCGCTGCACAACGACGCCCAGCAGATCGGCGCGGCCGCCGCCCCCCATCCCGTCCGGCTCGGCAAGATGCAGCTGGCGCTGCTCGCCGCCGCCTCGCTGATCGCCCCCGGCCTGCTCGCGGTCCAGCTGCACCAGGGCCGGGTCACCGACGGCCCGGCCATCGTGGTCGGCTGCTCGACGCTGTTCCTGCTGGTCGTGGTGCGGATGGCGCAGCTCGTGCGGGAGGTCGAGCGGCAGGCCGCCCAGGTGCGCGACCTGGCCCGCCGCGACGAGCTGACCGGCCTGCCCAACCGCCGGGTCTGGAACGAGGACCTGCCGCGGGCGCTCGAGTTCGCCCGGCGCGACGGCCGGCCGATGAGCGTGGCGCTGATCGACCTCGACCACTTCAAGCTGTTCAACGACACGTACGGCCATCCGGCCGGCGACCGCCTGCTCAAGGAGGCGTCGGCGGCCTGGCACGGCGCGCTGCGGGCGGTCGACCTGCTGGCCCGCTACGGCGGCGAGGAGTTCGTCGTGATGCTGCCGGACGCCGAGGAGCCGGAGGCGCGGCGGATCCTCGAGCGGGCGCTGGCCCTGACGCCGCAGGAGCAGACGTTCTCGGCCGGCATCGCGGTCTGGGACCGGGCGGAGAGCGCGGACGAGCTGGTGGCGCGGGCCGATGCCGCGCTCTACGCGGCGAAGGCGGCCGGCCGCAACCGCGTCACGGTGTGAGCATCAGTCTTTCTCGAGGAGCGAGGCGGCGTGCCGGCCGGCGGCCGCCGCGGTGACGAAGTAGGCGTGGTCCTGGTCGAGCCCGCGTCCCATGGTGGAGAGGCCGACGGGACTCGCGCGGAGCGCCTCGTCCAGGCCCGCGGTGGGCACGCGGATGATGCGGTGCCGCGCGGCGAGCGGCGCGATCGCCGCGTCGACCTGCGCGGCCAGGGTGGGTTCCAGGCCGTCCGGCACCGGCAGGTCGGCGGTGATCAGAGCGACCTTCCCGTACGCGGTGAGCGTGTGATGGGAGATGCCCCGATGCCGTGGCCGCCCGTCGCCGTCCGAGACGCGCAGCGATCCGACCGGCCGGCCGCCGAGCGTGCCGATCGCGTTGACCGCCTCGCCCAGGGCCACCCCGGAGAAGCCCCAGGTCGTGCCCGTCCCGAGGTTGCCCGGCCCCTGGGCGACGATCGTGACGTCGGCGCCGAGCACGTGCCGGGCGGCGAGCAGGCCGGTGTGCACGGTGCTCGCCTCGAGGTCGCCGCCGAACGCCTGGCCGGTCGTGATCGTGCCGGCCAGGTGGTCGCGCAGCCCGTCCAGGGTGCGGGAGAACCACGCCGGGAGCGCGCCGCCGTCGGTCATCACGTACGCCACCCGGGCCGTCCCGTTGTCGGCCCGGATGCCGGCCAGGATCGCCGGGAGCGCCGAGTGCAGGTCGGCGGTCACCACCGGCATGCCGTCCAGCGACGTCGCGGCGGCCATCACCGCCCGGTGCGGCGACGCCTCCTCGTCCACGCCGAGCCGGATCGCCTGCAGCGGCGTGTAGCGGGCCTTGACCAGGTGGCCGGCGTCGCGGGTGCCGCCGTCCTCGGCGGGGTCGGCCGGCAGCCGGTCGGGAAGGGCCACCACCAGCGCGTAGCCGCCGGTGCCCAGGCCCATGACGAGCGCGCCGACGTTCAGCAGCACGCGGTCGCCCGGTCGCGGTTCGCCGACCAGCCCGGGGTAGGCCAGGGCGCGCAGCACGCCGTCGGCGGTCTCGACGTCCAGCTCCATCGCGCCGTGCCAGCGGCGGCGAACCGTGAGAACCGTCCCGGACCGCCAGCGCACCATGACCGGCGAGGCTACTCGATCCCGCCGTCGACGTGGTGGCGACCGGCCGTGCCCCGGGTCGGGTCCAGGAACACGTACCGGATGCCGGGGTATCGGGCCCGCAGCCGCCGTTCGGCCTCGTCGGAGGCGTCCTCGATCTCCCCGCCGGTGACCTCGTCCTCGAAGTCGACCTTGGCCGCCACCAGGATGTCGCCCGGGCCGAGCTGCATGGTCAGCAGCGTCGGCACGGCCACCACGATCGGGATGCCGGCCAGGTCGGCGGCGATCTGGTTGTGGATGCGGCGCGGCACCGAGCGCCCGACCAGCAGCGACGCGTTGCTGCGGGCGAGGATCGCGGCGACCAGGAAGAGCAGCACGCCGATCGCGATCGAGGCGATCCCGTCCCAGAGCTCGTCGCCGGTCATCTCGGTGAGCGCGAGGCCGAGCGCGGCGAGGACCAGGCCGACGAGGGCGGCCGAGTCCTCGAAGTAGACCGCCTTCACCGTCGTGTCCGGGGTCAGGCGCAGGAACCGGGATCGGCTGATGCCCCAGCGGCGGGACTCGCCGGCCACCTGGCGCTGGGCGCGCAGGAAGGAGGTGCCCTCGGCGACGAACGAGATCGCCAGCACCACGTACGACCAGACGAACTCCCCGCTCTTCTCGTCCGTCACGATCGCCGTGATGCCGTGGTAGATCGAGAAGCCGGCGCCGCCGACGAAGGTGAACAGCGCGGCGATGAAGGCCCAGACGAAGCTCTCCTTGCCGTAGCCGAAGGGGTGCTCCTCGTCGGCCGGTTGCCGGCCGCGTACCAGCGCGACGTAGAGGAAGACCTCGGTGATAGTGTCGGCCAGCGAGTGGGCCGCCTCGGAGAGCATCGCGGACGAGCCCGAGACCAGGCCCGCCGCCAGCTTGGCCACGGCGATCGCGAGGTTGGCCGAGCCGGCCAGGATGACCGTGCCGACGCTCTCGTTGCCCCCTTGTTCGCCTTTCGCGTCGTCCGGCGCGGCAAGCGGCTCGGCGCCGGCCAGCCCGACGGGCGTCTCTTCGGCGGGGTTCTGCTCAGAGGTCACGCTGATCATCCTTCCCCCCGCCGGTTACGAAATAACAGTGCGGGCCCCGCTGCTGCTAGCGTTGCCTCTCGTGTCGCGGACCCGCACCGAGCGCCTGGTCAATCTGGTGATCTGCCTGCTGTCCACGCGACGGTTCCTGACCGCCGCGCAGATCGCCGCGACCGTGCCCGGCTACGAGCACGATCCCTCGGATTGGCGCGACCACGAGGCGTTCCAGCGCAAGTTCGAGCGGGACAAGGCCGAGCTGCGCGAGCTCGGCGTGCCGCTGGAGACCGGCACCGCGAGCATCTTCGACCAGGAGCCCGGCTACCGCATCGCGCACCGCGAGTACGCGCTTCCCGACATCATCCTCGAGCCGGACGAGGCCGCGGCGGTCGGCATCGCGGCCCGCCTCTGGCAGCACGCCGGCCTGGCCGCGGCCGCCTCGTCGGGCCTGGCGAAGCTGCGCGCGGCCGGTGTCGAGGTCGACCCGCAGGCCACCCTCGGCGTCGAGCCGGTGATGACCGTCGACCCCGCCTTCGGTCCGCTCACCAGCGCCGCCCGCGATCGCCGCGCGGTCACCTTCAGCTACCGGGTGCCGGAGGTCGACGACCCCGCCACCCGTCGTCTGGAGCCGTGGGGCGTCGTCTGCTGGCGCGGCCGGTGGTACGTGGTCGGGCACGACCGCGACCGCTCGGCGACCCGGTGTTTCCGGCTCTCGCGCATCGTCGGGAACGTGCGCCAGGTCGGCCGCCCGGGGGCCTTCGTCCCGCCCGCGCAGCTCGACCTGATCTCCCACGTGGCCGGGTTCGACGGGCCGGTCCAGCGCACCGGCCGCGCCTCCGTCGTGGTCAAGCCCGGCAAGGCGGCCGGCCTGCGCCGCTGGGCACTGTCGGCGGACGGCGACCGGCTCACGCTGCCCTTCGCCGACGCCGAGCGGCTCGCCTCCACGCTGGCCGGGTACGGGCCGGACGTCTTCGTCGAGGGCCCGCCCGAGGTCCGCGACGCGGTGATCCAGCAGCTCAAGGAGGTCGTGGCCCGGCACGAGGGCGTGGTGGCGGCATGACCGGCCCGCGCACCTCCGTCGACCGGCTCGGCCGCCTGCTCAACCTCGTGCCCTACCTGCTCGCCCGGCCCGGCATCCTGGTCGCCGAGGCGGCCTCGGACCTGGACGTGAGCGAGCGGCAGCTGCGGGAGGACCTCGAGCTGCTCTGGGTCTGCGGCCTCCCCGGGTACGGGCCGGGCGACCTCATCGACATGGCGCTCGACGGCGACCGGGTGACGATCAGCCACGACGCCGGCATCGACCGGCCGCTGCGGCTCAACCAGGACGAGGCGCTCGCGCTGGTGGTGGCGCTGCGGATGCTCGCCGAGACGCCCGGCACCGGCACCCGCGACGTCATCGAGCGCGCCCTCGCCAAGATCGAGAACGCGGCCGGCGACCTCGCCGACGCGCCGGTCGCGGTCAAGCTGCCGGCCAACGCCGAGAAGCTCGACAAGATCCGGGCCGCCGTCGAGGGCGGGCACGCGCTGCGGATCACCTACTACACGGCCGCGCGGGACGAGACGACCGAGCGGGTGATCGACCCGATGCGGGTGCTCATGGTCGCCGGCCGGGCCTACCTCGAGGCCTGGTGCCGGCGGGCCGAGGCCACCCGGATGTTCCGGGTCGACCGGATCGACGCGTTCACCGAGCTCGACGAGCCGGCCGCGCCGCCGCCCACGGCCGAGCCGCAGGACGTGAGCACCGGCGTCTTCAAACCCACCGCCGACCTGCCGCTGATGACGCTGCGGGTGGGCCGGCACAGCCGGTGGATCACCGAGTACTACCCGGTCGAGGAGGTGCGCCCGTCGTCCTCCTCGTCGGGGGAGTGGCTCGTGACCATGCGGGTGTCCGACCTCGGCTGGGCCCAGCGCCTGCTGCTCGGCCTCGGCCCGGACGTGACCGTGGTCGGCCCGCCCGAGCTGCTGCGGCGCATCCGGGAACAGGCCACGGCGGCGCTCGACCAGTACAGCTCGCCCGCCCGGTAGGGTGGCCCCCGTGCTGTTGTGGATCTGGATCGCCGTGATCGTCGTCGCTGTCGTCATCCTGGCCGTGGCCGGCATCCGGCTGCTCGGCCGGCTCGGCGGGCTGGGCCGGGCGATGGCGAGGTTGCAGTACCGGCGCGAGGAGGCGCTGCAGTTGCAGGAGAAACTGCTGGTCCTGCAGCAGACGGTGGCGCAGGTCGAGGCCCGCGTGCCGCACCGTCAGTAATCTTTACAGAAGCGGTGAGGTGCCGTACCGTGCGGCGTTCCTTCCCCGTTGTCCAAGACTTCGCGGGGCGGAGAGAGAATCCTCCGGGGTCCGGTGGGCTACTTCACCAGAATTGACACGTACGATGGACCCCGCACTAACTGATCCGATCGACTGGAGTTTTCCATGGGTGCCCTCAAGCCATGGCACATCGCCATCTTCGTGGTCGTACTCGTGCTGCTTTTCGGCGCGAAGCGGCTTCCGGACGCTGCCCGGTCGCTCGGCCGTTCGCTGCGCATCATCAAGGCTGAGACCAAGGGCCTCATCGACGAGCACAACGACACCGCGGAGAAGGCGGAGCCGCAGTACTCGCGCCAGCCGATCCAGGGTGACGTGCAGCAGCCGCCGGCCCCGGGCTACCAGCCGCCTCCGGCGCAGCCGCAGCAGCAGTACCAGCAGCCGCCGGCGCAGCCGTACGTCGACCCGGTGCAGCGCACCAACGACCGCTGACCGTCGGTCATGGCGCTGACCCTTCGCCGTCAGGGGCGGCCCAGCAAGTTCGAGCAGGCCGCCGACGGCTCGATGACGCTGATCGACCACATCCGGGAGCTGCGTAACCGGCTCTTCGTGGCCTCGCTCGGCCTGGTCGTCGGCCTCATCGTCGGCTTCATCCTGTCGAACTGGGTCTTCGACCTGCTGAAGGAGCCGTACTGCGCGCTGCCGTCCTCCTGGTCGAGGCGGGCGGACGGCACGCCGTACTGCGACTTCCTGGTTCTGGGTGTCGGCGACGGCCTGATCATCCGGCTCAAGATCGCGCTGTGGGTCGGCATCATCGTCGGCGCGCCCGTCTGGCTCTACCAGCTCTGGGCGTTCATCGCGCCCGGCCTGCACCGGCACGAGCGCAAGTGGGCGTACATCTTCGTCGCGATCGCGGCGCCGCTGTTCGTCACCGGCGCCGTGCTGGCCTACCTGGTGGTCGGCCACAGCCTGGCCTTCATCATGGAGGCCGGCGTCCTGGGCGAACCGACGAAACTCGAGGTCGGGAGCTACTTAGGCTTCGTCTCGAGCATGCTGTTGCTGTTCGGGGCGGCCTTCGAGTTCCCGCTGATCCTGCTCATGCTGAACTTCACCGGTGTGGTCTCGGCCCGCCGGCTGCTCGGCTGGTGGCGGATCGTGATCTTCCTGTCGTTCGCGTTCGCCGCGGTCGCCACCCCCGACCCGGGCCCGTTCGGCATGACGCTGCTCGCCGCCTGCATGGTGCTGCTCTACTTCATCGCGGTCGGCATCGGCTTCATCAACGACCGGCGCAAGGGCCGGGGCCGCGAGATCTACGCCGATCTCGACGACGACACGATCTCCCCGCTCGAGGACGACCGCGTGCCGGTCGGCGCGTCCGACCCGATCGAGGCGCCCAGCCCCGTCGACGGACCGACGCCGGTCAGCAAGCCGCTGCCGCTCGAGGGCCGTTTCGACGACATGACGTAGTAACATCGCCCGCCATGACGAGCGGTGACATCGCGGTGCTGGCCAACCCCACGGCGGGGCGTGGCCGGCACCGCGGTCTGCTTCCCGGGGTCGTGCAGCGCCTCGGCGCCGCCGGCCACCCCGTGCGCCTGCTCGAGGCCTCGTCCGCCGAGGAGGCCGAGAAGGCCTGCCACCGCGCGGTCGCCGACGGCTGCGCCGCCCTGGTGGCGGTCGGCGGCGACGGCACGGTCCACCTGGCCCTCCAGGCGGCCGCCGCGCGCCCCGTCCGCTTCGGCGTGGTGCCCGCCGGCACCGGAAACGACTTCGCCGCCGGCACCGGCGTCGCCGCCGACCCGCTGGTGGCCGCCGCGGACATCGCCGACGCCTTGCGTTCGGGTGACGCCGTCCCGATCGACCTGGCCCGCACCACCGGCACCGACGGCGAGGTCCGCTGGTTCGGCGCCGTCCTGGCCGCCGGCTTCGACGCGATCGTGAACGAGCGGGCCAACCGCATGCGCTGGCCCCGTGGCCCGCGCCGCTACGACCTGGCCATCGCCCTGGAGATGGTCCGCGTCCGTCCGCGCCTCTACGCCCTCGAGATCGACGGCGTCGACCACGGCTTCGAGGGAACGCTGGTGGCGGTCGGCATCTGCCCGTCGTACGGGGGAGGGTTGCGCATCGTTCCCGCGGCCGACCCTACGGACGGTCTGCTGGACGTGGTGACCGCCGCGCCGTTGAGCCGCGCCGCCATGGCCCGCCTGAAGCCGCGCCTGCGCTCGGGCACGCACGTGACCGACCCACGCGTCCGGACATTTCGGGCGAAACAGGTCAGGCTGCACTCGGACGGCATTATCGCGTACGCCGACGGCGAGCGGTTGGGCCCGCTCCCGCTGGAGATAACCTGCATCCCCGGCGCGTTGCAGTTGCTCCGCTGACTCTTGTTGTGGTGGCGCCGCCTTGAGGAGACCACCGGGAGCGGTCGGGTTGCGGGGGACGCCTCACGGTCAGTTCCGCCCCTCGCGGCCGAACGTGTTGGCATGTCGCTCAGCTCTCTTCGCTCCTTCACCGGTGCCGCCTCGCTCGCCAACACCGCCTTCGACACGGCCCGCTCGACGCTGAAGGCCATGGCCGAGGCCGCCGTGCCGCCCGCCGGCGAGGAGGCCACCGCCGCCGGCCAGAGCGACAACGCGGCGCCGAAGCCCGCGACGGAGGGCCTGATGACCGCGTCGGAGACCAAGGCGGCCGCCGCCCCGTCCACGCCGGAGAAGCCGAAGCGTGGCGTCCGCCAGGGCACGGTGCTGGACGCCTACGCCTGATCGGGCGGCTGCAGTTCCCCACCCCGTTCACTGGGTGGGGACACGTTACGGCCCGGGTACGACAATTCGGCGGGGATATCCCCAGGGCGCCTCAGGCGGCGCAGCCCGCCAACGCCAGCGCCGCGGTCAAGCCGTTCGGGTGGCCCGGCTCGGACGCCGGCAGCACCAGCGCCGCGCAGCCCGCCCTTACCGCGCCCGCGTCGGCCGGGGTGTCGCCGACCATCAGCGTGCGCTCCGGGGCGACCCCCAGCATGCCGCAGGCGCGCAGGAAGATTGCCGGGTCGGGCTTGGTGCGGCCGACCTCGTAGCTCAACGCGTACGCGTCGACCAGCGCGTCCATTCCCCAGGCGGCGAAGTGCGGCCGGATGTCGAAACCGATGTTGCTCACGACCGCGACCTTGATCCCGGCCTCGTGCAGCGTCCGCAGGGTCGGCTCGGTGTCCGCGTACGGCAACCAGCCCTCCGGCCCCAGCAGCCGGTCGTAGAGGGCGTCCGCCAGGCCCTCGATGTCGCTGGGCACCGTCGCCGCCAGGCCCGTGAACGCCGCGCGGTGGCTGTGTGCGTAGAGATCGCGGTCGGCCCAGTGCTCGGCCAGCTGGGGCGGCACCCGGCTCGGCAGCGGCCCGCCGGCCCGCCCGGCCATCACCAGACGGTCGGCCAGCATCGTGGCCTTTCCCCGCTCGAGCTCGTGCCCGCAGGCCACCGCGGCCGCCTGCACCCACTGCACGGGGTCTTCCACCTGGGCGAGCGTGCCGTGGAAATCGAACAGCACGCCGTCGACCTGACGGGACGGCCGATGGGGAGGGTGAGCGGTCTCCGGCACGGGTGCACCATACCTACCCGGTCCGACAGCCTGGGACGCAACCGCCGGTGCTGCAAGTTGTCACACCCACGAACTAGCCTTGTGGTCATGACGAGTCCCGCCGAGCGGTATGCCCAATCCAAACGGCGGGCCGAGTTCCCGGCGCTCGAGGATTTCATGGTTGACGTCGGGTTCGACCTCGACGACTTCCAGCGGGCGGCCTGCGAGTCGCTCGAGCGGGGCAGCGGTGTCCTGGTGTGCGCGCCGACCGGGGCCGGCAAGACGGTGGTGGGCGAGTTCGCCGTGCATCTCGCGCTGCGGGCGGGCGAGCGGAAATGCTTCTACACCACGCCGATCAAGGCGCTGTCCAACCAGAAGTATCACGATCTCGTCGAGCGCTACGGGCCCGACAAGGTGGGGCTGCTGACCGGCGACAACGCGATCAACGGCGATGCGCCGGTGGTGGTGATGACCACCGAGGTGCTGCGCAACATGCTCTATGCCGGTTCCAGAAGCCTCAAGGGCCTGGCGTACGTGGTGATGGACGAGGTGCACTACCTGGCCGACCGGTTCCGCGGCGCGGTCTGGGAGGAGGTGATCATCCACCTCCCGGCGTCGGTGACCCTGGTCTCGCTGTCGGCGACGGTCAGTAACTACGAGGAGTTCGCCGACTGGCTGGTCACCGTGCGTGGCGAGACCGAGGTGGTGGTCAGCGAGCACCGGCCGGTCCCGCTCTGGCAGCACATGCTGGTCAGCCGGCGCATGTTCGACCTGTTCCACGACGCCGACGCGGCCCGCAAACACGACGTGCACCCCGAGCTGCTGCGCTACACGCGCGAGATGGAGCGCCGGCTCGAGCTCACCGACCGGTCGTACGGGCCGGGCAGCCGCGGTGGGCGGGGCCGGCGATGGCAGCCGCCGCCGCGGGCCGAGGTGGTCGACCGGCTCGAGCGGGGCGGGCTGCTCCCGGCGATCCTGTTCATCTTCAGCCGGGCCGGCTGCGACGCCGCCGTGCAGCAGTGCCTGGGCGCGGGGCTGCGGCTCACCGACTCCGGCGAGCGCGCCGAGATCCGCCGCATCGCCGACGCCAAGGTCGCCGGCATCCCGCGGGAAGACCTGTCCGTGCTGGGCTACTGGGAGTGGCTGGACGGGCTCGAGCGGGGCGTCGCGGCCCACCACGCCGGCATGCTGCCCGCGTTCAAGGAGGCCGTCGAGGAGTGCTTCGTCCAGGGCCTGGTCAAGGCGGTCTTCGCGACCGAGACCCTGGCGCTGGGCATCAACATGCCGGCCCGCTGCGTGGTGCTCGAGCGGCTGGTCAAGTTCAACGGCGAGGCCCACGTCGACCTCACCCCGGGGGAGTACACGCAGCTCACCGGCCGGGCCGGGCGCCGTGGCATCGACGTCGAGGGCCATGCGGTCGTGCTCTGGAGCCCCGAGGTCGACCCGCGGCACGTCGCGGGGCTCGCGTCCACGCGCACCTACCCGCTCCGGTCGTCGTTCCGCCCGTCGTACAACATGGCGGTCAACCTGGTCGGCTCGGTCGGCGCCGACCAGGCGCACGACCTGCTGGAGTCCTCGTTCGCGCAGTTCCAGGCCGACCGGTCGGTGGTCGGGCTGGCGCGACAGGTGCAGCGCAACGTCGACACCATGGAGACGTACGGGCAGGACGCCGCGTGCCACCACGGCGACTTCGACGAGTACTTCGCCATCCGGGTCGCCATCGCCGACCGGGAGAAGGCGCTCGCCCGGCAGGGGGCCAACCAGCGCCGGGCCGCGGCGGTGTCCTCGCTGGAGCGGCTGCGGGTCGGCGACGTCATCCGGGTGCCGCAGGGCCGCCGGGCCGGGCTGGCCGTCGTGCTGGAGGCGCCGACGGGCGGGTTCGGCGAGCCGCGGCCGCTGGTGCTGACCCAGGATCGGTGGGCCGGCCGGGTCAGCCCCGCCGACTTCCCGGCCGAGGTCGAGGTGCTGGAGCGCATCCGCGTACCGAAGCACTTCAATCACCGCTCGCCCGCCGCCCGCCGCGACCTCGCCGCCCAGGTCTCCGCCACCGGCCTCGATCGTCATGGTGGCGGCCGGCGCGGCCGGCGAGGAGGCGGCAACACCGGCGAGGATGCCGAGATCGCGCTGCTCAAGGTGCGGATGCGGCAGCACCCGTGCCACGCCTGCCCCGAGCGGGAGGAGCACGCGCGGTGGGCCGAGCGGCGCCACCGGCTGCAGCGCGACACCGACGCCCTGCGCGACAAGGTGGCCGGGCGTACGGGTTCGCTGGCCCGCACGTTCGACCAGGTGTGCGCGGTCCTGCGCGGCCGCGGCTACCTCTCGCCGGACGGCGAGGTCACCGAGACCGGCCGCATGCTGGGCCGCATCTGGTCCGAGGCCGACCTGCTGGTCGCCGAGTGCCTGCGCCAGGGCGTCTGGGACGGCCTCCAGCCCGATGAGCTGGCCGCCGCGGTGTCCATGGTGCTCTACGAGTCGCGCCGCGAGGGCGACGACCGGGCCTCGGTGCCGAAGGGCGCGGTCACCTCCGCCGTCGACGCGTGCACCAAGCTGTGGGGTGAGATCGCCACCGACGAGGCCGACCACGGGCTTCAGCTCACCCGCGAGCCCGACCCCGGCTTCGTCTGGCCGATGTACCGCTGGGCGCGCGGCGAGCCGCTGGCCCGGGTGCTGGCGAGCGGGCACAACTACGACGCCGACATGCCGGCCGGTGACTTCGTGCGCTGGGCGCGGCAGGTGCTCGACCTGCTCGGCCAGGTCAAGGAGGCGCCGGCCGCCTCCGAGAGCGTGCGGGCCGCGGCCCGCAAGGCCATCGGCGCGGTCAACCGGGGCGTGCTGGCCTACCAGGGCGAGCTGTGACGGTCTACCGCACGCCGCAGTTCGGGCTGCGTGCGGTCATCGCCGGGTGCGGCGCGGCCGGGCTGCTGCTCGGCGATCACCGGGTCATCCACTACACGGCGCAGAGCAACCTGATCACGCTGGCCTACTTCACCGGCGCGCTCTACTGGATGGTCAAGCGGGCTACGGTCGAGCCGCCGGCGCCGCGGTGGCGCGGCGCGGTCACGCTGTGGATCCTGATCACCGGCCTGGTCTCGCATTTCCTGCTCAACCACGGGGCGAACCCGTTGCCGGGGCTGACCGCGGACGACCCGGCGACCGCGCTGACCAACTGGTCGCTGTTCCTCGTGCACTACGTGGTCCCGGTGCTGGTGCTGGCCGACTGGGTGGCGTTCGGGCCGCGCCGCCGGGTGCACTGGCGCGACATTCCGCTGTGGATCGCCTACCCGCTGGGCTACGGACTGATGATCGAGGTACGCGGCGGCCTGTTCCCGGCGGCGTCGGTGCGCTACCCGTATTTCTTCCTCGATCCCACCGGGCACGGGTACGGCTGGGTGGGTCTCCAGTTCCTGCAGCTGGGCGTGATGTTCGGGGTGCTGGGCGCGCTCGTGGTCGGCCTCGACCGGTCGATGTCCCGGGGTCGCGGCCCGGCGCCGGTGGAATCGGACGAAACCCGGCGCCGGCCCGAGACCGTCGACGCGGAAAGCTAGGCGACGCGGAGAGCTGGGCGACGCGGAAAGCTGGGCGAAGCGGAGAGCTGGGCGAAGCGGAGAACTGGGCGAGGCGGAGAGCTAGCCGACGCGGCCGAAGCGGACCTCGCGCGGGCTCCAGATCTTCGCGAGGCGCACCTTGTCGCCGGGCTTGGGGGCGTGCCAGACCAGGCCCCCGCCGGCGTAGACGGCCACGTGGTAGGCGTGCCGGCCGGTGACCCAGAAGACCAGGTCGCCGGGGCGGGCCGTGGCGCGGCTGACCGGGTGGGCGGCGTGGTACTGGGCGTTCGCGGTGCGGGGGAGCTTGATGTGGACCGCGCGGTAGGCGTAGGTGGTCAGGCCCGAGCAGTCGAACGCTCGCGGGCCGGCGGAGCCGTGGCGGTAGGGCTTGCCGTGCTGGGAGCGGGCCGCGGCCACCACGCGCGCGCCGCGCTCCTGAAGGAGGCGGGCGGCCGCGGCGGACGAATACCGGGCGGAGGCGGCCGGAGAGGCCGGAGCGGCCGCGGCGGGAGTGGCCTCGAAAGCCACGAAAGCGGCGAGAAGGGCGATCAGGGCAGCGACAACCGTGGAACGGACAGCAGAGAGCACGGAGGATCCTGGTCCTTCAACCGCCTGCGAGGTTAGCTGTCGGGTTGGGCCTGAAGGCGGCCCGTCGCGCGATGCGACCTCACCCCAAGCCGGCGCGATGGCCGGCGCAATCGGGTTCCCCGCTCCCGCCCACTGAAGTTTCCGATCGGAGACAGGTCATGGACCGCCGCGCGGTGGGCGGGACTCGGCGTCCCCGCGGCGGGTGGCGGCCACCGGCGAGAACGCGCGGTGGCAGCGCAAGAATCGATCGGGCCGGGAAACGGGATCCGGCAGCAAAACGAGCAGCCGCTACCGGATGGCTACCCGTGAATCGGGGCGTCGAGGCCGGTGAGGGGCAGACCGGACCCGCCCCAGGCGGTCGCGATGATCTCCGCCGCGATCGCGACGGCCGTCTCCTCGGGGGTGCGCGCGCCGAGGTCGAGACCGATCGGAGCGGACAACCGGGCCAACTGGGTCTCGGACACGCCCGCCTCGCGCAGTCGGCGCAGCCGGTCGGAATGGGTGCGGCGGCTGCCCATCACGCCGATGTAGCGCGCGGGCGTGCGCAACGCGACCTCGAGGAGCGGCACGTCGAACTTGGGATCGTGAGTCAGGACACAGAGCACGGTCCGCTCGTCGACCGACGTGGACTCCAGATAGTGGTGTGGCCACTGGACGATCAGCTCGTCCGCGCTCGGGAACCGCTTGCGGGTGGCGAAGACGGGACGGGCGTCGCAGACGGTGACGTGGTAGCCCAGGAAGCCGCCGATCCGGGCGACCGCGCCGGCGAAGTCGATGGCGCCGAAGACGATCATCCGGGGCGGGGGCAGGAACGTCTGCACGAAGACCTCGATGTCCTCGAGGCGCTGCTCGCCGTGCGAACCGAGGTGGACCGTGCCGGTGGCGCCGGCCGAGAGCATGCCGGCGGCCTGCTGCTCGGCGGCGCGGTCGAGGCCGGGGTCGCCGAGCGTGCCGACGACCTTGTCGGGCCAGATCACGAGCTGGTTGTCGGTCATCGAGACGGTGGCGACCGGGCGGCCGGACGCGAGGGCGGCCAGCACGTCGTCGAGGTCGGTGAGCGCGACCGAGGGCTGGACGAGCAGCTCGATGGTGCCGCCGCAGGTGAGACCGACCTCGAAGGCGTCGCCGTCGCTCACCCCGTACGTGTGCTGCTGCGCCTTCTTGGTCTCGATGACCTCCTCGGCGGCCGCGTAGACCGCCCCCTCGACGCAGCCGCCGGAGACGCTGCCGAGGACCTCGCCGTGCTCGTTGACGGCCATCGCCGAGCCGGGCTGCCGCGGGGCCGAGTTCCACGTGCGCACGACCGTGGCCACCGCGAACGCGATGCCCTCGGCCCGCCACGCGATCAGTCCGTCCACGATGTCCCGCACGGCCGTACCTTCCGCGATCGGCGCCGCGATCGTCAACGCCGAGTTAAGAGATCCCTTAGGTCGCTGTTGACATTGATCCGGATGCGAGACAGATTCACGGGCAATTTGAGGGAGGTGCAGCGTGCAGGTTCCGGCTCCGTTCGAGTACGAACGTGCCACCAGTGTGGACCATGCCATCGGGCTGCTGGAACGTCTGGGCAGCTCGGCGCGGCTCGTGGCGGGCGGGCACAGCCTGCTGCCGATGATGAAGCTGCGCCTGGCCAACTTCGAATATCTTATCGACATCAACCCGCTTCACGATCAACTCGGCTATATCCGGGTCGGTGCGGATGACGTACGCATCGGCGCGCTGACCCGCCACCGCGAGCTGCTCGAGTCGGACGAGCTCGCGGCGGCCTTCCCGATCTTCCGGGACGCCGAGCGGGTCATCGCCGATCCGGTCGTGCGCAACCGGGGCACGCTGGGCGGCTCGCTCTGCCAGGCCGACCCGTCGGAGGATCTCTCCGCGGTGTGCACGACGCTCGACGCCGCGTGCGTGATCCGCGGCCCGGGCGGCGTCGAGCGGGTCGTGTCGATGGAGGAGTTCCACGTCGGGCCGTACGAGACGGCGGTCGGCGACGGCGAGATCCTCACCGAGATCCGGATCCCGCGCCGCGCCGGCGGCGGAAGCGCCTACGAGAAGGTGGAGCGCCGCGCCGGGGATTGGGCCGTGGTGTCCGCGGGCGCGGCGGTGTGGCTCGGCGGAGGCGGCGCGATCGACGACGCGCGGGTGGGCCTGGCCGCCGTTGGCCCCAATACCACCGGAATTCGCGAAATCTCGGACATCATGCGCGGCCGGCAGCCGAGCGAGGAGCTTTACGAGCGGGCCGGCGAGATCGCCGCCCGCAGCTGTGACCCGGTCACCGACCAGCGGGGCAGCGAGGAGTACAAGCGCCACCTCGCGGACGAGCTGACCCGGAGGACCCTGCGCAAGGCCGTCGAGCGGGCGAGGAGCTGAACCGATGCAGGTCACGATGACCGTCAACGACGTCGAGGTCACCCGGGAGATCGAGGGGCGGCTGCTGCTCGTGCACTTCCTGCGGGACGTGCTCGCGCTGACCGGCACCCACTGGGGCTGCGACACCAGCAACTGCGGCACGTGTGTGGTGTGGCTGGACGGCGAGCCCGTCAAGTCGTGCACCGTGCTGGCCGCCATGGCCGGGGGCCACGAGGTGCGTACCGTCGAAGGTCTCGCCAAGGGCGGCGAGCTCGACCCGATCCAAGAGGGCTTCATGCAGTGCCACGGCCTCCAGTGCGGCTTCTGCACGCCGGGCATGATGATGACCTGCCGCGCCCTGCTCGACAAGAATCCCGACCCGACCGACGCCGAGATCCGCGAGGCCATCTCCGGCCAGATCTGCCGCTGCACCGGATATGCCACGATTGTCCGATCGGTGCGGTGGGCGGCCGTTCACGAAGCGGCGGTGACGTCATGACCGCGGTCCATGAGCCCAAGATCACGTCGTTCGACGACAACGACCAGAAGCCGGTCGGGTTCGGCCGGATGCTGCGCAAGGAAGACCCGCGCTTCCTCCGCGGCCGCGGCCGCTACACCGACGACATCCAGCTCCCGGGCATGCTGCACCTGGCGATCCTGCGCTCGCCGTTCGCCCACGCCCGCATTCTGAGCGTCGACACGAGCGCCGCCGAGGCGAGCCCCGGCGTGCGGCTGGTCGTGACCGGCGCGATGCTCGCCGAGAAGGGCCTGGCCTGGATGCCGACCCTCTCCAACGACGTGCAGGCCGTGCTCGCCACCGACAAGGTCCGCTTCCAGGGCCAGGAGGTCGCCTTCGTGGTGGCCGACGACCGGTACGCGGCCCGCGACGCCCTCGAGCTCATCGAGGTCGAGTACGACGTGCTCGACCCGGTCATCGACGCCCGCCGCGCGCTCGAGCCGGACGCGCCGCTGATCCGCGACGACCTGCAGGGCAAGGAGAACAACCACGTCTTCGACTGGGAGACCGGCGACGAGGAGGCGACCGCCGCCGTCTTCGCGTCGGCCGACGTGGTCGTCCAGGAGGACATCGTCTATCCGCGGGTGCACCCGGCGCCGATGGAGACCTGCGGCGCGGTGGCCGATTTCGACGCCGTCGAGGGCAAGCTGAAGCTCTGGTCGACGACGCAGGCGCCGCACGCGCACCGCACGCTCTACGCGATCGTGGCCGGCATCCCCGAGCACAAGATCCAGGTGATCTCGCCCGACCTCGGCGGCGGCTTCGGCAACAAGGTGCCGATCTATCCCGGGTACGTGTGCGCGATCGTCGGCTCGATCCTGACCGGCAAGCCGGTGAAATGGATGGAGGACCGTTCCGAGAACCTCATCTCGACCGGGTTCGCGCGCGACTACATCATGCGCGGCGAGATCGCGGCCACCCGCGACGGTCGCATTCTCGCGATCCGCACCAATGTGCTGGCCGACCACGGGGCCTTCAACGGCACCGCGGCGCCGGTCAAATATCCGGCCGGGTTCTTCGGCGTCTTCACCGGCAGCTACGACATCCAGGCCGCGTACTGCAAGATGACGGCCGTCTACACCAACAAGGCGCCGGGCGGTGTCGCGTACGCCTGCTCGTTCCGCATCACCGAGGCGGTCTATCTGGTGGAGCGGATCGTCGACTGCCTCGCCCACGAGCTGGACATGGATCCCGCCGAGCTGCGCCTCAAGAACTTCATTCAACCCGAGCAGTTCCCGTACGAGACGAAGACCGGCTGGGTTTACGACAGCGGCAACTACGAGCCCACCATGCGGCTGGCCATGGACATCGCCGGTTATGCCGACCTGCGAAAGGAGCAGGAGGAGAAGCGGGCCCGGGGCGAGCTCATGGGCATCGGCATCGCGTTCTTCACCGAGGCGGTCGGCGCCGGGCCCCGCAAGCACATGGACATCCTCGGCCTCGGCATGGCCGACGGGTGCGAGCTGCGGATCCACCCGACCGGCAAGGCCGTGGTGCGCCTGTCGGTGCAGACCCAGGGGCAGGGCCACGAGACGACGTTCGCGCAGATCGTCGCCGAGGAGATCGGCATCCCGCCGGCGGACATCGAGGTCGTGCACGGCGACACCGATCAGACGCCGTTCGGGCTCGGCACGTACGGCAGCCGCTCCACCCCGGTCTCCGGCGCCGCGGCCGCCCTGGTCGCCCGGAAGGTCCGCGACAAGGCGCAGCTGATCGCCTCGGCGATGCTCGAGGTGTCGGTCGCCGACCTGGAGTGGGTCAAGGGCGCGTTCCAGGTCAAGGGCGACCCCGGCAAGTCGGTGACCATTCAGGACGTCGCGTTCCGCGCGCACGGCGCCGGCGACCTGCCGGACGGCGTCGAGGGCGGGCTCGAGGCGCAGATCTGCTACAACCCGTCGAACCTGACCTACCCGCACGGCGCGTACATCTGCGTCGTCGACATCGACCCGGGAACGGCGCAGGTCAAGGTGCGCCGCTTCATCGCCGTCGACGACTGCGGCACCCGGATCAACCCGATGATCATCGAGGGTCAGATCCACGGCGGCCTCACCGACGGTGTCGGCATGGCGCTGATGGAGATGATCGCCTTCGACGAGGACGGCAACTGCCTCGGCGCGTCCCTCATGGACTATCTGATCCCGACGTCGCTCGAGGTGCCCGACTGGGAGACCGGCTACACCGTCACCCCGTCGCCGCACCACCCGATCGGCGCCAAGGGCGTGGGGGAGTCGGCCACCGTCGGCTCGCCGCCGGCCATCGTGAACGCGGTGGTCGACGCGCTCAAGCCGTTCGGCGTCCGCCACGCCGACATGCCGCTCACTCCCTCGCGGGTGTGGGACGCCATGCGCGGCCGGGCGACGCCGCCGATCTGAGGCTCACCATGATCAAAATTGCGGATCGCGTGCACGAGCTGACCGGCCAGCGCCGGCCGTTCGTGCACGCCACCGTGGTGCGCGCCCAGGCGCCGACGTCCGCGGTGCCGGGCGACGACGCGGTGATCCTCGCCGACGGGTCGATCGAGGGCTTCGTCGGCGGGGTCTGCGCGGAGACGTCGGTGCGGGCGGCGGCCCTCGACACGCTGCGCGACGGCCGTTCCCTGCTGCTGCGCGTGCTGCCCGACGGCGAATCGTTCCCCGCGGCGCCGGGCGCGCTGGTGGTGGTCAACCCGTGCCTCTCCGGCGGCGCGATCGAGATCTTCCTGCGGCCGGTGCTGCCGCGCCCGCTGATCGGCGTGGCCGGCACGACGACCCCGATCGGGGCGGCGGTGGTCACCCTGGCCGAGTTCCTCGATCTTCAGATCACCGAGCCGATGAGGTACGAGGGGGCCGGCGCCGTGGTGGTGGCCGGTCTCGGCCGCGACGACGAGCAGGCGATCCGCGCGGCCCTGGACGCCGGCGTGCCCCTGATCGCGCTGGTGGCCAGCAAGACCCGCAGCGGCGCGGTGCTGGAGGCGCTCGGCCTCACCGCCGAGGAGCGCGCGCGGATCCGTCCCCACGCCGGGATCGACATCGGCGCTCGCACCCACCAGGAGATCGCCCTGTCGGTGCTGGCCGAAATCGTTCGAGAGCTTCGCGGAGGCGGACTCGAGCCGGTGAAACCCCGAACGATTCCCGTCACCGAGGTTTCGCGGACCGCCGTCGATCCCGTCTGTGGCATGACCGTCGTCATCGCCGACGGCACCCCGCACGCCGTCGTGGACGGGGTCGATCATTGGTTCTGCTGTGCCGGGTGCCGGGATCGGTTCGCGGCGGCGTGATGACGGTCAGTGGGCTGGTGCTCGCCGCGGGCGGGTCGCTGCGGCTCGGGGAGGCCAAGCAGCTGCTGCCCTACCGCGGCCGGACACTGCTCGACGCCACCCTCGACATGGCTCGGGCCTGCGGGTTCGACCAGTTGCTGGTCACGCTGGGCGGCTCGGCCGGCGACGTACGGGAAAAGGTCGATCTCACCGACTGCCTCTTCGTGGAAAATCGGGATTTTTCCGAAGGGTGCGGAGGGTCGATCCGGAACGCGGTTCCGTTTGTCACGGGTGACGCGCTCGTGCTGCTGCTCGGCGACCAGCCGGGGATCGATCCGGACGACGTGCGCCTGCTCATGACCCGGACGAGCCCGATCGCGATCTGCCGCTACGAGGACGGGCTCGGCCACCCGTTCCTGTTCCGGCGCGAGCTGTTCGACGAGCTCGCGACCCTGCACGGCGACAAGGCCGTCTGGAAGCTGCTGCACAGTGGCCGCTACCCGGTGACCGAGGTGGCGGCGGCCGGCCCGGTCCCGATCGACGTCGACACGCGCGACGATTACCGGCGCCTGCTGGCCGGGGATGGCCGGCTCGCGGGAGAGAGCCGGCTCGCGGGACAGACACGGCTCGCGGAGCCGACTCGGCTCGCGGGGGAGAGCCGGTGAACGGGCCCGAGGATGTCACCCGGGGGCTCGACGCGGTGGACTACCTGGTCGACGACGGCCTGGCCATGGCGATCTTCCTGGCCCTGCGCCTGGGCAAGCCGCTGCTGCTCGAGGGCGAGCCCGGCGTCGGGAAGACCGCGGCCGCCAAGTCGCTCGCGCTGGCGCTCGGCACGCCGCTCATCCGGCTTCAGTGCTACGAGGGCCTGACCGCGGGCGAGGCGCTCTACGAGTGGAACTACCAGCGCCAGCTCCTCGCGATCCGGCTGGCCGAGGCGCGGCACGAGCGGCTCGCCGACGACGACCTGTTCACGGCCGAGTTTCTGCAGGAACGAGCGATCCTTCGCGCCGTACGCCATGCCGGCCCCACCCCGCCGGTGCTGCTGATCGACGAGATCGACCGCGCCGACGACGAGTTCGAGGCCCTGTTGTTCGAGTTCCTGGGCGAGGCGTCGGTGACCGTTCCCGAGCTCGGCACCTTCACCGCCGCCCGGCCGCCGGTCGTCGTGCTCACCTCGAACCGCAGCCGCGACCTGCACGACGCCCTGCGCCGGCGCTGCCTCTACCACTGGATCGAGTTCCCGGCGCCGGCCCGGGCCGCCGAGATCGTCCGGCGCGCGGTCCCGGGCGCCACCCATCCCCTGATCGCCGGCGCGACCGAGTTCATCGGACGCGTACGCCTGCTGGACTTGGACAAGGCCCCCGGCCTCGCCGAGACCATCGATTGGGTGTCGGCCCTCGCCGCGCTCGGCGTCACCGAGCTCGTTCCCGACGACATGCTGCGCACGCTCGGCACGATCGCCAAGACACCCGACGACCGGCTCGTCGTCGCCGGCGCCGTTCACGCCGCCGGTCCGGCCTCCCAGGAGACGCCATGAAGATCACGAACGAGTTCACCGTGCACACCCCGATCGACCGCGCCTGGCGGATGCTCACCGACCTCGAGGGCATCGCGCCGTGCATGCCCGGCGCCCAGCTGACCGGCGTGGACGGCGACGTCTACCAGGGCAAGGTCAAGGTCAAGGTGGGCCCGGTGATCTCCGATTTCGCCGGTACGGCCCGATTCACCGAGAAGGACGAGACGGCACACCGCGCGGTGATCGACGCGAAGGGCCGTGACGCCCGCTCGGCCGGCAACGCGACGGCGCTGGTAACGGCAGTGCTGACCCCGGACGGCGACCGTACGGCGGTAAGCGTCGACACCGACCTGAAGATCAGTGGAAAGCTGGCCCAGTTCGGCAGCGGCATGATCAAGGAGGTGTCCGCCAAGCTGCTGGCCCAGTTCGTCGCCAACCTGGAGGAGAAGCTGGCGAAGGAGGAGCCCGCCGTGGCTTCAGAGTCCGTTCCGGCGGGCGACGCCGAGCATGCCGACGACACGCCCGCTCCCGAAGCCGCGACGGCGACCGCGACCCCCGCCGAGGACGAGATGGCGACCGTGGCCGAGGCCGAGCCGACTCCCGCGACTCCTTTGTCGCCCGCCCCCGCCGCCGCCCCCGTCCTGGCGGCGACCGAGGAACCCGAGCCGCTCGACCTCCTCCAGATCGCCGGCGGCTCCTTCTACAAGCGGGCCCTCCCGGTGGTGGCCGGCGTGATCGTGGTCGGCGCCGTCATCGCCTGGCTCGTCGCCCGCCGCTGACCGTGCCCGCCGCCGAGCCCGTTCCGGTCCTGCTGCGCGGCGCCGACCGGGCGGCCTTCGCCACGGCGTTCGTCTCCCGGCTGCGCGGCGCCGGCGTGCCCGCGGGCCTGACCGAGACCGGCGACCTGGTGCGGGCCCTGGCGGTGAGCCCGCCCGGCTCGCGGGACGGTCTCTACTGGACGACGCGGGTCGCGGTGCTGCGCCGCCATCAGGACCTGGCGGCCTTCGACCGGGTGTTCGCGGCCGTCTTCGCCGACGCACCGCCGCTGCCACTGAACCGCACGGCCGGGTCGCCCCGCCGCGACGACGTCAATGTGCCGGTCCCGCGGGCCGCCGACGCCGAGCCGGTCGCCGGGGGCGGACTGCCCTGGGCGACCCTTCCGCCCGCGATCGGCGCGGACGACGGCGAACCCGGCGGCCCGGCGATCCCCGAGCTGCGGCCGAGCGCTCTCCGGCATCTCGCCGACCGGTCGTTCGACGAGCTCGACGCGGCGCAGACCGAGGCGCTCGGCGCGGCACTGAGGGACGCGCTGACCCGCTGGCCGACCCGGCGCACGCGGCGGCACGAGGCACACCCGTCCGGCCGGAAGGTGGCCCTGCGCCCGACGATCGCCCGCGCCCGCCGCACGGCGTGGGAGCCGGTCACGATCGTGCGCGAGCGCCCGATCCGCCGGCCGCGACGGATCGTGATGCTGGCCGACGTGAGCGAGTCGATGCGTGCGCAGGCCACCGCGTACCTGCACCTCATGCGGGCGTTCGCCACCGTCTGCGACGCCGAGGTGTTCGCGTTCGCCACCACGTTGACCCGGCTGACCCCGGCGCTGCGGCAGTCCTCGGCCCGGGAGGCGATCGCCCAGGCCACCGCCGCCGTGACCGACCGCTTCGGCGGCACCCGGATCGGCGCCAACCTGACCGCGCTGCTCGACTCGCACCACGGCAACAGCCTCCGCGGCGCCGTCGTGATCATTGCCTCGGACGGCTGGGACAGCGACACCCCCGCCCGGCTCGCGGCCGCGATGACCAGGCTGCGCCGCCGCGCGTACGGGATCATGTGGTTGAATCCCCGCGCCGGCGCGCCCGGCTTCCGCCCGACGGCGGGGGCGATGGCCGCCGCCCTGCCGTTCTGCGATCGCCTGATGCCCGCCGCGACGTTCGCCGATCTCGCCGCGGTGGCGCGCGAGCTGCCGCTCAAGCGCGCCTGACCGAGGTTTCCCCGGCTCCATAAGCGGCCGAGGGCAGGCGCGGTGGTTCGCGCCTGCCCGAATGCGGACCGAACCTACTTGGCGATGCGGCCCAGCTCGGCGATCGCCTGGGCGGCCTTCACGTACTTGTTCCCGGCCAGGTCACCGATCGTCTTGATGTTGAACGCCTGCTTCAGCGCCTCGCCGTCGGCGTCGCTCACGCCCGACAGAGCCGAGACCGGCGCGTCGGCGAGCTGCGTGAGGGGCGTCGATTCGTACGCCTTGTCGAGAAGAGCGTCGAGATTCACAGAGGTCGGCATGCGTACGTTCCCTTCCTGAGGTTCCGTCGGACGAAAGGTGACCTTGCCCGTCGTCGGAAGGCCGAAACGTCCGGTGAGGATTTGTTCCATCTCGGCGGCAACGGTCGACAGCGACGGCGCAGTCACCCTCGGTCGACCGGCTGATTGCCGAAACCGATCACACGATGACTGACGGCGCGTTCGTCGGCATTCAATGTTTGGCATCCACCACCGAGGAGCGTCATGACCATTCCATATCCTCCCGACCCCACCTCGGCGAATGCGCCGGAGCCATCGGCTTTCCCCGCGCCGCCAGTCAAGCAGCACAGAAACCTGACGTGGCTCGTTCCCGGCGGCATCCTTGCCGTCATGGTCGTGTTCGGTGCCGGATGGCTGGCAGGCAGCGCCTATACGGACGGGCACAAGCAAAGTACAGCCGCCGCCCCGTTGAACGCGGCCGAGCAGATTGTGGCTCCGCCGACGGTCGGCGACGAAGACGTCACCACCCAGCCGACGCCGACGAGTGGCCCGAGCTTGGACGCGTCGAGCATCAAATTGACTCCGAAGATCACGGAGAAGCAGTGCTTCGGAGATGTCGGCTGCAACGTCGCCCTCAAGGTGGAGATGAGCTACAACGGGCCCTTGCTGTCCGAGGACGACACATTCGAAGTCACCTATCAACTGACCGGTGACGAGAGCGGACCGATCATCGGCTCGTTCGAGGTGACGGGGTCTGAGTACACCGTCCAGGAGGAGACGTTGTCGACCAAGAGCAGCAAGACGAAAATCACGATCAAGGTCACGGGGGTCGACAAACTCGGAGAGTAATGACGGGCGGATCCGGGAGTCGGCTGGCATCTAAGGGTCGGACCTTTAGGTGAGAGGTCACAATCAACCGAGTCGAAGCCAACCGCGGGGCACCTGGATGATCTGGTAGTAGTCGTGCCCGGCTCCCCACGGCGATTTGCCGCTCTGCGCAACCCCGACTGCCGTCCCTACCTGTTCGGGGCCGCCCTGGCGATGATGGCCGACAACATCGAGCACGTCATCACGTACTGGGTGCTCTGGCAGAAGTTCCACTCGCCGGCCCTCGCCGGATTCCAGGTGATCAGCCACTGGGTGCCGTTCCTGGTGTTCTCGGTGTATTTCGGCGGGCTGGCCGACCGGTTCGACTGCCGCCGCGTCATCCAGGCCGCTCAGGTGCTGTTCATGCTGGTCTCGGTGATGTGGGGAGTGCTGTTCCTGACCGGCTCGCTGCGCATCTGGGAGGCCTGCCTCCTGCTGGTCTTCCACGGCATGGCCGGCTCGTTGTGGGGACCGGGCGAGCAGCTCATGCTCCACGACTTCGTCGGCGACGACGAGCTGGCCAGCGCCGTACGGCTGAATGCGACGTTCCGGAGCCTCGGGGTGCTCTTCGGCCCGGTCGTCGGCTCGGCACTGCTGCTCGGGCTGGGCGCGACCGCCGGCATCTTCGTGAACGTCCTGTTCTACCTGCCGCTGACGATCTTCCTGTTCCGCACCCGGTTCACCGGCCACACCCGCGACGGCGGCGTCCCCGTCACCCACGAGCGGGTCGGCGTGCTGGCGTCGCTGCGGGTCCTGCGGGACATCCGCACCAACCACACGCTGGTCAGCATGATCATTCTGGGCGGCCTGGGCTCGTTCTTCGTGGGCGCGTCGCTCCAGTCGGCGATGCCGATCTTCGCGTCGGATCTGGGCGCCGGGAGTGCCGGCACGGCGTACGGCATCCTGCTTTTCGCCAATGGCGCCGGCGGCGTCCTGGGAGGCCTGGTGCTGGAGGCGACGGGCTGGATCCCACCCACGGTGGGCGCGGCGATCATCAGCACTTTCGTGTACGGGGTGAGCACCCTGCTCTTCGCGCTCGCAGGAAACTATGTGCTGGCCGTGATTCTGCTCGTGATCGGCGGAGTCGCCAATTTGGCGTCGATGTCGGTGGGGCAGACGGTCGTGCAGTTGCTGGCCCCACCCGGCGATCGGGGCAAGGTGATCGGGGTCTATGGCGTGTCGGCGAACGGGCTGCGGTTCGGGAGTGGGGTCACGGTCGGGTTGTTCGGGGATGCATTGGTCGCTCGGGCTGAGCGCGGCGGCGTTGTGTGTGGGGACGGTGTTGGCCGCGGTTCCTGGGCGGCGGCGCATGCTTTCGCGGCCGTGAAGGTGGGGCCTTGGTCGCTCAAGGTGGTTGTCGTTCGGGCCGAGGTCGCGGGGTGGTGGGGGTTGGCGTGCTGTGTGCGGGGTTTCGCCGGTTCGATGTGGTTATCGCTGTGGTGGCTTGAGGTTTGTGGATTGCTTTGTCTCGGCGTGGTTGAGGCTGTGGACGGGCGGCCGAAAATGTCGTAGGTCCGCTGTAGTCTCGCCCCACCCAGTGAACGGGGTGGGGTTTGGTCAGGCGGCGACAGCGACAGCGGCGACAGCGACAGCGGCGACAGCGACGGCGACGGCGACGGCGACGGCGACGAGCGTGGCGACGGCGACGGCGACGGCGACGGCGACGGCGACGAGCGTGGCGACGGCGACGAGCGTGGCGACGGCGACGAGCGTGGCGACGGCGACGAGCGTGGCGACGGCGACGAGCGTGGCGACGGCGGCGTAGGCGGCGGCGACGGCGTGGACGTGGACTCGGACGTTCCTGTGGATAGCTCGGCCGAAAATGTCGCACCCCGGCCCTAGTCTCGCCCCACCCACTGAACGGGGTGGGTGAGGTCAAGAACGGGTGCGGCGGCCGTCGGGACTGGCGTGCGGCGGCCGTCGGGACTGGCGTGCGGCGGCCGTCGGGACTGGGGTGAGGCGGGCGTCGGGACTGGGGTGCGGCGGGCGTCAGGAGCAGGCGGGCGGCGGGCTCCGGGATCGGGTGCGGGCCAACGTCGGGACCGGGTGCGGCGGGCGTCGATACCAGGTGCGGCCGACGTCGGGAACAAGCCGCGGCGGTCGTCGCGAACGGGCTGCGGCGAGCGCGTAAGCAACGGGCCGCGGCGCTAATCGGGGAGCTGCCCGCTCTGCAGGAACGGCCGTTCAAACCCCAACGGTGCGACCTCCCGCGCAGGCGGCCCAAGACCACCCCCGTGGCTCGCCCGGAATGTCCGGCACCACCCCGGGCGAGAGAAGCCAGCTAAGCGGACCCGCGAGGCCGCCCACCGCCGGTGGAGGTAGCCGACGGATTCACCGACACCGACAACGTCGCCACGTAGCCGGTGGAAACGCTGCCGGTCACCGCGGCCATCTCCCGCGCCGCCAGGTCATCGCCGAAGACCATGTCGGACGACAGGGTTATGCGGTTCATGGTGGTGACGCTCTGCGAATAGCCCGAGGCCGTCGCGTACACCGTCCTGGACACCGACTCGGGCAGGGCGATCTGCGAAGTCTTCCGGATCGGCCCCGCGCCGCTGGTGGCGTCCGCCGGCGACGAATACACCTCGAAGTGGATGTGCGGCCACCGCCCGGAGTAGCACGCCGGATAGATGCTCGTGAAGGTCACCTTTCCCGTCGAGTCGGCGACCTGGATGCCGCGCAGGTAGTTCTCGCTGGTGACGCCCGATGAGTAGAGCGAGTACCGCCCGGCCCGGTCGCAGTGCCAGGCGTACACGGCCACCCCGGGCAGCGGGTTGCAGCTCAGGTCGCTGACCACGAGCGAGAACTGCAGCGGCACGCCGGGCGCGACCGTCGTCGACGTGCCGAACGACGGGCGGATGTCGCTGCGGACGATGCCGCTCAGCTTGCGGACGTCGGGACCGTTCGAGCCGTCGGCCGGGAACGGGCCGGCCGTCTCCGACTCGACCTCGGCGGCGCACGCGGCGGCCGCGGCGCCGGCCGGGCCGCCGAGCAGCGCCGAGCCGCCGGCCACGGCCAGCGCACCGGCGCCGCCCAGGACCAGCATCCGGCGGCGGGACATGGTGCCGAGGTCGAAGGCGAGGCCCTTGTCGTGGACCTCGCGCACATACGCGTCGTTCTGGGGGCTCATGAGAGTTTCCTCCTGTAACCGGATAGGAAAGCAGGGAACGGGCAGGAGGTAGGTAAACATCGAAGTCTATGAATGGCCTGTGGTTGATCTCGGATCCCACATATCGAAACGCCGATAACGTTCGGGGCTACGCGCGCGGGGTGATCCACTTTAGAATCCGGTCATGACGATCCACGGGGACTCGGGAATCGACACGTCGGTGGCGCACCCCGCGCGGCGTTACAACTACTGGCTCGGCGGCAAGGACAACTTCGCGGCCGATCGGGCCTCCGGCGACGAGATCGAGCGCAAGTTCCCGGGCATGCGGGCCGGCGTGCGGGCCAACCGCGACGTGCTCGGCCGCATGGTCGGCTTCCTGGCCGGCGAGGCCGGCGTGCGGCAGTTCCTCGACGTCGGCACGGGCCTGCCCAGCGCCGGCAACACGCACGAGGTCGCCCAGCGGGTCACCCCGGACGCCCGGGTCGTCTACGTCGACAACGACCCGATGGTGATGGTCCACGCGCAGGCGCTGCTCAACAGCGCGCCCTCGGGGCGGACGACCTACATCGAGGCCGATCTGCGGGACCCGGCCGCCATCCTGCGCGACGAGCGGTTGCACCAGACCCTCGACATGGGCGAACCGGTCGCGCTCATGCTGGTGGCGATTCTCCACTTCGTACCTGGTGAGGGCGCGGCGCTTCCGCTCGTACGGGAACTGGTCGATGCTCTTCCGTCCGGAAGTTTCCTCGCCGCCACCCATTTCACCACCGATTACATGCCGGTCGAGGAGAAGGAGCGGTATGGGCAGATGCTCGCCGCCGGGCGCAGCGACATCTGGCCCCGGGACGGCAACGAGTTCGCGGCGCTGTTCGACGGTCTCGAGCTGCAGGAGCCCGGGGTCGCGCTGGCGACCGAGTGGCGCCCGCGGGAGGACGTGGCCGCCACGACCGACCCGAGCCGCATCAGTATGCTGGCGGCGGTCGGCAGAAAGCCCTGAGCGTGGCAGGCTCGAAGCATGACCCCGACGCAGCTGCGCGCCTACTCGGCCGTGGTGCGCCTGGGCTCGGTCAAGTTCGCCGCCGCCGAGCTTTCCGTCTCCGAGTCGGCGATCTCCCTGCACATCGGACAGCTCCGCAAGGAGCTCGGTGACCAGCTCTTCCTCCGCACCGCGGCCGGGCTCGCCTTCACCCCGGGCGGCCTGCGGCTGGCCAGCCGCGCGGCCGAGATGCTCGGCCTCCAGGACATCACGGTCCTCGAGGTCAGCACCGCCGGCAAGGGCCGCCGCCTGCTGCGCGTCGGCGCGTCGAGCCTGTTCGCCGAGCACGCCGCGCCGGGCCTGATCGAGCTGTTCGCGGGCCGCGCCGACGACCTCGACGTGGAGCTGAGCGTCCGCAACCCCGGGTCGTTCGAGCGGATGCTGCTGACCCGCACGATCGACATCGCGATCGGGCCGCGCCCCGCCGCCGATGCCGGCCTGGTCCATCGCCCGGTGATGAACTACCGGGTCGTGGTCGTGGCCGGCCCCAGCCATCCGCTGGCCGGGGTGCGTGCCTCGGCCGCCCAGCTGCGCGACCAGCGCTGGCTGCTCGGGCCGTCCGCGGCCGCCGACGGGGGCGCGATCCCGGCCCTGCTGCGGCGGCTCGCCGTTCCCGAGGAGCGGCAGCAGATCTTCCAGAGCCACGCGGCCGCGCTCGAGGAGGCCAAGCGGGGCAAGGGCGTGTCGCCGGCGCTGTCCTTCACGGTCGCCCCCGACGTGCGCAACGGTCATCTCGTCCAGCTACCGGGGCCGTACGCGAGCCTGGAAGCCCTCTGGTACTCGATGACGCTGGCCGATCAGGGCACGCCGTCGGCTGCCTCCGAGCTCGCCCGCTTCGCCGCCACCCCGCGGGCGATCCAGGCGATGATGCGCGGCGCCGGCGTCAACGTGGGCCATTTCAAGCCGTCCGTGCACGTCACGCTGTGGAGCTGAACCGCCCCGGGTTCACGCCGATGATGCGCTTGAAGTGGCGGTCGAGGTGGGCCTGGTCGTAGAAGCCGCTCTCGACCGCCACCGACCGTAACGGCTCCCCGGCCAGGATCAGCCGCCGTGCCACGTCGACCCGGCGCGATATCAGATATCGGTGCGGGGACATGCCGAACTCACGGCCGAACGCGCGTACGAGGTAGGCGGCGTCGAAGTGCAACAGCCGGGCCGCCTCGGCCAGCGAGATGCCCGGCACGACGTGGTCCTCGAGCAGCTCCCGCAGCCGGTACGCGGGGGTGCCGTCGAGCCGGGGCGGCAGCGTCGGGTGGCCGAGCCGCTCCCGCAGCCGCTCGGTGATGTCGGCGAGATGCCCCTCGGCGCCGAGGTCGTCGCCCGGCCGGCCGATCACCCGGTGCAGCCCGGCAATGGTCCGCCGCAGCGGCGCGTCGGCGAACACGGAATTGTCGACGGTCGGGCCGATCAGCCTCTCCGGCAATTGGCCGAGCGCCAGATAAAGGACGCGCTTGCGCAGACCACCGGGCCCCGGCGAGCCATTGTGCGGAACATGCGGGGGCAAGAGCGTGACCATTTCCCCGTACGCCGAAAGCTCGTGCCGGTCGAGGTCGTAGCGCACGCCGCCCTCGTCGAGAATCAGCAGCGTCCACGTGTCGTGCGCGTGCATCGGATAGGCGTGGCCGGTCAGATGGGCCGTCAGCACCTCGGTCACGCCGCCCAGGCGCGGCCGCCACGACGCGAACTCGGCGCCCGCCACCGACATGTCAAAATCGTACAAGAGCCGGGCGCCGCCGAAAGCGCACGATCGGTCGCATGCGTTTCGACACCAAAATCGCCGTGCTCCTGCGGGACGACCTGCTCGCCTGGCAGCGCCTCAACGTGACGGCCTTCCTCGTCAGCGGCCTCGGCAGCACCGTTCCCGAGGTGGTCGGCGAGCCCTACGAGGACGGCTCCGGCGTCCGGTACCTGCCGATGTTCCGCCAGCCGGTGCTGATTCTCGCGGGCGGCAAGGAACTGCTCACGGCCGCCCATTCCCGCGCGATCGGCCGCAATCTGCCGGTGGCGGTCTTCACCTCGGATCTGTTCGCCACCGGCAACGACGACGACAACCGGGCCGCCGTGCGCGCCGTCCCGACCGGTGCTCTGGACCTGGTCGGCATGGCGGTCTACGGCCCGCGCAACGCCGTCGACAAGGTGACGAAGGGCGCGGTCATGCACCCCTGAGCGTGCGGAAGCCCGTTCGCCAGGAGGGATGGCGCGGCGTCCAGCCGAGGTCCTCGCGGGCGTGCCGGTTGCTCGCGCCGCGCGCCCACGGGACCCGGCCGTCGACCGCGGGCGGCACCGGCGCCCCGACCGCGTCGCAGAAGGCCGGCACCCACGCGTGGGCCGGGGCGGGCTCGTCGTCGCAGACGTTGACGGCGCCGCTCGGCCAGGTCAGGGAGGCGACGGCGGCGGCCGCGGCGTCCTCGACGTGCACGAAGCTCGCGACGTCGCCGTTGTTGATCAGGCTGCCGGGCCGGGCCATCAGGCCGTCGCGGGCGTACCAGGTGCCCGGGCCGTAGAACAGCCCGTACCGCAGCAGCACCCACTCCGGCGCCCGCCGGACCGCCTCCTCCAGGGCCACCACGCCCTCCACGCTGGCCAGCCGGGGCTGGGCGGCGCCGAGGTCGAGACCGGTCGGTTCGGTCGCCGGGGCGTCGCCGGGCTCGTACGCGAAGGCGATGCTCTGCGCGATGACCCGGGACGCGCCCGCGGCGAGGGCGGCGTGCACGAGGTTGGGTGTCACGATCTTGCGGAACTCGCCGTTGGCCGCGGGCGTGCTGCCGGCCGCGAGGTTGGTCAGCTGGTGCATGACGACGTCCGGCCCGGCCGCGCGCACGACGGCGGTCAGCCCGTCCCGGTCGTAGACGTCGGCCACCACGACCGTCGCGCCCGGGATGCGCCGATCGCCGCGGGCGAGAACGGTCACCTCATGCCCGTCATCGACCAGTGCCGGAACCAGGAGCCGGCCGATGGCGCCGGTGCCACCGGCCAGGAGGATGCGCATGCCCTTCACCATGTCATGCCTCGTCCTGGGCCCGGATCTCGTCCAGCAGCCGGCGCAGGGACGGGACGGCCTCGGTCAGCCGGTCCCGGTCGGCCGCGGGGAGGGCGTCCAGGGCCCGGGCCATCACGTCCGAGCGGGTCCGGCGGAACGCGGTCAGCACGGCCTCGGCCCGGGCGGTCGGGACCAGCAGGACCGAGCGGCCGTCGTGCGGGGAGGGGCGGCGCTCGACCAGGCCCTCGGCGGTCATGTCGCGGACCAGGTTGCTGATGGTCGGGCGGGCCAGCTGCAGATCGTCGGCCAGCTGGGCGGGGGTGCGGCCGCCGGCGTGGGACAGCCGGCGCAGGACGGCCACCTGCGACTCGGGCAGCGTGGGCAGGCCGGCGGTGGCGCGGGTGGTCCGGACCAGGGCCCGGCTCAGGCTCTGGACGAGGCCGACGAGCTGGTCGCCGGGGGCGACGGGGAAATTCTTGCGATCGCGCACCCGTACATGACAACATAGTTTTGTGACAAAATCATTTGAGGTACGACGGGAACGGCGCGAACCCCGGCGGCGGGTGCTCGGCGTGACCCGGGTCGAGGAGCTCAGCCCCTCGATGCGGCGGATCTGGCTGGGTGGCGACGATCTCGAGGCCGACTTCGCGTTCACCCGGCTCGGGGCGAGCGACCACGTCAAGCTCGTGCCGCCGGACGAGGAGACCGGGCTCGTGGTGCTGCCGCCGCCGGACGGGCCGCGGCCGGTGATGCGCGACTACACGGTGCGGCGGTTCGACCCGGTCGCCCGGGAGCTCGCGCTCGACTTCGTGCTGCACGACCACGGGCCGGCCGGGCGGTGGGCGATCAAGGCGGCGCCGGGCTCGACGGTGGGGGTGCTCGGGCCGCGCGGGTCGCAGATCTTCCCGGACGCGGTGGCGGAGTACCTGATCGTCGTCGACCCGACCGGGCTGCCGGCGGCCGAGCGGTTCCTGGAGGAGCTGCCGGCCTCGGTCCGCGTGCGGGTCGTGGTGACCGGCGGCGAGGAGCGGGCGCTCGGGTCGCGGGACGCCGAGATCGTCTGGCTGCCCTCGGCCGGCCCGCTGATCGACGTGGTGGCGGGGCTGCCGCTGGGCGGCGACGTCTTCGTCTGGGCGGCCGGGGAGGCCGACGTCATGCGGGAGCTTCGCGCGCATCTGCGCAACGACCGGAAGATCGAGCTCGGGCGGGTGTCGATCCACGGATACTGGCGGGTCGGCGTGGCGGGCGCCCTGCCGCGCGAGGAGGAGCGGGCCTAGCCCGTCGGTTCGGGGGAGCGCGACGCGGCGGTCACGGCGCCGGTCATCCGGCGGACGACCTCGGCGGTGCGGGCCAGCTCCTCGGCGCTGAACTCGGCGGCCGCCTCGTGCATGCGCCCGCCGAGCGGGACGAAGAACGCCGTGGCCACCCGCATGGCGGTGTCGCGCATCGCGACCGTCACCCGGCGGCGGTCCTGCGGATCCCGGGTGCGGCTCACGTGACCCACCGCCTCCAGGCGGTCGACCAGGGCGGTCGCGGCGGCCGGGGACAGCCGCAGGCGGTGGGCCAGCTCGCCGACCGTGATCGGGTCGCCGGCCGAGGTGCCGCGGGCGATCCACATGATCGCGTTGAGGTCGCTCCGCCCCAGGCCGTGGGCCCGGGCGAAGACATCGACGAAGACGTCGCTCTCCACGGTGAACCGGCGGAGCGCGTCGATGAGGTCGTCCATCGCGGCATCGCGTTCGGGTTGCGTTGGCACGGCCGCCATTCTATCGTTTCCACCATCGAAAGATTCTATGGTCGAAACAATAGGAGCTCCCGATCATGAGCAGGCAGGCCGTCAACTGGCTCACCACCCGATTCGGCGTGCTCGTGGTCCTGCTGGCCACGGTCGTCCTCTCCGGGCTGGCGTTCGCCTTCTCGCCCGAGCAGCCCGTGGCGAAACCCGCCGACGGGCTGCCGGACGGCGCGCAGTCGACACGTGTGACCGAGCTCGGCGACCGGTTCCCGAGCGGCCGGTCGGCGAGCGCCGTCATCGTGGTGGAGCGGCGCGACGCGGCGCTGACCGGGGACGACCGGGCCGCGATCGCCGCGGTGAGCGAGCGGATCCAGGGGACCGGCAGCGTGGCGAAACCGGTGTCCTCCGCCGACGGGCGGGCGGAGCTTCTCGTCGTACGGCTGACGGATGGTCTCGACGACGACGCGCAACATGCCGCCGTGGACCAGATCCGCGCCACGCTGCACGCCGCCGCGTTGCCCGCCGGGCTCGAGGCGCAGGTGACCGGCGGCGCCGCGGTGAGCCGGGACATCTCGGCCGCGTTCGAGGGCGCGGACGTCACGCTGCTGATCGCCACGGCACTGGTCGTCGCCGTGTTGCTGCTGGTCACGTACCGGAGCCCGATTCTCTGGATCGTTCCCCTGGCGGTGATCGGGCTCGCCGACCAGGTCGTCGCCAAGCTGCTGCCGTGGATCGCGCGGCTGGTGGGGGAGCGGACCGACGCGTCGGTGGCCGGGATCGTGAGCGTGCTGGTCTTCGGCGCCGGCACCGACTACGCGCTGTTGCTCATCTCGCGTTACCGAGAGGAGTTGCGGCGCACCGAGTCGCGGCGCGAGGCGATGACGCGGGCCTGGCGGGCGGCGGCCCCGGCGATCACGGCGAGCGCCGGGACGGTGGTGCTCGCGCTGCTCACGCTGCTGGTGGCGGTGCTGACCGCCAACCGTACGCTCGGGGTCGCCGCCGCCGTCGGCGTCCTCGTGGCGCTGGTGTTCGGGCTGTTCGTGCTGCCCGCGGCCGTCGTGTCGCTGCCACGCGGCGTGTTCTGGCCGAAGGTGCCGCACGTGGGCAGTGACGACCCGACCGCGACCGGGTGGTGGGCGCGGGTCGCCCGGGGAGTGGGCCGCCGGCCGGCGATCGTGCTGGGGGCCGCGCTCGGCATTCTCGCGGTGTTCGCGGCCGGTCTGCTCAAGATCGACGTGGGGCTGGACCAGTCGCAGCAGTTCCGCACCAAGGTGGAGTCGATCGTCGCGCAGGACGCGCTGGCGCGGCACTTCCCGGCCGGCGCCGCCCAGCCGGTCAACATCATCATAAACGCGGATAAATCGGATGAGGTCGGGCAGCTGGTCCGGCAGACCGAGGGCGTGGCGGCCGTCCTCCCGCCCGAGCAGTCGACCGACGGCACCCTGGCCCAGTTCGCCGTCCAGCTCACCAGCGCGCCCGGAACCCCCGAGGCGGACCGCACGGTGGACCGGCTGCGACAGATCCCGGGCACTCTGGTCGGCGGCGCCCCGGCCGCCGACTACGACAAGCGGCAGGCCAACCTGCGCGACGACCGCGTCATCGTGCCCCTGGTGCTGGCCGTCGTGCTGGTCGTCCTGATCGGGCTGCTCCGGTCGATCACCGCCCCGATCCTGCTGCTGGTCACCGTCGTGGCGAGTTACGCGGCCAGCCTCGGCGCGGCCACGATGCTGCTGCGCGCGGCCGGCATGCCCGCCCTCGACGCGAGCGTGCCGCTGCTGAGCTTCCTGTTCCTGGTCGCGCTCGGCGTCGACTACAACATCTTCCTGGTGACCCGGGCCCGCGACGAGGCCGCCGAACGCGGCAGCACCCGGAAGGGCACGCTGCGGGCCCTGGCCGCGACCGGTGGCGTGATCACCTCGGCCGGCATCCTGCTGGCGGCGGTCTTCGCCGTCCTCGGCGTCCTGCCGGTCATCGTGCTCACCCAGATCGGCGTGGTGGTCGGCGTCGGCGTGCTGATCGACACCCTGCTCGTGCGGACCGTCGTGGTTCCGGCCCTCGCCCTGCTGCTCGGGGAGCGCTTCTGGTGGCCGGCCCGCCCGGTGCCGGTGGTGCACCCGGTCACAGCGACGAGAGTGCCTCATCCAACGCGATGACGTCGGCGTACTTGGCGTCCAGGTCGAAGAGGTTGTTCTCGTGCGGGCCGCCCTCGCGGTCCGCGCAGGCCTCGCGCACGACCATCGGCCGGAAGCCGTGCTGCAACGCGTCCAGCGCCGACGCGCGCACGCAGCCGCTGGTCGAGAAGCCGCCGATGACCAGCGTGTCGATGCCGTGCGAGGCGAGCCAGGCGGCGAGCGAGGTGCCGGCGAACGCGCTCGCGTAGTGCTTGACCACGACCAGCTCGCCGGCCGCGGGGGAGAGCGGCGGCGCGAAACCACCGAGCGGGTTGCCGTCGGCGAAGACCTTCAGCGACGGCACCTTGGCCGCGAACAGGGGCGCCTCCGAGCACGACTCGTCGGCGTACCGCACCCTGGTCCACACCACCGGGATTCCGCGCTCCCGGGCCCCTTGCGCCAGCGCGGACATCGCGCTTGCGGCGGCCTCACCCGATTTCAGGAACAAGGGCGATGGCGCGTACGTGTACGCCAGCGCCGGGTCGACCAGGAGCACGGCCGGGCGGGTCCCCCAGCCGAGACGCCGCGCGAAACCGGCGGACGCGTAGTCGCGATCGAGGTCGGACACCGGGGATCACCGCCTTCCGCGAACTACCCTAGCGATCAGAGAACGCGGAGGTAACCGTGGAGATTGTCGAGGTCGGCCCCCGGGACGGTCTGCAGAATGAGAAGCGCGTCCTGCCCACCGGGACGAAGGTCGAGTACGTCCGCCGCGCCGTCGCGGCCGGGCTGCGCCGCATCGAGGTGGTCGCGTTCGCCCGCCCCGACCGGGTGCCGCAGATGGCCGACGCCGAGGACGTGCTGCGCGCCGTTCCCCGCCCGGCCGGCGTGCGCTACGCCGCGCTCGTGCTCAACGGCCGCGGCCTCGACCGCATCCTCGCGCTCGACCCGGCGCACCGGCCGCACGAGATCAACTACGTGGTGGTGGCCACCGACGAGTTCTCCCGCCGCAACCAGGGCATGACCACGAAGGCGTCGCTGGAGGCGTTCCACGGCCTGGCCGGCCGGGCCCGGGCGGAAGGCCTGGCCGTCACCCTGACCATCGCGGCCGCCTTCGGATGCCCGTTCACCGGCGAGGTCGATCCCGCTGCCGTAGGCGCGATCGCCGCCCAGGCGGGCGAGGTCGACGAGCTGTGCCTGGCCGACACGATCGGCGTCGGCGTGCCCGCCCAGGTCGTCGAGCTGGCCGCCGCGGTCCGGGGCGTGGCGCCGCTGCGCGCCCACTTCCACAACACCCGCAACACCGGCTATGCCAACGCGATCACCGCCGCCGCCCAGGGTTTCGTGGCCCTCGACGCCAGCATCGGCGGCATCGGCGGCTGCCCGTTCGCCCCGGCCGCGACCGGCAACATCGGCACCGAGGACCTCGCGTACCTGCTGAACCGGTCGGGCCTGGCGACGGGCGTGGTGGTGCCGGAAGCCGCCGGCGCCGGCGCCTGGATCGCCGCCGAGCTCGGTCTCGGCGTCGTGCCCGCGCAGCTGGGCCGGGCCGGCGACTTCCCGGGAGATCTCGCCTCCTGACGGCGTTCCCCGGGCCGGCGTTTGCGCGGCGGCCCTCAGGCCCGGCTGGCGGCCAGCACGACCCAGGTCACCTCCGGGTGCACGATGTCGCTGTGCGCCCCGCTCGGCGCCCCGCCCCGGGACACGACGGCGCTGCAGTCCACGTTGAGGATGCGGTCCTTCCCGAAGTGGTACGCCGAGCCGGCCGCCTGGATGGCATCGAGCACCGCGTCGCCGTTCTGCGCGCCGTCGTGCCCGATCGCGCCCCACCGGTAGAGCTTGTCGTGCCCGGCCGACGAGGAGTCCCCGGCGGCCAGCGAGGCGAGCGGATAGAACGTGCCGAGCGCGTGGTCGTGCACCGAGAAGCACGACGTGATCGGCCCGTCGACGCGCTGCTGCCGGCCGGCCAGCGCGCCGCCACGGCCGGCGTCGAAGGGCAGCGGCCGGGCGAAGACGAAGTGCGAGAACGCGCCCTCGACCAGCGTCACCGACTTGACCGGCGACGGCTGCACCGCCGCGGGCAACCCGTCCAGCGCGTACGAGACGAGCCGCGCCCCGAAGCTGTGCCCGATCAGGTGGACCCGCACCCCCGGCGCCCGCGAGGCGAGCCCGCCGAGCAGCGGCCCGAGCCCGTTGCGCCCGACCACCCCGGCCCGGTTCTTCATCTGCCAGTAGGTGGCGCCGCGCAACGCCTCCTTCGCGCCGTTCCAGATGCCGCGGAACGCGTCGCCGATCCCGGCCTCCCCGCCGTCGCCGCCGGGCAGCGGCACGCCGATCGACGCCAGCGCGTCCCGGTAGCGCTCGTACAGCGCCGTCGGGTCGTCGTCCTGGAGCATCCGCGGCTCGGCCGGCGGCGCCGCGCCGTCGTGCTCGCCGTCGTCGTCCGGGGTGCCGGCGCGGGCCGCGAACTCCTTGAGGCAGTCGAAGAACTCGGACCGGGCCTCGTCGGTCGGCGGCCCCTCGAGCAGCGCCTTGGCCCGCTCGAGCACGTCCTTGGCCTCCGGGAACTGGTCGAGCAGTCCGGCCAGGGTCTGGTCGTCGACGGTCGGCGGGACCGGCTCCATCGTCGCCTCGGGGACGGCCGCGGCCGCGCCGACGGCGCCGAGGACGGGCGGGGCCGGGTCGAAGTTGGGAATCGGCTCGTCCGACCAGAGCAGCGACGGCCAGTAGACGCCGGCCAGCCCCGCCTTGCCCTGCGGCGCCGCCAGCAACTGGCCGGCGAGCAGGCCGAGGAACCCGTTGTAGAGCCGCCGGGCGGTGCTCGGCGAGTTGTTCCAGCCGTGCGAGAACACGTACAGGTCGGTGATGCCCTGCGCCGGAAGCTCGGCGAACAGGGCGTCGCGGGCGGCCGGGTCGGGGTCACCGTCGGAGTCGAAGGTGAGGTCCCAGAAGGGCAGGCCGCCGATGGAGTCGGTCATGTCAATGCTCCCGTCGTCAAACGCTTTGCAGGGCCCGCATCAGGTCGAGGAGACCGGCCCCCTGGAACTCGCGGCGCCGGCCCAGATCGGTGGCCGAGTCGCGGAGGATGTGCTTGACCTTCTCCGGCTGCCCGAGGAACTCGCGCCGCACCGAGAGCAGCGCGGCGGCGGCGCCGGAGACGTGCGGCGCGGCCATGCTGGTGCCGGAGTCCTCGACGTAGACGGCGGTGTCGGCCGGCTTCTCGCCGCTGCCGACCACCGCCACGAGGTTGGCGCCGGCCGCGCACGAGGTGATGCGCTCGCCGGGCGCCACCAGGTCGGGCTTCTCCCGGCCGTCGCCGGTCGGGCCCTTCGAGGAGAAGTAGGAGACGCCGTAGATGTGCGGCGCCGAGCGGTGGGTGGAGCCGACGGTGATGGCCAGCTGCGCGTTGCCCGGGTCGTTGACGGTCATCGCGAAGCCGAACCGGTCCGGGGCGTCCATCTTGACGTTGAGCTGCCCGTAGCCGGAGTTGCCGGCCGCCACCACGACGACCACACCGGACCGGACCGTACGGTCGATCTCCTGGCAGAGCGGGCTGCCGCCGCAGGCGAACCACTCCGGGTAGAACTCGTACCCGAGGCTGAGGTTGACGCCGTGGATGCGCATGCCGTCGACGCCGTCGCCGTTGGTCTCGCGTACGTAGGCCAGCGCCTGGATCACCCGGTTGACCCGGTCGTTGAGCGTGCCGCCGCCCCCGAGCGCCTTGAGGCTGACGAGCCGGGCCCGCGGCGCCATCCCGGCCAGGCGCACGTCGTCCGGGAAGTCGCGGGGCATCCGCAGCGGCGTGTCCGGGTTGGCCGCGTTGTACCGGCTCTCGGTCGCGTACAGCTTGCGGCCGGGCTTCTCCTCCAGCCACGGCCCGACGTCGCCGGCGATGATGCCGGCCACGTGCGTGCCGTGCCCGGTGGGGTCGTCGAGCGCGCCGTCCGGCGTGGGGTCGCCGGCCGGCGGGAAGAACCGATGGAGATCTTTGACGGACGGATCATTCAGGGTTCCGTACGTCTGGAAATGTGGATGATCGGCATCGATCCCGGAGTCGATGACCGCCCAGACGATGCCGCGCCCGTCCGCCTCGAACGAGTTCCGCGCGGCGTCCGCCTTGATCGTCACGCAGGACGCGTCGATGTGCGGCCGCACCGGGAAGTCCGGCCAGATGTGGTGGATGCTGCGGGCCGGCCAGTGCACCGGCACGGCGTCGGCGGCCACCAGCCGTTTCATCTCGCTCATGGTGAGCTCGCCGGCCACGTACCGGCCCGCGATGAGATGCGGCGCCGCCGCGTCGGTGGCGCGCCGCCACAGCTCGCCGAGCCGGGAGACGGCGCCCGCGGGGCCGGACGAGTACTGCAGGTTGAGCTCGACCATCACCGGGATCGGCTGGTCCTCGGCGTCGCTGAATCCGAAGCCGCGCCGGGCATCGGGGTCGCGCAGGGGAGCGGAGATGACGCCGGCCACCACCGGGATGGCGTCGGGGTGAGGGGCGGATGCCGGCCTCTTATTGAGCGCGGCTTCGGGCGGGCCGGCTTCGGGCGGGCCGGCTTCGGGCGGGCCGGCTCCGGGCGGGCCGGCTTCGGGCGGGTTGCCGAGCACCGCGGCGAGGGCGTCGTGGCCGGCCGGGGTCAGCGCCAGGTGGTCGGGCTCGATCAGCGCCGCCGCGCGCAGCTCGTCGACCGCGTCGAGCACGAAGCCCTGCCACTGCGGCCGGGTGGCGAGCCCGACGTAGTCACGGTCGGCCGGGTCGAACCGGTCGGCGAACCGCAGGGCGATCTCTTCGGCCAGGGTGTCGGGGCCGGGCCGGTCCGGCAGGCCGCCCAGGGCGGTCAGCACGCGGTCCTGCCAGGTCGTCGCCGAAGTGGCCACGGTGCCACCCCCACTGCCACGGAAGGGTCCCGGGCGGGCCCTCCCACATCGCCACAGGATGGCGCGGCCGGGCCGCGGACGCAGTCGGATCAGGGACGGGCCGGGGACGGTTCCACCGCGCGGATGGCTGAGTCCACCGGAAAGGACGAGCGGCTCAGCGACCGGCGCGGATGACGCCGACCCGGACGTACTCGGCGAGGCCGTCGAACGGCGCCTCGTGGTGCCGGTTCACGAACGCGGCGCCGGCCTCGATACGGCGCGCGAACGCGACCGCCCGCTCCTCGTCGGCGCTCCACACCGACGCCTTGCGCCCGAGGCCGGCGGCCAGCACCGCCTCGTCCTCGTCCTCGTAGCCGAACACGGGCACGACCGGCGCGAGCCCGTCGGCGGTGACCACCGGATCGCGCGGGTCGGGATCGACGACCAGGGCCGGCCGCACGTAGTAGCCGAGCTCGGGGTCGGCGTCGAACCGGCCGAGGTCGCGGTAGTCGCCGGTGCGCAGCCGCTCGGCCGCGGTGCGCGCGGCGGCCGAGATGACCGGGCCCATCGTCACGCCGTCGGCGAGCGGGTCGCCGGTGACCAGCACCCGCTGCGCGGCGGCGAGGTAGGCGTCGGCGAACGTCTTGATCTTCCCGGCCGGCACGTGGAGGCGCCTGCCGCCGGTGGCGAACGTGGCGGTCACGAGCCGATCCATGGCGGCGTCGTCGAACGGCGCGTCGTCGAGGAACACGGCCGGGTCGGCGCCGCGGAGCTCGAGCACGGCCGGGGTGAGCCGCCCGCCGGCCAGCGCCGCCACCGCCCGGGCGCCCGCCGCGCCGCCGGTGAACGCCACCTTGCGCACCAGGTCGTGGCCGGCCAGCGCGGCGCCGGTCCCGGCGCCGCCGTGCACGATCCGCAGCGGGCCGCCGATCAGCCGCACCATCCGGTCGAGGGTGAGCGGGGCGAGCGGCGACGGCTTGACCACCACCGCGTTGCCGGCCGCGAGGGCCGGGGCGATCCTGGTCATCGACCCGACGACCGGCCTGCTCCACGGCGTGAGAGCGGCGATCACCCCGTACGGCCGCCGTTGCCGGATGGTCCTGCTGTTGTTCTTGTCGTCCTCGCCTTCGTCGTCGGCATAGGCCGCGGCCGCGTTCGCCACCACCCAGCGCAGGTAGCGCACGGCGAGGCCGATCTCGCCGCGGCAGTCGCCGAGCACCTGGCCGGTCTCGCGGGCCAGCAGCACCGACAGGTCGGCGAGCGCGTCCTCGATCGCCTCGGCGGCCCGGGTGAGCAGGGCCAGCCGCTCGTCGAGCGCCGTCGCCCGCCACCGGCGGAAGTCGGCGTCGGCGGCCCAGACCACGGCGTCCACCTCGTTCGGGGACGTCTCGGCGACCGACCCGACGATCTCGGTGATCCGGGCCGGGTTCTCCCGCCGGATCACGCGGTCGCCGCCCGTTTCTCGTCTGTCACGCGGTACGAGTACCGGATGTGCGCGGCGATCAAACCCCGGAGCCGGCGGACCGCTCCGGTCACGTGTCGAGCCTCCCGTAGGTGTAGCGGCCGTCGGCGTCGGCCGCCGCGCGACGGCGCGCGCCGTTCGGCCGTCCCGTGGCCGGCCCGTGCGGGTGACCACCGGCCCGGCCCGGCCGGTCGCCCGCGGCGCGCTGCTCGGGCGGCGTGAACGGCTCGCCCGGGATGTAGCTGCCGTCGGTCACGCGCGGCTCTCGCGCCTCCCGCGCCTCCCGGGCCTCCCCCTGGCCGACCAGGTCCGTGAAGGCCGCCCACGGCATCCGGTCGACCGGTTCGGCGCCGCCGCTGTCGGCGATCCGCCGGTAGACCTGGGAGGCGGCGCGCAGGGCGGCCAGCAGCGCGGTCATCGGGTGCAGCACGAGCCGCACGCCGGCGGCGGCCAGGTCGGCGTCGCTCGCGCCCGGCCCGCTCCCTCCGGCGGCCTCCGTCCGGCTGATCACGAGGGGCACCCCCGGGAGCGCCTCGTGCAGCCGCGCGAGGTCGTCGAGGTCGTCCACGCCCTCGGGCAGCACCGCGGCCGCCCCCGCCGCCGCGTAGGCGCGGCAGCGCTCGATCACGTCGCCCAGTCCGTGCGCGGCGTAGGCGCCGGTGCGGGCGATCACGGCGAGCTCCGGCACCTCGCGGGCGAGCGCGGCGAGCGTGGCTGCAGTCTCGCCGGACTCGGCCCGGTCCCCGATGTGCAGCCCCGCGATGCCCGAGCGCGCATAGGCCTGCCCGGTCCAGACGGCGTCGCGCGGATCGCCGTACCCGGTGTCCGCGTCCGCGATCAGCGGCACGCCGCCCAGCGCCGACGCCATCGTGGCGGCCCGGTCGGCGATCTGGGTGGCGTGCACGTATCCCAGGTCGGGACGGCCCAGCATGAGCGCCGAGACTCCGGCCGCGGACAGGTGGACGGCCCGATGACCCGCCGCCACCGCGAGCGCCGCCGTCACCGGGTCGTAGACGCCCGGCGCGTGGGTCACCAGGCCGGCCGCGAGCAGTGCCCGCAGCTCGTCCGCTCCGTTCATGGCGGTGCCTTCCTCTGTGGTCGTGGAGGCGATTGTGCCGAACGGTACGGCGTTTCGCTCTGCGCGCCGCTCGTCCGGGGCGCTGTTATCGTTCACGCATGCGTGCTGCCCGCCTGTACGGCGCCGGGGACGTCCGGGTCTCGGACGAGGACGATCCGGTTCCCGGCGACGGCGAGTCGCTGGTCGAGGTGACCAGCGTCGGCCTCTGCGGTTCCGACCTCCACTGGTTCACCGAGGGCGCCATCGGCGACGCGGTCCTGTCGAGGCCGCTCGTGCTGGGCCACGAGATGGCCGGCGTGATCCGCGGCGGCCCGCGCGACGGCACCCGGGTGGCGATCGATCCCGCGATTCCCTGCGGCCATTGCGAGCCCTGCCTGGCCGGCGACCCGAACCTCTGCCTGAACATCGTCTTCGCCGGCCACGGCGCCTGCGACGGCGGCCTGCGCCAGCTGATGGCCTGGCCGAGCCACCGCGTGCACCCCCTGCCCGACAGCATCTCGGACGACGAGGGCGCCCTGCTCGAGCCCCTGGGCGTCGCGCTGCACGCGTACGACCTGGCCCACCCCCGCCTGGCGTCGACGGTCGCGGTCGTGGGTTGCGGCCCGATCGGCCTGATGCTGATCCAGCTGGCCCGCCTGTCCGGCGCCACGCAGGTGCTGGCCTTCGACCCGTTGCCCCACCGCATGGAGGCGGCCCTGAAGCTGGGCGCCGTCCCGCTGCAGGGCGAGGCCGACCTGGTCTTCGAGGTCTCCGGCAGCGAGGCCGCCGTGGAGGCCGCCCTGACCGCCGCCAAACCAGGCGCCCGAGTGATCCTGGTAGGCATCCCCGACGGCGACCAGACCACCTTCAAGGCGTCGATAGCCCGCCGCAAGGGCTTGACGCTGGTCCTGTCCCGCCGGATGGGCGAGGTCTACCCGCGAGCGATCGACCTTGCCGCCCGCCGCCTGATCGACCTGCCCCCGCTGGTCTCAGCCGCCTACCCCTTGACCGAGATCGGCGCCGCGATGGCCACCGCCGCCGCCCGCGAGGGCCTCAAGGTGGTCGTCCACCCCCAGGCCTGACCGCCGCAGCCCGTTCTCTCGCCGGCCCTTTGCTCTGCTCACCAATACGCGCATCCGCGCCCGCTCAGTCCGCGCCCGCGCCAGGCCTGACCGCTGCAGCCAGTTTTCTCGCTAGCCCTCCTCTGCTCACCAATACGCGCCCGCCGCGCTGACCGCGCCCGCCGCGCTGACCGCGCCCGCCGCGCTGACCGCGCCCGCCGCGCTGACCGCGCCCGCCGCGCTGACCGCGCCCACCGCGCCCGCGCCCACCGAGCCCGCGCCCACCGAGCCCGCGCCCACCGAGCCCGCGCCCACCGAGCCCGCGTCAGCTCACACTGCGTCCGCTCAGCCGCGCGGTGGCAAGCGCTCGAAACCTTCAACCTAGGTTCCTAGGATGCCAAAGCAGTGACGGCCCCGATCACGAGCGCGAAACCCCGCAACGGCACGGTCACGCTACGCAGTGGTAGCAAAGCTCTGGTGCGACAACCCATCGACGTCTTAACATCTATGAATTCTTTTCGCGTTCGCGTGTTCCCGAAGGGAAACGTCCATGCGCCGACGCCATTCGAGCCTCAACGTCCTGGTGGTGGCCTTCCTCGCCACCGCCGCCACGCTCTCTCCGACCACCGCGAGCCCCGCCCAGGCGGCCTACGCCGTCAACGACTATTGCCTGGGGGAGTGCTCCGACATCCTGCCGCCGGGGCAGAACGGGGACGCCGATCTCGTGCAGATCCTCGCCTCACAGGCCTTCGGCACGAAGCCGCCGCACTCCGACGATCAGCTCGCCAAGTACGGGAACCTCACGTACAACTACACCGGCCTGACCGGCGACCAGATCAACACCTTCTTCAACGACAGCTCGTACGGCGTTGCCGCCGCCGACGTGGAGAGCACCAAGTCGCCCCGCAGCGACGTCACCATCGTGCGGGACAAGAAGTTCGGCATCCCGCACGTCACCGGCACGACGCGGGCCGGCGTCATGTACGGCGCCGGGTATGCGGGCGCGCGGGACCGGCTGTTCCTGATGGACCTGATGCGGCACGTCGCGCGGGGCAACCTCACCAGCTTCGCGGGTGGCGCGGCCGGCAACCGTGACCTCGAGCAGAGCGTCTGGCGCAACTCGCCCTACACCGAGGCCGACCTTCAGACCCAGATCAATGCACTGCAAGCCGGGAGTACGCGCGGCGCGCAGCTCTACTCCGACGTCCAGAGCTACATCGCGGGCATCAACAAGTACATCGCCGACTGCATGGCGGCCCGTGACTGCCCGGGCGAGTACGTGCTGACCGGCCACCTCGACGCGATCACCAACGCGGGCGGGCCGGTCGCCTTCACGATGACCGACCTGATCGCGATCGCCGGGGTCATCGGCGGGCTGTTCGGCGGGGGCGGCGGCAACGAGATGCAGTCGGCGCTGGTCCGCATCGCCGCGCGGGCCAAGTACGGCAACGCCGCCGGGGACGCCGTCTGGCAGCAGTTCCGGGAGCAGAACGACCCCGAGACCGTGCTCACTCTGCACAATGGACAATCCTTCCCGTACGGGCAGGGAGATCCGAATGCGGCCGGTGTGGCGATGCCGGACGCCGGGACCGCCACGTCGGAGCCGATCGTCTTCGACAAGACCGGCACCGCGACGTCGGCCGCGCGATCCGGCGAAAGTGCGCTGGCCGACTCGCTCAGCACGCTGACCATCGACAACGCCAAGCGCGGCATGTCGAACGCCGCGATCGTCAGCGCGGCGAACTCGGCCACCGGCCACCCGGTCGCCGTCTTCGGGCCGCAGACCGGCTACTTCGCGCCGCAGCTGCTCATGGCGCAGGAGCTGGAGGGCCCGGGGATCAGCAGCCGGGGCATCGCGTTCTCCGGCCTCAACCTCTACACCCTCATCGGCCGCGGCCCGGACTACGCCTGGAGCGCCACCTCGTCGATCCAGGACATCACCGACACGTACGCGGTGAAGCTCTGCAACGCCGACGGCAGCGCGGCCACCCTGGCCTCCACGAGCTACGTCTACCGCGGCGCCTGCACCCCGATGGAGGCCCTCACCCAGACCAACGCGTGGAAGCCGACCACCGCCGACTCCACCGCCGCCGGGTCCTACCGGCTCACCGTGCAGCGCACCAAGTACGGCCTCGTCACCTGGCGTGGCCTGGTCGGTGGCGCGCCCACCGCGTTCACCAGCCTGCGGTCGACCTACCGGCACGAGGCGGACTCGGCGATCGGCTTCCAGATGTTCAACGAGCCCGACCAGATGGGCACGCCCGCGGCCTTCATGAGCTCGGCGTCGAACATCTCGTTCGCGTTCAACTGGTTCTACGTCAACTCGGCCGACTCGGCGATGTACACCTCGGGCGCCGAGCCGTTGCGCGCGCCGGGCGCCGATCCCAACCTTCCGACCAAGGGCGAGCAGGCGTACGAGTGGCAGGGCTGGAACCCCGTGACCAATCTCGCCTCGTACGTCCCGGCGAGCGGCCACCCGCAGGCCGTCAACCAGAACTACTTCGTCAGCTGGAACAACAAGCAGGCCGGCAACTTCGGGGCGGCCGACGGCAACTTCAGCTTCGGCTCGGTGCACCGCGCCGATCTGCTCGACAAGCCCCTGAAGGCGGGGATCGCGGCCGGCACGAAGTACGACCGGGCGTCCCTGGTGAAGGTCGTCGAGTCGGCGGCCACCACCGACCTGCGCGGCACCGACGTGCTGCCGGTCCTGCTGCGGGTCATCGACACCGCCACGGTCACCGACTCGGCCCAGGCCGCGGCGCTGGCCAAGCTGCGTGCCTGGCTGGCCGCGGGCGCGCACCGGCAGGAGACGTCGGCGGGCAGTAAGACGTACGGGAACGCCGACGCCATTCGCATTTTCGATGCCTGGTGGCCCAAGCTCGTGCAGGCCGCGTTCCAGTCCGGGCTCGGCGATGGGCTGTTCCAGTCGCTCGTCGACGCCCTGCAGATCAACGAGTCGCCGTCGGGCGGGCAGACCGGGCCGGTGAGCTCGCTGCCGACCTCCGCCAACGAGAGCCAGGCGCACAAGGGCTCCTCGTTCCAGTACGGCTGGTGGGGCTACGTGGACAAGGACCTGCGCGCGGTCCTGGGCGACAGCGTGCCCGGCTGGTCCACGAAGTACTGCGGCGGCGGCGTGGTCGGCACGTGCCGCGGCGCCCTGCTGTCCAGCCTGACCGCCGCGCTCGCCGAGCCGGCCGCCACCACCTACCCCGGTGACGACCACTGCTCGGCCGGCGACCAGTGGTGCGCCGACGCGATCCTGCAGTCCCCGCTCGGCGGCATCGAGCACGACCTGATCGCCTGGCAGAACCGCCCCACGTACCAGCAGGTGGTGTCGTTCCCGGCGAAGCGCGGCGACAACATCAGCAACCTGGCCGCGGCCAAGGCGGTGACCGCGTCGAGCAGCCAGCTCTTCTACCCGGCCAAGAACGCGGTGGACGGGAGCTTATCCAGCCGCTGGGCCAGCTCCTGGAACGACAACCAGTGGTTACAGGTCGACCTCGGCGCGGCCCAGCCCGTCGCCCGGGCCGTGGTTCGGTGGGAGGACGCCTACGCCACCGCGTACAAGGTGGAAACCTCGGCCGACGGCAGCACCTGGACCCAGGTCGCCGCCGTGACGGGTGCGAACGGCGGACTCGACACCGTGACGTTTCCCGCGGTGAACGCCCGCTATCTGCGCCTCACCGGGCAGACCCGGGCCACCTCCTACGGCTTCTCCCTCTATGAGCTGGAGGTGTACGGGCACTAGCTGTGCCAGGCGGCGGCCACCTCGGGAGCCAATCGGCGTCCCTGGGCGGTCGCCGCCTCGATGGCGGGCTCCCAGCGGCTCGCGTCGAAGACGTTGGGGCCCAGCGCGGCCAGGGTGGCGTCGTCCGGGGCGACCAGCGCGACCTTGGCCCGCCGGCGCAGCGCCTCGATCTCGGCGGCGGGCGCGCCGTGCATGCGGATCGGGGCCAGCGGCGCCAGCACCACCACGCGCGCGCAGCCGGCGGCCAGGTCGGCGTTCGTGCCCGAGCGGACGCCGCCGTCGACGAACCGCCGGCCGCCGACGGTGACCGGCGGGAAGATGCAGGGGACCGCGCAGCTGGCGGCCACCGCCCGGTCGAGCGGCACGCCGGACGTGCGGTCCCAGACCACCGGGTCGCCGGTCGCCGCGTCGACCGCGTTGATCAGCAGCGGGCGGTCCGGCCAGTCGCGCACCGGCAGCCGGCGGGCCAGCGACGACACGTACGGCTCCTCGTCGATGACGTCCGCCGCGAGCGCGAGCGCGCCCACCTCGGCCCGGATCGACGCCGGGTCGCGGGTCTCGTCGGTGAGGATCGCGAACGCCTGCGAGCCGCGTTCCCAGTCGGGCCGGATCGGCGGGTCGCCGTCGCCCAGGCGGGCCTCGAGCCGTTGCCCGTCGACCGGGTCGATGCCCGCCGCGAGCAGCGTGCCGGTGACCGAGCCGGCCGACGTCCCGACGATCAGATCGGCCGTGGTGAGATCGACGCCCGCTTCGCGGAGTCCGGTGACGAGCCCGAGTTGCCACGCGATTCCGGTGATCCCCCCGGCGCCCAGCACGAGTGCGTTGTCCACCCATCATGGTTAGCATGACGACCGATCTGTTCGACGCCGGTGCCATGTACGACGATGACTACCTGTACTTCTTCGCCGCGCCCGGCTCCGCCCCCACGCACGGCCCGCTGGTGGGCACCGCGTACGCCGGCGGCAACGAGATCGCCGACCTGGTGTGGCGCCTGCTCGCCCTCGAGCCCGGCATGACCGTCCTCGACGTCGGCTGCGGCCACGGCGTCCTGGCGAACGCCCTGGCCGCCCGCGGCTGCGACGTGACCGGCCTCGACTCGTCCGCGGTCTTCCTGGACCGGGCCCGAGCCGGCGCCGCCGAGTTCCTCGCGGGCGACATGCGGCAGCTGCCACCGGAGTGGACGGACCGTTTCGACCGCGTCGTCAACGGGAGCACGGCTTTCGGCTACTTCGACGACGCCACCAACCGCGTGGTGCTCGCGGAGATGGCCCGGGTCCTGCGCCCGGGCGGCCGCCTGGCCATGGATCTGGACAACCTGACCGCGTACCTCCCGGCGCTGCCCCCGTCCCGCATCACGGCCCGCCGCGAGAACGGCGACATGCTCGTCGACCGCCACGACCTCGACCCGCTGACCATGCGCCTGACCGTCGAGCGCACGGTCGTCCGCGACGGCCGCACCCGGACCTTGACGTTCGTGAAGCGGCTCTTCGGCTTCCCCGAGCTGCGCGACTGGTTCTCGGCCGCTGGCTTCGAGGACGTGCACGCCCACGGCGAGAACGGCGAGTCGCTGACCACCGCCCATCACCGCATGATCGCGGTCGCCCGCCGCCCCTGACCGATATCGCCGGGCACGAGCGCCCGCGGATCGCGGGTCTCGCCCAGCTCAGGCATCGACCGCCCCGGTCGCCGGGCCGGCGGTCAGCTCGGGCGGCGGCCGCCTGGCCGACCGACCGATACGCCTGCGCCACCCGCGTCAGGGCATCGCTGATCTTCGGCGCGTCGTCGGTCAGGATCTCGAAGCCGTCGTCCCAGCGGCGGCGGTGGTCCGTCAGCGCGTGACGCAGATCGTCGTCGCCGGGCCGGCGAGCTTGCCGAGAGCCCGCCCGAATGGGTCTTCCGCCGTGTAACGCGGATCACTAACCTGAGCTGCATTCACCTTCGCGGGAGGTTCGTGTGGGCTTGCTGTCCGGGTTTCCTGACGGGTTTCTCGTGGGGGTCTCCACGGCCTCCTATCAGATCGAAGGGGCCGTGCACGAGGGCGGCCGCGGGCCGTCCATCTGGGACACCTTCGCGCACACGCCGGGGAAGGTCGCCGGCGGGGACACCGGGGACGTGGCCTGCGATCACTATCACCGGTTCGGCGAGGACGTCGCGCTCATGGCGGAGCTCGGGGTCGACGCCTATCGGTTCAGCGTCGCCTGGCCGCGCGTTCAGCCGGAGGGGAGCGGCGCGCCCCACGCGGCGGGGCTCGACTTCTACGAGCGGCTGGTCGACGCGCTGCTGGCGCGGGGGATCGCGCCCACGCCGACGCTCTTTCACTGGGATCTGCCGCAAGCGCTCGAGGATCGGGGCGGGTGGCTGAGCCGGGAGACCGCGCTGCGGTTCGGTGAGTACGCGGCCCACGTCGCCGAGCGGCTCGGTGACCGGATCACGCGGTGGATCACGCTGAACGAGCCGATCGTGCACATGGCGCAGGGGTACGCGTTCGGGACGCACGCGCCGGGGCGGGAGCTGATGCTCGGGGCGCTGCCGGTCGCGCACCACCAGTTGCTGGCGCACGGGCTGGCGGTGCGGGCGTTGCCCGGCGATGCCGAGGTCATGATCACCAACAACTGCACGCCGGTCATCCCGGCCTCCGACGACGAGGCCGACCAGATCGCGGCGATGGTCTACGACGGATTCCACAACCGCCTCTTCAACGACCCCCTCTTTATCGGCAAATATCCGGACTTTCTGGCGTCGGGGCTCGACGAGGTCGTCAAGGACGGCGACATGGCGATCATCGCGACTCCCATGCGGGCGCTCGGCATCAACTACTACAACCCGACGAAGGTCGCCGCGGCCGACGGTGACCTGCCGTTCGAGACCGTCCCGATCGAGGGCGTCCCGACCACGGCCTTCGGCTGGCCGGTGGTCCCGGACGGCCTGCACGACCTGCTGGTCGGCCTCAAGGACACCTACCCGGGCCTCCCGCCGATCTACATCACCGAGAACGGCTGCTCGGTCGAGGACCGCCTCGACGACCAGTTCCGCATCGACTACCTCGACGGCCACCTCGGCGCGGTCGGGCGGGCCATCGCCGCCGGCGTCGACGTGCGCGGCTATTTCGTCTGGTCCCTGCTCGACAACTTCGAGTGGGCCGAGGGCTACGGGCAACGCTTCGGCCTGGTGCAAACCAACTTCGACACACTCGCCCGTACGCCCAGAGCTTCCTTCCGATGGCTGCAGGCGGCCCTGCGGGAGCGGGGATGACCACCGAGGCCGTCACCACCCGCGTCGGCGGCCGCTGGATCGCCCTGCTCTCGCTGGCCAACCTGGGCCTCTGGATGGGCTACTTCGGCCCGCTCCAGGTGCTGCTGCCGAATCAGATCGAGGACATCGCCGGCGACGGCAAGGAGACCGCCCTCGGCGTCATCACCGCGATCGGCGCCCTGGTCGCCGTCGTCGTGGGCCCGCTGGCCGGCGCCCTCTCCGACGTGACCACGGCCCGCACCGGCCGCCGGCACACCTGGATCGTGGCCGGCGCCCTGTTCGGCGGCGCCGCCCTGGTCTTCCTGCACGCCCAGCACACCCTGGTCTGGGTCGGCGTCGGCTGGTGCCTGGCCCAGGCCGGCCTCAACACGATGCAGGCCGGCCTCACCGCGGTCGTCCCCGACCAGACCCCGGTCGGGCAGCGCGGCCTGGTCTCCGGCTGGGTCGGCCTCACCCAGTCCGTCGGCGTGGTGGCCGGCGTGCTCCTGGTGACCGCCGCCGGCGGCGGCTACATGGCGATCGCCCTCGTCGTGGTGTTCACCGTGGCGCCGTTCGTGCTGGTCGAGCGCGATCCGCCGATCGCCGTCGCGCCGCGGTTCTCGGCGTGGCGGTTCGAGGCGTTCCGCGACCGGGACTTCGCCTGGGCCTTCGCCACCCGCTTCCTGGTGCAGCTCGGCAACGCCATGGCCACGCTCTACCTGCTCTACTTCCTGCGCGACAAGGTGCACTACGCGAACGCCGACGACGGCCTCGCCCTGCTGATCGTCGTCTACACGGTGGCCACCGTGCTGACCGTCGTGGTCGGCGGCGTCGTCTCCGACCGCACCGGCAAGCGCAAGCCCTCGGTGATCGTCTCCGGCTACGTGATGGCCGTGGCCGCCGTCATTCTCGCCTTCTGGCCGACCTGGACCGGCGCGATCGTCGCCGCCGTCATCCTCGGCCTCGGTTTCGGCGTCTACCTCTCGGTCGACCAGGCGCTGATCACCCAGGTGCTGCCCGGCGCCGAGGACCGGGCCCGCGACCTGGGCGTCATCAACATCGCCAACTCCGCGCCCCAGGTCCTCGGCCCGGCCATCGCCTTCCCGCTGGTGTCCTACCTGGGCGGCTACCCGGTGCTCTACCTGGCGGCGGCGGCCGTGACCGTCCTCGGCTCGATCCTGGTCACACGGATTCGATCGGTCGAGTAGAAGGCCGTCGGCTGAACGGCACCGCCAGCACCAGCACGGCGGCCAGCACCATCACCGCGACCTCGATCCACGCGGCCGCGTGCAGGCCGCCGACGAAGGCGGACCGGGCCGCGTCCACCAGGTCGGCGCCGGCCGGGGACGGCATCTGCGCGGCGGTGGCCAGCGCGCCGCTCAGCGTCTCCCGGGCCGCGTCCGGCGCGCCGTCCAGCCCGGCCCGGTAGACCGCCGTGCCGATGCTGCCCAGGATCGCGATGCCCAGCGCCCCGCCCAGCTCCGAGGCCGTCTCGGTCAGCGCCGACGACGAGCCCGCCCGCTCCGGCGGGACCGCGCCCATGATCAGCTCGGTGGCGGTCGACATCACCACGACCAGGCCGCCCGCGTACAGGGCGGCGGCGATCAGCAGCCGCACCAGGCCCGCGTGCTGCGGCACCGTGCTCGCCACCAGGAAGCCCGCCGCCGCCAGGCCGAAGCCGGCGGCGATGATCCGGGCCCGGTCGACGCCGCGCTGGGCGAGCTTCGAGGCGATCGGGGCCGCCGCGCCGACCCCGATCGACGGGGCCAGGCTCCACAGCGCGCCCTCGAGCGGGCTCATCCCGAGCACCAGCTGGAGGTACTGCGTCACGAAGACGGCGAAGCCGACCAGCGCGAAGGTGCCGAGCAGGCTCACCACGACCGAGCCCGCGAACGCCGGCCGCCGCAGGATCGCCAGGTCGAGCAGCGGGTCGGGACGCCGCCGCTGGCGCCGGACGAAGACGACGGCGAGGGCCAGGCCACCGGCGATCGCCGCGCAGCGGACGGTGCTCATCCCGTACGCCGCAATCTGCTTGATGCCCCAGACGGCGGCGAGCACCGACACCATCGAGAGGGCCGCGCTGACCAGATCGAAGCGGCCCCGGGCCGGGTTGCGGTGCTCGGGCAGCAGGAACGGCGCCGAGACCAGCAGCAGGAGCATCGCCGGGATGTTGATGAGGAACACCGAGCCCCACCAGAAGTGCTGCAGCAGCACGCCGCTGATCACCGGGCCGAGCGAGATGCCCGAGGTCATCGCCGCCGTCCAGACCGCGATCGCGGTGGCCCGCTGCTTGGCGTCGTGGAACATGTTGCGGATCAGCCCGAGCGTCGAGGGCATCAGGGTGGCGCCGGCGACGCCGAGGATCGCGCGCGCCCCGATGAGCATGCCGGCGCTGGTCGAGTACGCGGCGAGGGCCGACGCCGCGCCGAAGCCCAGCGCCCCGGCCAGCAGCAGCCGGCGCCGCCCGATGCGATCGCCGAGCGCGCCCATGGTGATCAGCAGCCCGGCCAGCACGAAGCCGTAGATGTCGAAGATCCACAACTGCTCGGTGCTGCTCGGCGCGAGGTCGTGGCTGATGAACGGGACGGTGAAGTAGAGGATCGAGACGTCCATCGACACCAGCAGCAGCGGCAGGATCAGCACCCCGAGGGCGATCCACTCGCGTCGTCCGGCCTTTTCGAGCGTGGCTTGCATGACGGCCCCTCCGTGGAAGACTATTGCGTATGGCATACGCACTACTGCGTAATACATACGCAGTAATAGGATGAGCTGTCAAGACCGAGGGAGAAAGACGACACATGACCGACCTCAGCGCGCTGCCGCCGCCCCTCCGCGCGGCCTGGGGCCACCGGGAGCGGCCGACGCGGGGGCCGAAACCGGCGCTGAGCGTCGAGCGCATCGTCGGCGCGGCGGTGGCGGTCGCCCGGGCCGAGGGCTTCGGGGCGGTGTCGATGAGCCGGGTCGCGGCCGAGCTGGCGACCAAGCCGATGTCGCTCTACCGCTACGTGGCGAACAAGGACGAGCTCACGATCCTCATGCTCGAGGCGGCGTCGGGGGAGCCGCCCGCGCCGCGGGCCGAGGGCGAGAGCTGGCGGGCGGCGCTGGAGCGATGGGCGTACGCGATGATCGCGATGTTCCGTGCGGAGCGCTGGTTCCTGCAGGTGCCGGTCGCCGGGCCGCCCGCGACGCCGCGGCAGCTGGCCTGGATGGAGGCGGGGCTGGCGGCGCTCGACGGCACCGGCATCGACGAGCCGCGGAAGCTGTCGGTGATGCTGCTGCTGACCGGCTTCGTGCGCAACGAGGCGACGCTGCGGGGGCAGATGGCCGACGCGGCGGCGCACGACGGGCGCACGGTCGAGGCGACCATGGCCGAGTTCGGTCAGCTGATGCGGCAGCTGGTGCAGGCCGACCGGTTCCCGATGCTGCGGCGGGTGATCGACGCCGGGGCAATGGACGAGGCCGACGACCCCGACACCGACTTCGCGTTCGGCCTGGCCCGGATCCTGGACGGCGTCGAGGCGTACCTCTCCTAAAGAAGGCCGATCTCTTAAAGAAGGCCCAGCTGGCGGGCGCGCACGACGGCCTCGCGGCGCCGGGCCGCGCCGAGCTTGCGGTAGATCGCCCGCATGTGCGCCTTCACGGTGTTCACCGAGATGCCGAGGTTGCCGGCGATCTCGGCGGCGGTCAGCACGGTCGGCAGGAAGCGCAGCACGTCGTGCTCCCGCTCGCTGAGCGCGTCGGCCAGCGCGGCGGGCTCGGCCGGGTCCGGCGACTCCTCGAAGACCTCCTCGAGCCAGCGCTGCCGGCCGGTGAGGACCTCGATGCGGGACGCGTCGAAGCGGCGGAACGGGCGGCGGATGCCGTTGCGGCGGGCCAGCTGCCCGGCCCGGGACATCGCGTCGACCGAGCGGCTCACGTGCCCCTGCGCCTCGGCGACCAGGGCCAGCCCGATCCACGCGGTCACCGCCGCGACCATGTGCGGGCTGTTCGCGGCCCGGCTCAGCAGCTCCTCGGCCTTGTCCAGCGAGCCCAGCGCGAGGTAGGCGCGGCCCAGGCACACCTGCTCGGCCGGGCGCAGCCGCCCGCTGGGCGGGTAGAGCGTCACCACCCGGTCGGGCTGGTGCATGGCCAGCGCCACCTCGGCCTCGATCAGCCGCAGCCAGCGGTCCAGGCGGGGCGCGACCGGCATCGGGCCGGCCTCGTCGCGGGTGGACTCGAGCAGCGCGCGGGCCGCGACCGGGTCGTCGCCGGCCAGCAGCAGCTGCACCCGCACCAGCGAGGTCAGCACCGCGGTGACCGCCTCGGGCGGGTGCATGCCGGTGTGCAGGGCGCGGCGCAGCGCGGACTGGGCCTCGGCGATCCGGTGGCGCTCGAGCTCGATCAGCGCGACCACCAGGTGCGCCGTCGCGGCCTGCGGCGCCGACTCCATGGCCAGGCGGCGGGCCAGATCCTCGGCGGCGGCCGCGTGGTCGGCGGCCTCGCCGAGCGACCCCTGGAAGTACGCCAGCAGCCCCAGGTAGCCCAGGGCGTTCACCTCGACCAGTTCCGCCCCGGCCGAGCGCGCCGCCGTCATGCCCGACCACAGGAACTGGTCGGCCTGATCGAGCCGGCCGACCCAGAGCAGACCCACGCCCTTGTTGGCCAGCGCGAACGACCGCAGCTGCAGCAGCGCCGGCACCTCGTCGAGGCGGGCCGGGCGCAGCAGCTCGAGGATCGCGGTGGTGGCCCGCACGAGCTCGGGCATGTCGCCGGCGACCCGGATCACCGCGCCCGCCTCGAGCACGGCGAGCGCGGCGTCGAGGGCGATGCGCCGGGCCGGCTCGCGGGCGGCGGCCATCCGGCGGGCCTGCTCGATGCGGGCCGGGACCGCCGGGAGGTTCCCGCCGGCGTACATCAGCAAGGCGGCGCAGAGACTCAGCTCGGCGGTGGTGGGCAACTGCTCGGCGGGAATCGTGCGGATCGCGGCGAGCAGGTCGTCGCGGCGGCCGGAGAGCAGCATCGCGATCGCGCGCTCGGCGACGAGCCTTCCCGCGTACGCCCAATCGCCCGCCACCGCGGCATGCCGGAGCGCCTCGGGCACCGAGCCCTCCTGCGCGAACCACCGGGCGATCAAGCCGTGCAGCGCCGGGGTGGCGTCCGGCTCCTCCACCTCGAACTGCCGGCGCAGGGCCGCCCGCAGCTGGCCGTGGTAGCGGTACCAGCGCGGGTCGGCGGGCTGGCGCGTGACGAATCCGGTGACCCCGAGGTGGTCGAGGATCTGCCGGCCGTGCGTCTCGCCGGTCAGGGCGGTGGCCAGGTCGGCGCAGATCAGGTCGGGAAAGCAGGTGCGGAGCAGGAAGCGGCGTACGGTCGGGGGCTGTGCCGCCACCACCTCGCGCAGGAGGTAGTCGCGCGTCGCGTCGCCGGGATTCTTGGCCTCGGTCGCGAGGCGCAGGCCGAGCGGCCAGCCCTCCGCGTTCTTCGCCCCGCCCGCATGGAATGCCGCCGCCTCCGTCTCCTCGGCGTCGAAGGCCAGGTCGGTGGCGCCGATCTCGGTGAGGTCGCCGGTCGCGCGCAGGCGGTGCAGCGGCAGGCCCGGCTCGCTGCGGGTGATCAGCACGAAGTGCAGCCAGTCCAGCCCGCGGTCGATGAACTGGGCCAGCGCGTCGTTGGCGTCGGCGCCGTCGAGCACCTGGAGGTCGTCGAGCACCAGCCAGACCGGCCCGGCCGCGTCCTCGGCGCAGTCGTCGACGAGCGTGACGCCGGCCGGCTCCAGCGCCGCGCCGACCGCCCGGATCATGGTGGCGGTGTCGCGGTGCTCGGGACGCAGATCGAGCCAGGCCGTGTTCTTGCGGCGGGCGCCCGCCCAGGACCGGACCAGGGCCGTCTTGCCCCAGCCGGGACCGGCCCGCACCAGCGTCACCCGCAGGCGTGCGCCGTCGTCGAGGAGCGAAAACAGGCGTGGACGAGGGACGATTCCGGTCATGGCTACCATCCCGTCCGCCAATTCGGGGATATCCAGGGACCTCTTTGCGCTGGTCACGGATCATAAACTGGGGTTGATGGCCGCGCGTGCTTTGCGGTCGGCGTGTCGTGCTGTCCAGTTTCACTTGACGGGATCGGCCGTACCGCGTAAATAGACCCGCCGGCAGCGATGGACGCTGCCGGCGGACCCCCGATGTTTTCGTGCCAGGTCAGTTGTTCTCGAGCGGTCAGTTGTTCTCGAGCGGTCAGTTGTTCTCGAGCGGTCAGTTGTTCTTGAGCGGGAACCCGGGGATGGCCTTGGTCTTGCCGCCGGTCGGGTCGATCGCGAACCACTTGCCGTTCACGCCCTGGCCGTTGAGGTCCCCGGCCTTGGCGTCGGCGATGAAGTAGTAGACGGGCCAGCCGTTGATGGTCACCTGGCACGTGTGGTCGGCGCGCTCGACGTACCCGATGATCTTGGGGTCGATGCCGTCCGGGAAGATCTTGCCGGGCGATTTGATCAGCAGCGGCGGCCAGGCCGTGGCGCACGAGCCGTTGCAGTTCGACTTCGGCGGCTTGTTCTTGTCGCCGTCGAAGCGGTAGAGCGTGCGGCCGGCGCCGTCGGCCACGAACGTGCCGATCTGGTCGTTGTCGACCGCGTTGAGCTCGACCGTGTGGCTGCCCTTGGCCTTGTCGGCGTTGGGCGTGATGTCCTTGTCGGACGGCCCGCTGAAGATCTTCACCCACTTCTGGGTCTTGGCGACGGTGGGCTTCTCGATCGTGGCTTTCCGGCCGGAATCCTGACCGGTCGCGGACGCGCTGGGGGACGGATCCGCGGCCGCGCCGGTCAGGTCGCCGGGGCCTTCGGCCGGCGGAGGAGCGTCGGCCGACTTCGTCTGCGCCACCGGCAGCGTCAGACGATCGAACGACGGCGCATTCTGGCTGCCACAGGCGGTCAGACCGGACAGGCCCAAGCCGGCCAGCGTGACCATGATGATCATCCTGTGGTTCCTCATGGCTGCTCTCCTTCGCCACCCCGGCGGGAATCCGGGCATGCCTCCCACACGACCCCCGCGACGGGACGGTTCACCCCGGGATGCCAACTTCACAAGATCTTTGATCCGTCCGGGCGTACCTGCACGTATCTCAGGTAGCCGCGGCGCAGTACGTTCTTCGATGTCGCCTTCGGCGAGTCCGCCGCACCACGGAAGGGCGGCGGACCCGTACCGAAACGGCACCGTCGCCGGTGCCGCGGAAAAGAGAGACGCGATGCCGTCAGCAAAGACCAGACCGCGCCGGGAGGTGGCCGATGAAGCACTGGTCAGATCGCTGTTCAACGAACACGGCCGAGCCATGCTCGCGTATGCCACGCAGCTGACGCGGGACCGCGCGGCCGCCGAGGACGTCGTCCAGGAGGCGCTCGTGCGCGCCTGGCGGCATCCCGACAGCCTGGACAGCTCGAAGGGCTCGGTGCGCGGCTGGCTGCTGACCGTGGTCCGCAACATCGTGCTCGACCAGATCCGCGCGCGGAACCGCCGGCCGCCCGAGGTGCGGGAGAGCCCGCCCGACGCCGCGGTCGAGGGCGATCACGCCGAGCGCGTGGTGAACTCGATGGTGGTGGTCGACGCGCTGAGCCGGCTCTCCGACGAGCATCGCCAGGTGCTCGAACAGGTCTATCTCAAGGGCAACACGGTCACCGAGGCGGCCGCGGCGCTCGGCATTCCGCCGGGAACGGTGAAGTCCCGGTCCTACTATGCGTTGCGGGCCCTACGCGAGGCCGGCAGAGAACGGTTGGCATCATGAGCACGCCGGAGAACCCGACACCGACCAACGACCACGTCGACATGGCCGGCTACCTGATGGAGATGCTCACGCCCGAGGAGAAGCAGCGGGCCGACGAGCATCTGGCGGGTTGTGCCGCGTGCCGCGAGGAGATCGAGTCGCTGCAGGAGTGGTCGTCGGCCCTGCGCGAGATCCCCGACGAGATGCTGCTCGACGGCCCGCCGGAGGACGCCGACCTACTGTTGCAGCGCACGATCCGCCAGGTCCGCCAGGAGGCCTCGGGCGGCCGGATGCGCCGCATCGCGATGCTCTCCACGGCGGCGGCCGCGGTCATCGTGGTCGCCATCGGCGGCGGCGTGATCCTGGGCCGCGGCACGTCCGGCGACACCACCCCGCAGGCGCAGACCTCGTCGCCCGCCACCAGCGTCCCGCCCGGCACCCAGTTCGTGGCCGCCGCCGACCCGAACACGGGCGCCCACATCAACGCGACCATCACGCCCGCGATGGGCTGGGTCCGCCTGAGCGCGACGGTCGGCGGCATCCCCGCCGGCGAGCGCTGCCGCATCGAGGTCGTGGGCAAGGACGGCGAGGCCGTGCTGGCCGGCAGCTGGCTGGTCTCCCCGGCCGGCGAGGCGAACGGCACCACCTTGAACGGAAGCGCCCTGATCGAGCCGGCCGAGGTGACCGCCATCCGAGTGGTGAGCACCGAGGGCGAGCAGTACGTCAGCGTGAACGTCTGATCAGACGTAGTCGCCGAGGACGCCGGCCAGGACGTCGGTCGCGTCCTGGATGTTGACCTCGGTCATCTGCAGCGGGCCGCCGGTCTCGGTCAGGTACGCGGTGTCGGCGCGGCCCGTGAAGATCGGGGCGAAGCCCAGGTCGCGGATCAGCTTGGACGCGGTCAGCCGGGCGTCGACCAGGTCGGTGCAGACGAACTCGGCCAGCAGCGGGTCGTGTCCGCGGCGGCGGGTCAGCACGCTCGCCGGCAGGGTGTTGAACGCCTTCACCCAATGTGCCTCGGGCGCCCAGCCCATCAGCGTCTCGAGCCCGCTGCGGCCGTCCGGCGTCGCCTCGGTCGGGTTGGTCGCGTCGATCACGACCTTGCCGTTCAGCGCGCCGGCCGTCATGTCGATGGCCTGCCGGGCCGAGCTCCAGCTGGGCGCGAAGAGCACCGCGTCCGCGTACGCCGCCGCATCCGCCACCGGCATCGCCGTGACGTGATCGCCCAGCCGGTCGACCAGATCGCCGAGCCGCTCCGGATGCCGCGACGTCACCGCCACGTCGTGACCGCTCTCCGCGCACCACTCGGCGAGGGTCGCGCCGAGTCGTCCTGCCCCGATGACGCCGATGTGCATGACCTCAGCGTGCCATTTTCCGGGCCTCAGCAACCCAGCTTTCGGATTCCCACGCTCGCTGCGACCACTACCGGCACTGCCCAGGCCGGAGCCACGGTCGTACGCAGGGAAGGCGTCCAGCCTGCGTCGGCGGCCAGATCGGGGTCGTAGGCCGCGTTGTAGGCGGCGACCAGGTCGACCGGCTTGGCCTTGTTGCCGACCTGCACGAGCGACCCGATCGCGGTGATCCTCGTGCCCTTCCAGTAGTGGATCACGTTCGCCACCGGCACGTCCGCGCTGAGCTTGAAGTAGTTGTTCTCGGCGTAGATGCTCGACTCGACGCCGACGCCCAGCGAGTACTGGTAGCTGTCCTCGTCGGTGGCCACGTACAGGTTGTTGTAGACGTCGACCTGGCCGAACCGCACCCGCGGCGCCCGCTGGATCACGTTGCCGAACCGGTTGTGGTGCACGGTGACCCGCAGCTTGCCGACGTCCACGCCCGGGGTGTCGGTCGAGCCGATCAGCATCGTCTTGTCGTGGTCGTAGTAGTCGTTGTACGAGACCGTGACGTAGTCGGAGCCCTTGATGATGTCCGACGCCCCGTCGTGCACCTGGTAGGGCCGGCCGAGGTAGAGCGGCTGGTCCTCGTCGTGGTTGTTGCCGTCGCTGAGCGTGTTGTGGTCGATCCACACGTTGGTCGCGCCGGAGAGCGAGATCAGGTCGTAGAGCGAGTTCCAGTTGCCGGTCGAGCCGTCGGTCGGGTCCCAGGCCGGGAAGCAGTCGGCCGCGTCGGTGACCTCGAGGTTCCGGACGATCACGTTGCTGATCCCGGTCAGCACCAGGCTGCCGTGCGTGATCCGGCCGCCGTTGATGCCGATGATCGTGGTGTTGCTGCCGACGTTGACCTTGATCTGGTCGCCCTGCCTCTTGGCCGAGCGCACCCGGGCCTCCTCGAGGGGGCCGCTCGGCTTGCTCGCCCTGCCCCAGACGGCCGGGTCGTAGGCGGCCAGGAAGGCGTCCAGGCTGTAGGCCGGGTCGGCGTAGTCGGCGCAGGTCAGCGTGTTGCCCTCGGCGTCCCTGTTCAGGTCGATCTTGCCGCTCACGAAGACGATCTTCGGGGTGGCGTTCTGCCCGTTGGTGGCGGCGTCCCCGCCGAGCGCGGCGATCAGCTCGGCCCGGTCGTGCACGACGGCGACGTGCGCGTCATCGGCGGCCGAGCCGCCGGTGGTGCCGGTGCCGGCGGCGGCCCAGCCGTCGTTGGCGGGGAGGGCGGCGCGGCCGAGCCGCAGCGCGATGGGGGAGATGCCCTGGGCGCGCTGGGCGGCGGTCGGCGCGCCCTGCGCGGCTTGCGCGCCCTGCGCGGCTTGCGCGCCCTGCGCGGCTTGCGCGCCCTGCGCGGCTTGGAGGCCCAGCGCGGCGCGGGCCGCCTGGTCCGCGGTCATTCCGGCGGCCGCAAGCTCCGCGGTCACCCCGGCGGGCGCTGATCGGGCGCCCGCCGGGGGAGCGGCGCCGGCCGTGACGGCTTGCGGCGGGCCCGCCAACCCCATCGCGGCGACAGCGAGGAGGACGGCGGCGGTGGTGGCTGCTGCGGGCATGGCAACTCCCTCGAACGGCTCGGTGGGCGGCCGTTCCACGGCGGGGGCGCTCAGGAAAGCGCTTGCCTGGCAACGTTCACACGGAGGTCGATTGCAGTCAATGGCTAAAACGACGCAGAAAATTTGCAGTGGTTGACTGTCGGGGTGGGCATCCGCGCCAAGCTCTACATCGTGACCGGCCTGCCGTACGCCGGGAAGTCCGTCCTGTGCCGTGAGCTGGTACGACGCTTCCGGTTCGGCTATGCGTCGGTGGACGCGGAGATCGACGCGGCCGGCCTCGACGTGCGGTCGATGACCCAGCGGGATTGGGACGACGTCTACGCCCGCGCCTTCGACGGGCTGGCGCGGTTGCTGCGGGCTGGGCGGACGGCGGTGTTCGACGGCGGAAGCCTGAAGCGCGGTGAGCGCGACCGGCTGCGCGGGATAGCGGCGAGCTGCGGCGCGCCCGCGGTGCTGATCTACGTGAACACGCCGGCGGCGGAGATCGCGGCCCGGCGGCGGCGCAACGTCTCGACGGGCGAGCGCGCGCACCTGGCGGACGAGACGATGGCGGCGGCGGTGGCGATGTTCGAGGAGCCGGCGGCGGAGGAGAACCCGCTCGTCTACGACGCCTCGATGAATGTGGACGACTGGCTCGGGACGAACATCGCGCTGCGGTCCTGACCGGTGCGCCCAGCCCGGCGCGTTCCGGTCGTCGTGCCCGGTCACTCCGCGGCGGCGGAGTGCGGGCTCACTGCCTACCTACAGGACTGCTACTTACAGGACTGGGGGCGCCAGCCGTCGCCACCCCGCAGGAACGCGGCCATCGTGTAGTCGGACGCCTCGGCATCGGTCAGCTGCGGGCGGTCGGCCGACGGAATCGCTCCCGGTCCGCGGTTGTGGTACTCGGCCAGCCGCGCGTCGCGCCACGGCCACGTGCCGAAGTCGCTCCAGGCGGTCGCCCCGATGTGCGCGCCGATCCAGGAGTCGCGGATCAGCGTCTGCCCGATGGCGTTGGGGTCGTTGCTCGGGTGCCAGGGCCGCCCGAGGAACACCGTGCCGGCGGGGGCGTCCGAGGTGAGCATGCAACGGTGCATCAATAGCCCGTACGGGATGGAAATGTCCTGGCTCGGAGCGGTCACGTACCCGTTGGGGCTCGAATTGCGGTTGAGCGAGTGGATCCGGCACCGGTCGAAGACCGCCGTGCCGCGCCCGAAGATGAAGTCCACGTCCCCCTCGACGTAGCACTCGCGGAAGTACGCCCGGTTCGCCACCCCGGCCGCGCTGCTGTTGACGTAGAGCGTGTCCTGGTTGCCGAGGAACCGCACCCGGTCGAACTCCATCTTGTCCGCCCGCGTCAGCACCGCCACGGCCTGCTTCGAGGTGATCTCCGGATGCGCCGCCTCGTCGAACAGATTGGCGAACGTGAGATTGCGAGCCCGGAACCCGGCCCCGTCCACGGTCACCGACGCGCTGCCGGAGGTGCCCCAGGTCGTCCCGTCGGGCTTGAGGGTCCCGTTGGCCCGGTCGTCCCCGATGATCACGGCCTCGGGCACGGCCCCCATCCCGGTCAGCGTCACGAACGGCTTGCTCGACGGCACGACGACCTGACCCAGGTACGTGCCCGGCCGCACCGAGATCGCCCGCGGCTCGGTGTTGCCGACCGGCACCGCGTCGATGGCGGCCTGGATGGTCGCGAAGTCTCCGCTGCCGTCGGCGGCCACGACCGCGAACGGGGGATCGGCCCGGGCCGGGGAGCGGCGCCCGGCGCGGGCCGGATAGGCGGCCTGCGCCGGTGCGGCCACGGCCGCGGTAAGGGCCGTGCCGGCTAAGCCGCCGCCGGCCAGCTCGAGGAACCTACGTCTGCGCATCGGTGGAACCTCCTAAGGAAAGGCCTTTCCTGCGGAAGTTAGAACCATCGATGGCCGCCGTCAATACCAAACACCGGGACAGGATCCTCATTGCGCACCGGGAGCACATCGGCGCGGCCGCGACTTGGGCGATGTGCGAGATGCGAGATGTGCGAGTCCGCGCGGCATGCGAGACGCGCGGCGGGGGAGGCGGGTCGGGGGAAGGTGCGCGCGGTCCGGGGAGGCGGGCCGGCGGAGGGAAGCGGGGCCGGCGGAGGGAGGTGGGGCCAGGGGAGGTGCGCCGCCAGGGGAGGTGTGCGGCCAAGGGGGTGGGTGGCCCGGAGGTGACGGCCCGGGGAGGTGGGTGCGCGGGGGCGGTGGGCGATCACTCGTCCGGTCTGACGGGGCGGGCGGGCTCCGGTCGTACGGCCTAAAGAGCCCAAGTGCTCTCGCGCTGGACCAGCTCCGCCGGGATGGTCTCCACGCGCGGGCCCTCGCCGGCCGTGCTCAGCGCGAGCCTCATCGCTCGCTCGCCCATCTCGGTCAGCGGCAGCCGCACCGACGTCAGGGACGGGGTCACGTCGCGCGCGATCGGCATGTCGTCGAAGCCGATCACCGCCACCCGCCGGCCCGTGGGCCGCAGCGCCGCCAGGGCGCCGACCGCCATCGAGTCGTTCAGGGCCAGGATGGCCGTCACGTCGGGGAACGCGTCCAGCAACGCCGAAGTCGCGGCGACCCCGCCGTCCCGCGTGAAGTCGGAATGGACGATTCGCTCTTTGGCCAGCTTAAGCCGATATTTCCGTGCGGCCCGCCGGACGCCGGCCAAGCGGTCGAACGTGGTCGTCAAAGCCGGCGGCCCGGCGATCACCGCGACCGAGGTGTGCCCCAGCGCATAGAGATGCGAAGCCGCGAGGAACCCGCCCTCCTCGTTGTCCGGCACGATCGCGTCCCCGGTGTGCTCGTGCCGGCCGATCACCGCGATCCGCCCGCCGGTCGCCTCGAACGCGCGCAACCGGTCGTCGATCCGCCCCGCCGTCGCCGCGTCCAGATAGCCCGAACCCGCGATCACGATCGCCGCCACCTGGTGGGCGTGCAAGAGGTCGATGTATTCCAGCTCGCGGTCCGGCTGCCGGTAGCTGTTGCAGATGATCGCCAGCCGGCCGTCGGCCTCGGCCACCCGCTGGAGCCCCCGGGTGATCTCCGCGAAGTACGGGTCGGAGACGTCGTGGACGATCACCCCGACGGCGCTGCGGTGCGATCGGGCCAGCATCTGGGCGTGCGCGTTGGGCACGTACTTGAGCTCGGCCACCGCCGCCAGGACCCGCGCACGCAGGGTGTCCGCGACCGGCTTCGGGCTGCCGTTGATGATGCGGGACGCGGTCGCGGTGGACACGCCCGCGTGCCGTGCGACGTCCGCCAAAGTGGCCATGACCCGGGAGGATACCTGCGCCGGTCTTGCCCGCACGGCAGCGCGCCCGTTACGGTCTAGGAAAGCGCTTACCTAAGCGCCGAGGGCGAAAGCGGAGGACCAGCGGCATGGGCCGGACGACCATCGGAATCGTGCTCAACGGCGTCACCGGGCGAATGGGGCTGCGGCAACACCTGCTCCGCTCGGTGCTCGCCATCCGCCAGGACGGCGGCCTGCCGCTCCGCGACGGGTCGGTGCTCTGGCCCGAGCCGGTGCTCGTCGGCCGCAGCGAGACCAAGCTGCGCGACATCGCCGAGCGGCACGGCCTCACCGACTGGACCACCGACCTGCCGGCCGCCCTGGCCCGCCCGGACGTCCAGATCTACTTCGACGCCCAGGTCACCTCGGCCCGGGTCAAGGCCCTGCAGATGGCGATCGACGCCGGCAAGCACATCTACACCGAGAAGCCGGTGGCCGAGACCCTCGAGCAGGCGGTCGAGCTGGCCCGCCTCGCCGACGCGGCCGGCGTCAAGCACGGCGTCGTGCAGGACAAGCTCTACCTGCCCGGCCTGCGGAAGCTGGCCCGGCTGGTCGAGGGCGGATTCTTCGGAAAAGTCCTCTCGGTCCGCGGCGAGTTCGGCTACTGGGTCTTCGAGGGCGACTGGCAGGCGGCCCAGCGCCCGTCCTGGAACTACCGGGCGGCCGACGGCGGCGGCATCGTCCTCGACATGTTCCCGCACTGGCACTACGTGCTCGAGCAGGTCTTCGGCCCGGTCCGCGCGGTCACCGCCCGGGCGGTCACCCACATCGACCGCCGGTGGGACGAGGAGGGCGCGGCCTACGAGGCGACCGCCGACGACGCGGCGTACGGGATCTTCGAGCTCGACGGCGGCGTCATCGCGCAGATCAACTCGTCGTGGGCGGTCCGGGTCAACCGCGACGAGCTCGTCGAGTTCCAGGTCGACGGCACGCACGGCAGCGCGGTCGCGGGCCTGCATCACTGCCGCATCCAGCCGCGCGTCGCCACGCCCAAGCCGGTCTGGGACCCGGACGTGCCGACCACGCAGCGATTCCGCGAGCAGTGGCAGGAGGTTCCCGACAACGCGGTCTTCCCCAACGGCTTCCGGGCGCAGTGGGAGCAATTTCTGCGGTACGTCGCCGAGGACGCCCCCTACGCCGGTGACCTCTGGGCCGGCGCCCGCGGCGTGCAGGTGGCCGAGCTGGGCCTGCGGTCGTCCCGCGAGGGCCGCCGCCTCGAGATCCCGGAGCTGGCGAGATGAGTTTTCTGATCGCCGCGCGTGTCGCCCTTCTCGGCGCCTCCTCCCACTTCCTGGAGTTTCTCCGATGATCACCTTCAGCGGGCACGGCCTTGCCTACACGGCCGACAAGGTCAAATTCCGGAGCCGCATCGCGTACGCCGCGGCGCCCGTCACCGCCGACCAGCATGCGGAGAACATCCCCGGTGCGCCGGCCACCCTGGACTGGGACGCCACCCTGCGCTTCCGCCATCACCTCTGGTCCTACGGCTTCGGGGTGGCCGAGGCGATGGACACCGCCCAGCGCGGCGCCGGGCTCGACTATCCGGCCACCCGCGAGCTGATCCGGCGCAGCGCCGCCGAGGCCCGGGCGGCCGGGGGCGCGATCGTGGCCGGCGTGGGCACCGACCAGCTGCCCGCCGGACCGGCCACGATCGACGACATCCGGAAGGCGTACGCGGAACAGCTCGCCGACGTGCAGGAAGCCGGCGCCCAACCGGTCCTCATGTGTTCGCGGCATCTCGCGGCGGCCGCCACCGGGCCCGACGACTACCGCCGCGTCTACGGCGAGCTGCTGTCCGAGGCCGACGGCAAGGTCCTGCTGCACTGGCTGGGGGAGGCCTTCGATCCCGCGCTGGCCGGGTACTGGGGCGGCGACGACGTCGTTCTCGAGATCATCGGGGAGCACGCGGACAAGGTCGACGGCATCAAGATGTCCCTCTTGGACGCCGACCGCGAGATCTCGATGCGGCGGCGCCTCCCCGCCGGGGTCCGCATGTACACCGGCGACGACTTCAACTATCCGTCCCTGATTCGCGGTGACTCCGTCGGGCACTCGGAGGCGCTGCTCGGCGTCCTGGCCGTGATCGCCCCGCCCGCCGCCGCCGCGTTCCGATCACTGGACGCAGGCGACATTTCGGCATATGACCAGATTATGGAGGCGACGCTGCCTCTGGCCCGGCATCTGTTTAAGACGCCGACATATCACTATAAAACCGGCATTGTCTTCTTGAACTGGCTCGCCGGTCATCAAGAGCACCTGACGATGGTCGCCGGCGCGCAGGCCGGCCGTTCCCCGAGCCACCTGCTCGAGCTCATGCGCGTGGCCGACCAGGCCGGAATTCTCCCCGACGCCGACCTGGCCACCGCCCGTGCCCGGGCCTGGCTCACCACGGTAGGACTCGACCGATGAGTTTCTCGCTCAACCAGGCCACCACCAAGCGCTGGCCCCTCGACGACCTGGTCGCCGGGTGCGCCGCCGCCGGCGTCTCCGCGGTCGGCCTGTGGCGGGAGGAGGTCGCCGAATACGGCCTCGACAAGGCCGCCGCCCTGGTCCGCGACGCCGGGGTGACGGTTTCTTCCCTGTGCCGCGGCGGCTTCTTCCACGAGGCGGACTGGTACGACAACAACCGCCGCGCGATCGAGGAGGCGGCGACGCTCGGCACCGACACGCTGGTCCTGGTCAGCGGCGGCCTCCCGGGCCGGTCCCGCGACCTCGACGCCGCCCGGCGCCACGTCGGCGACGCGATCGGCGCGCTGGTCCCCGATGCGCTCGCCGCCGGCGTACGCCTCGCGATCGAGCCCCTGCATCCGATGTTCTGCTCGGACCGCTGCGTGGTCGCCACCCTCGGCCAGGCCCTCGCCCTGGCCGCGCCCTACCCCGCCGCCGCGGTCGGCGTCTGCGTCGACACCTACCACCTGTGGTGGGACGACCAGGTCTGGGACCACATCCGCGAGGCCGGCCGCCAGGGCCGGATCGCCGCCTTCCAGCTGGCCGACTGGATCACCCCGCTCCCCGAGGGCGTCCTGCTCGGCCGCGGCCTCCCCGGCACCGGCTGCATCGACATGCGCCGCTTCGCCACCGCCGTCCGCGAGGCCGGCTATCACGGCTGGACCGAGGTCGAGGTCTTCCACGAGGACGTCTGGTCCCGCCCCGGCGCCGAGGTCCTGGCCGAGGCCTACGCCGGCTACCGGGCGGCCACCACGTGAGCGCCACCCTGCGCGTCGGGGGCGCGGCCGTGGCCACCTACGAGCTCCCCGACCTGGACATCCGGCTGGCCCCGCGCCCGTACCTGCACCCCGTCCGCACACTCTCCGGAGTGGTGGTCACCGACGCGCTGTGTGCGGACCACCCCTGGCACATGGGCGCCTCGGTGACCATCGCCGACGTCGGCGAGTACAACTTCTGGGGCGGCCGCACCTACGTCCGCGACGGCGGCTACGTCTGGCTCGACGACCACGGCCGCATCGTCCCGGTCTCCTTCACCCCGGTCCCCGACGGTTTCGCCGCCACCCTGGAATGGCAGTCGGCCGCCGGCGAGGCGATCCTGCGCGAGCAACGCACGGTGACCGCCACTCCCGCGCCGCGCGGTTGGGAGCTGATTTTCCGGTACGCCCTGAGCACCCCCACCGACGCCGAGGTGACCCTGGGCAGCCCCGCCACCCACGGCCGCCCCGGCCAGGCCGGCTACGGCGGCTTCTTCTGGCGGTGCGCGCCCGGCCCCGCGGTGGCTTTCTCCTCGGCTTCGGACAGCCCGCACGGCAACGCCGACCCGTGGCTGGCCGTCGTCGTCGCCGACCGCTACACGCTGGTCTTCCGCGGCCTGGCCGACGCCGACCGCTGGTTCGTCCGCACGTCGGAGTACGTCGGCGTCTGCGCCGCCCTGGCCTTCACCGACCCGCTGCCGATAAAGCCCGACGCCCCGTTGGCCCGAACCATGAGAGTGCTGATCGCGGACGGCGCCCTGACCCGCCCCGAGATCGAGGAAGCCCTCGGCTAGTCAGACCGCGGATCTCCCCGCCGCCTGCTCGAGCACCGCCAGCAGCAACACCGCGACCAGCACCGCCGCCAGCCCGAACAGCGCCGCCTGCCCGCCCAGCGACGCCGACGACCGGGCGTTCCGGCTGCCGGCCACCACCCACACGCCGGCCACCACCAGGCATCCCGGCAGGAAGATGCCGCCCCACACCAGGCTGCCGGTCACCGCCGTCCGCAGCCCGTCGTCCACCCCGCCGCCGGCCGCCGCGAACGCCACGATCCCGGCCGCCAGCCCGGCCACGATCCAGGCGGCGGCGATGGCGAAGGCGCGCATCCGGCTCACCACGGCGGGCAGACTACTCCCTCAATCCACGACCGTCGATCACCGTGAGGAAGCGCGCCGCGAGGAAGCGCGCCGCGGGGAAGCGCGCCGCGAGGAAGCGCGCCGCGAGTAAGCGCGCCGCGAGGAAGCTCGCAACGACAAAGCCTGCCGCGGGCGAAACGCCGGCGCGCCCAGCCCGACCGGGATCAGCACAGGAAGAAGAACCCGAACGTCGGCGCCGGCAGCCCGGCCAGTCGCCGGTTCCCGGGGATCGGCGCACCCGGCGCCGAGAAGATCTGCTGACCGCAGAGGCGTCAGGTCACCGGCAGCCGCTGGGTGAACGGCCGCACCGCCCACGGCACGCCCATCTCGGACGGCAGCGCCATCGTCTCGACCACCTTGCGCAGCAGGTCGTTGATGCCCGGGATGGTTCGCGTCGCGCCCGAAGTGACCACCGCCGCGTCGTCGAGCAGATGCGGCGCCGGCACGTCGGGCACGGTCAGCGCCTCGAGCACGGCCGTGAAGTCGGCCGTCATCCCCAGCGGCACGAGCAGCGGCGCGCCCCCGGTGCGGTGCTCGACCAGGTTCGTCAGCAGGTCGGCCCGGCCCTCGACCGCGCGCATCTCGTCGTCGCCCGGCAGCAGCACCCGGTCGGTCGGATACTCCAGCACGGCCCGGCCGCCGGTCCCGCGCGCCGCGATCTCGCCCGGGATGAAGTCCTCGCCGGCCAGCGTCACCGCGATGACCACGTGCAGCCCACTGTCGAACGTGATCCGCGCGAACGCGGTGTCCTCGACCTCGATCGGCCGCACCCGGTAGCGCTCCGCGACCAGTTGCCGCGGCCGCCCGGCGCCGACCGCCCGCGCGCCGGCCAGAGCCTGCATGACCGCGTGGGCGAGCGGGTTGACCAGCGCGCCGTCGACCACGGGCCGGCCGGCCACGTTGCGCCGCCCGGCCCACGACGACCGGGCGTAATAGGCGTCGTCCCGCTGCCAGGACGCGGTCGCCGTGATGCCGGCGAGGTCGCCGAGCGCCGGCAGCGCCTCCCGGAAGAGCCGCCACGCCGCCGACCCGAGCGCCTGGAATCCGACCTGACAGGCACGCCCGGCCACGTCGAGGGAGGCGGCCAGCGTGTGATGCGCCGCGAGAGACGCCACCGGAGGCTTCTCGAGCAGCAGGTCACACCCGGCGGCGATGGCATCGAGCGCGATCGGCAGGTGCGTGTGCGGCGGCGTGCAGATCACCACCACGTCGGGCGCGGTCTGCGCGAGCAACGCACGGTGATCGGTGAAGACCGGCACCCCCTCCGGTACGGCCGGGTCCGTCTCGAGCGGCCGGACATCGGCGAGCCCGACCAGCCGTACGCCCCCGGCCGCCTCGACCTCGGCGATCCGCCGCCGATGCCACCGCCCGTGCCCGTTGGCCCCGATGAGCCCGACCGTCGTGGTCATGCCCCGGCCTCCAGGGTCGCCGCGACCCCGTGCTTCTCGAAATCGGTCAGCCAGTCGATCAGCAGCCGCCGCACCGTCTCGTCCCCGGCGAGCTCCGGCGCGAAGACCGTGTCGAGCCCGAGCAGCGTGTCCACCACGCCCGCCGGGGTGGCCGGCGCCGCCTTGAGCCGGGCCCGGATCGTCGCGGCCAGCGGGTCGTCGAGGGGGAGCGGGCTCCCGTCGTCGGCCGCGCCCCCGACGAACCGCATCCACGCCGCCACCACCAGCACACCCCAGCGCGGTGTGCCCCCGGCCGCCCGCCGGTCCAGGATCGTGTGCAGCACCCGCGGCGACAGCTTCTGCGAGCCGTCCATCGCGACCTGCACGGTCCGGTACTCGATGGCCGGGTTGGCGAACCGGCGCAGCACCTCCTCGCCGTACTCGATCGTGTCGACCCCGTCCGGCGGCTCGAAGCTCGGCGCGATGTCCTCGGCGATGAACCGCCGCATGGTGGCGGCCATCCCGGGCAGCGTGAGCGCCTCGGCGATCGTCGCGTGCCCGGCCAGCGCCCCGAGATAGGCGATGGCCGAGTGCACCCCGTTGAGCGTCCGCAGCTTGAGCCGCTCCCACGGCCGCGGGTCGCCGGTGAGCACGGCCCCGGCCTTCTCCCAGGCCGGTCGGCCGGCGGGGAAGTCGTCCTCGATGATCCACGCCGAGTAGGGCTCGCCCTGCACCGCGGCCTCGTCCCGGACGCCGAGCTCGCCGCACGCCACGGCCAGCGTCTCGGCCGTGCTGGCCGGGACGATCCGGTCGACCATCGTGCCCGGGCAGGTCACGTTCTCCCGCACCCAGTCGGAGAGCGCCGTGGCCGTCGCCAGGTAGTCGATCAGGCCTTGCATCCGGTGCCCGTTGGACGGCAGGTTGTCGCAGCTGACCAGCGCGATCGGCCCGCCGTCGGCCCGGCGGCGGGCCGCCAGCCCGCGGATCAGCAGCCCGGGCACGGTACGCGGCGGCCGGTCGGTCTCCAGGTCGCCGCGCAGCTCGTCGTCGAGCAGCAGCCGCCCGGTCGCCGGGTCGAGGCGGTAGCCCTTCTCGGTCACGGTCAGCGTGACCATCTTGATCGCCGGGTCGGCGAGCAGCGCGACGACCGCGTCCGGGTCGCTCGCCGCGTGCCGTAACCCGGCCACCGCCCCGATCACCCGGGTCGACCGTCCCCCGGGGGCGAGGGTGGTGACGCTGTACAGGCCGTCCTGGGCGCGCAGCGCGTCGAGAACGGCGACCGAGCGGGGCGCGACCTCGACGATGCCCCAGTCACCGCCACCGGCCGCCATCGCCTCCTCGGTGAAGACGGCCTGGTGGGCGCGGTGGAAGGCGCTGATCCCGAGGTGGACGATGCCCGGGCCGGCCGCGCCGGGGGTGATCCGCGGCCGGGACGCGGCCGGGACCCGGCCGAGGGTGCTGACGCCGAGACGGTCGCTCATCGCCACGCCTGCCCTTCGGGGAAGCGGAACTCGGTGACCGACTCGGGCTTGAGGTCGGAGCTGTAGCCGGGCCGGTCGGGCACCAGGTAGCGGCCGTCGCGCGTACGCACCGGATCCTGGAAATGCTCGTGGAGATGGTCGACGTACTCGATCATCCGTCCGTCGAGCGACGTGCCCACCCGCAGATAGTCGAAGATCGCCAGGTGCTGCACCAGCTCGCAGAGGCCGACGCCGCCGGCGTGCGGGCAGACCGGCACCCCGAACTTCGCCGCCAGCAGCAGCTCGGCCAGCACCTCGGGCACGCCCGCGACCCGGCAGGCGTCGATCTGCATCACCCGGATCGCGTCCGCCTGCAGCAGCTGCTTGAAGATCACCCGGTTCGCGGCGACCTCGCCGGTGGCCACCCGGATCGGCGCGACCGCCTGCTGGACGCGGGCGTGCCCGAGCACGTCGTCCGGATGCGTGGGCTCCTCGATCCAGTACGGGCCGGTCTCGGCCAGCCGGGCCATGTTCGCGATCGCCTCGTCGACGCCCCACACCTGGTTGGCGTCCATCATCAGCAGCGCGTCCGGCCCGACCTCCTCCCGGATGATCCGCGCCCGCCGGACGTCGTCCTCGATCGGGCCGCCCACCTTCATCTTCATCGCCCGCCACCCCTGCGCGTACGCGTCCCGGGTCAGCGCGCGCACCTTGTCGTCGGGATAACCGAGCCAACCCACACTCGTCGTGTACGACGGGAAGCCCTCCCGCCGCAGCTGGGCGAGCCGGTCCTCGAGCCCCACGCGGCCCTTGTCGAGGATGGCGGCCGCGTCCGCGGGGGTGAGCGCGTCGTCGATGTGCCGGAAGTCGACGCACGCCACCAGCTCGGCGGTGGGCATCTCGGCCAGCAGCCGCCACAACGGCTTGCCCTCGACCTTGGCCCGCAGATCCCACACGGCGTTGACGATCGCCCCGGTGGCCATGTGCAGCGCGCCCTTCTCCGGACCGAGCCACCGCAGTTGTACGTCGGCCGTCAGCGACCGGAGGAAGACCAGCGGCTCGGCGAACAGGTCGCCGAGCGTGCGTCCCTCGACGTGGTGGGCGAGCGCGCGCACCGCGGCGCAGGTGATCTCGTTGCCGCGCCCGTTGGTGAAGGTGAAGCCGGTGCCGGTGACGCCGGCGTCGGTGGCCAGCTCGACGTAGGTGGCCGAGTAGTCGCCGCGGTTGATCGCGTCCGACCCGTCGCCGGCCGCGGCGGTCGGGAAGCGGACGTCGTGGACGGTGAGCCCGGTGATGGTGGTCATGCCTTTCCCCCCGCGTTCGTGTCCAGGCGGAAGATCCGCTTCGGCAGGTGGTAGGCGAGGTCGGCCATCGTCTCGGCCGCCTCGTCCAGCGGAAGCCGGTCCTGCACCACGAGCGAGGCCAGGTACGCGGCGTCGGAGCGGCGGGAGATGTCGTGCCGCACCGGGATCGAGCAGAAGGCGCGGGTGTCGTCGACGAACCCGGCCGTGTTGTAGAAGCCGGCCGCGTCGGTCACGGCCTCGCGGAAGCGGCGCATCGCGTCCGGCGTGTCCAGGAACCACCAGGGCGCGCCCAGGAAGAGGGCCGGGTAGCCGCCGGCCAGCGGGGCCAGCTCGCGGCTGAACGTGTGCTCGTCGAGGGTGTAGACCACCAAGGTCAACCGCGGATTCATCCCGTACGTGTCGAGCAGCGGCCGAAGCGCATGGACGTAGTCGGTGGCCTGCGGGATGTCACCGCCGACGTCCTTGCCGTGCGCGGCGTGGAGCGTGCGGTTGTGGTCACGCACCGCGCCCGGGTGCAGCTGCATCACCAGGCCGTCGTCGAGCGACATGCGGGCGAACTCGAGCAGCATGTGCGCCCGGAACGTCTCGGCGTCCACCGCCGACGCCTCGCCGCGCAGCCCCCGCTCGTAGATCGCCGCGGCCTCGGCCCTCGACAGCACGACCGTGCGCGCCGTCGGGTGCCCGTGGTCGGAGCACGTCGTACCGGCCTCGATGAACGCCTCCCGCCGCCGCCGCAACGCGGTCAGATAGCCGTCGTAGGTGCCGGTGTCCTCCCCGGCGAGCTCGCCCATCCGCCCGACGCTCGCGAGCCAGTCCGCCCGGTCGAGGTCGACCACGTCGTCCGGCCGGAACGTCGAGATCACCCGCCCGCCGCGCCCGCCCCAGCCGTCCGCCGCCAGCTTGGCGTGCTGCCCGAGGTCGTCGGTCGGCGACTCGGTGGTGGCCAGCACCTCGATCCCGAACCGCTCGAAGAGAGCCCGCGGCCGGAAGCCGGGCTCGGCCAGCCGGGCGGCGATCGCGTCGTAGACCTCGTCGGCGGTCTCGCGGCTCAGCCGGGTCTCGATCGCGAAGACGGTCTCGAGGGTGCGCTCCATCCAGAGCCGGGACGGGGTGCCGCGGAAGAGGTGCCAGTTCTCGGCGAGCAGCCGCCAGATGACCCGCCCGTCGGTCTCGACGGGGCCGCCGTCGTGCCGCGGGACGCCCAGCCGGTCGGGCGGGATGCCCTGGCTGAGCAGCATGCGGGTGACGTAGTGGTCGGGCACGATCAGCAGCCGCGCCGGATCGGGAAACGGCTCGTCCTCCGCGAGCAGGCGCGGGTCGACGTGGCCGTGCGGGCAGAGCAGCGGCAGGTCGCGGGCGATGGCGTAGAGCTCGCGGGCGACCTGCGCGTGGCGCGGGTCGATGGCGAACGTCGGGTCGGACACGGTCACCTCTTCGGTTCCTCGAGCAGGTCGGACACGCGGACCCGCTCGCTCGTCTGCAGGGAGCGGTTGGCGGCGAGCCCGGTGAGCAGCGCCAGGGCGCCGTCGCGGGCGGTCGCCGAGCGGTGCATCGGGTCGGTCTGCGCCCCGAACAGCACGGCGGTCATCCGGCTGTCGGCGCCGCCGTGCCCCTCGCGGCGGTGCGGCTGGAGCTCGACCTTGTAGGGCGGCGCCCAGTACGGCCGGATCGTCAGCGTGACCCCGCCGAGCTCGGGCGCCTCGCTCACGCCGTGGACGGCCGCGCCCTTGAGCTCGCCGGCCGCCTGGAGACTGACGTGGTCGCTCTCGACGACCTCCAGCTCGAGCCGCCCCTTGCTGCCGTTGACCATGAGCCGGTAGCCCTCCCACGGCGCGTATGCGGTGAGGTGGTAGGTCATGGTCGCCCCGGTGTCGTACTTGACCACCACCGCCAGGTCGTCCTCGATCGTCACGCCGGGGGCGAACACGTTCTGGTCGCGGTGGTAGCCGTCCTCGTCCTCGGCGTCGAGGTACAGCTCGCGCAGCCGGGGGTTGGCCGCCAGGTCGAGGGCGAACGGGTCGCCCTGCGCCGCCGGGCTGGCGTGGGCGCGGTCGTAGTCGCGGGCATACCCGTGGCGCGCGCCCGCCTCGCCGTAGAAGAACAGCCGCCCGGACGCGTACACCTCGGCCGGCGCCGCCCCGAGCCACCAGTTCACCAGGTCGAAGTGGTGGCCCGACTTGTGCACCAGCAGGCCGCCGGAGTTGGCCTTCTCCCGGTGCCAGCGGCGGAAGTAGTCGGCGCCGTGCCGCACGTCGAGCAGCCACTCGAAGTGCACCGAGCCGATCTCGCCGATCTCCCCGCCGGCCAGCAGCGTGCGGACCATCTCGTGGACGGGGTTGAACCGGTAGTTGAACGCGACCGACACCCGGTGGCCGGTGCGCTGCTGGGCGTCCAGGATGCGGCGGCAGCTCTCGGCGTCGACGGTCATCGGCTTCTCGGTGATCACGTCGCATCCGGCCTCGAGGGCGGTCACGATGTGCCCGGCGTGGGTGCGGTCGACGCTCGTCACGATCAGCTCGTCGACGCGCTCGCGGGCGAGCATGGCGGCGAGGTCGGCGGCCGGGTAGGTGGGCACCGGCTCGTGCCCGGCGGCCTTGAGCCAGCGGTTGTGCGCGTCCATCCGGGACTGGTTGACGTCCGCGAGCGCGACCAGCTCGGCGGTCTCGGCCTGGTCACCGGTGACGGCGCGGACGAACATCTCGGCCCGTGCCCCGGCGCCGATCAGCGCGTACCGGCGGCGGCGATCTCGTGGCATGTCTCCTCCAAGCCGGGTCACTGCAAAGGTTTGCAGCGAAATTAAGCGGATCGATGAGGCGGAGTCAATGACCTCGCGGATGATTGTCCGGTTTTGTCCGAAGGAAAGCGCGTACCTCATGCCCGTTCGCAATCTTTATGCAACACAACCACATTGACAGTCGTGCAACCGCTTGCATTAATTATGGGCACCAGTGACCGGCGCCACAGGGTCGACAGAGGAGGTCAGAGCGTGTCCGTCACCATCCGGGATGTCGCTCGGGCGTCCGGCGTGCACATCTCGACGGTGTCGCGCACGTTCTCGGCGCCGCACCTGGTCAACCCCAACACCCGCAGCCGGGTGCTGGCCTGCGCCGAGGAGCTGGGTTACCGGCCCAACCGCGCGGCCCGCGCCCTGATCACCGGCCGCACGTACAACATCGGCCTGATCGTCGCGGACATCGCGAACCCGTTCTTCCCCCCGCTCATCAAGGCCGCCGAGAGCCAGGCCCGCAAGCACGACCACCACATCTTCGTGGCCGACACGAACGAGGACCCGGCCGTCGAGGAAGAGGTGGTGCGGGCCCTGGCCAAGCAGGTCGACGGCGTCCTGCTGTGCAGCCCGCGCATGAACAACGCGCTGATCGAGCAGCTCAGCCGCGAGGTCGCCCTGGTCGTCGTCAACCGCCAGATCGCCGGCATCCCCGCCGTCGTGATGGACGTGGCCCAGGGCGCCCGGCTCGCCATCGAGCACTTCACCGCCCTCGGGCACCGCAACATCGCCCTGCTCAGCGGCCCGCGCGGCTCCTGGACGAGCCGGGAGATCCGGCGCTCCGCGACCGCCACGGCCCGGGCCGGCCACGCCGGGCTCAGCGTCATCGGGCCCAACCCGCCGACCGAGGTCGGTGGTCTCACCGTCGCCGAGGACGTGTTGCAGGCCGGCGCGACGGCCGTGCTCGCCTACAACGACCTGATGGCGATCGGCCTCATCGAGGGGCTGCTGTCCGCCGGGGCACGGGTGCCCGAGGACGTCAGCGTCGTCGGAATAGACGACATCATGCTCAGCCGACTCACCCGTCCCAAGCTGACCACGGTAGCGACACCCACCGCCGCCGCGGGTCGGGCGGCCGTCGACATGCTGCTCGCGCATGGCGACGACCGTCGTTCCACCGCACATCTACATCTGCAGACCGAATTGGTCATTCGCGACTCGACGGGGCCGGGCCCGGGTCCGCACAGCCCTGCGGACCCGGGCTACGTGAACGTCCCCGGAGGTGTCGCCTCCTAAAAAGGAGCCAACCGTCATGGAATCCCTCTCGAGGAGCGCCACGCCCGATCAACCTACCCCGGCGCTCCACCGGACGCGCCGTCGCTTGCTCGCCGCCGCTCTCGCCATGCCCCTGGTACTCGGGGCCGCGGCGTGCGGCGGGGACGGCGACTCGGGCGGCGGTTCGGGCGACAAGGTCGAGCTCTCCGTCTTCTGGTGGGGTGCGGACGCCCGGGCCGAGCTGACCGAAAAGGCGCTCGCGCTTTACACCCAGAAGCACCCGAACGTCACGTTCAAGAAGACCTGGCAGGCCAACCAGGGCTACTACGACAAGCTCGCCACGCTCACCGCCGGCGGCAACGCGCCGGACATCTTCCAGATCGACGACAACGCGATCTCGGACTACGCGCAGAAGGGCGTGACGCTCGACCTCACCTCGTACGCATCGAACGGCAAGCTCGACGTCAGCAAGTTCTCCAAGGGCCTCAAGGAGTACGGCGAGGTCGACGGCAAGCTGGTCGGCGTCGCCATGGGCGAGAACACCCAGGGCCTGGTGTACGACAAGACGCTGCTCGACCAGCACAAGCTGCCCGCGCCCACGACGGGTATGAGCTGGGCCGACTTCATCAAGTGGGCGGCCAACGTCTCCAAGGTCGCCAAGATTCCGGGCACCCAGGACCCCAGCGCCGTCTACCAGGCACTCTGGGTCTACCTGCGGCAGAACGGCAAGGACCTGTACAAGGGCAACCAGATCGCGTTCGACGAGTCCGACATCACCAAGTGGTTCCAGATGTGGAAGGACGCGGGCACGCAGGGCGCCACCCCGACGCCGGACGTCATCCACGAGGGCAACGACTCCAGCGTCAGCAAGCAGCTGGTCGTCACCGGCAAGGCCGACACGTCGTGGGTCTGGACCAACCAGATGCCGGAGCTGAAGAAGAACACCAAGAGCGACCTCGGCCTCATGGCGTACCCGGGTGACCCGAGTGCTCAGTGGGCCCGTGCCTCGCTCTACTTCTCGGTCTTCCGGGGCAGCCCCAAGAAGGACGCCGCGGTGGACGTGGTGAACTTCCTGGCCAACGACCCGGAGGCGGGCGCGATCCTCGGCACCGACCGCGGCCTGCCGCCCAACCTCGACGTCCGCAAGCAGGTCGAGTCCACGGTCACCGACCCGAACATGAAGCAGACCATCGAGGTGCAGACCGAGCTCGCCACGAAGTTCGGACCGACCTCGCCGACCGTCCCGCCGAAGGGACACAGCAAGGTCAAGACCGAGCTGATCCGGATCGCCGAGGGGGTCACCTACGGACGGGCGACGCCCGAGCAGGGAGCCAAGGACTTCGTCACCGCCGCCAAGGCGGCCATCGGGCAGAGCTAGGACCGACTCCGTGACCATGGCTCAGATGCCGGTCCGCCCGACCGAGCCCGCGCCCCCGGTTCCCGCCGCTCAGCGGCGGGGCCGGGTGGCCCGCCGGCGCCGTCGCGAGGACCTGGCCGGATACCTCTTCCTCTCACCCTGGCTGCTCGGGCTGCTGGGCATCACCGCGATCCCGATGCTGATCTCGCTGTACCTCAGCTTCACCGACTACAGCCCGCTGATCCCGGTGACCGAGTCACAGTGGATCGGCCTCGACAACTACCGGCGGATGTTCACCGCCGACCCGTCGTACTGGCACGCCGTACGGGTCACGATCACCTTCGCGGTGGTCGCCGTGCCGCTCAAGCTCGCCGCCGCGCTCGGCGTGGCGATGCTGCTCAACAAGGCCATGCGCGGCATCGCGATGTTCCGCGGCCTGTTCTACCTGCCGTCACTGCTGGGCGGCAGCGTGGCCCTGGCCATCGTGTGGCGCGGCATGTTCTCCGGGGACGGCGCCTTCAACGCGTTCCTGTCGTTCTTCGGCATCGACGGCAAGGCCTGGGTCAACGACCCGACCTGGGCGCTGCCCACCCTGATGCTGCTGGCGATCTGGCAGTTCGGCGCGCCCATGGTGATCTTCCTGGCCGGGCTCAAGCAGGTGCCCGTCGAGCTCTACGAGGCGTCCTCGGTGGACGGCGCCGGGGCGTGGCGCAAGTTCGTCCACATCACGCTGCCGATGCTGTCCCCGGTCATCTTCTTCAACCTCGTGCTGGAGACGATCCACGGCTTCCAGGGCTTCACGTCGGCGTTCGTGCTCAGCAACGGCACCGGCGGCCCGGTCGACTCCACTCTCATGTACACGCTGCACCTCTACAAGGCGGGCTTCGTCGATCTGAACATGGGCTACGCCGCCGCGATGGCGTGGGTCTTCCTGCTGGTGGTCGGCGCGATCACCGTGGTGCTGTTCAACACCGGCCGGTTCTGGGTGCACTACTCCGACTCCGAGGAGCGGTGATGCGCTCGAAACTGCTGCGCCTGCTGGTGCTCATCGTCATCCTGGCGATCGTGCTGTACCCGCTGTTCTGGATGCTCGGCACGTCGTTCAAGTCCCCGCAGGAGATCGCCAGCAACATCGGCCTGATCCCGCAGGACTTCACGCCCCACAACTTCGTCGAGGGCTGGAACAAGTTCGACGTGCCGTTCGGCCGCTTCTTCCTGAACAGCGCCATGGTGGCCACGCTGACCGTGGTCGGCAACACGGTCTCCTGCCTGCTGGCGGCGTACGCGCTGGGCCGGCTCCGCTTCCGCCTGCGCGGCTTCTGGTTCGCCATCATGATCGGCACCCTGCTGCTGCCCGGCCACGTCCTGATCATCCCGCAGTACATCCTCTTCCGGACGCTGGGCCTGGTCGGCGGCGACTTCCCCTACCTGCCGCTGCTGGTGCCACACTTCCTGGCGACCGAGGCGTTCTTCGTGTTCCTGATGGTCCAGTTCATGCGCGGCATCCCGCGCGAGCTGGACGAGGCCGCCGTGATCGACGGCGCCTCGGCGTTCAGCGTCTTCCGCCACGTGGTGCTGCCCCTGAGCCGTCCCGCCCTGGTAACCACCGCGATCTTCTCGTTCATCTGGACCTGGAACGACTTCTTCCGGCAGCTGGTATACCTTTCCCAGCTCAAGGACTACACCGCCCCCGTGGCGCTGACCCTGTTCATCGACTCGACCAGTGAGAGCTCGGTCGGCCCGATGTTCGCCATGTCGCTTCTCTCGCTGGTTCCGGTGTTCCTGTTCTTCGTGGCCTTCCAGCGGCTGCTCGTCGAGGGCATCAACACCAGCGGCCTGAAGGGATAAGACCATGCCCCACGACTGGCGCGACTCCCTGCGGCTCGCCGCCGACCTGGCCCTGCTCGGCATAGTCGTAACGCTGCTGTCGCTCCCGCTGCTGACCGCGGGAGCGGCGGTGGCGACCGGCAGCCACGCCATCCGCCACATCATCACCCACGGCCGCTGGCCATCGTTGGCCGACTGCTGGACCGTGTTCCGCGAGCGTCTGGTTCCCGGCCTGATAGCCGGCCCCGCCGTGCTCATCGGCACCGCACTCGTCCTGATCGACATCGCAGGCCTGCGCCACGGCGCCGTCCCCGGCGGCGGCCCGGTCCTGACCATCGTGCTGGCCATCGGCGCCCTGGCCGCCGGCTACGTGGCGCTGGTGGCGGTCGAGGCCGGAACGCTCCGGCCGGAAGCGGGCCTGCTACGGCCGGAAGAGGGCCGGCCGGGCGCCGCCCGGTCGGCGCTCGCCCTCGCGTGGGCGCGGCCGATCGTCCCACTGGTCGCCGCGGGCGTGCTCGCGGTGGTGGCCGTGCTGGCCGTCCTGGTCCACCCCGCCCTGGTGCCGGTCCTCGCCGGCTACGCCCTCTTCGCACTGCACGTGGTGACACCGAAGGTGGCGGGCCGCAGCCTCATCCCGGCGGCGTAGCCGACCACCGCTCGCCGCCCGCCGCGGTTCAGGCGCGGGTCACCCGCGCCGCGGTTCAGACGCCGGCCGCGCGGGTCGCCCGCGCCGTGGTTCAGACGCCGGCCGCGCGGGTCGCCCGCGCCGTGGTTCAGACGCCGGCCGCGCGGGTCGCCCGCGCCGTGGTTCAGACGCTGGTCGCGCGGGTCGCCCGCGCCGTGGTTCAGACGCTGGTCGCGCGGGTCGCCCGCGCCGTGGTTCAGACGCTGGTCGCGCGGGTCGCCCGCGCCGCGGTTCAGACGCCTGCCGCGTGGGTCGGCGGGCCGTGGTTCAGACGCCGGCCGCGCGGGTCGGCCGCGCCGCGGTTCAGACGCCGGCCGCCCGGGCCGCGGCCAGCAGGTTTTCCGCGGCGTGCCGCAGTCCCTCGATCTGGTCGAGCTCGGTGTCCTCGTGCTCGATGTTCACCGCCATGTCGGGGTCGACCGCATGCAGCGCCCGCAGGAACGGCGTCCAGAACTCCTCGTTGTCGTGACCGCGGCCGACGGCCACGAACTGCCACGACGGCCGGGACGGCCATTGGTTGAGCGTGTTGCGGCCGCCGAGGTTGAGCGGGTTCTGGTCGGCGGGCGTTCGCGTGAACCGGTCGTCCAGCACCCCGAACAGCCGCACGTTCGCCTCGTTGATCCGGGTGTCCTTGGCCGCGGCGTGGAAGACCAGGTCGCCGAGGTATTCGACGGCGGCCACCGGGTCGATGCCCTGCCAGAACAGGTGGCTCGGGTCCATCTCGGCGCCCACGTGGGTGGCGTTGATCTGCTCGACCAGCCGCTGCAGGGTCGGCGGGTTGAAGACCAGGTTGTGCGGGTGCATCTCGATGCAGACCTTCACGTCGGCATCGGCGGCGCGGGCCTGGATGTCCCGCCAGAACGGCACGGCGATCTCGTTCCACTGGTACTCGAGGACGTCGAGCCACTGGCTGTCCCACGGGTTGACCACCCAGTTGGCCGCCGAGGAGCCGGGGTGGGCGCCGGGCAGGCCGGACATGGTGACCACCCGCTTCACGCCGAGCCGCGCGGCGACGTCGATCGTGCGGCGCAGGTCGGCGGCGTGGCGCGGCCCGACCAGCGGGTCGGGGTTGAGCGGGTTGCCGTTGACGTTCAGCCCGGTGAGCGTGATGCCGGCCTGGGCGAACCGGCCCAGGTAGTCCTCCCGGGCGGCGTCGCTGGCCAGGATGTCGTCGATCGGGATGTGCGGCGAGCCGATGAAGCCGCCGGTGTTGATCTCGGCGCTGGTCAGGCCCAGCTCACCGAGGATCTTGAGCGTCTCGTCGAGGGAACGGTCGTGGAGGCACGCGGTGTAGGCGCCGAGTTTCATCGGGGATCTCCTCAGAGCTGGACGGGCTTGTCGGTGGCCGAGACGACCGCGTCGAGGACGCGCAGGTTGTGCAGGCCGTGGGCCATGTCGGGGCACGGCGGGAGGGTGGTGGCGCCGGCGATCTGGTCGAGGAACGCGCGCGCCTGGTAGACGAAGAAGTCGTTCTGCCCGTGGCCGACGGTGGGGAAGTCCATGGGCAGGCCGCCCCCGACATAGGGGTGCCAGGGGCCGATGAAGACCGTCCGCACGCCGTTGACCTCGGCCGCCGGCCCGGCGTCGGCGATCGTGAACTCGGCCGGCCGGGTCAGGTCGAACGAGGCCGTGCCGTTCTCGCAGAACAGGTCGATGCGCAGCGTGTTGGCATGCCCGAAGGCGACGCGGCACAGGGAGAACGTGCCGACGGCGCCCGACTCGTAGGCCGTGGTGAAGGTGCAGACGTCCTCGTTCTCCACCGGGACGCGCTCGTCGCTGACCTGGACGCCGCCCGCGTGACCGACCGCGACGCCGAGCGGGCGGGGCCGGTCCTTCACCAGGGTGGTCATGGTGGTGCCCTGCACGGCGGTGGTCGGGCCGCAGAAGAACTCGGCGAGGTCGACCACGTGGCTGCCGATGTCGGCGAGCACGCCGCTGCCGGCGCCGCCGAGGTAGCGCCAGCTCATCGGGCGCTGCGGGTCGAAGCCGTAGTCGCACCAATAGTTGCCGACGAAGTGACGCACCGGGCCGAGGGCGCCCTCGACCTGCTGCTTGATCGCGTTGATCGCGGGGGAGCGGCGGAAGGTGAACCCGACCGCGTCGATCAGGCCGGGCGCCCCGGCGGCCGCCTCCACCATGGCCTGGGCGTCGGCGATGCTGGGCGCCAGCGGCTTTTCGCAGAGGACGTGCTTGCCGGCGGCCAGGGCGGCCTCGGTGATCTCGCGGTGCAGGCCGTTGGCGACGGCCACGCTGACCGCGTCGACGTCGGGGGCGTCGATGACGGCGCGCCAGTCGGTCTCGGCCCGGGCGAAGCCGTAGCGCGCGGCGGTGTCGGCGGCGAACGGCTCGTGCAGGTCGGCGATGGCGACGAGCCGCGGAGCGGGCAGATCGAGACCGAAGACGGTGGCGGCGCTGCGATACGCGTTGGCATGGGCGCGGCCGACCATGCCGGCCCCGATCACCGCTACGCCGATGGACGGCGCGGTTGACGGCCGAACGGTTGACGGCTGAGCGGTTGACGGCTGAGCGGCTGACGGCTGAGAGGACATGGGGTGGACCTCCAGAACGGGCTTCCTTTTAAAGCGCTTTAAGTCCCTGTACTATCTGAGTCGATCTCGATGCGTGTCAAGTGCTTCACGGGGAGTGAGTTAGTGGATCAGCGACCGCGTCTCGCCGACGTCGCCGCTCGCGCCGGCGTCTCGACCGCATCGGTGTCCCTCGTTCTCCGCGGGGCGCCCGGTCCGAGCGCCGACACCCGGGAGCGGGTCCTGGCGGCCGCGGCCGAGCTGTCCTATCGCGCCGACCGCACGGCCAGCCTGCTCGCCCGCCGTCGCCGGCACCTGCTCGGCGTGCTGCTCGACGTGCGCAACCCGTTCCACGCCGAGCTGGTGGAGGAGCTGTATGGCGAGGCCGACAAGGCGGGCTACGAGGTGGTGCTCTCCACGCTCACGCGCGACCGCGGCGAGGACCGCGCGATCGAGACGCTGCTCGACTTCCGCTGCGAGGCGCTGATCCTGCTCGGTCCCGACGCCTCCGACGAGGTGCTGGACCGGCTCGCCGCCCAGGTGCCGTGCGTGGTGGTCGGCCGCACGGTCGCCCGGGCCGACGTCGACGTGGTCCGTCCGGCCGACGACGTGGGGGTCGACGCGGCGCTGCATCACCTGATCTCTCTCGGACATTCCCGCATCACCTTTGTGGACGGCGGTCGCGGCGCGGTGGCCGCGATCCGCCGCCGCGGCTATCGCCGGGCGATGCGACGGGCGGGCTTGGTCGCGGAGGTCGTACCCGGCGATCACACCGAAGAAGGAGGCGTACGCGCGGGGCGCCGCATAGCCGCCGAGCACGTACTACCCACGGCGGTCGTCGCCTCCAACGACCGTCTCGCGGTCGGCGTGATGGATGCCTTCGTCCGGGCCGGCGTCGACGTCCCCGGCCAGGTCTCGGTGGTCGGCTACGACGACAGCATCCTCGCCCGCCTCGCCCACATCGATCTGACCTCGGTCAACCAGAACGCACCCGCCCAGGCCCGCGAGGCCGTGCTGGCCGCCGTCTCCCGCCTCGACGACGGCCGTCGGCAGCGCCTCGAGATGGTCCAGGTCCCGCACCTGGTCGTCCGCGGCAGCACCGCCGCCCCGCCCGCCGGCTGAGCAACGCCCACCGCCCCGCCCGCCGGCTGAGCAACGCCCACCGCCCCGCCCGCCGGCTGAGCAACGCCCACCGCCCCGCCCGCGCCCCCGCCCGCCGCCTAGCAACGCCCACCGCCCACCGCCCCACCCGCCGCCTGAGCAACGCCCACCGCCCCGCCTGCGGCCCCGCCCGCCGCCTGAGCAACGCCCACCGCCCCGCCCGCCGGCTGATCAACGCCCGCCGGCCGAACGACTCCCGGCCCACGCGGTCGCGGATGTGCCGAGGTGCGGAGCGCGGGTGCGGGCGGCGGTGTGGGGGCGGCGAGGCAGAGCGGTGCCGGAGCGCGGCGGGACGGCGCGGAAGGATCAGCAGTGCAGCAGGCCGGCCCGCTCCTTGGCCCGCAGCACGTGCCGGGTCGCGTCGGTCACGCGGGCGCGGAAGGCGGCGTCGTGGCTGGCCCGGTCGATCAGGGCGGCCGCCATCGGGGCCGCGTCGGTCGGGCGGATCGTGAGCACCAGGTCGCCGCCGGCCGCCACGAAGCGGACCGCCCGCTGGCCCACCGGCACCTGGTCCAGCGCCACCGCCGCGCCGAGGTCGTCGGACATCACCAGGCCGCGGAAGCCGAGCCGCTCGCGCAGCAGCCCGGTGACGATGGGCCTGGAGAACGCCGCGATCGCCGAGTTGTCGAGCTTCGGGTAGCGCGCCGACGAGATCATGACGCCGGCCGAGCCGGCCGCGATGCCCGCCTTGAACGGTCCCAGGTACGGATCATTCGCGGTCGCCGTGTTGTCGACGGCCTTGGTCGACAGGTCGGTGTTCTCCCGCACCCGCCCCAGCCCCGGGAAGTGCTTGAGCACGGTCAGCACGCCGGCGCCCTGGCTGGCCGGGACGACCGTGCGGATGTCGGCGGCCACTCGCGCCGGGTCGGAGCCGAACTGCCGGTGCCAGTACCCGATGGGCGGGTTGTCCTCGCCGATCGACGCCGGGACCGTGTCGGCGACCGGCGCCAGGTTCACCGTCACGCCGATCCCGGCGAGGCGGCGGGCGCTGTCCCGGGTCGTGGTGCTCAGTGTCGCCATCGGACCGGACCCCAGCTTCTCGGCCGAGGGCAGCAGCGGGAAGTCCGCGCCCTTGAGCGTCTGGACGTTGCCTCCCTCCTGGTCGAGCGAGACCAGCAACGGCAGCGGGGACTGCTTCTGCAACCCGGCGATGTCGCCGCGAAGCCGGCCGGCGCTGTGCGTGCTGCGCCCGTGCAGGAAGACGCCGCCCAGGTGGTAGCGACGCACCGTGTCGCCGAGCCCGCTCGGCGCGTTCACCGAGATGCCGATCATGAGTAGCTGCCCGGCCTGCTCGGCGAGCGAGAGCTTCCCGACCGTACGCGTCACGCAGTCGGCGGTGACCGACGGCGACGGTGACGGGCTCACCGACGACGGCGTCACCGAGGGCGACGGCAGCGACGGCGGCGATGGCGCGGCCGACAAAGGCGGCGACGGTGAAGCTGCCTCCGTGGACGGGGGCGTGGAGCCGCAACCCGCCAGGGCCAGCGCCGCGGCAAGGCCGATCATGACTCGGGTGCGCATCGGCGCCAACGCTAGCCGGTCTCCGCACCTCCGCGAAGGTCGACGATGCGCCGCATCTTGCCCATCGACCGCTCCACGCCGTCGGGCTCGATGACCTCCACCCGTACGCTCACGCCGATGTTGTTCTTGATCGCGGTGGCCAGATCGTTGCCCGCCTGGGCGACCACCTCGGGGTTCGTCCCGGCGCGACGCTCCACCTTGACCGTGAGCGCGTCGAGGCGGCCGTCGCGGGTGAGCACGCACTGGAAATGCGGCGCGAGCGCGGGCGTGCGCAGGATGAGCTCCTCGATCTGGGTCGGGAAGAGGTTCACGCCGCGCAGGATGATCATGTCGTCGGTGCGCCCGGTGATCTTCTCCATCCGGCGCATCGGGCGTGCCGTACCGGGCAGCAGCCGGGTGAGGTCACGCGTGCGGTAGCGGATCACCGGCATGGCCTGTTTGCTCAGCGAGGTGAAGACCAGCTCGCCGACCTCGCCGTCGGGCAGCACCTCGCCGGTGACCGGGTCAATGATCTCGGGGAAGAAGTGGTCTTCCCAGATGTGCGGGCCGTCCTTGGTCTCGATGCACTCGTTGGCCACGCCCGGGCCCATCACCTCGGACAGGCCGTAGATGTCGAGCGCGTGCATGTCGAGGCGTTCCTCGATCTCGCGGCGCAGATCTTGTGTCCACGGCTCGGCGCCGAAGATGCCGACCTGCAGCGAGGTGGCGCGCGGGTCGACGCCCTGGCGCTCCATCTCGTCGACGATGGCCAGCAGGTAGCTCGGCGTGACCATGATGATCTCGGGCTCGAAATCCTGGATGAGGCGGACCTGACGCTCGGTCATGCCGCCGGAGACCGGGATCACGGTGCAGCCCAGCTCCTCGGCGCCGTAATGCGCGCCGAGGCCGCCGGTGAACAGCCCGTAGCCGTACGCGACATGCACGCGATCGCCCGGCCGGCCACCGGAGGCGCGGATCGATCGGGCCATGAGCTTGGCCCAGGTGCGCAGGTCATCCCGCGTGTAGCCGACCACGGTCGGGCGGCCGGTCGTGCCGGAGGACGCGTGGATGCGGGAGATCTGCTCCCGGGGCACGGCGAACATGCCGTACGGGTAATTGGCCCGCAGGGTCGCCTTGTCGGTGAACGGGAACTTGGCCAGATCACCGAGCTCGCGCAGGTCACCCGGGTGCACCTGCCGCTCGTCGAACAGCTTGCGGTACTGCGGGACATTCTCGTACGCATGCCGCAGTGACCATCGCAGCCGGTCGAGCTGGAGCGCGCGCAGTTCGTCGACCGAGGCGCGCTCGATCGGGTCGAGATCTTCGGGTCGGGGGATGCGGTCCTGCACGGTGACCTCCTATATGCGCAGACCCTCGAAGGCGATCGTGGCGACGGTGTCGGCGATGGCGCCGGCGCCGCCGTGACGTGGCCTGTACCACTCGGTGAGCGAGTTGACCATGCCGAGCAGCAGGCGCGCGGCGGTCGCCGGATCGACATCGGGCCGGACGTCTCCCTCAGCCTGGGCCTGTTTGACCAGGTCGGTCACGACCGCGTCGAGCTCCCGGCGGCGGGCCATCGCGTGCTGCTCCACCTCGGTGTTGCCACGCACTCTCAGCAGCACCGTCACGTATTCGAAGCGATCGGCGAGCACGAGCACGCTACGCCGGATCAGCTGCTCGAGACGGTCGAGCGCGGGCAGGTCGAGATTACGCACTTCCTCGGCCACCTCGTAGAGCCCGTCGAGGGCGCGATCCATCGCCATTTGCAGCAACTGCTCCTTGCCGCTGATGTGGTGATAGATGCTCGATTTGGTGATGCCCAGCGACTCGGCGATGTCGAACATGCTGGTGTAGTCGTAGCCGCGCTCGTTGAACAGGCGCACGGCGGCGGCCAGCACCGCGTCCAGGTCATGGCCGGGGCGTCCGCGGCGGCGCGGGGCGGTCATGCCGGCGCTCCGGGACTGATCACGCGGCTGCGCCCGCGGAACTCGGCGACCACGTCGCCCTCGCAGGTCACGGTGACGTCGTAGATCCCGCTGCGACCCTGGGTCACCTTCTCTTTCGCGTACGCGATGAGCACGTCGCCGATGCCGGTCGGCCGCAGGAACGTGACGTCGGCGCCGGCCGCGACCGTGACCGGGCCATGGCTGTTGCATGCACACGCGAAGGCCGTGTCGGCGAGCATGAAGACGTAGCCGCCGTGGGTCATCGCGTGCCCGTTGACCATGTCGCCGGTGACCGTCATGCGCACCGTGGCCTGCCCGTCGCCGGCGTCGAGCAACTCGAGGCCGGCGGCCTTGGACGCGGTGTCGCGGTCGAACATGTCGTGCGCCGGGGTTCGTGCCACGTTGACCCCCAAGGGCTTGATAACGATCTCCCGCTGGACTTAAATTACCAACCGAGCGTTCGGTAGAGAAATAGCCAACCGCAATGGAGCGCAGATGACAACCCCCACCGAGTTGTACGAGACGCATCGCGAGCTGCTCGACCGGGCGATCAAGGCCGCCCGCGAGCGCGACTACTGGTCCGCCTTCCCGGAGTCGCCGAGCAAGTCCGTCTACGGTGAGGACGCCGCGCCCGCCGGCGAGCGCGCGTTCACCGCTCTGCTCGGCTCGACGTTCCCGATCGACGTGCCCGGCGCCACCGGTACGGTGTCGACCGAGCGCTCGCCGTATGGCATCGAGCTCGGCATCGGCTATCCGAAGGCCGACCCGCTGGCCCTGGTCGCGGCCGCCCGCGCGGCCACCCCCGCCTGGCGCGCCGCCGGTCCGGAGGGCCGCGCCGGCGTCGCCGCCGAGATCATCAAGCGGATCAATGCGCGCAGCTTCGAGCTGGCCCACGCCGTCCAGCACACCACCGGCCAGGCGTTCGTCATGGCGTTCCAGGCCGGCGGCCCGCACGCGCAGGACCGCGCCCTCGAGGCGGTGGCCTACGCGCTGGCCGCCTCCACCCGCATGCCGGCCGGCGCCGACTGGGCCAAGCCGCAGCGTGGCGCCGATCCGCTGCGCCTGGAGAAGACCACCACCGTGGTCGGCCGCGGCGTCTCGCTGGTGATCGGCTGCACCACCTTCCCGACCTGGAACAGCTATCCCGGCCTGTTCGCGAGCCTGGTCACGGGCAACCCGGTGATCGTCAAGCCGCACCCCGGCGCCGTGCTCCCGCTCGCCATCACCGTGCAGATCTGCCGCGAGGTGCTGGCCGAGGCCGGGCAGAGCCCCGACCTGGTCACGCTCGCCGTCGAGGAGCCGGGCGACGGCATCGCCGCGACCCTGGCCACCCACCCCGACGTGCGGATCGTCGACTTCACCGGCTCCAGCGACTTCGGCAACTGGCTGGAGGCCAACGCCCGCCAGGCCGTGGTCTACACGGAGAAGTCCGGCCTCAACACGGTGATCGTCGACTCGACCGACGACTACAAGGGCATGCTGCGCAACCTGTCCTTCTCGCTCTCGCTCTACAGCGGCCAGATGTGCACCACCCCGCAGAACATCCTGGTTCCGCGCGACGGCATCGAGACCGACGCCGGTCACAAGAGCTTCGACGAGTTCGCCGCCGACCTGTCCGGCTCCCTCGACAAGCTGCTGGGCGACCCGAAACGCGCGGCCGGCACGCTCGGCGCGATCGTCAACGACGGCGTCCTCGGCCGGCTCGCCGAGGCCGGCACGTCGCCGTCGATCGTGCACGCGTCGACCGTGGTCGCCGACGAGCAGTACCCGGACGCCACGATCCGCACGCCCGTGGTGGCCCGGCTCGACGCCGGCGACGACAAGGTCTACACCCGCGAGTGGTTCGGCCCGGTCTCGTTCCTGATCGCGACCGACTCGACGCCGCGCAGCCTGGAGCTGTTCGTGGAGACGGTGCGGGCGCACGGCGCGCTCACCGCCTCGGTCTACTCGAGCTCGCCCGACGTGCTCGCCGCCGCCCGTGAGGCCGCCCTCGACGCCGGTGTGCACCTGTCGGAAAACCTGACCGGCGGCGTCTTCGTGAACCAGACGGCGGCGTTCAGCGACCTGCACGGCACCGGGGCCAACCCGGCCGCCACCGCGTCGCTGACCGACGACTACTACGTCGCCGGCCGCTTCTTCGCCCTCCAGTCCCGCCACCACGTCGCGGCGGGTGAGAACGCCGATGCCTGAGGTGTTCCTGGTCGGCGGCGTCCGCACCCCGCAGGGCAAGTACGGCGGGGCGCTCGCCGGAGCCCGTCCCGACGATCTCGCGGGCCTGGTGGTCCGCGAGGCGGTGACGCGCGCCGGCGTGCCGGCCGAGTCGATCGACGAGGTCGTGCTCGGCGCCGCCAACCAGGCCGGCGAAGACAACCGGAACGTCGCGCGCATGGCCGTCCTGCTGGCCGGCCTGCCCGACACCGTCGCCGGCTACACCGTCAACCGGCTCTGCGCGAGCGGCCTCACCGCGATCGTCTCGGCCGCCAACACGATCCGGGCCGGCGAGGCCGACCTGATCGTGGCCGGCGGCGTCGAGTCGATGACCCGCGCGCCCTGGGTGATGCAGAAGCCGGGCACCCCGTGGGCCCGTCCCGGCGAGGTCGTCGACACCTCGCTGGGCTGGCGCTTCACCAATCCCGCGTTCAAGGAGCACGACCGGACGGCCGGCGCCGGGCCGGAGGACCGCCGCATCACCCTCAGCATGGGCGAGACGGCCGAAGAGGTGGCCGCCCTCGACGGCGTGACCCGCGCCGACAGCGACGCGTTCGCGCTGCGCAGCCACCAGCGGGCGATCGCCGCGATCGACGCCGGCCGGTTCGCGGGCGAGATCGTGCCGGTCGGCGACGTGGCCACCGACGAGATCCGGCGCCGCGGCTCCACGCTCGAGAAGCTCGGCGGCCTCAAGCCGGTCTTCCGGGCCGGCGGCGTGGTCACGGCCGCCTCGTCGTCGCCGCTCTCGGACGGCGCGGCCGCCCTGGTCGTGGCGAGCGAGGCCGCGGTCGAGCGGTACGGCCTGACGCCGCGCGCCCGCATCGTGACCGGCGCGAGCGCGGGCGTCGCCCCGCAGCTGATGGGCCTCGGCCCGGTCCCCGCCACCGAGAAGGCGCTGTCCCGGGCCGGCTGGGTCGCCGGCGACCTCGACGCGGTCGAGCTGAACGAGGCGTTCGCGGTTCAGTCGCTCGGCGTGATCCGGCGGCTCAAGCTCGACGACGAGCGGGTCAACGCCGACGGCGGCGCGATCGCGCTCGGCCACCCGCTGGGCTGCTCGGGCGCGCGCATCACGGTGACCCTGCTCGGCCGGATGGAGCGGGAGGGCGCCCGGCGCGGGCTCGCCACCCTCTGCGTCGGTGTCGGCCAGGGCGTGGCGATGCTGGTGGAGCGGCCGTGACCACGCTGACCGTCGAGGAGCTCGACGACCGGGTCGTGGTGACCCTGTCGCGGCCCGAGGCGCGCAACGCGATCGACGCGGCCATGGTGCGCGCGCTGCACGACGTCTGCGACGGCCTGGAGGAGCGGCCCCGGCTGCTGCTGCTCACCGGGGCGGGCGGCACCTTCGCGGCCGGCGCCGACATCGGGGAGCTGCGCGAGCGCGGTCGCGACCAGGCGCTGCGGGGCATCAACAGCCGGGTGTTCGACCGGATCGCCCGGCTGCCGATGCCGACGGTCGCCGCCGTCGACGGCTACGCGCTGGGCGGTGGGGCCGAGTTGGCGTACGCGTGCGACATCCGCCTCGCCTCCCCGGCCGCCGTCTTCGGCAACCCCGAGCCGGGCCTGGGCATCCTCGCCGCGGCCGGCGCCTGCTGGCGGCTCCGCGAGCTGGTCGGCGCCTCGGTGGCGAAGCAGGTGCTGCTGGCCGGCCGGCGGCTGGACGCGGATGACGCGTACCGGCTAGGGCTGGTCTCGGAAATCGTTCCCGCCGGTGATCTGCTCAAGCGGGCGCACGCGCTGCTCGACCGGATGGCGCGGTCGGGTCCGCTGGCGCTGCGGCTCACCAAGCTCGTCGCCGACGCGCCCGGCGGCCACCCGGTCACCGACGACCTGGCCCAGGCCATCCTGTTCGAGTCGGCCGACAAGCGCGACCGCATGGACGCGTTCCTCACGAAACGCGGGGGAGACCGCTCATGACCACTCCTCGGCCTTCCGTGCCCAAGGTCGTCGGCGTGATCGGCGGTGGCCGGATGGGTGCCGGCATCGCGCAGGTCTTCGCCGTGGCCGGCTCCGTCGTCTGCCTCGCCGAGCGCGACCCGGCCGCCGCCGTCGCCTCCCGTGACCGCGTCGCCATGGGCCTGCTGCGCGCCGCCGAGAAGGGCAAGCTCGCCGAGTCGGCCGACGCGGTGCTCGAACGACTGGTGCTGGTCGACGACGTCTCCGCGTTGCCGCCCGACACCACCCTGGTCGTCGAGGCCGTCCCCGAGGACCCCGGGCTCAAGGTTCGGGTGCTGGCCGCCGCCGAGGACGCGGTCGGCGAGCAGGCCGTGCTGGCCAGCAACACCAGCTCGCTGTCGATCGCCGGCATCGCCGAGGGCCTGCGCCGGCCCGAGCGGTTCCTCGGCCTGCACTTCTTCAACCCGGTGCCGGCCAGCAGCCTGGTCGAGGTGGTGATCGGACCGGCGACCGGCGACGACACCGCCGAGGCGGCGCGCTCCTGGGTCGCCGGGCTGGGCAAGACCGAGGTCGTGGTGCGCGACTCGCCCGGCTTCGCCACCAGCCGGCTCGGCGTGCTGCTCGGCCTCGAGGCGATCCGCATGCTCGAGGAGGGCGTGGCCGACGCCGCGTCGATCGACCGGGCGATGGAGCTCGGCTACCGGCACCCGATGGGACCGCTGCGCTCGACCGACCTGGTCGGGCTCGACGTGCGGCTCGCCATCGCCGAACACCTGCACCGAGAGCTGGGGGAGCGGTTCGCCCCGCCGGCGCTGCTGCGCGACAAGGTGGCCCGCGGCGAGCTGGGCCGCAAGACCGGGCAGGGCTTCTTCACCTGGGAGGCATCATGAGCGATCTGATCGAGCAGGCCGGTGAGCGCGTCTTCACCGAGACGATCGAGAAGGACCAGCGGGTCGAGCCGCGCGACTGGATGCCGGAGGGTTACCGCAAGACGATGATCCGGCAGATCGCGCAGCACGCGCACTCCGAGATCATCGGCATGCAGCCCGAGGGCGCCTGGATCACCCGGGCGCCGTCGCTGCGCCGCAAGGCGATCCTCCTGGCCAAGGTGCAGGACGAGGCCGGACACGGGCTTTATCTGTATTCGGCGGCCGAGACGCTCGGCGCCGACCGGGGCGACCTGACCCGGCGGCTCATCGAGGGCCGGCAGAAGTACTCGTCGATCTTCAACTACCCGACGCTCAGCTTCGCCGACGTCGGCGTGATCGGCTGGCTGGTCGACGGCGCGGCCATCTGCAACCAGGTGCCGCTATGCCGCAGCTCCTTCGGGCCGTACGCGCGCGCCATGATCCGCATCTGCAAGGAGGAGTCCTTCCACCAGCGGCAGGGTTACGAGCTGCTGATGACGATGATGCGCGGCACCGCCGACCAGCGCGCGATGGTGCAGGACGCGGTCGACCGCTGGTGGTGGCCGTCGCTGATGATGTTCGGGCCGCCCGACGCCGACTCGCCCAACAGCGCCCAGTCGATGGCCTGGAAGATCAAGCGGCACAGCAACGACGAGCTGCGGCAGCGGTTCGTCGACATGAGCGTCCCGCAGGCCGAGGCGCTCGGCGTCACGCTGCCCGACCCCGCCCTGCGGTGGAACGAGGAACGGCAGCACCACGACTTCGGCGAGATCGACTGGGCCGAGTTCAAGCGCGTCATCTCCGGCGGCGGCCCGATGAACGAGGAGCGCATCGCGCACCGGAAGCGTGCCGACGACGAGGGCGCCTGGGTGCGCGAGGCCGCGGCGGCTCATGCCGCGAAACAGAGCGAGCGATCGGAGAAGCGGGCATGAGCGACGAGATCCGGCACGAGTGGCCGCTGTTCGAGGTGTTCGTGCGGGCCAAGCGCGGCCTCAACCACGTGCACGTCGGGTCGCTGCGGGCGGCCGACCACCAGATGGCGCTGCATCACGCGCGCGATCTCTACACCCGGCGCAACGAGGGCGTGAGCATCTGGGTGGTCCGGTCCGACGACGTCGTCTCCTCCGGGCCCGACGACAAGGAGGCGTTCTTCGCGCCGAGCGGCGACAAGATGTACCGCCACCCGACGTACTACTCGATTCCCGACTCCGTTCCGCACATCTGAGGCCGCCATGTCCTTCGACGACGACGCGTACGGCGCGCTCACCGATCATGACGACGACTCCCGCTGGGCGTACGGGACCGGGTTCGCCGACCCGCTGGCCGGGGTGCCGACGGCCGTTCCCGACGGGATCGACCGGGCCGACCTGGTCGCCTACTGCCTGATGCTCGGCGACGACGCGCTGGTCCTGTCCCATCGGCTCCAGCAGTGGGTGACCCGCGCGCCCGAGCTCGAGGACGAGCTGGCGATCGCCAACATCGGGCTCGACCTGCTCGGCCAGGCGCGGCTGCTGCTCAGCCGGGCCGCCGAGGTGGAGGGCGAGGGCCGCGACGAGGACGGGCTGGCCTACCTGCGGGGTCCGCACGAGTTCCGCAACGTCCGGCTGGCCGAGCGCGCCGACGAGGACTTCGCGCATCTGGTGGCGCGGCTGCTGGTCTTCGCGGCGTGGCGGCTGTCACTGCTCGACCGGCTGGCCGGCTCGCGCGACCCGGTGCTGGCCGCGATCGGCGCGAAAGGCGTCAAGGAGGTGACCTACCACCGGGAGTACGCGGCACAGTGGGTGGTCCGCCTCGGCGACGGCACCGACCTCTCGCACCAGCGTATGCAGACGGCGATCGACGCGATCCTTCCCGCGGCCGCCGAGCTGTTCGTCCCGCACGAGGTGGAGTCCCGCCTGGCCGCGGCCGGGGTCGCCGCCGACCCGGCGTCCTTGCGCGACGAGTTCGATGCGGCCCTCGCCCAGGTGCTGGCCGCCGCCACGCTGACCGACCCCGACCCCGACCCCGACCCCGACCCCGACCCCGCCGCTCCGGCGGCCGGCGGGCGGGGGCGCGACGGTCAACACGGCCCCGAGCTCACCGCGATCCTCGACGAGATGCAGGAGCTGGCACGCGCGCTACCCGGCGGTGTCTGGTGAGTGCGACCGCCGCCGAGGTCGTCGCGACCGTGACGGACCCCGAGCTGCCGATGGTGACGCTCGGCGAGCTCGGCATCGTGCGCGCCGTCGAGGAGGGCGCCGACGGTGTGCTCGTCGCGATCACCCCGACGTATTCGGGATGCCCGGCCATGGAGGCGATCCGCGACGACATCGTGAGCGCGTTGCGCGGCGCCGGATTCGGGCGCGCCGAGGTGCGTACCGTCCTGTCGCCGGCCTGGACCACCGACTGGATCAGCGAATCCGGAAAGGCCAAGCTGGCCGCGGCCGGCATCGCGCCGCCGGGCGTGGCTCCCCGGCGCGCGTCCGGGCCGGTGCCGCTGCTGCTGGGCGTGCGCCGGGAGTCCGTGGCCTGTCCGCAGTGCGGGCACGGTGAGACCGAGCGGATCGCGGCCTTCAGCGCCACCGCGTGCCGTGAGCTGCGGCGCTGCCCGGCGTGCCGGGAGCCGTTCGAGCACATGAAGGAGATCTGACGTGGTGGTCCGCGACTTCCACCCGCTGCGCGTCGCCGGGATCGAGCGGCTGTGCGACGACGCCGTGGCGGTCACCTTCGACGTGCCGGGGGAGCTGGCCGAGGTCTACGCCTTCCGGGCCGGGCAGTCGCTCACCGTGCGCCGGCCCGAGGACGCGGCCGACGAGCGGCGCAGCTACTCGATCTGCGCGCCGGTCGGCGCCCGCCCCCGGATCGGGGTGCGCGAGGTGCCCGGCGGGCTCGTGTCGTCCTGGCTGGTGCACGACCTGCGGGTGGGTGACGCCGTCGAGGTGGCGCCGCCGACCGGGACGTTCACGCCCGACATCGAGGCGGGCGGCCGGCACGTCATGATCGCCGCCGGCTCGGGCATCACGCCGGTGCTGTCGATCGCGACGTCGCTGCTGCGGCGGCCGGGGGCGCAGGTGAGCATCCTGTACGGGAACCGCCGCGCCGACACGGTGATGTTCGCCGAGGAGCTCGCCGACCTGAAGGACAGCCACCCGTCCCGGCTCGAGCTGGTGCACCTGCTGTCGCGGGAGGCGCGCGAGGTCGAGCTGCTGAGCGGCCGCCTCGACGCGGCCAAGATGCGGGCGTTGCTGCCGATGCTGATCGACGTGTCGGCGGTGGATCACTGGTGGTTGTGCGGACCGTTCGGGATGGTCACCGACGCGATCGAGGTGCTCGGCGAGGCCGGGGTGCCGGCCGCGCGGATCCACCGCGAGCTGTTCTGGGTGGACGAGCTGCCGCCCGAGCCGCGCCGCGAGGAGCCCGGTATCGAGGGGCCGAGCAGCGAGGTGACGGTGATGCTCGACGGCCGGTCGACGACGGTCACGGTCGCCGAGGGAGACACCGTGCTGGAGGGGGCGCAGCGGGCGCGGCCCGACCTGCCGTTCGCCTGCAAGGGCGGCGTCTGCGGCACGTGCCGGGCCCGGGTGATCGAGGGCGAGGTGACGATGCGGCGGAACTTCGCGCTGGAGGAGGCCGAGGTGGCGGCCGGGTTCGTGCTGACGTGCCAGTCCCAGCCGGCGACCCCGAAGCTGGCGGTCACCTTCGACGACTGAGGAAAGAGGCGGCGCGGGGCGAGGCGGTGCGGGGCGAGGCGGGGCGAGGCGGTGCGGGGCGAGGCGGGGCGAGGCGGTGCGGGGCGAGGCGGTGCGGGGCGAAGCGGCGCGGGGCGAAGCGGCGCGGCGCGGGCGAAGCGGAACCCGGCGAGCGCGAGGGGCTGACCGCTGGGGCGCCCCAACAACGCCCCAGCGGCCGCCGATCAGGCCGGGCGCCGGGCCGCCCGGAGGGGGCCGTGCGCCGGGGCAATGATCACCGTCGCGTTGGTGAAGACCTTACGGCCATCGTGCAAGTGGAGCGCTCCCAGGTCGGGTTCTGGATAGAGGGAGGGCGCTCTCAGCGGCAGGCTACCGGGAAACGTTGTTGATCTCCACTGGGCGTTCGGTCCTCAGTAGAGTGCCGAACGGCGGCGTTCCCGATGCCGGCGGGTGGGTCAGGCGAAGACCTTCGTCACTCGCTCGGTGGCCACTCGCTCGTCGAGCCGGGCGCGGTCGAGATTGGCGCACAGCACGATCGACGCCCCGGCGGCCAGGGGCGCCATGAGCCAGAGCATCGGCTGCTCCGTGCGGGAAACGTCGATGAGCACCCGGTCGCCGCGGGTGATTCCTTGCGATTCGGCGGCGCCGCGGGCGACCGCCTCGTACTCGCCGAAGGTCACCCCGGGGGTCGCCCGGTCATGCGCGCCGACCGGCGACCCCGAGGCGGCCCGGTCGTGTGCGCCGGCCGGCGGCCCGGATGCGGCTCGGTCGTGCGGCCCGACCGACGGCCCCGAGGCGGCCCGGTCGTGTGCGCTGACCGGCGACGACGGGGGAGCGGCGCCGAAGTGGGGCCGCACCGCGGAGAGATAGTCGCGGTAACCGGCGGGGACCGGCGACCCGAGAGCGAACTGGTGCCGACCGGCCGGAACGTCGTCGAGCCAGCTGCCGGCCCGCCGGGACTCCACGAACGTGGCATCGAGCGGATCGCCGGCCGGTGACAACCCGGCCGTGGCCCAGCCGCGGAACGACACCTCGAGGCCGGCCGACCATGCGCCCAGCAGTACCGCGGCGGTCTGCCAGTGTGGCGGCAGCAGCACCGCGACCCGGTCGCCGTGCGACAGGCCGCACTCGGCGGTGAGCAACGCGGCCGTGGCCGCCGCCCAGTCGCCGACCTCGCTCGCCGTCAAGCCGGCGCGCTCGCCGGTCGCGTCGTCGTAATACGTGATCAGCTCGGCCGGCGCGGGGACGACGCTCGTCATGCCGGGCACCCTACCGGGCCGCACTCAGGCAGCCATGCCGAGCCGGAGCTCGCGGATCTCCTTGGCGTAGCGCGCCAGCAGGTGCACCGTGCGGGGCCCGGCCACCCCGTCGACGTCGAGGCCGGTGCGGCGCTGGAACGCGCGTACGGCATCGGACAGCTCCTCCTCGCTCTCGCCGGCCGGGATGCCGACCTCGGCGAGCAACGAGCGCACGATCACCGGATCGGCCGGCGGCGGCGTGTCGGACCAGCCGATCAAGCCGCCCACCGCGGTGCCGACGACGCTCAGCATTCCCCGTGCGGACATCGAAACCTCCTCCAGAAACCCCGGGGGTGGGGCTTCCTCAAGGTTCCGCGGGAAGGCTGTGCCGCGCATCGGACCAGGGTCTACGGTCCCTGTGGCAAGACTGCGACTTTCGGCCGACCCAGGGGGCGGCGACTACGGGCAGGCCGTCTGGTCGGCCAGCGTGACCAGCTTCCGCGCGTCGGCCGCGGCGACGCCCTCGTCGGTGATCTCCCCGGCCACCGCCGTGGGCTTCTCGCCGGCCGCGAGGCCGTCGCAGGCCTGCTCGCCGAGCGCCTCGACCTCCTCGTCGCGCCGGTCGAGGGCCACCGCCGGCAACTGCTTCTGCACCGCCGCCACGAATCGATCAAGCCCGGCGTCCCCGCTTCCCGCGCCCGGCGCGTCGGTCGCGGTCCGCGTCGGGCGCGGCGCCGACAAGGTGCGGTGCGGCCTGGGTGCCGCGGTCGGAGGTGGCGTCGTCGTCATTTCCGGTACGGGATGCAGCACCGTCTCCGGCGAGGCGACCAGCGCCGGGGCGGGCGCCGCCGCGGGGCGAGGGGAGTCCGAACACCCGGCGATCCCGAGCGCCAGCAGCCCGAGCCCGGCAAGCACCGGAGCCCGGCGAGTGACCGGGCGAGCAAGCCGGGCCGGGCGGGCCAGCCAAGCCGGGCGGGCCAGCCGGGCGGCGCGGGCAAGTCGGGCGACGCGGGCCAGCCGGGCGACGCGGGCCAGCCGGCCGAGGCGAACCACCCGGACGAGGCGGGCCAGCCGGGCGGGGCGCGACTGACGACCGGCCGCCCGGATGCGCAACACCGTCAAGACCGCGAGAAAACGGGCGAAAGACACCCGGCGACCCTAGGACCTCCGACCGAGACCGCGCCCCGCCGCGCCCACGGGGGAGTGGTGACGCGACCCGGACGGGTGATCAACCGCGTACAGGCAACCCACAGACGGCTCACTGCTGGGGAACAAGCTGCCGGGCGAATGTTGACGCACCAGCCAATCGAAGCGAGGCGCGCGATGACCGATCTCATGACCCGGCCCCCGTACTACCGCAACGACGACGCGTACTCCGGCGATCGGGACGAGTACCAGGCGCCCCCGCCGCCGTCTCCGCCGTACGGGATGCCGCCCTCCTCGGGTGATCGGCGCTGGCCGCGTCGCCTGGCCGGTGGGGCCGCCCTGCTCGCGCTCGTCGCCGGGGGTGGCATCGCGGGTGGCGTGCTCGCCGACCACTACCTGATCGACCACGGGACCGCCACGACCAGCAGCACCACGGCGACCCCCGCGACCGCCACCGTGACCGAGGGTGACGACCTGGCCGCCGTGGTCAAGGCCGTTCAGCCCAGCGTCGTGACGGTCATGGTCGACGGCGCGAACTCCTCGGCCATCGGCTCGGGCGTGGTGATCGGCTCGGACGGGCTCATCCTCACCAACAACCACGTGATCGCCGAGGACGGCACGGTCAGCGTCCGGCTCTCGTCGGGCAAGACGGTGCCGGCCAAGGTCGTCGCCACCGACACGACGCACGACCTCGCGCTGGTGCAGGCGACCGGGCTGACCGGACTGACCCCGGTCACGTTCGGCACCGACTCGAGCGTGGTCGTCGGCGACACCGTGCTGGCGTTCGGCGCTCCGCTCGGCCTCGAGAACACGGTCACCTCGGGCATCGTCTCGGCGCTCGACCGCGGCGTCGACACCGGCACCGAGAAGCTGTCCGGCCTGATCCAGACCGACGCCGCGATCAACCAGGGCAACTCGGGCGGCGCGCTGGTCGACACGTCCGGCCACGTGATCGGGATCAACGTCGCGATCGCCACCGCGAGCGAGAGCGACAGCGGCAGCATCGGCGTCGGGTTCGCCATTCCGGCGGGCACGGTGACCAGCGCGATCAAGCAGATGGAAAGCCAGATCAGCTGACCGGCGCGTGGCCGCCGCCTTTCGCGCCGGCGGCGACCACGTGTTCTCCGGAAACCGTCAGCGCGGATCCCCGAACCATTTCACCAATGCGGTGCGCAAGCTTTCCACATTCGGCGCCGGCTCATCCGAAGCCCACGCAACATAACAATCCGGCCGTACGAGCAAAGCTTTCGCCCCCTCGACCGGAGCGGTCACCACATCGACCCGATCACGCCACGGCGCGGCCACCTCGGCGAGGGTTCCGGTATTGTCGACCAGCAATGGCCGTCCCGACCGCGTCGCCGGCCCGAGGTCCGGCACGAAGGCGCCGGTCAGCGGTGATTCCGGGCTTTCGCCGTACCGGATGTCGGCTCCGGAAATGAGGTTCGCGATGTGCTGGAGCACCACCGGTTCGCGCAACAACTCGCCGAAGAGCGTGCGCAGCGCGGTCACCTCCGGACCGGGCCCGATCAGCACCGATTGCGCCTGGGTCTGCATCGTGACCCGCTCGCCGGCGGGGCGCCGCTCCGCTTCGTAGGTGTCGAGCAGCCCCTCCGGCGCCCACCCGCGGACGGTCGCGGCCAGTTTCCAGCCGAGGTTCACCACGTCCTGGAGGCCGAGGTTGAGCCCCGGCCCGCCGATCGCCGAGTGCACGTGCGCGGCGTCGCCGACCAGCAGCACCCGGCCGTCCCGGTAACGCTCGGCGAGTCGCGTGTTGCCGGCGCTGAGCCGGCGCAGCATGTGCGGACCGTCGCCGGGCGGCGGCCCGAGCGGCACGTCCGCGCCGAGGACGTGCTTCAACGCCCGCTGCAGCTCGTCGATCGTGAACGGTTCGTCGCCCTCCGGCATCTCGGTCGTGCTGACGTTGAGCATCGTCCGGCCGTCCCGGAACGGAATGTAGGCGACGAGCCCGTGCTCGGTGCGATGGTGCATGAACGGCGGGAGCACCCCGTAACCGGGCACGCGCAGACCGCCCGTGTTCGGGTCGAAGAACTCGGCCGGCACGGTGACGTGCGCGGAACGGGAGACCGTGCGGTCGTTGACGACGCCCGGGAAACCGATGCCGGCGAGCTTGCGGGTGAGGCTCTTTCCGCCGTCGGCGCCGACCAGGTAACGCGTCTCGAGCCGGTAGGCGCCGTCCGGGCCGTCGACCTCGACGATCACCAGGTCGTCCTTCTGGGTGAGGCCGGTGAGCGTGTGACCGGAGCGGATGTCGACGCCGAGCTCCTCCGCTCGCTCGGCGAGAATCGCCTCGATCCGCTGCTGCGGCACCATCACGGTATAGACCGGGCTGTCCGCCAATTGGTGCAGCGGAAGGGGGAAGGCGGCGAACATGAACTGCGGAACGGGAACCGGTTTCTGCGTGTTTCCGGTGATTCTCTCGTACAGGCCGCGCCGGTCGAAAAGCTTGACGACCTGGCCGACCATTCCGTTGGCGCGCTGGCCGTCGGACGGGCCGGTCCGCTGTTCCAGGACGAGCGGCCGGACGCCGGCCAGCGCCAGTTCGCAGGCGAGCATGAGCCCATTGGGACCGGCGCCGGAAATGACCACATCGAAAGTCATGACAACCCCATTGATCAGTTGTTTTCGGGCAGGGGCGAGCGTTGATTCTTTTCGGGCAGAGTGAGCGGCAATTCTGTTTCGGGCAGGGGCGAGTGGTAATTCTGTTTCCGGGCAGGGGCGAGCGGTAATTCGTCAGGATCGATTCGGGGGTGGCAGGCCCTCGGAGATCTGGCGCAGGGCGTCCGTGATCACTGGGCCCATGCCCTGCTTGGTGACGAGGAACGACTGGCTTGCCACGTTCTGCGCGGCCAGCACGGTGGCGGCCACCAGGTTGGGGTAGAGGTCGGTCGCGGGATCGGTGCCGGTGCGGGCGGCGACCGCGGCGGCGACCACGGACTCGGCGCCCGCGCCGGCCCGGAGCGTCTCGGCCTGGATGGCCGGGACCTCCATCATGAGGCGGAGCCCGGCCACCCACGCGTCCCGATCGGGAATCGGGTGCGCGGTGACCTCCGGCCCGGGCTTGAGCTGCTCGAGCATGGCCTGGGTGAGCGCCTCCCAGAGGGGCTCACCGACCGGTCGCTCCCGCAGCGTGTCGGCGAAGCGAAGAACACGGTCGAGATGCCGCGACGCCACGGCCTCGGCCTTGCTCCCGAAGTAGTTGTTGAAGGTGCGTGGCGAGACGCCGGCCTCCTTGGCGATGTCCTCGACCAGCACCCGGTCGTAGCCCCGTTCGACGATCAGCCGGATCGCCGCCCAGGCCAGCGCCGAGCGAGTTGCCTGCTTCTTCTCTTCTCTCAGCCCCACTGCCGCAACGTTAGCAAAGATTGCGTACCCCGCAAAGATGCGGGCCCCGCACTTTTCTCAGCTCACCCTCAGCCGGCCCGGGCGATGGCATCGGCGGCGGCCAGCATCTGGGCGGCGACCGGCTGCACCCCGGCGACGGTGAGCGTGAGCCCGGTGGCCACCCGGTCGGCGAGGCCCCACTCCCAGATCGCCCGGGCGTCGGTGCCGGTGCGGCCGGCCAGCCATCGGCATCGGTCCCAGGGGTCGCCGGCCATCAGCTCGAGCGGGTCCTCGCGCATGAGGACGCCGAGGTCGCACTCGGGCTCGGCGAGCAGGCCGTCCGGGTCGACCAGCTTGAACGTCCCGTCGCCGGCGCTGAGCGCGTTCCACTGGTGGATGTCGCCGTGGGCGAGGGCCGCGCGGCCGGGATCCCAGGCCCGGCGGCGGCTCTCGGCGGCGGCGAGCGCCTGCTCCACGGCAGCGCGGTCGCAGGGCTCGCCGAGATCGGACCACTTGGCCCGGATATATCGGATAAATCGGTTGGCGCGATCGGCCGCGGTGGGGAGAAGGGAAGGGGAAGAGGGGGCGGTTGCCGGGACGCGAGGGTGGGGCGCGGCCGGGTCGACGGCGTCGGCGCGGGTCGAGCGGCGGACCGCGGGAGGTGGGGCGGCGGACGGCGGTGGCGCCGGCGGGGCAGGGCGGCGGACCGCGGGAGGTGGGGCGGCGGACGGCGGTGGCGCCGGCGGGGCAGGGCGGCGGACCGCGGGAGGTGGAGCGGCGGACGGCGGTGGCGTCGGCGGGGCAGGGCGGCGGACGGCGGTGGCCAGGTCGGCGAGCAGGCGGAGGCGTTCGGGCTGGGGGAGGGCCAGGTCCGACATCGCGGGACCCAGGCGCTCCAGCAGGAGGGCGCCTTGAGCGGCATCGTGTTCGAGCAACCGGGCGCAACTTCCGCCGGCGACCGAGCGCAGGAACGCGATCTCGTGGGCGGCGCCCTGGTGGGGGATCAGGAGCTTCAGGACCGCGGGGCTGGTGTCGCGGCGGGTGGTGCTCACGACGTACGCCTCGGTCGCGTCCTTGAAAGGGTCGCCCAGGCGCAAGTCCCATCGCTCGGCGCAACTCTCGATCAGGCCGGGGAGGTTTTCGAGCCACGCCAAGGCGCCGGCGTCCTCGGCCTTGGCGCGGACGGCCGCCGGAAGATCTCGCACGAGTGCCGATGGTGACATAGATGATATTTGGCGGCGACGTAATTCCGTTGAAGACCTTCCGGCGCCCCCGCAGGATGAGAGGACCGCCCACCAGTCTTTGAGCAACGAGGTGTCTGATGCGTCTGTTTCGTGACCTATGGGCCACGTCCCGGAGCCGCACGGCGCTCGTGGCTACCCTCATCGTCCTCGGGGCCGCGGGGCAGGCCGGGGCGCTCGCGCTCGCCGGCGCCGTGCTCGTCGATCGGTCGATGCCGCTGTTCACGCTGCTCGCCGCCGCGCTGGTCGCCTCGGTGCTCAGCGACGTCGCGGTCGGGCTGATCGCGGCCGGCCTCACCGCCGACTGGGCCGCCCGGGTGCGCCGCGGGCTCAACCGGGTCGCGTTCGGGCAGGACCTGCCGTCGCTGGAGAACACGCCGGTCGGCGAGCTGCTCGACCGGATCGACTCCGACGTCTACCAGGTCGGCTCCGAGCTGCGCGGCAGCGGCGTGCGGATCGTGCAGTCGGTGGCGGTGGCGACGCTCTCGATCGTCACGGCCTTCCTCGCCTGGTGGCCGGCCGGCGTCGGCATGGTGTTCGTCTCGATCCTGCTGTTCCTCACCATGAACAAGCCGATCCAGCGACTGTCGCCGCTGCGGATCTCCGAGGAGGAGTCCTGGTCCGACCTGGCCGCGGTGATGGAGGAGTCGATCCACGGGCAAGATGACGTGCGTACGAGCCTGGCCGCGCCGTACGTGCGCCGCCTGTATGCCCAGCGTGCCGCGGAGGTCTTGCGCCGCGGCCGGCTGGTGTGGCACTCGAGCTCGCGGATCACCATGGCCGCCGGCACGATCACCCGGTCGCTCATCGCCGCGCTCGTCGTGGTCGGCGCCTGGGCGCTGTACACCGGCAACATCGGCGGCGCGCGGCTGACCGCGGTCTGGCTGCTCGCGCTCGGCTTCGGCGGCACGCTGGAGCACGTCACCCGGATGGTGCCCGAGCTGCAGAACGCCCTCGGCGCCTGGAGCCGGGTGCAGCTGCTGCGCGACGTGCCGCAGGAGCCGCTGGGCGGTTCCGATCCGGTCGACGGCGACCTTCAGGTGCGAGATCTGACCTTCCGGTACGGCGAGACCGACAGCGGCCGTCCGCCGGCGCTCCGGGACGTGAACCTGACCTTCGCGCGCGGCCGCTCGTACGCGCTGATCGGCCGCACCGGATCCGGGAAGAGCACCCTGGCCAAGGTCCTCACCCGCGCCGTCGACGTGCCCCGGGGCACGGTGTTCCTCGGCGGCGTCGATCTGAACGACCTGGACGTCGAGGCGCTGCGGCGGTTCACCGCGATCGTGCCGCAGCGCACCGAGATCCTGTCCGGCACGCTCGCGGAGAACATCGCGCTCTTCGACCCGGCGCTGCTGCCGCTGGCCGGCCGGGCGCTCGACGAGCTCGGGCTGACCCCGTGGTCGTCGAGCCTGCCCGAGGGCATCGACACCAAGCTCGGCGAGGGCGGCTACAAGCTCTCGGCCGGGCAGGAGCAGCTGGTCGCGTTCGCCCGGATCCTGGTCCGGGACCCGCACGTGGTGATCCTCGACGAGGCCACCGCGCGGATGGACCCGGTCACCGAGACCTGGGTGCAGCGCGCGACCGACCGCCTGCTCGCCGGGCGGATCGGCGTGATCGTGGCGCACCGGCTCTCCTCGGTGCAGCGCTGCGACGAGGTCGTGGTGCTGGCCGACGGCGAGGTTCTCGAGGCGGGGCCGCTGCGGTCGTCGCGCCGGTTCGCCGACCTGATGGCGTCGAGTGCGGTCACGGTCTCGTCGTCGTCGGCTTCTGGCGCCGTTCTCGTCGAGGAACGTGACTGGGACACGGCGGCGCAGGTCGAGCTGGGGGCGGAGGCGCTGGCGAACACGTTGCCGCCGGTCGAGCCGCCGCCGCTGCCGGACGAGCCGCCGACCCGCACCATGCGGGAGATCGTGCGGCTGGCGACCAACGACCCGCGTTACGGCCTGGGCGCGGTCGCGCTGTTCGTCGTGCTGATCCTGCTCGGCCTGGACGGGGCGATCCTGCCGCTGCTCTGGTCGAACGTGGTCGACGGCGTCGGCAACCCGCTGTTCCCGGCGATCGGCATCGCGGCCGGCCTCATCGTGGCGATCCCGACGCTGTACTACACCGGCGCCTGGTTCCCCGAGTGGTGGGTCCGGCAGATGCTGCGGATCAGCCTGCGCCTGGTACACGGCCAGATCGGCCCGCGCCGGGTCAGCAAGCACACGCCGGCCGAGGTGGTGGCCCAGGGTGGCGACACCGAGCGGGTCGTCATGCTCGCCGACAACCTGATCGACAACGTGTGCAGCCTGGTCCTGATCGCGGCGATGACGGTCGCGTCGCAGTCGATCGTGCCCGGCATGTTCTTCCTGGGCACGATGGTGATCTCCGGACTCGCGGCCACGCTCTTCGGCCCTCGTCTGGAAAAAGCGGCCCGGCGTACGGTGGCCGCCCGCGCCGCCTTCGCGACGGCGCTGGTGTCGTCGCTGTCGGCGGCGCGCACGGTGAAGCTGGCCGGCGCGACCGAGCCGGTCCTCGACCACCTCGCCCGGCTGGACGCGGTGCGCAGCGACCGGCAGCGGCGGGAGATCGCGATCCAGGTGTGGGCGCGGTCGACCCCGTCGATCGCGAGCGGGCTGCTGCCGATCGCGGCGTGGGCGCTGTACCTGGGCGGCCACCTCACGTCGGCGGCGACGCTGATCGCGGTGGCCACGCTGGGTGCGGCCCGCTGGTTCGCCTGGACCACGGCGTCGCTGGTCTCCCAGCTGCCGTCGGCCCGGGTCTGGACCAGGCGGACGGTCGCCATGTCCGGCATCTCCGAGTACACGGCGGAGGTTCCGGGCGTCGACATCTCGGCCGGGACCGCCCCGGCGCCGCCGACCGCGCCCCGCAACCCGCTCGACCGTCTCGAGCTGCGCCAGTTCAGCGCGGTCCACGAGAACGGGACGGTGGGCGCGCAGGACGTGGACCTGGTCGTCGACCGCGGCCAGCTGGTGCTCGTGGTCGGCCCCGTCGGCTCGGGCAAGTCGTCCCTGCTGCGGGCGCTGGCCGGGATCGTGCACCACACGGGTTCGCTGCGCTGGAACGGCCGGCCGGTCGACGAGCCGGAGCTGTTCCTGCGGCCGAACCAGGTGGGGTACGTGGCCCAGCTGCCGCGCGTGCTCTCCGGCACGGTGGCCGAGAACATTCAGCTCGGGCACGAGCTGGACGCGGCGGACGCGGTGTCGACGGCCCAGCTCGAGCACGACCTGAAGGCATCGGGTGGCGGTCTGCAGTTGCTGATCGGCCACAAGGGAACCCGCTTGTCGGGCGGCCAGCTCCAGCGGCTGGCGCTGGCCCGGGCGCTCGCGCCCCGGACCGAGCTGCTGATCGCCGACGACGTGTCCTCGGCGCTGGACGTGACCACGGAGCTGGAACTCTGGCGCGCGTTGCGCGCGCACGGGGTGACGGTGGTGGGCTCGACCTCCAAGCGCGCGGCGCTGAACCAGGCCGATCACGTTGTGGTGTTGATCGGGGGTCGCGTCGAGGAGCAGGGGACCTGGCGGGAGCTGGAGGATCGCTGGGGTCACCTGGCGGGCTGAGCGTGAGGCGGCGCCGGGACCGATTGGTCTCGGTGCCGCTTTGCGTTTCGCGCGGCCGGTGTTCCGCGCGGCGCGGCATTTTGCGTTCGCCGTCGACTTTCGCGCGTGATGCCGTGTTGCGCGCGCCGGCGTCTTCCGCGCGCAGTGCCGTGTCTCGCGCGCGCCGGCGTCTCCGCGTGCGCTGGCGTCTTTCGGGTGCGTCGCTGTCACTCGCGTGCGCCGCCGTCTTTCGTCGCCGAGTTTGTGCGTGGCGGCCTGTTTCGCTCACCCGCTTGGTTCCGCCGGGCCCGCGAAGTTCGCCCGCTCGCCTGTCGCGCATCCGCCGCCTCGCGCTCGGCCTTCGATCGGCGTCCGCGTTCTCGCGCCGCGGTCTTCGCGCGCGACGAAAGGCAAGTCATGCGAACTAGGTTCCTAGGATGCCTTACGCGGCGCGGCGGTGGACACGGGCCTCGGCGGCGGGACGACCGGTGGGCGGCGCCGGGTGGGCCGCGCCGGGTGGGCCGCGCCGGGTGGGCCGCGCCGGGATGCGCCGTGACCGGACGGCCGGTGGGCGGCGACGGACCGCGCCGGAACGGCGGCGGCTGCGGAACGGCCTGGTGAGCGGTGGCGGGACGGCCGTTTGGGCACCGGCTGGACCCGCCGACTGGGCGGCGCCGGACCGGCGGTGGCGGGACGGCCGTGTGGGTGGCGTCCGGTGGGCGGCGGCGGAACGCGCCTGACCGGCGGCGGGACGGCCTGGTGAGTAGCGCCGGGACGAGTGCCGGTCGTGGTGGGCGGCGGCCGCGGAAGGGTCAGGCGGAGCGGAGCGTCAGCAGCGTGATCTCGCTGGGCGCGAAGATGCGGAACGGCGGCCCCCAGAATCCCGTGCCGCGGCTCGTGTACAGCTGGGTGCCGGGGCCGTGGGAAGAGAGGCCCTGCAAGACCGGCTGGTCGATGCGCACGAGGTAGTGGAACGGCCACATCTGGCCGCCGTGGGTGTGGCCGCTTATCTGCAAGTCGACGTTGTGGGCCACGGCCCCGGCTATCTGGGCGGGCTGGTGGGCCAGCAGCACCACCGGCAGCGACGGGTCGGCGCCCTCCAAGGCTGCCTCGTGGTCGGCGTGGTGGCCGGGGACGCCCGAGCCCGCGGCGGTGCGGTCGTCCACGCCGGCTATCACCAGCGAGGACTCGCCTTTGGTCACCACCAGGTGGCGGTTGTGCAGGGCCTCCCAGCCGAGTGATGCCATGTGCTCGACCCAGCGCTGGGCGCCGCTGAAGTACTCGTGGTTGCCGGTCACGTAGACGCGGGCCATGGTGGCCTCGACGTCGGCCAGGGGAGCGGCCTGGGGGCGGCGCTGGGCCACCTCGCCGTCGGCTATGTCGCCGGTGTGGGCCACCACGTCCGGGTTGAGCGAGTTGATGACCGACGTGACGCCTCGGGACCAGCGGGAACGCTCGATCGGACCGTAGTGGGTGTCGGTGATCAGCACCAGGCGCAGGCCGTCGAGGTCGGCGCCCAGGCGGGGGAGCCGGACATCCAGGCGCCGGACGCGGGGCACGCGCATCGCCTCGGCGTACCCCCAGAGGAGCAGGACCACGGCGATCAGGGTGACCACGACGGTGGCGATGCGGTAGCGAGCGGGGCCGCCCACACCGGCGAGCCACAGGACAAGAGTCAGCACCTGGCCGAGCAGGGACCAGACGAACAGGACCCAGACGACGCCGAGGGTGGTGTCGGCGATCTTGGCCGGTACGTCGTGGTGGTTGCGCCCGTGGCCGGCGAACATCAGGACCGGGAACGCGAGGAAGACGAGCGCGAAGACGATCGTGCCGGTCACGAAGACGGGTGCCGGCCAGTCGTTGCCCGCGGCGATCAGCGTCCACCAGGGCACGCCGAAGAGCAGGAGCAGCACCGCTACCAGGATCGACGTGAAGCGCACGGCACGGGAAGCGCGACGGCGGGGACGAGCCTCCACCGATGATTCACCCACTGACACGAGTGAAGCATGCCACCTAGGTGGGAGCGTTGCCGACGCCGCGGATCAGCGAGGCGGGTATGACCAGGTCGGCGCGGGAGCGGGTGGCGGCGATCACGGCGGCGTTGCGTTCGTCGGTGCCGGTGGCCCAGGCGACGGCGGCGGTCTCCTCCTTGCCGAAACGGACGTGCCGGGCGATCAGGCGGCCGAGGCGGGTGTCCTGGTCGAGGTCGGCGTACCAGACTTCGGAGAGTAATGACCGCACGGAGTTCCAGAGAAGCAGGTAGTTGCCCTCGGTGACGATCAGGCGGGCGTCGCGCTCGATCGGGATGGCGCCGGCGATGGGCTGCTCGATGACCCGTTCGAAGCCGGGGGCGTAGATGATCTCGTCCTCGTCGGCGAGCAGGCGGCGCAGCAGGGCCGCGTAGCCGAGCGCGTCGAACGTCTCGGGCGCGCCCTTGCGGTCGCGCAGGCCCAGCCGGGTGAGCTCGACGTCGGCCAGGTGGAAGCCGTCCATCGGGACGTGCCGGATCCACCTCTCGGCGACCAGTCCGGCCGGCGGCGCGGGGGCGAGGGCGGCGACCAGCTTCTCGGCGATCGTGGTCTTCCCGGCCGCGGGCGGCCCGGCGATGCCGAGGACGGCGCGGCCTCCGCCGGCCACCAGGGCCCGGGCGCGATCGGCGAGGGCCGGGAAGGTCAGCGTCATGGCCGGAGGCTACCCCTGGTGCGACAACCCCAGGCGGAGGCCGGCAACCCCGGCGGGCGAGAGCGGGCGGGAGGTGGCTCGGCTCAACTCATCCCGTACGCCGGCCGGCAGCTCCTCGGCGAGCGTCCGGAGCCGGGGATAGAGGTCGAGCACGTCCCGGTGGGTCAGGGCGCCGACGCCGATGAGCAGGCCGTTGATCGATCCGGCGTCCCGGTCGAGCTCGCGGCACAGCTCGAGGCGCCAGATCGGGTCGTGCACGTGGGTGGCGAACTCGCGGGCGATCCGGTTGCCCGAGGGCGAGGCCATCTCGAGGCGGGCGTGCCGGCCGGAGCGGGCGAGCACGGGCGCGAGCCGGCAGGCGATGCCGAGCATCCGGGCGAGCTCGGGCACGGTCAGCACCTCGAGGCCGAGCGAGCAGGTGGCGCACAGTCGCTGATAGGTGCGGGCGTGGACGACGGAGGCGGGCCGCGGGCAGTCGCCGAGCGGGCCGCAGAGCCGGTCCAGGATGATCTCGGCGAGCGTGCCCTCGTGGTCGAAGCGGCCGACGCCGAAGTACGCGGCGGGGCGGCTGCGGTAATGGGCGAGCGCCGTCCGGGCGCTGACGTAGCCGTCGGACTCGACGCCGATGCGGGGAACGCCGCTCTCGGTGTGCAGTTGGATCAGTCGGAACATCGTCGCTCCCCGGTGGTTGAAGCGCCAACATGTTGCCCGGGGATACGGGGCCGGCGGGAAGACGGTTCAGTCCTCACTGCGAGTGAAGGAAAAAATCCGCCGACGGTGCTGACCAGTAAGCCGGAAGCAGTCGAAGGTTACGGCGTGTAGCGCGTACACACCAGAGGTGAGCATGATCCAAACGGCCGCGAGCACTCCGGCGAGGGACGGGTCGAGCGCGTGCCAGGCCGCGGGGAGGATGGCCGACCCGAGCGTGACGCCGGCCGCGAGTCCCGCCTCGGCGAGCCGGTAAGGATCGATCGACATGGCGGTCAGCCTGCCGCTAGCCGCGACCCCGGCGCCTCTGCCCGCAGCCGGATCTGCGGCTATGACTTTCGGCCGAGGGACAAAACGGAAAATACCTGCTAGGCGCGGTGCCGGCCGGCCTGTGAGGTGGGCTGGTCGGCCCAGTCGACCCGGGGGACCGGCGCGAGGTCGCGCATCGGAACGTACACCCGGGCGTCCACCGCCTCGCCCAGCAGCAGCGCGGCGACCAGCGCGGTGGGCCGTTCGGCCGGGTCCTTGGCGAGGCAGCGCGAGCAGAGGTCGTCCACCTCGGGCGGCATCCCGTCGATCTCCGGCAGCGGGTCGGGGTCGAGGCCGCAGGCGGCCTCGACGAGCTGGGTCGGCGACGCGGCGACCCACGGCAGGCGGCCGGACAGGCACTGGTAGAGCAGGGTGCCGAGGGCGAACATGTCGGTCGCCGGGGTGGCCGGGCTGCCCGCGAACCGTTCCGGCGCCACGTACGCGGGGGTGCCCATCACCGGCCCCTCCGGGTCGGGGTCGGCCGAGCCGACGGCGGCCGCGATGCCGAAGTCGAGGACCTTGGCGCCGGACGGGGTGAGCATGATGTTGCCGGGCTTGATGTCGCGGTGCACCACCTTCTCGGCGTGCGCGGCGGACAGGCCGGCCGCGACCTCGGCGCAGATGCGCACCCCGATCCGCCAGTCGAGCGGGCCGGCGGCCAGGTGCTCGCCGAGGGTGCGGCCCTCGACCAGCTCCATCACGATGTAGGGCTGCTCGGCCGAGGTGCCGAAGTCGTGGACGCCGGCGACGTTGGGGTGCGCCAGGCGGGCCGCGGAACGGGCTTCCGCGCGTACGAGATCGATGGGAATCTCCTGGCCGGGCGCCATGACCTTGACCGCCACCGGCCGGTCGAGCACCTCGTCGTGGCCGCGCCACACCTCGGACATGCCGCCCCGGCCGATCCGCCGGACCAGCTGGTATCGGCCACCGAGGGTCCGCGTTGCCATGAGCCGCCGGTACCCGCCGGAGATCAGGCACAAACGCTGTACTCCAATACTGTATGGCGATACAGTCCGGTCGTGACGCGATACGGACCGATGTACGGCCCCGACTACACCTTCCTCGGCGTGCCCGCCTGCGACTGGCAGGAGCCTTCGACCTATGCGGACGCCGACGTCGTGATCGTCGGCGCGCCGTTCGACGGCGGCACCTCGCACCGGCCGGGCGCCCGGTTCGGCCCGCAGGTGATCCGGGGGACCGACTACCTGCCGCACGACGGCTCGCGGCCGCACATGTCCATGCGGGTCGACGCGCTCACGTCCGATTTGTCGGTTGTGGACGCCGGCGACCTTGAGGTCTTCTCCGGCGAGATCCAGCGGAGCTGCCAGACTATCGAGGACGCCATCGCCTTTATCTCGAAAAATGGGGCTATACCGGTGATTCTGGGTGGGGATCACACGGTGACCTGGCCCGATGTGACGGGGGTGTCGAGGCACCACGGAGCGGGCAAAGTCTCGGTGATCCATTTTGACGCGCACGCCGACACCGGCGACATCGAGTTCGGCTCGCTGTACGGCCACGGCCAGCCCATGCGCCGGCTGATCGAGTCGGGCGCGGTCCGCGGCGACCGGTTCCTCCAGGTCGGACTGCGCGGCTACTGGCCCGGGCCGGACGTGCTCGACTGGATGGCCGACCAGGGCATGAACTCGTTCCACATGAGCGAGATCGTCGACCGCGGCCTCGACGCCGTCCTCGACCGCGCGTTCGAGATCGCCCTCGACGGCTGCGAGGGCGTCTTCCTCAGCGTCGACATCGACGTCTGCGACCCCGGCCACGCCCCCGGCACCGGCACTCCCGAGCCCGGCGGCCTCACCGCCCGCCAGTTGCTCGACGCCGTCTCGCGCATCTGCCACGAGCTGCCCGTGGTCGGCATGGACATCGTCGAGGTGTCGCCGCCGTTCGACCACGCCGAGATCACCGCGATGCTCGGCAACCGGGTCGTGCTCGAGGCGCTCTCCGGCATGGCGCGGCGGCGCAAGGACGGCGACGGCCCGCGCTGGAACCGCGCGACCCCGCTACTGGAGGGGCGCGGCGCGAAGAAGGGCGAGCCGGCCTAGCGCGAGGGCGCGGCGCGAAGAAGGGCGAGCCGGCCTAGCGCGAGGGCGCGCCGCGAAGAAGGGCGAGCCGGCCTAGCGCGAGGGCGCGGCGCGAAGAAGGGCGAGCCGGCCTAGCGCGAGGGCACGCCGCGAAGAAGGACGAGCCGGCCCAGCGCGTCCGACACCAGCGACGGCGCGAACGAGGGATCGCCGAGCGCGGCCGGCAGGGCGAGCCCGTCGATCAGGGCGAGGGCCTGGCGGGCCACGTCCATCGGCGCGGCGTCGGTGCCGAAGCGGCCCGCCGCGACCCCGGCCGTGATGATCGAGGCGAGCAGCACGTGCCAGCGGGTGTAGTCGCCGAGCACCTCGGCCCGCAGCTCGGGATCGCGCAGCGCCCACCGCCACGACTCGACCCAGAGCCGCCACCCGGTGTCGCTGCCGACGGCGCCGGTCAGGTGGGTGGCGATGGCCACGATGCGGTCCCACGGGTCGGGGAGCTCGTCGAGTCGCGCGCCGACCGCGTCGAAGTCGGCCTGCGCCGCGTACCGGAAGACCGCGATGAGCATGTCCTCGCGGCTGCCGAAGTAGTACTGGAGGGTCGAGACCCCGACGCCGGTGGCGGCGGTCACGTCGGTGAAGCGGGTGGCGTCGGCGCCGCGTTCCGCGACGACCGCGCAGGCGGCGGCGAGCACGTCGGCGCGCTTGCGGGCCGCCCGACGCCCACCGGTGCGGGTCACCTCACTCACCGCGCATGTCTATCACGACGAGGGTGTACGACCATTGCCCCATGACGCCGTGGACTGATCGCCTGGCCGAGCTCGTCGCCATCCCCTCCACCGCCGACCGGCCGGCCGCGCTGCGCCGGGCCCTCGACCTGGTCGTCGACGCCGTGGGCGACGGGTTCGCGGTGCGCCGGTTCGAGTCGAACGGCAAGCCGAGCGCCCTGCTGCACGCGCCCGGCCGGACCGGCCCGTTCCCGATCGTCCTCAACGCGCATCTCGACGTGGTGCCCGCGCCGCCGGAGCAGTTCGTCCCGCGCCGGGAGGGAGATCGGCTCTACGGCCGGGGCACCCACGACATGAAGGCCGCGGCGCTGGTGATGGCCGACGTGTTCCGGTCGCGGGGGCCGGATCTGCCGATCGCGCTGCAGCTGGTCACCGACGAGGAGGTGGGCGGCGCCGACGGCACCGGGCACCAGCTCGCCGAGGGCGTCCGGGCCGGCTTCGTGGTGATCGGCGAGCAGAGCGGCCTGCGGGTGGTGACGGAGTCCAAGGGCCTCTGCCACGCCCGGCTGACCACGACCGGCCGGGCCGCGCACGCCGCCTATCCGTGGCTCGGCGACAACGCGCTGGTGACGCTCGTCGGGGCGGTCGGCCGGCTGCTCGCCCGCTACCCGGTGCCGGCCGCCGAGGCGTGGGAGACGACCGTGAACGTGGCCCGGGTCGAGACCCCGAACACCGCGTACAACCAGGTGCCGGCGTCGGCGACGGCCTGGCTCGACATCCGGTACCCGCCCGCGGACCGGGACTTCTCCGGGCGTACGACGTCGGAGATCGCCGCCCACCTGGGCGAGGTGACCGGGGTTTCCGCCGTGGTCGACGCGCTCGGCCCGCCGCACCACGCCGACCCCGGCAGCGCGGCCGTGACCGGCTTGCGGGAGGCGATCCGATCGGTCGGGTATCCCGGCGACCTGTTGCGCAAGCACGGCGCCGCGGACGGGCGGTACTACCACGCGCTCGGCATCGACGCCGTCATCTTCGGGCCCGGCGGCGACGGCCAGCACGGCCCCGACGAGTACGTCGACCTGACGACCCTGCGGCCGTACCACGATGCCCTGGTCGCGTTCCTCGACCGCCGGTGACCGGACGCCTCGGGAAAAATGGCGGAGTGCCGTCCTTGTGAGACGGACCCCGCCACCGACAGTGCGGCCGTTTACCGCGCACACCTTGCGTCGACCCCGACGCTAGGGCACCCGCCTGATGGCGATTTGCCCGCCCCCATGGATCGTGATCGCGCTCTCAAACGGCGCGTTCCTCAGACAGCGCGTTCTCAGACGGGCTCGGTCCGCAGGTTGTGGGCGCCGTCCGCGCGGGTGGCCTCGTAGTAGATGCGGTCCGCGCCGTCCGGCATCGTCACCAGGCTCAGGTAGCGCAGCCCGTACGGCGGGTGCGGGCTGCCGACCGGGTCGCCGCCCTCGGCGGTGAGCGCGCCGAACGTGCCGTCGGGCAGCCGCTTGCCGCGGGCCGTGCCGGTCCGCTCCTCCCAGTTCTCGCCGGCCGTGGCCCGCCCGTCGTACGCCACCGTGATCTCGTCCCCGTCGACCCGCACCGAGGACACCCGCACGCCGCGCGCGTCCCACTCGCCGGGGCGGCCGGCCAGCGCCGTGCCGCGCCAGGTCCAGTGCACGCCGTCGGGGCTGGTCGCGTACTCGGTGGTCATCCGGTCGGCGTCGTCCCAGCTCTCGAGCGGGTGCACGGACGCCCACAGGTGCCAGCCGGACGCGTCGTGGTGCAGCACCGGGTCCTTGACGCCGGCCGTGTCGTCGCCGGGCAGCACCGTGCGGGCCGGCGCGGTCGCGAGGCCCTCCGGCGTGGCCGCCTCGACCAGGTCGACCCGCCAGTGCTTGGTGCCGGGGGTGGCGACGCTCACGTACAGCCGCCACCGGCCGTCGGGCGTGCGCACCAGCGCCGGCCGTTCGAGGGACTCGGCGCCGAACGTCTCCTTGCTCACCTCGGCCACCGGCTCGAAGGTCACGCCGTCCCGGGAGCGGGCCACCACGTTCGCTATCCCGCGCCCCTCGCCGATCGGAAGGCGCAGCCGGTAGGCCAGGTAGACCCACCCGTCCGCGGCGATCGAGCTGGGCGCGCCGGCCCAGGCGCCCGGCTCGTCGCCCGGCGGCTCGACCACCACGACGGACTCGTCCCAGCGAGGCAGCGGCAGCGTGGTGATTCCGGTGGACAAGGCGGCTCCTTGAGTTGATGACTGAGGTGGCTAACGAAACTCAGACCGGCACGTGCCGGTCGACCGACAACCAATCGTCATAGCTCTCCCCGGTCACCTCCTGCAAGAGCGCGATGTCCGCGGCGAACAGCGGGAGCAGCGCCGCGCGCTCCGCGGGCGTGGTCACCGGCCGGTTCCCGCGCTTGCGGTGCAACACCGTGAGCAGCGGGCCGCGGGCGGCCAGCCGCAGCGGCGCCGGGAAGCGGTGACCGAAGCCGCCGCCGGCCCGCAGCAGCGCCCGCAGCAGCCGGTTGACCCCGTTGTCCTCGACCACGTGCCGGTTCACGTTCTCCTTCGGGATCGCGGTCAGCACCCCGGTGGCGACGCCGAGGAACGCGCAGACCCGGTCCAGCGTCGCGGCCGGGTCGTCCTTGAGCTCCCGGTAGCGCAGCAGCAGGACCTGCTCGCGCGGGAAGTGCCGGTAGAGGTGCTCGACCTGCCGGCCGTAGAGGCCGAGGCCGGTGTAATGCCAGAACTGCGCCCAGCCGGCGGCGACCCGGGCCGGCTCGGCCCGGCAGGCGGCCAGGAAGTCGGCCTCCGGCTCGAGACCCGCGTTCCACAGGTGCGTCCAGTTGGAGTGGGCGCGGTCGACCGGGTCGCGCAGCAGCACGACCAGCCGGGCCTGCGGAATCAGCGCCTTGATCCGGGCGTGCGCGTCCAGGTCGTGCAGGTAGAACGGCGTCGCCTCGCCGAGCACGGCGTTCGCCGGCGCGGCCGCGAACAGCGCCTCGTAGTCCTCGCGACGCCAGACGTGCTCCTGGTAGGTCTGCACGTCGCCGGGGCCGCCGTGCCGCGGCGGCGGCCCGTCGGAGAGGAAGAACTTGGGCTCCTTGACCGGCGACAGGTACAGGCCGGGATGGGGGAGGAGCGCGGCGTGCAGGGCCGTCGTCCCGGCCTTGGGCACGCCGGCGATCAGGAAGTCAGGAAGCGGCATGAGGGTCCCTCCTGTCATACACAGGAGAGTTAGCCTACAGGATTAGTAGGCTTTGGCGACCCGGCCCGTCAGGCCCTGGCGACCACCAGCCGGCGCCACCAGCTGGCGCGCCGGAAACGGGGGCAGGCCTCGGGCCCGCAGAGGGCACACTCGGTGCCGCGGCGGTGGTGCTCGTGCGCTCCGTGACCGTGGCCGCAGACGCAGGGTGTCTTCTCGTCGCTCATCGCTTCACCAACGGTAGGGATGGCGAAAAGGATACCCGCGGGGTGGGCGCGCTAACCGTCTCGCACCCCGGCGCTGACGCTGCGTGATGTCGGCATTCGCCACACCCCGCCGTCATAATTTTTCCGACATTTATTTTTTGTCGGACGTGCACCACAGAGACGCAGCGCGTCTGATTTGTCGGCCTATGCCCCGCCGCCGCCGTTTGACCCGCGCCATCCGTTACCGAACGTAACTCACGTGACGAGGGATGACGGCCGAGCCCCGAGCGAAGTCCGCAGGTGGCGCGCCCGAAGACTCCGAAGAGTCACTGGCGGTCGAAAGGCCGTTTGACGCTGCGTAATGGTCGACCTAACGTGGTCTCAGCAGCGAGCGACCGGCGGAACTCCCCCGAAATCCGCACACAAGGTCGCGTCGCCGAGCCCGGGAGGGACCGAACATGGAGCTTTCGCCCCACGCCTTCACCACGCAGCGTGACGCCCGTACGTCACCGACTGTTAGTGTTGTCATCCCGGCGCTCAACGAGGAGCGCAACCTCCCGCACGTGTTCGCCAAGCTGCCGGCGATGGTCACCGAGGTGATCCTGGTCGACGGCGGCTCGGTCGACCGCACCGTCGAGGTCGCCCGCGAACTCCGCCCCGACGTCGTCGTGGTGCAGCAGACCCGCAAGGGCAAGGGCAACGCCCTCGCCTGCGGCTTCGAGGCCTGCACCGGCGACATCATCGTCATGATCGACGCGGACGGCTCGACCGACCCGGCCGAGATCCCGCTCTTCGTGCAGCAGCTGCTCGACGGCGCCGACTTCGTCAAGGGCTCGCGCTTCTCGTCCGGCGGCGACAGCCACGACATCACCCCGCTGCGCAAGCTCGGCAACGACGGGCTCAACCTGGTGGTGAACGTGCTGTTCGGCACCCGCTTCACCGACCTCTGCTACGGCTACAACGCGTTCTGGCGCAGCGTCGTCCCGATGCTCGACCTGCCCGCCACGGCGCTCCCGCAGCCGGCCGGCGGCGGCAAGCTGTGGGGCGACGGCTTCGAGATCGAGACGCTGATCAACATCCGGGCGGCGGCCGACGGCCTCAAGGTCGGCGAGGTCGGCAGCGTCGAGCACGCCCGCATCCACGGCGAGAGCAACCTCAACACCTTCCGCGACGGCTTCCGGGTGCTGCGGACCATCTTCAGCGAGTACGGCCGGATGCGTACCCGCCGCGGGATCGGCCGCCCCGAGGGGGTCGCCGCCCACCGTCGCGTCTCGGCCGAGTCCCGGGGCTACGGCCGCCTGGCCAACCGTCCCGTCGTCCGCGAGTCGGTCGAGCAGGCGCCGGTCAACCGGGCGCGCCGGCAGAGCGCGACCGACCGCAAGCCGGTGCGTGTCGCCGTCGCCATCGAGGACTGAGAGTCAGCACGTGAATCAGACCCCCCTCCCCGCCGTCACGGTCGTCGTCGCGACCGGCCCCGGCGACCGCTGGAGCTCGCTGGTGCGGACCGTCGCGTCGGCCCGATCGCAGACCCACCGCCCGGTCGAGGTGCTCGTGGTCGTCGACCACGACACCGCGTACTACCGGCGGGTGCGGCGCGACCTCGCCGGCGTCACGGTGATGGAGAGCGACCACGCCCCGGGCCTGCCCGGCTGCCGGGACACCGGCGCGTTCCACGCGAGCACCTCGCTCATCGCGTTCCTCGGCGCCGACGTCGTCGCCGACCCCGAGTGGCTGGCCCGGCTGGTCCGGCCCTTCGACGACCCGGCGGTCGTCGGGGCGGGCGCCGGCATCAAGCCCGAGTGGCAGGAGCGGCGGCCCGGGTGGATGCCCGATGAGCTGCTCTGGACGACCGGTGGGGCGTACGACCGCCAGCGGGGAACCGCCGGCCTGATGGTCCGCCGCGCCACCTTCCGCGAGGTCGGCGGCTTCGGCCTGCGCGACGCCGAGCTGCGCACCCGGATGAGCGCCCTGGACGGCGGCCGCTGGCGGCTCGTGCCGGACGCGGTGATCCGCCACGAGGTGCCGGCCCGCGACGCCACCCTCGGCGCGTTCCTGCACCGCTGCTTCCAGGAGGGCCGCGCCGAGCGCGCCGTCCTGCGCTCGATGCCCGGCGCCGTGCTGCGCAACCTGCGCGCCGGCTACCCGCTGCGGGCGGTCGCGGTGCTGGCCGCGGCGGCCGCGGCCGGCTTCGGCGCCGTCGTCGCGTCCCGGCGCGCCGGCGAGGCCTACCCGGCCCGCCGCGCGCTCGAGTCCGTCCGATGAGCCGCCGCTTCCGCGTCCCGGTGCGGCGGCCCCCGATGCTCGCCGCGCCCGTGCTCGCCCCGAACGGCGGCGAGCTCCCGGCCGTCGTGCTCGACCTGGACCTCTCCGACCCGCTGCCCTCGGTCGCCGCGGTGCGGGCCGACGGCCGCCGGGTGCGTCGCGCCTGGGTGCTGGTGCGCCTGTTCACCGAGCCGCTCGGCGCCGCGCTGATCGACGTGCCCGACGCCGGCCTGCGCCCGGCCGAGCTCGGCGCCGCCCTCGACGCCGGCCTCGGCGGCCTGCCGCACCTGCGGCTGGGCGGCCTGCCGCTGCCGATCGACGGCTACACCCCGGCCACCGAGCCCGCCTACCTGGCCGGTCGCCGCGCCGTGCTCGCCGCCGCGCCGCCGATCACCGTGGTGGTCGGCACCCGGGAGCGCCCCGGCTCGCTCGCCCGCTGCCTCGACGCGCTGCTCGCCCAGCAGTATCCGAAGTTCCGCGTCCTGGTCGTCGACAACGCTCCGATCGGCGGCGCGACCGGCGAGGTGACCCGGGCCGCCGCCCGCCGCGGCCCGGTCGAGTACCTGCGCGAGCCGCGGGCCGGGCTGTCGTTCGCCCGCAACGCCGCGGTCCGGTCCGCGCCCGGCGAGATCCTCGCGTTCCTCGACGACGACGAGGTCCCCGACCCGCACTGGCTCGCCGAGATCGCCCGGGCCCTGGACGCCCACCCGTCGGCCGCCGTGGTGCGCGGCACCCGGATTCCCGCCTCGCTCGAGTCGGCGGCCGAGGTCGAGCGCGAACGGCCGGGCGACGCCCTCGTGGCCGGCGGCTCGCTGGCGTTCCGCCCCGGCGTGCTCGAGCGGATCGGGCTGTTCGACACCGCCCTCGGCGCCGGCATGCCGGCCCGCGGCGCGGCCGACCCCGCCGTCCTCACCCGGGTGCTGCTCGGCGGCGGCGAGATCGTGCACGCGCCGGGCGCGGTGACCCGCGGCTCGCGCGCCCGCGCCGACGGCCTCGCCGCGGCCCGGGTCAGCCTGCTGCTGGACGGCCCGGCGATGGCCTGGCGGCTGTTCCGGGCGCTGGGACCGGCCGGCTGGGGGAGGCCGGCCGGTCTCGGCTCGTACCTGAGAGGTCGCCGGATGGCCCGCGCCCAGGAGAAGGTGCTCGGCTAGCCGCTGCGCGGAACCACCACGACGGGGCGCCGGGCCCGGCGGATCAGCCGGGCCGAGACCCCGCCGAGCAGCACCCGGCGGGCCGGGCCATAGCCGCGCGAGCCGCAGAACAGCACGTCGACCTCGTCCAGCTCGGCGAGCGTGTCGACCACGTCGCCGGCGATGATCCGCCAGTCCGCGTCGCACTGCGGCACCGACGCGGCCGCCGCCTCCAGCGAGCGCTCGTACGTCTCCCGGGCCGTCTCCAGGAAGGCCCGCTCGGCGTCCTGCCCGATGAGGAACGGCAGCGACGAGTCGCCCTGCGCCACCACCGTGTAGAGCCGCAGGCGCGCCCCGGTGCGACCGGCCATCCGCGCCCCCTCGGCCAGCGCCGCCCGGCCGTCGGGCGTGTCCACGTACGCCACCCCGACGACGCCGAGCGCACCCGGCGGCGCGCCCAGCTCGGCCGGCGCCACCGCGACCGGGCAGACGCTGCCGGCCAGCAGCCGTTCGGCGGTGCTGCCCGGATAGAGCCGCTCACGCGGCGCGTCGTGGCCCGACCCGACCACGATCAGTGACGCGCCGGTCTCCTCGGCCAGGTCGTGCAGGCCGTGCGCGGCCGACGAGGACGCCACCGAGCGGTACTCGGCGTCCGCGCCCTCGAGGGCCTTGCGCGCCTCGTCGAGCACCCGCTCGGCGGCCCGGTGCCGGTCGGCCACCCATTCGGCGTCGACCCGCCCCGAGCCGAGCGCGGCCGGCGCCGGATGCACGACGGCGACGACCAGCCGCACGCCGAGCGTCTCGGCCGCCCACCGGCCCAGCGCGAGCGCGCCCGCGCCGGGCGCACCCGCGATCACCGGCCCGGCGACGGCGCCGGTCACGGCTCGTCGCCCTCGGACGGGCCGGGCTCCCGCGCCCAGCCGGGCTTGGCGGTCGCGTCGGTGCGCAACCGGGAGTTGCGGTAGCCGTAGAACGCGTAGATCAGCAGGCCGATCGCCAGCCAGACCACGAACCGCACCCAGGTCTCCCAGGGCAGGTCGGACATCAGGTAGACGGCGAACGCCACGCCGATCAGCGGCAGCACCGGCGACCACGGCACCCGGTACGGCCGCGGCATCTCCGGCCGGGTCCGGCGCAGGATGATCACACCGATGTTGACCAGCACGAACGCGAACAGCGTGCCGATGTTGACGAGCTCCACGATGGTGCCGAGCGGGACCAGCGCGGCGAGGATCGAGATCAGCACGCCGAGGCCGAGCGTGAGCATCGCCGGGGTGCCGTACCGCTGGTTGACCGTGGCCAGCTTCTGCGGCATCAGGCCGTCCCGGCACATGGCGAAGAAGATGCGGGTCTGGCCGTAGAAGATGACCAGCACCACGCTGGTGATGGCGACGACCGCGCCGAGCGCCAGGATGCCCGCCGCCCAGCTGATGCCGGCGCCCTGGTCGAGCGCGGCCGCCAGTGGGGCGTCGCTGTCCTTCATCTGGTCGGGGGAGGCGATGCCGAGCGCGCCGACGGCGGTGAGCACGTAGAACACGGTGCAGATCAGCAGCGAGCCGATGATCGCCCAGGGGAGGTCGTGCTCCGGCTTGCGCGCCTCCTCGCTGCCGGTGGAGACCGCGTCGAATCCGATGTACGCGAAGAAGATGATCGCCGCGGCGCTGGTCACCCCGTCCACGCCGGCCGGGGCGAACGGCTTGAAGTTGTGGGTGCTGAAGTTGGCGAACGCCACCACGATGAAGAACATCAGCACGACCAGCTTGATGCCGACCATGATCAGGTTGACCCGGGCGCTCTCGGAGACACCCCGGATCAGCAGGAACGCGATGGCCATCACGACGAAGACGGCGGGCAGGTTGAACACGCCGCCCTCGGACGGGGATTTGGAGATCGCGTCGGGCAGCGTGAAGCCGAACGCGGCGTCGAAGAACGCGTTGAGGTTGCCGCCCCAGCCGACCGCGATGCCGGCGACGGAAACCCCGTACTCGAGGATGAGGTCCCACCCGATGATCCACGCGACGATCTCGCCGAGCGTGGCGTACGTGTACGTGTACGCGCTGCCGGAGACCGGGATCGACGACGCCAGCTCCGCGTAGGACAGCGCCGAGAACACGCAGGCCACCGCCGCCAGCACGAACGAGAGGATGACTGCCGGACCGGCGATGCCGGCCCCCTTGCCGATAACCACGAAGATGCCGGTGCCGATGATGGCGCCCACGCCCATCGCGGTCAGCTGGGTTGCGCCGACCGCCTTCTTGAGCCCGTGCCCCTCTTCGGCCGTCTCACTGATCAGCGACCGCACATCGCGGATCGCGAAGACTCCCGGCCGGCCCGATGTCGTTGCCACAGCCCACCCACCCTTCGGTCGGATTGGTGACTACCGATCTCACCTTGTGCCTGATGTGTGACGGTCCGCAAGTCGAGAGTGGTACGCCTGCGCGGCTCGCGGCCCGCGTTGTACCGTTCAGCCATGGGCGAGGCGGTGATGACGACACGTCGGCAGGCCGACGGCGCCATCGTCGTGGACGTGCGCGGCAGCCTCGACACCGCCACCGTGGACGCGCTGCGCCAGTCCCTGCTCGGCACCCTCCAGCGGGAGCGCCCGGCACTGCTCACGGTCGACCTGACCTACGTCGTCTTCATGGACTCGATGGGCATCGGCGCCCTGGTCAGCGGCCACAACGCGGCCCGCGAGGTGGGGTGCCGGTTCGTGCTGCGCAACCCCAGCGAGTTCGTGCACCGGCAGCTGCGGGTGACCGGCCTGGCCGAGATGTTCGGGCTGCCGCCGTCGACCTCGCCGCAGACTTTCACGCCCTGAGCCGCACTGCTTTCACTCCCTGAGCCGCACTGCTTTCACTCCCTGAGCCGCACTGGGCGCTCCGGGCGGCTAATGTGCGGTCATGGAGCGGGTGGCGGCCGGCGGCGAGTGGCGTGACCTCCCGGTGGCCGCTCCCGACATGGCGGGGCGCATCTGGTCGCCGGCCGGGGCCGGCGAGCGGGCGATGGTGGTCCACGACGGTCCCGAGTACGTCCGCCGCGCCCACCTCCAGCGCTGGGTGGCGGAGGCGATCGGGGCCGGTGCGGTGCCACCGTTCCACCTCGTGCTGGTCGAGGCCGCGGACCGCAACGAGGCGTATTCGGCCTCCGCGGCGTACGCCCGGCATCTGACCGGAAAGCTCCTGCCCGCCCTCGGCCTCGCCACCCCGGTGATCGGCGCCGGCGCCAGCCTCGGCGCCCTCGCCATGCTGCACGCCCAGCGCCGCGCCCCGGAGCTGTTCGCCGGGCTGTTCCTGCAGTCCGGCAGCTTCTTCCAGCACCGCTACGACAAGCAGGAGTCCGGCTTCGCCCGCTACCGGCGGATCCTCCGCTTCGTCTCCCAGGTGCGGCGGTCGTCGCGGGGTCCCGCGGTGCCGGCCGCGGTCACCTGCGGGGCCGACGAGGAGAACCTCGCCAACAACCGCGACATGGCCAAGGCGCTCGGCGAGCAGGGGTACGAGGTGACGTTTGCCGAGGTCCCCGGCGGGCACGACTGGAACGCCTGGCACCACGCCTTCGATCCCCACCTCACCGCCCTGCTGCGGCGGATCTGGTCCTGACCCCTCACACCCCCTCGGAGGACGACGTGGCCGACGTCGAGCACACCATCGGACTGTTGCTGGGCACCGAGGACGACTGGCCGCGGGCCTACGAGTCGCTGCTGCGGCGGCTCGGCGTGGTCACCGGCGCCGACGGGCGGACACACCGGACCCAGTCGGTGCGGGTCACCATCGAGCCGTTCAACCTGCGCTCCAAGCCGAGGCACGACCTGGTCATCGACCGGCTCGCCTACTGGTACTACCACCCGCGCGAGTGGCTCAAGAAGATCGCGCTGATGGACGACGTGTACCTGCTGAACAGCCCGTTCACGTTCCAGTCGATGGAGAAGCACGCGGCCTACTGCGCGATGATGCGGCTCGGGCTCAAGGTGCCGGAGACGGTGCTGGTGCCGTACAAGAACCCCTTGGACAATTCGCGGTACGCGTACACCGCCGCCCGCTACAACCAGGCCTTCGACCTCGACAAGACCGCCGAGCAGGTCGGCTACCCGATGTTCATGAAGCCCTACGACGGCGGGGCCTGGGTCGGCGTCTCCAAGATCCGCAACCCCGACGAGCTGCACGCCGCCTACGACGCGTCCGGCGAGCGGCTCATGCACCTGCAGTCGGCGGTGGAGAACTACGACGTCTTCGCCCGCTCGCTGACCATCGGCCCCGAGACGATGGTGATGAAGTTCCGCCCCGAGCAGCCGATGCACTCCCGCTACGAGGTCGACCACGGGTTCCTGTCGGCCGACGTCGGCCAGGAGGTGGTCACGATCTCCCGGCTGGTCAACGCGTTCTTCCGGTGGGAGTTCAACTCCTGCGAGTCGCTCGTGCGCGGCACCGACGTGTACCCGATCGACTACGCCAACGCCTGCCCCGACGTGGCGATCACCTCGCTGCATTACTACTTCCCGTGGGCGATGGCCGCGCTGGTGCGCTGGACCGTCTACTGCGTGGTGACCGGGCGGCGCCCGCGCCTCGACACCGACACCTCCCGCTATTTCGCGATCGGGGACGACACCTCGCTCTCGTACGACGAGAAGCTCATCGAGTACCGCAGGCTCGCCGACGAGTACTTCGAGACCGACCGTTACCGCGACTTCTGCGACACCCACCTCTCGCACGTCAACGAGATCGTCTACGACTGGGTTGCCTCCGACGAGTTCCGCTCCCTGCTGCGCGAGACCGTCCGCGCCACGTACCCGGTCCACGAGCACGAGAAGTTCCTGGGCCACTTCGGCGGCCTGGTCGACGCCTGGGTCCGCGACAACGCCTAGGCGGGTTTCTGTCGTACCCGCGGCCTAGAGTCGGTCGGGTGCGGATGAGGATCGAGGGGCGGGAGCTGCCGGGTCGCGGGAGCGGCGCGGCAGCCGACGAGCTGCGCCTGCGGAACGTGCACGTGGGCATGCAGCGCAAGGCCGAGGTGGTCTCGCTCTTCTCCGCGGCGGCCGAGTCGGCGACCTGGGAGCTCGACGTGACCGTGCGCGAGGTCGACGGGCTGCTCGACGTCGGCGGCCCCTGGGTGCACGGCCGGCCGGGCGCCCGGTTCCTCTACCTGAGCTGGGGCAACGTCTCCCCGTCCGGGTTCGAGATGTTCCGGCGGGCCAAGCTTCTGTTCGGCGACATCCCGACCGCCGTGCTGCGGGCCGCGTTCGAGGGTGGCGGCGTGCTGGTCGGCGAGCTCGGGCTGACCGACGAGTTCGGCGACCCGAAATGCGCGCGGGTGCGGCCGCCCGACATCGTCTGGGCGCTGCGATGACCGATCTGGTTCTCGGCACCCGGGTGCTGCACGGGTTCGTCGGGCCGGCGGGGGAGCTGTGCCTGTGGGGCGAGTCCGCCGATCGGGCGGCGTTCGCGGTGCCGGCCCCGGCGCTGCCGGACGGGGACGCGTTCACCGCCTCGCTCGTGCTGCCCTCGACCGGCGCGGGCCCGCTGCCGTCGCCGCAGCTCGGGCTGCCGCCGCGGCGGGGACGGCCGCGGCCGCGGAGCTGGGCGGTGCCGGCCGTGGTGGTGCCGTTCGCCGACGACGACCTGGTCGAGGAGTTCGACGGGCGGGTCGGGCACACCGCGCGGTGGCTGGTCGAGCTGTGCGCGTTCGCCGCCGACCTCGTGCGGCGCGGGCGGGTCCTGCCGTCCGTGCTGCCGTCCGGTCCCGTCGCGCGGTGGCGGCCGGTGCTCACCGGGTTCGACGCGCTCGGCCACGACGATCTGCTGCGCCGCATGCCGGGCGCCTGCCGGGCCGCGACCGGCGCGCTGCCCGCCGTCGACGTGCTGGCCACCGCGCTCGGCCGGCTCGTCGACGGGCTGGTGCGCACCCGCCTCGCCGAGGCCGGCGTCGAGATCGGCGACGGGTGGCTGGCCGCGCTGACCGGGGAGCCGGGCGCCCCCGCCGACGGCCGGTGGCCGGGCGGGACGGCGCTGACCGGGACGTCCTCGAGCGGCCGGTGGCCGGGCAGCCGGTGGCCGGGCGGCCGGGCGTTCACGGCCGCGCCGGCGCTCGCCGACGAGCTGGCCGAGCGGCTCGACGGCTGGCACGCGAGCGCCGCCTCGGGTGCGGCCGTGCGGCTCTGCTTCCGGCTCGGCCACCTGCACGAGATCGGCCCCGAGCCGGATGCGACCGACCCCCGGGCCGACGGCGGCGACCGCGACGCGTGGCTGCTCGAGTTCCTGCTTCAGGCCGTCGACGAGCCGAGCGCGCTGGTCACCGCGGCCGACATCTGGCGCGACGAGTACGCGCCGCTGCGCCGCTGGACCCGGCACCCGCAGGAGCGGCTGCTCGGCGGCCTCGGCCGGGCCGCCCGGCTCTACCCCGAGCTCGACGCCGCGCTGCGGGTTCCCCGGCCGGTCGACATGGTGCTCGACACGGCCGAGGCGCACCGGTTCCTCACCCAGGCCGCCGTGCTCGAGGAGGCCGGCTACGGCGTGCTGCTGCCCCGCTGGTGGCGCGAGCGGCAGAGCCTCGGCCTCGCGCTGGAGCTGCGCGGCCGCGACCCGGTCACGCCCGTGCTCCGCGACCAGGCGGCCGACCTCGCCCACCTGGTCGACTACCAGTGGGGGCTGGCGCTGGGCGGGCGGTCGCTGACCGAGTCCGAGCTGACCGACCTGGCCCGCGCGCAGGTGCCGCTGGTCAAGATGCGCGGCCGCTGGGTCTCGCTCGACCCCGAGCACCTCGCGGCCGGCCTGCGGTTCCTCGAGCGTGGCGGCGGCTCGATGACCGCCGGGCACGCGCTGCGCATGATCAAGCTGCTGCCGCCCGAGGAGCTGCCGCTGCCGGTCACGTCGGTCGGCGGCAAGGGCTGGCTCGCCGACCTGCTCTCCGGCGAGCTGGAGCAGCGGCTCGAGCTGCTCGAACCGCCACCCGATCTGGCGGGGGAGCTCCGGCCGTACCAAATCCGTGGTTTCAGTTGGCTGGCTTTCATGGACGCCCTCGACCTGGGCGCCTGCCTGGCCGACGACATGGGCCTCGGGAAGACGGTGCAGCTCCTCGCGCTGCTGCTGCACCGGCGGGCGGGGCCGGCCCTGCTGATCTGCCCGCTCTCGATTCTGGGCAACTGGCAGCGGGAGGCGGCCCGGTTCGCGCCCTCGCTGACGGTCAAGGTGCTGCACGGCGCCGAGCGTCCGTCGGCCGCCTCGCTGACCGGCGCCGACATCGTGCTCACCACCTACGCCACCGCGACCCGCGACGTCGACGACCTCGCCGCGATCTCCTGGGATCGGGTGGTGCTCGACGAGGCGCAACACGTGAAGAACGCGGGCAGCGCGGTGGCCAAGGCCGTCCGGCGCCTCCCGGCCCGCATGCGGATTGCCCTGACCGGTACGCCGGTGGAGAACCGCCTCGCCGAGTTGTGGTCGATTCTGGACTTCCTCAACCCCGGCGTGCTCGCCTCGGCGCACACGTTCCGGGCCCGGTTCGCCGTGCCGATCGAGCGCTACGGCGACGAGGAGGCGGCCTCCCGGCTGCGGCACGCCACCCGGCCGTTCCTGCTGCGCCGGGTCAAGGCCGACCCGGCCGTCATCGACGACCTGCCCGACAAGCGCGGCCTGCGGCACCTGTGCGGGCTCACCACCGAGCAGGCCACGCTGTACCGGGCCGTGCTCGAGGAGATGACCAACCACCTGGCCGAGAGCAGCCACAAGTGGAACAAGGGCATCGTGCTCGCGGCCATGACCAAGCTCAAACAGGCCTGCGTGCATCCCGCGCTGCTGCTCGGCGACGGCTCGCCGCTGGCCGGCCGCTCGGGCAAGCTCGAGCGCCTCGAGGAGATCGTGGACGGCGCGCTGGCCGAGGGGGAGAGCGCGCTGGTGTTCACCCAGTTCGCCAAGTTCGGCGCGATGCTGACGCCGCACCTGGCCGCCCGGTTCGGGGCGCCGGTGCGCTACCTGCACGGCGGCACCTCGCGCGCCGACCGTGACTCGCTGGTCGCGCAGTTCCAGAGCGACGAGCGGCCCGGCATCTTCGTGCTCTCGCTCAAGGCCGGCGGGACGGGGCTCAACCTCACCGCGGCCAACCACGTCGTGCACGTCGACCGCTGGTGGAACCCGGCGACCGAGGCGCAGGCCACCGACCGCGCGTTCCGCATCGGACAGCGGCGCGACGTGCTGGTGCACACGCTGGTCTGCCTCGGCACCCTCGAGGAGCGGATCGACCGGCTGCTCGTCGACAAGGGCGTGCTGGCCGAACGGGTCGTGGGGAACGGCGAGGGCTGGCTGACCGCGCTGGACACGGACTCGTTGCGCGAGCTCGTCCGGCTGGCACCGGAGGCGATCGTTGACTGACTCACTCTCCCTGGAGTTCCTCGGCACGTTCGAGTCGCTGCGGATGGGACCGACCTTCGCCCGCGGCCGGCGCGACGAGCGGGCCGGGCACGTGCGGCAGCTGACCATCTCGGGCAGCCTCGTGGTGGCGCTGGTGCGCGGGCCGGACGACCCGGTGGCGTTCCGGGCGCGGATCGCGCTGCGGTCGTTCGGCGCGTCCGAGTGGGCGCGCGTCGAGCAGGACATGGTGGCCGAGGCACGGTACGCGGCGGACCTGCTCGCGGGCCGGATGCCGGCCGGGATCACGTCGCTGTTCGCCGCGGCCGGGCTGAGCCTGGTGCCGCTGTCGCTCGACGAGGTCGCGATGGACTGCAGCTGCGAGCGGTGGCCGATGCCGTGCGTGCACCTCGCGGCGGCCTGTTACGCGCTGGCCCGCTCGTTCACCGAGGACCCCTTCGGGGTGTTCACCTGGCGCGGACGACCTCGGGACGAGCTGCTCCTCCACCTGCGCGATCTGCGCGCGTCGCGGGTCCCGGAACCGATTCCCCCCGCGCCGGATGTTTCCGACTTGCCCGATCTGGATAAGGAATCCGAGGACCCCGCGGCCTTCTGGGGCGGTGATCCTGCCGTCCTGCCGTCCGCGGTTTCCCGCCCGGGCGCCGTGACCAGGCCGGACGCGCTGCTCGATCAGCTCGATCCGCCCCTGCTGTCCCACGAGGGCCGCCCGATTGTCGACGTGCTGCGTCCCGCGTACCTGGCCCTGCCGGAAAGCTAGGCGAGTCTGTTCTTCCACGATCGGAGTACACGGAGCGGAACCGTCTGGTAACAGTCCGTGCACATGTTCTCCTTGTCAAGGCATAACTTTTTGTCAAGAGAAGGTGTGACATGAACCGATTTACCCGGATTCTGATGATCACTGGCCTCGGGCTGGTGACGGGTGCCACGATCGGTGCCGGTCCGGCGCTCGCCGCGACGAGCGCCGACCAGGGAAAGGCGCAGACGTCGACAACCGCCACCGCGCAGCGGCCGGGTGACCGCGTCGTCGGTTCCTTCCCGAGCTGGCGCAGCTGCGACCGCGCGGGCGAGTGGGGTCAGGACCGCGGCTGGTGGGACGACTACGACTGCTACCGCCTCGGCTTCGGCCGCTACGCGCTGGTCGTCGACTACGACGACTGGAACGGGTGGCCGGGCGGCTGGGGTCACCACTCGGTCGGCCAGTGGTGGCCGGGCAACGGTGGCTTCCACGGCCACGGCGGCATCTTCGGCCACGGCCACGGCGGCATGGGCCACGACAACGGCGACCACGGCGACCACGGCGACCATGGCGACCACGGTGACCACGGTGACCACGGTGACCACGGTGACCACGGCGATCACGGCGATCACGGCGATCACGGTGACCACGGTGACCACGGTGACCACGGCGACCACGGCGACCACGGCGACCACGGCGACCACGGACACGACCACTGACGTCCGTCAATCGCGCGAGCCACATCCCATCCGGGGGTGTGGCTCGTTTCGTCGTATCACCAGTCGACCGGGGCGTAGTCCTTGAGGAAGCAGCCGTACACGTCCTCGCCCCGCTCGCCGCGGACGATCGGGTCGTAGACGCGGGCCGCTCCGTCGACCAGGTCGAGCGGCGCGTGGAAGCCCTCGTCGGCCAGCCGCATCTTGGTCGGGTGCGGCCGCTCGTCGGTGATCCATCCGGTGTCGACGCTGGTCATCAGGATGCCGTCGGCGAACATGTCGACCGCGCTGGTGCGGGTCAGCATGTTCAGCGAGGCCTTGGCCATGTTGGTGTGCGGGTGGCCGGCGCCCTTGTAGCCGCGGGCGAAGATGCCTTCCATGGCCGAGACGTTCACGACGTACCGGCGCGGGAACTTTGATTTCCTCATCGCCCCGCGCAACCGGCTGACCAGGACGAACGGCGCCGTCACGTTGCAGAGCTGCACCTCGAGCAGCTCGAGCGGGTCGACCTCGTGCACCCGGTCGCTCCAGCTGTTGGTCGGCGTCACGTCGGGAACCAGGCCGCCGGCGTCGATCTCGACCGAGCGTGCGGTCAGCGCCATCTCGGTGATCTGCTGCGGGGTGAGCGCCGGGCCGCCGGTCGTGAGCACGGCCGCGGGCGAGGCGCCGGCGGTGCCGAAGAACTCCAGCTCGGGCAGCGGGCCGTCGGGGAGCGGCTCCTTTTCGGCGGCGGCAATGGCGGAATAGGCTCCGGGCGTACGCCGTACCGTCTGCGCCGCGTTGTTGATCAAGATATCCAGCGGCCCGCGGGCCGCCACCGAGTCGGCGAGGCCGACCACCTGGGCCGGGTCGCGCAGGTCGAGCCCGACCACCCGCAGCCGGTGCAGCCAGTCCCCGCTGTCGGGCATCGCCGCGTACCGGCGGACCGCGTCGTGCGGGAAGCGCGTGGTGACGGTGAGGTCGGCGCCGTCCCGCAGCAGCCGCAGCGCGATGTACATGCCGATCTTCGCGCGCCCGCCGGTGAGCAGCGCGCGGCGGCCGGTCAGGTCGGTCCGGGCCTCGCGCTTGGCGTGGTTGAGCGCCGCGCAGCCGGGGCAGAGCTGGTGATAGAACGCGTCGACCAGGGTGTAGCGCTGCTTGCAGACGTAGCAGCCGCGGGCCTGGCGCAGCACGCCGGCCGTGCCCCCGACGATCGTCGTGCGCAGCGGGATGCCCGCCGTCTCGTCGTCGATGCGGCCCGGCGCGCCGGTGGCGGTGGCCTCGGTGACCTCGCGGTCGGCCGACAGGATCGCGTCCCGCCGCTCGCGGCGGCGCTGGAGCTTGACCGTCTTGAACAGGCCCGCGGTCGCGCGCCGGAGGGCGACCGCGTCGGGGTGCTCGGGCGGCAGCTTCTCGGCCTCGGCCAGCACGGACAGGCAGATCGCCAGCCGCTCGGGGTCGATCCCCATGGTGTCGGCGTCGCCCGCCATCTCCGCTTGTCTCCCTAGCTCGTCCCGCCGCTGTCCCGAAGAACTCTACTGAGCCCGTCAGATCGGCAGGTGAAGCCGGGTCCTTCGGATCAGCGGGCGGTGACCCGGGACACCGGGCGGGACATCACCCGGGTGCGGCTGTTGCGCCGGTTGTTCAGGCGCTTGGGCACGACCTCGATGCGGGGCTCGCGCTCGGGGTCGAGCTGGGCCGCCGAGGAGACGACGATGACGCCGGCGAGCCCGTCCTTGAGCATCTGCAGGGCGGCCGCCCAGTCGCCGCAGACCAGGCCGGCCACCTCGTACCGCCGGGCCGCGCAGTAGTCGAGGCAGCGGGCCGCGTTCGCCTCGAACTTGTCCTGCTGCACGAAAATGACAGCGTTCGTCACCGTGACCATCTCCCTCACCCCAGGCCGCCGCGTGGTCGCTAAGCGCGAGCGAGACTCACCTAATCGTGTCCATCGTCACTTGCACATCGGCCGATACGGACAAGTCATGTCCGCGAATCCCGTCCATCGACCCCCTTCAGTCGTATGCGGGCCACCCGACCGGATAATTCCGCCGTACTGTCGGCTATCCGGCTGTCACCCTCCGGTACGGCCGGGAGCCCCGTGACGTATTGACGAGCCTCGTTGTGGCGAGCAGTGTGAGGGCGTTCGCCCATCGTGGAGCTGCCCATGAAGGTCACGGTCGACACCGGTCTGTGCATCGGGTCGGGCACGTGCGCGATGACCGCGCCGGCCGTCTTCGGTCAGGACGAGGAGCAGGCGGTGGTGGTCGTGCTCGACCACGCCCCGCCCGAGACCGAGCGGGCGGCGGTCGAGCTCGCGGTGAAGAGCTGCCCCGCGGCCGTGATCCGGCTCATCGCCTGACGCGTCGCGCTCGGCGTCTCGTCCACACCCGACGCTTTCCATCTTCTCGAAAGAAAACTACAGTCGTCGATATGTTTGGGAGCGCTCCCAAATTCCCCCCATCCCCAGGGAGTACCTATGCGTCGACGCGTTGTCGGGTTCGGCGTCGCGGCCCTCGTGGCCGGCGCCGGCATGATCGTTGGACTGGCCGGCACCGCCACGGCGGCCGCGGCCTGTGCGGTGGACTACACCGCGAACTCGTGGGCCAGCGGCTTCACGGCCGATGTGAAGGTCACCAACTACGGCGCCGCCGTGAGCTCGTGGACGGTGGGGTGGGCGTACGCCGGCGATCAGAAGATCACGAATGCCTGGAACGCCACCGTCAGCCAGAGCGGCGCGGCCGTGCAGGCGAGCAACGTGGCCTGGAACGGCAGCCTCGCGAGCGGCGCGTCCACGTCGTTCGGGTTCCAGGGCACCTACTCGGGCACCAACGCGAAACCGGTGGCGTTCACGCTGAACGGGGTCGCCTGCGGGCCCGACGTCACGCCGACGACCTCGTCCCCGTCCACCCTCCCGACCACGCCGCCGACCACGCCGCCCACCAGCCCTTCGAACCCCCCGGCCCAGGGCTGCGTCGCCACCGCGATCTGTGACGGCTTCGAGAACCAGGCCGGCGCCACCCCGGGCGGGAACTGGGCCACCACGTACCCGGACTGCTCGGGCGCGGGCACCGCCGCGATCGACAAGACCATGGCCCACAGCGGTTCCACCTCGCTGCGGGTGAACGGGGCCGAGGGCTACTGCAACCACGTGTTCGTGCGCAACACCGCGATCCTCGGCACGACCAGCAGCGTCTGGTACGTGCGGTACTGGGTGCGGCACACCACCGCCCTGCCGGCCGCGCACGTGGCCGCCGTCGCGATGCAGGACGCCAACGACGGCAACAAGGACCTGCGGTTCGGCGGGCAGAACGGGGCGCTCCAGTTCAACCGGGCCTCCGACGACGCGACGCTGCCCGAGCAGAGCCCGGCCGGGGTCGCGCTCTCCGCGCCGCTGCCGGTGAACGCGTGGAACTGCGTCGAGTTCAAGGTCGACGGCGGCAACGGCACGATCGAGACCTGGCTGAACGGCACCAGCGTGCCCGGCCTGCTCGAGGACGGCACGCCGACGCACGACATCGACAGCCAGTGGCTCAACCGCACGTGGCGGCCCAAGCTCACCGACCTGCGGCTGGGCTGGGAGAGCTACGGCTCGGGCGCCGACACCCTCTGGTACGACGACGTGGCGGTGAGCGCGATGCGCAACGGCTGCTGAGTCCGGTTGCCCGCGGGGGCCCGGGAAACCACGATGGGGCTATGCGGATCGTGCATCTCGGGCTCGGGAACTTCTTCCGTGCGCACCAGGCCTGGTACACGGCGGCGACCCCGGACGCCGGGGAGTGGCCGATCGCGGCTTTCACCGGGCGGTCGGCGGGCGCGGCCGACACGCTGAACGCCCAGCACGGGCGGTACACGCTGCTCGTGCGCGGGCCCGAGCGGGACGATGCCGAGATCATCGGGGCGATCGACCACGCGTACCCGGCCGATGACCATCACGCGTGGCGGGAGCACCTGGCGTCACCGCGCACCGCCGTGCTGACGCTGACCGTGACCGAGGCGGCCTATCTGCGCGGCGCCGGTGGCGGCCTGGACGAGAGCCGGGCCGCCGCCGACGTCGCCGCCTGGCTGCGCGGCGATCCGGCGCGGACCGTGCCGGGGCGGATCATGGCGGGGCTGGCCGAGCGGCGCATCTCGGGCGGTGGTCCGATCGCGATCGTGCCCTGCGACAACCTGCCGTCGAACGGCGAGGCGGCGGCCCGGGTGGTCCTCGACTTCGCGTCGCTGGCCGAGCCCGCGCTGGTGCCGTGGATCCGGGACCACGTGTCGTTCGTGACGACGATGGTCGACCGGATCACGCCGCGCACCACGCCCGAGGACGTGCGCACGGCGGCCGGGCTGACCGGTTTCGACGATGCGATGCCGGTGGTGACCGAGCCCTACACGGAATGGGTTCTGAGCGGCGTCTTCCCGGCGGGCCGGCCGGGCTGGGAGGCCGGGGGAGCGCGGTTCGTCTCCGACGTCACCGCGCACGAGCACCGGAAACTATTGCTGCTCAACGGCGGGCACAGCCTTCTCGCGTACGCCGGAAGCCCCCGCGGCCATGAGACGGTGGCCGACGCCGTCGCCGACCCCGAGTGCCGCGCCTGGCTCGATCAATGGTGGGACGAGGCCGGCCGCTATGTGCCGCTGCCGGCGGCCGAGCTGGCCGAGTACCGCGAGGCGCTGGTCACCCGCTTCTCCAACGCGCGCATCCGGCACAAGCTCGCGCAGATCGCGGCGGACGGCTCGCAGAAGGTGCCGATCCGGGTGCTGCCGGTGCTCCGGGGCGAGGTCCGGGCGGGTCGCGTCCCGCCGGGGGCCGTGCGCATCGTGGCCGGGTGGATCGATCATCTGCGCGGCGCCGGCGTGCCGGTCGACGACGCGGGCGCTGGGCCATTTCAGGAGCGGGCTTCCGACGTACGGGATGTGCTTGCTCTTCTCGCTCCCGACCTGGCCGGTGATGACGCGCTGGTGGTGGCCGTGGAGAAGGCGACGCTCACCGGGTGAGGCGCACCCGCGTGAACGCTCGCAGCACGAAGGTCGGGCGATGCTCGGGAGTCTCGGCGAGCTGCAGGTCCGGCACGTCGAGCAGGGCGGACAGGGCGGCGTGCAGCTCGATGCGGGCCAGCGGGGCGCCGAGGCAGAAGTGCAGGCCGGCGCCGAAACCGAGGTGCGGGTTGGGATCGCGGGCCACGTCGAACGTGTCGGGGTCGGCGAAGACGGCCGGGTCGCGGTTCGCGGCGCCGAGCAGGGCCGCGATCTTGTCGCCGGCCGGCACGGTGACGCCGCCGATCTCGACCGGGGCGGCGGCGGTGCGCACGAACATGTGCAGGGGCGGGTCGTAGCGGACCATCTCCTCGGCCGCCGCCGGGATCAGGGAACGGTCGGCGCGCAGCCGGGCCAGCTCGGCCGGGTGGGTCAGCAGCGCGACCAGGCCGCCGCCGAGGGCGTTCACCGAGGCCTCGTGGCCGGCGTTGAGCAGCAGGATCGCGGACGCCACCAGCTCGTCGGCCGAGAGCCGGTCGCTGCCGTCACGAACCGCGACCAGGTGGCTGATCAGGTCGTCGCGCGGCTCGGCGGCCCGGCGCCCGGCGAGGTCGCGCAGGTAGCCGGCGAACTCGCGGCAGGCGGTCAGGGCGGCCGCCTCGGCCTCGGGGGTGCGGGTCACCTCGTACATCCGCACGATCGCGGCCGACCACGGCCGCAACCGATGCCGGTCGGCCTCGGGAACCCCCAGCAGTTCGGCGATCACGGTGACGGCCAGCGGCTCGGCCACGGCGGTGAGCAGGTCGAAGTCGTTCCCCGCCCGGGCCACCAGCCGGGCCGCCTCGGCGCCGACGGCGGGGCGCAGGCGTTCGACGTGGCCGCGTCCGAACGCCGTGGCCACCAGCGAGCGCAGCCGGGTGTGGTCGGGCGGCTCGTTCTCCATCATCTGGTTGCGGTGCAGCGTGTTGAACGGTTCCCAGACGGCGGCCGGCTCGCGGTCGGTCCAGAACCGGCCCAGCCGCCGGTCGCGCAGCACCGCGCCGGCGGCGGCGTGGCTCGCGGCCAGCCAGGTGCCGGTCGGTTCGTGCCAGGTGACGGGCGCGGTGTCGCGGAGCGCGGCGAGGGCCGGGTACGGATCGCGGAGGAACGCCGGGTCCCGAAAGTCGATCGGCGCCATGTCAGTGCGGGCCGGCGTTCGCGGGGGTGGAACCGTCGACGCAGGCCGTGGCCAGCATCTCGCCCAGCAGCGGGGCGAACTTCATCAGGTTCTCCCCGTACATGGCGATCACCGGGCCGCTGCGCGCGAACCGCAGGCCGTCGCCGAGGTCCGGGTTGTGCGTGCAGTACACCCGGCCGATCGGGCGAGGCTCGACGAACGGCAGGTGCTCGGCGACATAGCCGGTCACCGCTTCCAGCGACGCCCGTTCCGCGGCCGGCCGGCCACCCGCCCACGTCACCAGCGCCGGGTCGACGTCGCCGCCGACCGCCCAGGTTCCGGGCCCGGCCCGGTGCTGGTAGGTCCCCAGCACCCCGTCCGCCGGCGCGGTGATCCAGCACTGCCACGGGGCCGGCGCCGCCGGGCGGATCGGGAAGCTGACCCGCAGATGGTGCTCGAGTGCGGGCGGGGTGTCGATGCCGGCGCCGGCGGCCAGCGCGGAGGTGCCGGCGCCGGCGCAGATCACGACGGCGTCGAAGGTGCCGGAGTCGACCCGTACGCCCCGCGCCGTCTGTTCGACGGCATCGACGCGACCCCGCCGAAGCCGGTCGCCGACGGCGCCGAGCAGGAACGCGCGGATCCGGTCCACCCGGATGACGCCGCCGGCCGGGTCGATCAGCGCGGGACCGGCGAAGGCGCGGGCCGGGAGGCGCAACCGCGGGGATCCGGGCTCCACCATCTCGTGCGCCGCGCCGGCGGCGGCCATCGCGCTCGCCCACGTTCCGGCCTCGGCGCCGCTGACCACGGTGCCGACGTCGTCGACGAGGGTGGCGCCGGCCCGCTCAGCCCACGCGGCGAACAACGCCCGGGACTGCCCGGCCAGCGCGACCATGTCGGGATAGGCGTGCGCCAGCCGGAAGATCCGGGTGTCCCCGGCCGAGCGCTCGCCCATCGGTTCGCCGGCCTCGTAACACCGGACGTCGACATCCCGCCGGAGCAACGCGGCGGTCGTGGACAGGCCGACGACGCCGCCACCGACAACGGCCACCCTCATAGCGGCCGACGTTATCAGCGCGGGGTGGCCGTGACGGGGCCAGGACGGCCGCTGAGCTGGGTGGCAGACTCGGGTCGTGAGCGATCTCGGGGAGTTTCTGCGCAGCCGGCGGGGGCGGGTCGGGCCCGGGGACGTCGGGCTTCCCGGCGGGGGTGGGCGCCGGCAGACGCCGGGACTGCGCCGGGAGGAGCTGGCGGCGGTCGCGGGGGTCAGCGTCGACTACTACACGCGGCTCGAGCAGGGGCGCGACCGGAACCCGAGCCCCGGGGTGCTCGACGCGCTGGCCGACGCGCTGCGGCTGGGCGACGACGAGCGCGACCATCTGCACCTGCTCGCGTCGGGGCGGCGGGTCGTCCGGCGCGCTCCCGAGGTCGCGCGGCCGGGCCTGGAGCAGCTGCTGGAGACGGTTCGGCCGGCGCCGGCGTACGTGCTCAATCAGGGAAGCGACATCCTCGCGGCGAACCCGGAAGGTCTCGCCCTCCTGCCCGGTCTGGCCGACTGGCCGCCGCGGCGGCGGAATTTCGTGCGGTACATGTTCCGGAGCCCGGTCGCGCGCGACGTGCTCGCCGACTGGGAGCGGATGGCGCAGGACTGCGTCGCGCACCTGCGGACGATCCCCGGCGAACTGGCCGCCGAGCTGGTGGCCGAGCTGAGTGCCACCAGCGCCGACTTCGCGAAACTCTGGCGCGATTACGACGTACGCGTGAAGAGCGGCACCCACCGCACGTTCCGTCACCCGGAGGTCGGGCGTCTGGATCTGCGGTCGGAGGTGCTCAGCGTGGCCGACGGTCAGCGCCTCGTCGTGTTCCAGGCCGCGCCCGGCTCGAGCGACGCGGACGCGCTGACGCTACTCTGGCTGGCCGCCCACCCGTAGGCTCCGCACCATGCGGATCTCCATCTGGCCCGGGGCCGAGCAGACGTACGCCGAGGTGCTCTCCGTGTCGCAGCACGCCGCCGAGACGGGCTGGGACGGCGTGTGGCTCGCCGACCACTTCATGCCCGACGACGAGGACGACCTGGCCACCCCGATGCTCGAGTGCGGCTCGCTGATCGCGGCCCTCGGCGCGCTGGTGCCGCGGGTGCGGATCGGCACGCTGGTCTACGGCAACACGTACCGGCATCCGGCCGTGGTGGCGAACATGGCCGCCACCGTCGACCACATCAGCGGCGGACGATTCGTGCTCGGCGTCGGCGCCGGATGGCAGAAGACCGAGCATCGGGCGTACGGGATCCCGCTGCCCCCGACGAAGGAGCTGATCGACCGCTTCGAGGAGGCGGTTCGGGTCATGCTCGGCCTGCTGCGTTCACCGCGCACCACCGTGGACGGCGCCTACTACCAGGTCGTGGATGCGGTGTGCGAGCCCAAGCCTCTGCAGGATCCGTTGCCGTTGCTGATCGGCGCCAAGGGTGAGAAGCGCATGCTCGGAATTGTCGCGAAATATGCGGATGAGTGGAACGCCTGGGGCGTTCCCGCGACGATCGCCCACAAGTCCGCCGTGCTGGACGAGCATTGCGCCCGGCTCGGCCGTGACCCCAAGGCGGTCAAGCGCACCGCTCAGGCCCTGGTCGCCGTCGACGGCGGGCTGCCGGACGGCCCCGGTGGCCCGCCGATGATCGGCGGTTCCCGGGACGCGCTGGCCGCCACCGTCGACGAGTACCGCGCCGTCGGCCTCGACGAGCTGATCATCCCCGACGACCTGCTCGGCAAGGGCGCCGACCGCCTGGCCGCGATGGACACGATCCTGGAGATCGTCCGCCGCTGAGCCGCTGAGCCGCTGAGCTGCTGAGCCGCTGAGCCGGCGGCCATCTGCTGCGCCGGCGGTCGTCAGGCGCTCAGCCCGGCGATCGCCGCCATCTCCTCCTCGGTGAGCGGCCCCCGCTCCGCGGCGGTCACGCATTCGGCCAGCTCCTCGCGGTTCTTCACGCCGAGCACGACCGTCGCCACCCCCGGCACGCTCAGCGCATAACGGTGCGCGAGCGCCGCCGGGGTCTCACCCATCTCGGCCGCCAGCTTGCGGAACGGCTCGGCCCGCGCGAAGTCCACCGCCGTCGGATGCCCGTCCGGGAGCGGCCGGTCCACGGCCGACGTCAGCGAGCCCGCCGCCACCGCCCGGATCCCGACAACCGGAACCTCGTTCCGGTTAGCAGCGTCCATAATCGCGCCGGTCTCCGGCCGTACGCCGTCGAAGAACCAGATGTCCCCGTTCATGTCCATCGCGTTGACCACGACCTGGACCGCATCCGGCTTCGGCGCCTCCCGTAGCGCGTCCACCACGCTCTCCGGGTGCCCGACGCCGGTGATTCCCCAGCCCCGGATCAGCCCCTCCGAACGGAACCGCTCGAACTCCGCGATCACCTCGTCCCGGTAGACCTGCCACCCGAGCAGCCCCGCCTCGCCCGACGTCCCGGTCCGCGGCCGGAGCTGGGTGTGCAGCAGCACCAGGTCGACGTGATCGCGCCCGATGCGTGCCAGGCTGTCGGTCAAACTCTTGCGGGCCCGCGCCCGTACGTCCCCCTCGTCGTCGTCCGGCAGCGGAATCTTCGTCGTGATCATCAGGTCCGGCGCCGGCCGCGACCGCAGCGCCGCACCGGCCGCCCGCTCCGACTCGGAGTCCACCCCGTACCCCGGCGCGAGATCGAGCATCGTGATGCCCGCATCCGCCGCCGCGTGGATCGTCGCCACCGCCTCGGCCCGGTCCGTGCTGCCCCAGACGCCGCCGATCCCGCCGCCGCCGAGCGTGAGCGCGCTGATCCGGCCGAGCCGCCCGAATTCCCTCATCTCCATGCTGTCGACCCTAGAACCTGGAGCGCACTCCAGCTCAAGCCCGCGGGAGGGACGAATTGATATGCCCACCGTGCATCGATGATCTTCTCTGCATAGCTAGAGTCGTCGGCACCCCCTTCCCCCCGACCCCCCGGAGGCACCCATGCTTCTCCGTCGATGGGCGACCGCCCTGATCGCCGCCCTCGCGATCGCCGGCATCCAGCTCGCGGGCGCCACTCCCGCGGCCGCCGCGACCCGCATCCTCTACTACGACGCGAGCCAGGCCCAGGAGTTCGTCGCCGTCGTCAACCAGGGCGCGCAGATCTGGAACGCCCGCGTCACCAACGTCCAGCTCCGCGCCCTGACCGCCGGCCACACCGCGAACATCCGCGTCTACGCCGACAACGGCTGGCCCCGCACGTACACCACGTCACTCGGCAACGGCCGCTGGTACATGGGCCGCGAGGCGGTCAACGAGGGCTACTACCCACCTCGGATCGCGGCCCACGAGTTCGGCCACATCCTCGGCCTGCCCGACCGGCGCACGGGCCTCTGCGCCGACCTCATGTCGGGCAGCAGCGCGCCCGTCTCCTGCACCAACGCGAACCCCAACAGCCAGGAGGCAAGCACGGTGCAGAACAACTTCCGCTCGGCGGTGGCCAAGACCCCGCAGACGTACGTGTGGCAGGGCCTCGCCACCAAGACGGCCGCCTAGCGAGACGGGTGGCTTGGGCCGCTCCGGTTCGGGCCGCTCCGGTTCGGGCCGCTCCGGTTCGGGCCGCTCCGGTTCGGGCCGCTCCGGCTCGGGCCGCTCCGGCTCGGGCCGCTCCGGCTCCGGCCTCGGGTAATCCGGCCCCACCCGTGACTGGGTGGGGCCACGCTAGCGCCGCCGTACGACATTTTTCGCGCGCCGCCCACAGGGGGAGGCGCGCCCAGGCCCGGTAATCCGCCCCCACCCGTGACTGGGTGGGGCCACGCTAGCGCCGCCGTATGACAATTTCCGGGCGCCGTCCACAACGGTCGGCACCGGATCAGCCCGGGACGAGGGCCGAGACTCAGCCGGGCAGCGAATGGGCGACCGGATGCCGGGGCTGATACAGACCAAGCTCACCCCCGCCGGGCAACCTGATCCCGGTCAGCAACCCCCAGCCCCGGTCGTTCACCGGGCCGGTGAACTCGACCCCTCGCTCAGCCAGCGAAGCCATCGTGGCGGCCAAGTCGTCGCACATCAGGTAGAACTCCTGTGACGGGGGGCCGTCGGTCGGGTGGACGGCCAGCTCGCCGGGTGGGGACTTGAAGATCAGCCAGCCGCCGCCGGCGTCGACGTGGGGGTAGTCGAGCACGTCGCGGAAGAATGCTCGGTCGGCCTCGGCGTCGCGGCTGTAGAGGATTACGTGCGCACCGCTGATCACACGCCGATCGTAGACCGGGTCGTGGTCAGAATCCGAGACCGTCCAGGGTTCTCAGGATCGCGTTGCCGGTGTCGCGACGGGCCGGAGCGTCGGGCTCGGCGGTCGGGAGAAGGGCGGCGGTCGCGAGAAGGGCGACGGCCTCGTCGGCCTTCTCGGCCACGTCGAGCCGCCCGGCCTGCGTCGCCGCGTCTCGCAACTGCACGGCCAACGCCATGAGCCGGGATGCCGGGGACTCCTGCGCCATGGGTCCCAGGCTAGCTCAGGCAGTGGTGGACGGCTTGATGCCGGCCGCCGCGTCGAGCTCCTGGAGCAGGTCATGGGCGGCCAGCTCGATGTCCTTGTGGCGCCACTCCGACGCCCGGTAGACGCACGCGATCAGGCCGGTGCGGTGGATGCGCCGGAAGTCGCCGTAGACGAACGCGTACCGGGCCTTGGTCTCGTCGCCGGCGCCGCTCGTGAGGCCCAGGTGCCACGCGGCGTACTCGGGCCAGGAATGCCGCGCAAGGAAGCCGTTCTCGTCGTCGGCCCGGGGCTGGACGCTGCCCCAGTCGCTGTCCAGCACGTACTGCCGGGCCCGGAGGAGACTCTGCGCCCGCTCGACGGCCGCGGGATTGACGGAATAGGTCGCCATGTCTACCGGACTTACCCCGCCGAAGGCAGATCAAAAGAAGCGGGTGGCCCCGCGAGGACCAGGCCCGGCACGGCCTTCTCGGGCGACCCGCCCGCGGCCAGGCTGGACGCCATGGAAAACCTGAACGGGCAGCGTGTGGTCATTGTCGGCGGCGGATCGGGGATGGGGTACGCCCTGGCCGAGTTGCTTCTCGAGGAGGGCGCCCGGGTTCATCTCGCCGGGCGGTCGGAAGAGCGGCTGGCCGGCGCACGCCGGCGGCTCACGGACCGGGTCACCACGAGCCGGGTCGACATCGCCGACGAGGGCGCGGTGAAGGAGCTGCTCGCCGCGCCGCTCGACCATGTCGTGGTCACCGCGGCCGATGTGAACGGCGCGTACCACCCGATCGCCGAGTTTCCGGTCAAGGCGGCCTGGGACGTGCTCGGCACCAAGGTGGTCGGGCCGTGGCTGGTGGCCAAGCACGCGGCGCCGGTGATCGCGCGGAACGGGTCGATCACGTTCACCTCGGGGGTCGCGGCCTACCGGCCCAGCCCGGGGTCGTCGATGCTGGCCACGGCCAACGGCGCGCTCGAGGCGCTGGCCCGGACGCTCGCCGTCGAGCTCGCGCCGGTGCGGGTCAACGTGGTCTCGCCCGGCTGGGTGGACACGGCCATCTGGGACGACCTGGCTGGCCCGGCCAAACACGAGCGGCTCTCGGCGATGGCGGCGAAGCTGCCGGCGGGGCGGGTCGGGCAACCCCGGGACATCGCGGCGGCGTTCCGGGCGGTCATGGTCAACGAGTTCATGACGGGAACAACGCTGCACGTGGAAGGCGGCCACCGCCTGATTTGAAGAGAACGGGCGGAACCGTGTCACTCTTGGTGCATGTCTGATGCTGGCTTTGCGCGGCAGCGCGGTGAGACCTTCGAGTACGCGGGCGCGACCGTCGAGCTGGTCGAGGCGGCGACCCTGCTGGCGGCGGCCCGGGTGAACGCGATCGATCTACTGAAGCGGGCGATGTGGCCCGACCCGGTGCGGCGGGTCGACATGACCGTGGCGAGCGGGGATCGGCCGTCGGGACCGGTGCACGTGTTCTCGGCGGCGATCTCCACCGCCGACGAGCCGCTGTCGAAGGAGCGCATCCGCAAGCTGGTGCTGGGCAACGACCCGGTCGGCGTGCTGCTGGCGAAGCGGATCGAGCAGGGGGATCCGATCGCCACCCGGCTGGTGGACGGTGTCGGGGCCGCGGCTGCCGCGGCGTACAAGAAGCTCGGTCTTGATCGGACCGCCAAGCCGGCGGCGAGCCGCGAGCCCGCCACCCTCGCCGATGCCGTCGTCGGGCTCCAGGCCTCGGTGACCTACGACGAGACCGGGACCGTGGTGCGCCTGCACGCCGAGGTGCCGCGGGACGAGGTGACCCCGGCGCATCTGCAGGCGTTCGTGGGGCTCACCCTGCAGACGGTGCTCGAGCTGGCCGGGCCCGACTCGCTGCGCGGCCGCCGGTACGTGGTGAGCCGCGAGGCGATGCCGCGGACGCCGGCCACCACCCAGACCGTCACGCTCGACATGGTGGGCGGCCTCGCCGACGTGGTGGCCGAGCTGCGCCAGATCGCGGTGTCGTTCCGGCATCCGGAGGCGATGGCGCGGTGGGGCGCGCGGAGACCTCAGGGCCTGCTGATGTACGGGCCTCCCGGCACCGGCAAGACGATGCTGTCCCGCGCGCTGGCCAACGAGATCGGCGCCGACTTCCGGGAGATCCGCACCCCGGAGATCCTCGACAAGTGGCTCGGCGGCTCGGAGCGGAACATCAAGCAGATCTTCCGCGACGCGCGCCGCTACCGGGTGCCGACGCTGATGCTGTTCGACGAGTTCGACTCGATCGTCAGCTACGCGGGCACCGGCGGCGACGCGGCCAGCCAGGCCCTCAACGCGGTGGCCGGCATCTTCAAGCAGGAGATGAACGACCTGATCGAGGAGAACCCGAACGTGATCGTGGTGGCGACCACGAACTTCCCGCAGCGGGTCGACGAGTCGCTGATCCGTTCCGGACGGTTCGACGTGAAGATCAGCGTGCCGAAGCCGGACGAGCCGAGCCGGGCCGAGATCTTCCGCAAGATGATCCAAGGGCTCGTGACGGCGCACGAGCAGGCGGGCTTCCGGATGTTCGCCGACGAGATCGACCTGACCGCGCTCGCCCACGCGAGCCACGGCATGACCGGCGCGGACATCAAGGAGGTGCTGCGCCGGGTGCAGCTCTCGAAGGCGATGCAGGACGCCCGGACGGGCGGGATCGTCGAGCCGATCACGCAGGAAGAGCTGCTTGCTAGCGTACGGGAACTGCTTGCCGCTCGTTGATCTCGGTCGACGACCGCCAGGGCAGCAGGGCCGCGCTCGCGAGCACGATGACCCCGCAGACGAGCAGGGCCACGCGCACGCTCGTGAGGGCGGCCAGCGCGCCGCCGAGCAGGATGCCGATCGGCTGCGTGGTGCGCGAGCTGATGCTCCAGCAGGCGATCACGCGGGACAGGTAGGCATCGTCGGTTTCGGTCATCCGGTAGGTGGCGAAGGCCGGGTTGAAGACGCCCGCGGCGAACAGCGACACGAACTCGACGGCGATGACCACGACGACGCCGAGCGGGCCGGCCGGGGTCGCGGCGAGGAAGCATTGGAAGGCCGCGCGCAGGACGCCGGTGGCGAGCAGGACCCGGCGATCGCCGAAGCGGCTGTTGAGCGGCCGCAGCGCCAGCGAGCCGAGGACGCCGCCGACGCAGGGGATGCCCCAGGCCAGGCCGTATTGCCACGGGGGCAGGTTCAGTTGCTCGAGCATGAGCACGGCCAGGAGCGGGGACGTGGCCATCAGCGCGCTGCCGAAGACCTGCGAGTTGAGGAAGAGCGCGCGGAGACCGCGGTGCCGGGCGATGTACCGCCAACCGGCTGATATCTCGGACAACCGGCTTTTGCCGGTCTTGATCCGGGGTGGCGGTGGCGATTCCGGCGTCTTGATGCTGCGCACGCCGGCGGCGGAGAGGACGAAGCTGGTCGCGTCGGCGGCGAGGGTCCAGCCGACCCCGACCGCGGAGGTCAGCGCGCCGCCGATCGGTGGTCCCGCGGAGTAGGCCGTCCAGAACGTCGCCTCGAACCGGCCGTTGGCGGTGGCCCGGTCGGCGGGGGAGACCAGAGCCTTGAGGTGCGCGCCCGAGGCCGACTTGAAGACGATCACGCCGGCCGCCTGGACGACGGCGACGACGCAGAGCTGCGGGTAGGTGAGGACGCCGGCGGCGAGCGCGATCGGGATGCTGAACAGGGCCGCGGCCTGGGCGAGATCGGCGCCCATCATCACCGGCCGTTTCCGGCGGAACTCGATCCACGGCCCGGCCGGCAGGGCCAGCGCCGCCGCGACCAGGCCGCCGAGCGCCGCCAGCAGCGACACCTGGAACTCGGGCACGTGCAGGACCAGCACCGCGACCAGGGGCAGGGCGCCGAAGCTCAGGCCGGTGCCGGTCTCGCTGATCGCATATGCGGCCCAGAGCCGCCGGAAGTCGGAGCCGAGAGCCACCCGGGCACCCTACAGCGCGGTCACCGCTTCGCTGCGGAAGTCGGGCTCCGCCACGGGCCGCCCGAAGTGGTAGCCCTGCGCGAGCTGGTAGCCGAGCCGGTGCAGCTCGGCCGCCTGCTCGGCGGTCTCCACGCCCTCGGCCACCGCGGTCAGGCCGAGGCCGTTGCTGACCTGGATGAGCGCGGTCGCGATGACGGCGTGCCGGCCGGCCATGGTGAGGTTGTCGACGAACGACTTGTCCACCTTGAGCACGTCCACGGGCACCGTCTGCAACAGCCCCAGCGACGAGTGCCCGGTGCCGAAGTCGTCGAGCGCGATGCGTACGCCCAGGTCCTTGAGATCTTTGACCGCTTGCACCGCGACGCCGCCGCCGAAGACCGCCGTCTCGGTGACCTCGATGATCAGGCAGCCGGCCGGCATGCCGGTCTCCTTGAGCACCCCGGCCACCACCGCGACGAAGCCGGGCTCGTTGAGCTGCCGGGCCGACACGTTGACGCTGATCCGCTGGGGCGCGTGCGTGCCGTGCCGGTCGCGCCACTCGTTGAACCGGCTGCAGGCGGTGCGCAGGATCCACTCGCCGAGCTCGACGATCAGGCCGTTCTGCTCTGCGACCGGGATGAACTCGGCCGGGCTCACGAACCCGCGCTCGGGGTGCTGCCAGCGCACGAGCGACTCGACGTAGCGGGTGCGGCCGCCGGGCAGGGACACGATCGGCTGGTAGACCATGCGGAACTGGCCGGTGTCCATGCCCATCCGCATCTCCACGCCGAGCCGCGCGGCCTCGCCGGCCCGGTCGTCCATGCCGGCGCAGTAGCGGCGGTGCTGGCGGCTCCCGGCCTCCTTGGCCGCGTACATCGCCACGTCGGCGCGGCGCAGCACCTCGACGGCGTCGTGGTCGCCGGTCGCGTCGGCGGTGCCGATCGTCGCCGCCACCAGCAGGTGGTGGCCGCCGACCAGGACCGGCTCGCGCAGCGCGTCGATCAGCCGGCGCACGATCGCGTCGCCGTCGGCGGCGCCCGCGCCCGGCGCCAGCACCGCGAACTCGTCGCCGCCCATCCGGGCCACCATGTCGCCGTCGCGGACGGCCGCGGTGAGCCGCTGCGCGACGGCGGCGAGCAGCCGGTCGCCGATCTGCCGCCCGTACAGGTCGTTGACGACCTTGAAGGCGTTGAGGTCGAGCAGGCAGACCTGGGCCGCGCCGGCCGTGACCGCCTCGGTGAGGCGCTGCTCGAAGTGGCGGCGGTTGGCCAGGCCGGTCAGGTCGTCGCGCATGGCGAGGTGCTCGAGGCGGCCGGCCTGGTCGGCGACCTGGCCGACGAAGCCGGCCAGGCGGGCCAGCACGAGCAGGAACAGCGCGACCGCGCCGACGCCGACGGCGCCCCAGTTGATCTCGTCGTGCCGCAGACCCTGGATGAACAGCACGGCCGGCACGAGCAGGGTGCAGGCGGCGAGCAGGCCCAGGCGGCCCCGGCCGAACGCGATGCTCCGGGCGGCGCCGGCCGCGGGGCGTGGGTTGATCGACGGGTGCAGGGCGGCGGCGGCCCAGGACACGTACCCGAGCATGAAGCCCGCGTTGATCAGGCCGCCGGAGTAGCTGGCGAACGACTCGGTGAGGCTCCAGATGACGTCGCACGCGAACGTGAGGCCGCTGCCGAGGGCGAGCAGCAGGACGGTCGGGGTGCGGCCGCCGGGCCGGGTGAGCATCCGGGTCAGGACGGTGCACATCAGCACGTCGCAGGTCGGGTAGGCGACCGAGACGAGGCGCTGCAGCATCGGGGTCTCGAGGTCGCCGAGCGTGGGCTGGATGACGAAGACCCAGTACACGAGCCCGACGGCGACGGCGATCACGGCGGCGTCGATCACCCCGGCGAGATCACGGCGTACGCGCTGCCGGCCGCGGACCCGGAGCAGACCGGCCCAGAGCAGCGGGTACGCGAGGAGGTAGAGCACGTCGTCCCAGAACGGGTACGGGTGCGTGCCCAGGACCAGGCCGCTCACCTCGTACACGATGTCGGCCGCGACGAACGTGATGACCCCGGCCGCGAAGAGGTACCAGGCGAGCGGGTCGGGCGGCCGGTTGCGCCGCACCCCGATCACGATGGCGACGAACGAGAGAACGCCGATCCCGTTGTAGACGACGGTGGACTCGACGCTGCCCTCGGGCAGCAGCGGATAGCCGAGGCAGATGAACGCCCCGGTCAGAACCCACAGCCACCATGTCCGCACGACCAGCGAATCGTCCGCCCGGGGCCGGGCATGAGGTTCGCCGGGTTGCTAGGCGGGAGCGGCGCGTTCCACGATCGCGGCGGTGTCCACCGCGTCGGGCAGGGTGCCGAAGGCGTGACCCCAGTCGCCGCCCAGCCGGGTGGCACAGAACGCGTCGGCCACCTCGGCCGGCGCGTGCCGCACCAGCAGCGCCCCCTGCAACACCAGCGCCATCCGTTCGACCACGCGGCGGGCCTGGCCCTCCGAGGTCGCCGCCTGCTTCAGACCGGCCACCGCGGTGTCGAGGCGCCGGTCGGCGCCGGCCGCCGCGGTGGTCTCGGCCAGCAACGCCTCCAGATTGTCCGGGTCGCGGGCCAGGGTGCGCAGGACGTCGAGCGCCTGCACGTTGCCCGAGCCCTCCCAGATCGAGTTGAGCGGGGCGTCCCGGTAGAGGCGCGGAAGCCCGGAATCCTCGACGTAGCCGTTGCCGCCCAGGCACTCCAGCGCCTCGCCGACCACGACCGGCTGGCGCTTGCAGACCCAGTACTTGCCGACGGCGATGGCCAGCCGCTTGAACGCCTGCTCGTCACGGTCGACGGCGCCGGCCAGGCGCATCGCCAGGACGGTGGCGGCCTCCGACTCGAGGGCCAGGTCGGCCAGCACGTTGCGCATGGCGGGCTGGTCGGCGAGCAGCTTGCCGAAGGCGGAACGGTGCCGGGTGTGGTGGATGGCCTGGTTGAGGGCGGCCCGCATGCCCGACGCCGAGCCGGTGACGCAGTCGAGGCGGGTCATCGCGACCATCTCGATGATGGTGCGGACGCCGCGGCCCTCCTCGCCGACCAGCCAGGCCACGGTGTCGTCGAACTCGGGCTCGCTGCTGGCGTTGCTGCGGTTGCCGAGCTTGTCCTTGAGGCGCTGGATCCGGAACGTGTTGCGGGTGCCGTCGGGCAGGACTCTCGGCACCATGAAGCACGACAAACCAGAACCGGTCTGCGCCAGTACGAGGAACAGGTCGCACATGGGAGCGCTGGTGAACCACTTGTGGCCGCGCAGGCGCCAGGTGCCGTCGCCGGTCGGGGTGGCGGTGGTCGTGTTCGCGCGTACGTCGGAACCGCCCTGTTTCTCCGTCATGCCCATGCCGGCGAGCAGGCCGCTCTTGGTGGACGGCGTCCGGAGCCCCGGATCGTATTCGCGGCTGGCGAGCAGCGGCTCGTACATTACCGACAAGTCCGAATTGTTGCGCAAAGCCGGAATAACGGCGTAAGTCATGGAAATGGGGCAGGAGTGGCCCGCCTCGACCTGAGACCAGACGAAGAGGCCGGCCGCCCGTGCGACGTGCGCGCCCGGGCGATCGTCGGCCCAGGCGGCGCCGGCCAGGCCCGCGCCCACCGCGACGCCCATCAGCCGGTGCCACGCGGGGTGGAACTCGACCTCGTCGACGCGGTGGCCGTAGCGGTCGTGGGTGAGCAGGCGCGGCTCGTGGCGGTTGGCCTCGTCGGCCCACTTCTGCGGCTCGGCCGTCCCGGCCAGCTTGCCCAGCCGGTGGAGATCGCCGACGGCCCACGGCGCGCCCTCCCGTGCGACGCCCGCGAGCAGCGCGGCGTCGGCCGACACGTCGTAGTCGACCAGGGGCGGCGGCTGGTTGAAGACCTCGTGCGTCACCTCCCGCAATCTACTCGCCAGTAGGGTGCCGCGGGAGTGGGCCGGGGCTCCGCACGCACCTCGCGGGGTGCCGTGCCGCGAGGTACGTGCGGAGGGTCTTTGGTGACGGCACAACGGATGGTAGTGGCCGTACGGTCCCGCGCCTACCGGTCGAACGGGGATAACGTCGCACATCGATGACATTCCGGGGGTGTCGGAAATCCGTCCGGCCGGCAAGCCATCCGGAACGGGGATTGAACCGAATCCGCCATGCGCCCAAGCTGATCGTTCCCGGCGAAGCCGTCCCTCGAGGGCGGTGGTGCCGACCGTGGAGAATGGGTCCGGACCGGAGAGAAAGGGGCAGGACTGGTGGCGACGGTGACCTCCACGGGCGCGCGGGCCGGGCAGGCGGGCGGCGACATCGCCGCCGGGCTGGCCGACGCCCGGGCCCTCGCCGAGGCCGCCCACCGCACCGACCTGGTCGCCCGGCTCGACCTCGCCGCCGAGCGCCTGCGGTCCGAAGAGGCCACGGTCGCCGTCGTCGGCGAGTTCAAGCAGGGCAAGAGCACCCTGGTCAACGCCCTGCTGCGCACCGACATCTGCCCGGTCGACGCCGACATCGTCACCGCGGTGCCGACCATCCTGCGGTACGGCCGGCCACCCTCGGCGTTCCTGCAGGTGCAGGGCGAGGACGGGTCGATCGAGCCGGTGCCGATCGACTTCGACGAGCTGCGGCGGCACATCACCGAGGGCGGTGGCGACCCGGCGCCGCGCGGCGTGGAGGTGCGACTTGACCGGCGGCTGCTCGGGGCCGGACTGTCGATCATCGACACCCCGGGCGTGGGCGGGCTCGACTCGGCCCAGGGAAACCTGACGCTCGGCGCGCTGGCGCTGGCCGGCGCGGCCCTGTTCGTGACCGACGCGGCGCAGGAGCTCACCGCGCCCGAGGTCGACTTCCTGCGGCGGGCCCTCGAGCGGTGCCCGCGGGCGTTCTGCGTGATCACCAAGACCGACCTCTACGGCGAGTGGCGCCGGATCGTCGAGATCAACCAGGGGCACCTGGAGCGGGCCGGGCTGAACGTCCCGATCGTCGCGGTCTCCTCGTTCCTGCGGATGCGCGCGCAGGCCCGCGACTCCACCCAGCTCAACGAGGAGTCCGGCTTCCCGCGCCTGGTCGACGTGCTGCGCCGCGACGTGCTCGGCGCGGCCGCCGCCACCAAGGTCGAGGCCGCCCGGGCCGAGCTGGCGTTCGTCGTGTCCCAGCTGCGGGAGCGGGTCGAGGCCGAGCAGGTCGTGGCCGAGACGCCGGCGAAGAGCCCCGAGGTCGTCCGCCGCTACGCCGAGAAGACGCGGCGCAGCGCCTGGCTGGCCGGCGGCTCGTGGCAGACCGTGCTCGGCGATGGCATCCAGGACCTCAGCTCCGACATCGAGCACGACCTGCGCGAGCGGCTGCGCCTGATGGTCCGCCGCGGCGAGGACCTGATCGACGAGTCCGATCCGAAGGAGACGTGGCGCGACTTCCAGGCGTGGGCGGCACGGGAGGCCGCCGCGGCCGCGGTCGAAAACCTCATGCTCCTGGTCACCCGCACCGAGCAGCTCGCGCACGACGTCGCCGAGCGGTTCGGCCTCGAGTACGACAGCCTCGACGTCGACCTGCCCGCGCCCGAGCTGGCCCTGCGCAAGGTCGACGAGCTCGACGTGAGCTTCCAGAAGTCGGGCGTGCAGCAGTTCCTGGGCGCGTTCACCGCCGCCCGCGTGACGTACGGCGGCATCGCCATGGTCGGCGCGGTGGGCGCGTTCTTCAGCCTCGCCGTCGCGCCGCTCGGGCTGCTGGCGGGCATGACGCTCGGCCGGCGGATGATCAAGAGCGAACGGGAGCGGCAGGTGCAGCAGCGCCGGCTTCAGGCCAAGAGCGAGTTGCGGCGGTACGTGGACGACGTCGGCTTCCACGTCGGGCGGGATTGCCGGGAGGCGGTCCGCCGGACGCAGCGGTTCCTGCGGGACGAGTTCGCCACCCGCGCCCAGGCCCTCGAACGGTCGGCCGCCGCGACCGCCGCCGCGGTGCGGGAGATCGCCGAGCTGCCCCCGGAGCAGCGCGAGCGCCGGGCCGGTCAGCTCGCCGAGCAGCGCCGCCGTCTGGACCGGCTCGCGGCATGAGCCTCCTCGACCAGGTGCGGGTGCTGCTGGACCGGGCCATCGCCGAGACCCGCGACGGGCGGCTCGCGGAGGCCCGGCAGCGGATCGACGAGCCGCTGCGGGTGGCCATCGCCGGCAAGGTCAAGGCCGGCAAGTCGACGCTGCTCAACGCCCTGGTCGGCGAGGAGCTGGCGCCCACCGACGCGGGCGAGTGCACCCGGATCGTCACCTGGTACGCGGACGGGCGCACCTACTCGGTGACCGCCTTCCTCGCCGACGGGACGTCGGAGCCGCGGCCGTTCACCCGCCGCGACGGCGCCGTGCAGATCAACCTGGGCCGGCCGGCCGAGCAGGTCGACCACCTCGAGGTGCGGGTGCCGAGCAGCCGCCTGCGCCGGCACACGCTGATCGACACCCCCGGGATCGCCTCGCTCTCCACCGACGTCTCGCTGCGGACCATGGCGTTCCTCGATGCCGAGGGGGAGCGGGCGGCGCAGACCGACGCCGTCATCTACCTGCTGCGGCACATGCACGGCAGCGACGTCCGGTTCCTCGAGTCGTTCCACGGCGACGGGCTGTCCAGCGGGACGCCGGTCAACGCGGTCGGCGTGCTGTCCCGGGCCGACGAGATCGGCGGGTGCCGGCTCGACGCGATGAGCTCGGCCGCCCGGGTCGCGGCCCGCTACGCCACCGACGAGCGGCTGCGGCGGCTCTGCCCGGTGGTGGTGCCGGTGGCCGGGCTGCTCGGCGCGGCCGGGGCGACCCTGCGCGAGGAGGAGTACCGGGTGCTGGCCGCCGTCGCGGCCGAGCCGATGGCCGACGTGGTCGAGCTGCTGCTGACCGCCGACCGGTTCGCCGCCTCGAGCGAGGCGCGGGCCCGGGTGCTGGACCGGCTCGGGCTGTTCGGGGTGCGGCTGTCGGTGCGGCTGATCCGGGAGGGCACGGTCGCCGACTCCGGCGGGCTGGCCCGGGAGCTGACCGAGCACAGTGGCATCGACAAGCTGCGGGAGGTGTTCGCGGCGCAGTTCGTCGAGCGCAGCGAGGTGCTCAAGGCGCGGTCGGCGCTGGCGGTGCTCGACGAGTGCATCCCGCACGGGTCGGTGCTGGCCGGCGAGGCGGAGCGGATCCGGGCCAGTGCCCACGAGTTCGTCGAGCTGCGGCTGTTGCACCAGGTGCGCTCGGGCCGCCTGCCGGGCACCGACGACCAGCTGGCCGAGATGGACGCCCTGCTCGGCGGGGCGGGCGGGGCGCCGTACACGCGCATGGGTCTGCCCTCGGATGCCGCCCCCGAGCGCATAGCGGCGGCGGCGCGCGAGGCACTGACGCGCTGGCAGGGAATCGCCGAGCATCCGTTCTCGCCGCGCGAGCTCAAGATGGCCGCCCGCGCCGTGACCCGCAGCTGCGAGGCGGTCCTCGCCCGCGCCTAGAACCAGCAGGAATCCGCCTCGCGCGCGCCGTTCTTGGTGAGGACCTGCTCGTCGCTGCCGTCGGGGCGCGCGACGACGATCGTGGGGTGGCCGAAGTCCCCGCGGGTGAACGAGATCCACTTGCCGTCCGGCGACCAGGTCGGGTCGATCTCACGGGCCGGGTTGGTGGTGACCCGGTGCGCGTTCTTGCCGTCGGCGCCGATCATCCAGACGTCCGAGGTCGCGGTGCTGGTCTCGCGGATGAACAGGATCTGCTTGCCGTCGGGGGAGTAGGCGGGATCGTTGGCCGGTCCCAGGTCGGCGCCGGTGATCTGGTGGCCGGGCTCCTTCGGGTTGGCCACGTCGAGCTCGTAGACCTCCTTGGTGTCGTCGTGCCAGACCCAGTAGAGGATCTTCTTGCCGTCCGGGGACCACATCGGGTCCTCCTTGACGCCGGGCCCGAACGTGAGCCGCTTGACCTGCTTCGACGCGAGATCGAGCACCATGAGCTGGGGCGTGTCGCCGAGCACGCGGACGAACGCGATCTTCTGGTCGTCGGCCGACCAGGCGGCGCGGCCACCGCCGTTGTCGACGACCAGGTGGCGGTCCGACCCGTCCTTGTTCATGACGTAGATCGAGCTCTTGCCGTCCTCGGTGATGTGCGTGATCGCGATCTGGTCCCGCGTGTGCGACCACTTCGGCAGCAGGTCGCCGACCACGGTGTTCGGGAGCAGCGTGCGGGTGTCGCTGCCGGGCGTGAAGTAGTAGACGCGCGGGTACCGCAGCGGCCCCTTGTCGGCCGGCCCGGTGTCGACGCGGATCAGCATGGCGTCGGTCGGGAGGGCGGCCACCGGTTTCGCGGCCTGCGAGGTCGGCGCGTGGGCCGGCGGCGTGGCGCCGGTGGTGTCGTCCTTCTTGTTGAGGAGCACCAGGGCGGCGGTGGTTCCGCCCGCGAGCAGGGCGACGGCCAGCGCGGCGAACGCGACGATCCGGGCGACGTTGCGTTTCCCGCCGCCAGGAGGCGCCGGAAGCGGTGGTGGCGGCCAGGGGATGTTGGTTCCGCCATTTCCCGGTACGCCCGGAGCACCACCCGCGGGCGCCGACGCCGGCGTGGCGCCGGGGATCGACGCGGCCCCGCGCGAGAACGAGACCGGCGCGCCGCCGCCGGGCGCATTGCCGTAGGGCGCGCCGCTGCCGGGTGCGTTGCCATAGGGCGCGCCGCTGGCGGGGGCGTTGCCGTAGGGGCTTCCGCTTGCGGGTGCGTTGCCGCCGTATGCGGGCGCGCCGCTCGCGGGTGCGTTGCCGTAAGGGGTGCCGCTTGCGGGTGCGTTGCCGCCGTAGGCGGGTGCGCCGCTGGCCGGGGCGTTGCCGCCATAAGGCGGTGCGCTGTTGCCATACGGCGGTGCGCTGTTGACCGGGCCCGCGCCGCTGGTCGGGGCGTTGCCGCCATAGGCCGGGTCGCCGTATGCCGGGGTCGAAGGGTAGGCCGACGTGGTGGGCCCGCCCCCATTGACCACCTGGCCGGGTGCGCCTTCGGCGGCTGATCCGCCCGCGCCGGCGGCGAATCCGCCGGCCGCGCCCGCCACGCCCGCGCCCGCCGCGCCCGCCACGCCCGCGCCCGCCGCGCCCGCCACGCCCGCGCCCGCCGCGCCCGCCACGCCCGCGCCCGCCGCGCCCGCAGCGCCCGCGCCCGCCGCGCCCGTGCCCGCCGCGCCCGCGCCGGCCGGGGTCCCGCCGCGCTGGGGAGATGCGGTTCCCCCGCGCTGGGGAGATGCGGTCGCGCTGCCCTGCGGAGACGCGCCGGGGCGCTGCGGAGACGACACCGCCGAGTAGCCGCCGGTCGGTGGCGCGTCCACGAGCGTGCGATCCGGCCCGCGGGAGTCGCCCGCGCCCCGCGGCGGAGGCACCGCGCCCGAGAACGGGGAAGCGCCGCCCAGCCTGGCCGCCGTCGAGACCGCGGCGCCCATGGCGATGCTGTGCTCGGGGTGCGGGTCGCCGATCACCGGGCGCTGGAACTCCGTCGACAGGAGCTCGCTCACCAGCGGGATGCGGGACGAGCCGCCGGCCAGCAGGACGGCGCTCAGCTGCTCGGGGACCACGCCGGCGCCGCGCAGGGCGCGCTGGGTCGCGGTGATCGTCTCCTCGAGGGAGGGGGTGATCATCGCTTCCAGTTCGGAGCGGTTCAGACGCACGCGGGTGTGCAGGCCGGGCAACGCCACCGGGATCATCGTCTCGGTGTCGAAGGACAGGGCCTCCTTGGCGTCCACGCAGTCGCGGCGCAGGCGGGACAGGGCCGCCACCGCCTCGGGGTCGGCCGGGTCGATGCCGTCGGCCATGCTGCCGAGCACGCCCAGCACGTGACCGAAGACGGCCTCGTCGAAGTCGATGCCGCCCAGCGCCTCCACGCCCTCGGGCTCGCCGAGCAGGACGAAACCCTCGCCCTCGCGGCGCAGCACCGCCGCGTCGAACGTGCCGCCGCCCAGGTCGTAGACGGCCACGGTCTCGCCGGGAGCGATCCGGCGGGCGGTCGCGTGCTGGAGCGCCGCCGCCTCGGGCTCGGTGCGCAGCGTCACCGCGCCGGCGTCGGCCAGGCGGATGGCCTGCTCCAGCTGCTCCTTCTTGTACGGTCCCCAGTTCGCTGGATGGGTCACGGTGACGGCCGCCGGCGGGCCCTCCTGGTTCTGGGTGACCGTGTCGAGCACGTGCCTGAGCAGCTTGGCGGTCAGCGCGTGGGCCGAGAACGGCGAGCCCCCGACCAGGATCGGCACCGGGTCGCCCATCCGGCGCTTGAACTCGCGCGCCAGCCGGTTCGGCTCGGCCTGGCCGCGGCGCTCGGCGGCCTCACCGATCAGCAGGCCCCCGTCCGGCTTGACGAAGACCAGCGACGGGATCTCGGCCCGGCGGCTGCCGAGGCGCACGACCTCGACCCGGCCGTCCACCCGGACCGCGGCCGCGGTCTGCGTGGTGCCGAGATCGACACCCAAGCCGTACTGCATATATGACTCCTAGGAAGTGACCCTGCATTTCGGCGCGACCGCCCGCCATTGCGCACAGTAGGCCTCGGCCTGCTCCGGACCGGCGAAGCCGTCCTGCAACAGCACCCAGAAGCCGCCGTTCTCGTCCGACAGCACGTCCGAGGCGAGGCTGTCCACCAGCCGCACCGGCATCCCCTGCGCGGCGAGCTTGGCCTTCGCGTTCTCGGCGGCGGCCTTGCCCCCATCGGCGCCCTTATGCGGAAAAACATCGATCAGCGCGTACGGCCGCCCGACCGTCGCCGGCGTCACGGCGGCGGCCGGGGTGTCGGACTTGCGACCCAGCGAGAACAGCTTGTGCCGGCCGCCGCCGTTCAGCGCGATCCCGGCGGTGGCGCCGAGGGCCAGCAGCACCGCGAGCGCGCCGACGACCAGCGTCGGCACCAGCGGCTTGCGCGTTCCGTGGGCGACCTCGGTGAGATAGGGCTCCCGGTCCGAGTCGTAGGCGTCGGTGGCCTTCACGACGACCGCGAACGGCTTGGCCGAGCCGGTGAACGGGCGCGACGGCCGGGCCTTGACCGCGACGACGGCCGACATGCCCGGCTCGAGCAGCACCGCGTCCGGTTCCACCGTCACCGATCCCGACGGCGGGTCGAGCTGGGCGACGATCCGCAACGGCGCCGCCGTCCGGGTGTCGTTCGACAGCATCAGGTCGTACGCGTGCTTGGGCCCGGATTTCGCATGCAGTTGCCCGGTGACCGGGTTGGGCAGCGCCACCTTGAGCAAGGCCGTCGCGAACCCGGCCGGCTCGCCCGTCTCCGCCTCCTCGGCGTGCACCGAGAACGGGATCAGCGAGGAGCTGGGCGGCTGCTCGGGCGGGGTGCGCAGGACGACGGCGACCTCGGTGCTCTCGCCCGGCCCGAGGCTGATCGCCGACGGCTCGACCGAGGCCCACGCGGCCGCCCGCCCGCGCGCCAGGAAGATCCGCAGTTCGAGCGGCTGGGCGTACGGGTTACGCAGCCGCACGGGCACGCGGGTCGGCACGCCGGGCGCGAGCGCCACGGGCTCGTCGGGCAGGGTCAGCTCCACGTCCACGATCGTCGCATCAACCCCGTCAAGGAAGATCGTGGACGTCGGCTAGCTGACCGCCCGGTATCTGCTCGTTCGGGTCGAGGTAGCCGGGCTGCCCCCCGGCGCCCGGGACGGAGGCCTGTCCGAAAGCCGCCTGCTGTCCGAAAGCCGTCTGCTGGCCCAGCGGATTTTGACCCAACGGGTTCTGGCCGAGCGGATTTTGGCCCAGGGGATTCTGCTGGCCCAGCGGGTTCTGGCCCAGCGCGTTCTGGCCGGCGCCGTGCGGGTGCAGCAGCGGGTTGTCGTTGGGATCCAGCGCGTTCGAGCCCGAGTGGTACTCCAGCGCGTCGCTGAAGCCGTCCGAGTCGGAGTCGGCCAGCTGCGCGTTGAAGCCCAGCACCCGCTCGAGGTTGTCGTCGAGGCCATCGCGGTCGGAGTCGGTCTGCGCGATCGGGGTGAGCGCGCCGTCCATGTGCCCGTCGGCGTCCGAGTCGGGCGAGCGCGGGTCGAGGCCCTGGGCCAGCTCGAAGGCGTCGTTGAGCCCGTCGCCGTCGCTGTCCGCCTTGCGGGCGTCCGTCCCGTAGGTGACCAGCTCCTGCGCGTCGGTCAGGTTGTCGCCGTCGGTGTCGGCCCGCAGCGGATCGAGGCCGAAGCGCCGCTCGAGCGCGTCGCTGAGCCCGTCGTTGTCGCTGTCCGGGCCGCCGAGCTGCGGCGGCGGTGGCGGCGGCGCCACCGGCAGCGTCGCCTGCGGCACGAGCTGCGACAGCGGGGTCATCACCGGGTTGGCGATCGGGGTGGCGCTGCCGTCCGAGATGCCGGGGATGACGGCCGCGAAGTCGAACCGGTCGCCGGCGTTGGACTCGCGCACACCGACCCGGGGGTTGGCCGCCTCGACCACCTTGCCGTTGCCGAGGCTGATCGCCACGTGCGCGCCGGGGGCGCGGCCGTCGCCGGGACGCGGCTCACGGTCGAAGTGGAACAGCAGCGCGCCCGGCGTGTCCTTGGCCTTGGCCGGGTCGATCAGCATCCCTTTTTGCTTGAAGAACATGTATTGCGCGGTCGCGCCGTCGGGGATTTTCGCGCCGGCCTGGAACGCGGCCCATTGCGTGAATTCCGAGCAATCGAAAACTGACGGATTGGGGTCACTCAGCTTGACCTCGGCGCCGAAGACGTACCGGTCACCAATTTGCGCCTTGGCAACCTTCAGGAATGTGTCGAGCGAGGCGTTGCCACCGGGCGCGGCCACGGTGGCGGCCGTCGGGGCCGAGGCGAAGGCCAGCGGTGTGCCGGCGACGTCGTGCACCGGGGCCCCGGCCGGGTCGTCGCCCGCGGACGCGGAGACGTGATCGCCGTACCCCCTCGTGCCCGTCCACATGCCGCGGCCCGGTCCGTCGCCGTACGCCACGGCGGCCGACTCGGCGTCCTCTTTGAACCGCACGTAACGCGAGCTGAGACCGCCGTGCGTGGTCGTCCACGGTGACACGTCGTTGCCGCCGTGCGAGACCTCGAACGCGGCCTTGGCGTTGTCGACCGGGTCGTAGAGGTTGTACTTGGTCAGGAAGTTCGGGTGGGCCTTCGCGTTGATCTGCCACAGGCCGCGGCTGTCCTCGCCGTGCGGGTTGTGCGACTTGCTGTTGCCGCCCGACTCGGCCAGCGCGATGGCGGTCATGGTGGCCGACTCGTCCGGCGAGAAGCCTGCCCGGCGGGCGAAGCCGTAGATCTGTTCGGCGGAGTACCTCGGCATGTCACGAGGGTAGACACCGTATTCCACTCTGTATACGGGCCGACCGGGTTGCACGAAAGGGCAGCGAAAGGGGCAGCAGAGTTGGATCAACGACAGAGCCGATCGAGCTATTGTTTTGATCGACATTCGAGGGCCATCATGTCTTGGCAGTCGCCCGCGCACCGGGCGCTGACCAGGGGGAACGCATGATCTCAAACCGGCCACCGACCGTTTGGATCGACGACAGCCACGCCATTGTCCGGCGGGGCATGGCCGCATGCCTGCAACAGGCCGAGTTCGTCGTCCGCGGCGAGAGCTCGGCGCTGTCCCCCGAGCCGGCGATCGCCGATCTCGACGTGCTCGTCTTCGAGTACGCGGGACCCACCCTGCGCCGGGCCGTGCGCCTGGCCGACGGCCGCGGCATCCGCCTGGTCGCCACCGTCCGCGACCCCACCGAGCAGGCCGTTCGCGAGATGGTCGACGCCGGGGTCAGCGCGATCCTCCCGCACCGCACGCTCACCGCCGACTCGCTGGTCACCAGCCTGCGATCGGTCGTGGCCGGAAACGTCGCGCTCCCCGCCGACATGCTGTCCCGCCTGCTGCTGCACGTCACCCAGACCTCGCACCTCGGCCCGGCCGGGCTGAACACGCGGGAGCGCTCGGTGCTGCGGCTGCTGGCCGACGGCATGGACACCCGCGGCATCGCCGAGGACCTGTGCTTCTCCGAGCGCACCGTGAAGAACGTGGTCCACGACGTGCTGACCAAGCTGAACTGCCGCACCCGGGCGCAGGCGGTCGCCGTCGCCACCCGGGAAGGCGTGATCTGAGCCGCCCGTGGCCGACCAGTGGATCGTTCTCGCCGACGCGTTGCTCCAGCGCGAGGCCTTGATCTGCCGCCTCGCCGAGGGGCGGCCGCCGCGCGACTTCGCCGGGCTGTACGTGGCCGACGAGGAGGTCGAGCGGCTGCTCGCGACGTTGCCCGGGCTCGACGGTCCGGGGCCGGAGCGGGTCACCGCCGTGCGCGCCGGTGCGGCCGCGCCGGTCGCCGCCGCGCGGGCCGGGTTCGCCGGGGAGGGCCGGTTCCACGAGGTGGTGGCGGCGGCCGGCCTCGACCGCGACGAGGCCGAGGTGCTGGCGCTGCTGCTCGCCGTCGAGATGTCGCCGGCCCGGCAGCGGCTCGTGGCGTACATCCAGGATTCGGTGCAGTTGCCGCGGCTGACGCTGGCGACGCTCGGCCGCATCTTCACCGAGAAGGAGCACCGCGGCGTGCGGGCGCTCGCGCCGGGCGGCGGCCTGATCCGCGCCGCCCTGGCCAAGGTCACGGGGGAGGGCCCGTGGGCGACGCTGGTGGCCGAGCCGGCCGCCCGCCTGATCTGGCACCTGAGCGGCGACGACTCACCCGACCCCGACCTCCCGCCCGGCACATCACGCAGAACCGCGATAAATCCCGAAAAATCGGGCGGGAAGATGGGGCGCGGCGGCGAGGGTGGGCGCGGCGGCGACGGCGGGCGCGGCCGCGACGGCGGGCGCGGCGGCGACGGGCGTGGCGGGGGCTTGACGCTCGTTCACGGCGGTGACCGGGAAAGCCGCCTCCACGCGATCGCCCACGGCGGACTGCTGATCACCCCGCCACCGGAGTCGGATGCGGCCTGGCGGGCGGTGATCCGCGAGGCGACCATCGCCGAGCGGGCCGTGGTCATCGAGCTGGACCAGGCCCTCACCCCGGCCGGGCGGGACGTCATCGAGCGGACCACGCACCTCGACTGGGTGCTGAGCTCGGCCGGCGAGCAGCCCCTCGAGTCGATCCCGGAGCGGCCCTGGCAGGAGATCGCCGTGCACGACGGGGCGGCCGGCGCCGAGGACTGGCGGGCCCTGCTCGGGCGGGAGCCGGACCCCGCGTACCGGCTCAGTCGTGAGCAGTTGAAGTTGGTGGCCGCCGCCGCGAGGTCCGACAGTGGGCTGATCTCGCCGGCCGTGCGCCGGCTCGCCGGTGGGCACCTCGACGGGGTGGCCGTGCGGATCCGGCCGCGCCGCACCTGGGAAGACCTTATTCTGCCGCCCGAGGACGCGGTTCAGCTGCGCGAGCTCTCCGAGCGGCACCGCTGGCGCGACACCGTCTACGGCAAGTGGCACTTCCGGTCGGGGCCGAGCACGGGCGTGGTCGCGCTCTTCGCGGGACCGTCCGGCACCGGCAAGACGCTGGCGGCCGAGGTGGTGGCGGGCGAGCTCGGCCTCGATCTGTACAAGGTGGACCTCTCCGCGGTCGTCAGCAAGTACATCGGCGAGACCGAGAAGAACCTCGAGCGGATCTTCAACGCGGCCGCGGCCGGCGATCTCGTGCTGTTCTTCGACGAGGCGGACGCGCTGTTCGGCAAGCGGTCCGAGGTCAGCGACGCGCACGACCGCTATGCCAACATCGAGGTCGCGTACCTGTTGCAGCGGCTCGAGACGTACGACGGCCTGGTCGTTCTCGCCACCAACCTGCAACGCAACATCGACCCCGCGTTCCTGCGCCGCATCTCGGTGGCGATCGACTTCGTGCCGCCCGAGGAGCCCGAGCGCCGGCAGATCTGGAACCGCGCGTTCCCGCCGACCGCGCCCGTGGCCGACCTCGACATCGAGTTCCTCGCCCGGCAGTTCAAGATCACCGGTGGCGTGATCAGCAACGCCGCGGTGGGCGCCGCGTTCCTGGCCGCCGCCGAGGACACCCCGATCACCATGCGGCACGCCGTGCTGTCGGTGCGGCGCGAGTTCCAGAAGCTGGGCCGGTTGCGCACGGAGAAAGAGTTCGACCGCTACTTCGACCTAGTCACCGGGGATGCCGATGCTGCACCTGCTGGATGAGACGCTCGAGGCGTTCCTGCGCGACGTGGTGCCGCTGCCGGCCCGCGACGTCGACGTGGCGTTCGAGGCTCCCGACGGGGAATGGTCGGCGGCGCTGTCCTCGCGCCCCACGGTCGACCTCTATCTCTGGGACGTCCGGCCCAACCTGGCCGAGCGCGACTACGGCGAGATGATCGTCGAGGAGCCGGACGGGCGCCGGTTCCGGCGGGATCCGCTGCCCCGGATCGACTGCCGCTATCTGGTGACCGCGTGGACGAGCGAGGTGCGGGACGAGCACTCGCTGCTCGGCGACGTGCTGACCGCGCTGCTGCTGAACCCGGTGATCAAGACCGAGCATCTGCGCGGGGCGTTCGCGACCATCCGGCCGCTGCCCTCCCTGCGCCTGCGAAGCGGCGACGGCAGCGAGAACTCCGACTTCTGGTCGGCGCTCGGCGGGCAGCTCAAGCCCGGCCTCGACCTGGTCGTGACGATCACCGTCGAGGCGGCGCTGCGCGCGGCGGCCGGCCCGCCCACCGAGAAGATCGAGGTTCGCACGGGGCCGGTGCACGACTAGGGTTCGCGGTCACGATACGGCGATCCGGCTTGCGGTTGGTCCCGGCCGGGACGAGAATGGTGGCAGGTTGATGATCCAGCCGTTGCTCCGTGAGGAGATGGCTGGTGTCCGAAAAACCTTCCCCTGGCAAACCAACCAGTCTTGGCTGGTCGCGTCCGGGTGTCGATGGCGCCGACGTGATCCACCTGTCCGGCGAGCTCGATCTGGCGACGGAGGCGGAGCTGCGCCGGTGGCTGGTGAGTGCCGCTGAGTCGAGCGCCGCCACCACGATCGTGCTCGACCTGTCGGAGGTCGGCTTCATCGACGCCAGCTGCATCGGTGCCATCGTGGCCGCCTGGGAGGTGGCCCGCGGCCGGGGCCATCAGCTGTTCGTCGACGGGCTGCACGGCACGGCGGCGGTGGCGTTCGAGATACTGGGGCTGGAGCCGTTGCTGACGTTCCGGGGGAGGGGCGCGGGTGAACGAGGAAGAACCGCCGGCGCCCGGCGCCGAACTCTCGTCGGAGGAACGGATGCGGCGCGCTGATCTGTGGGAGGCCGGCGCGAACGAGCGCGAGCGTCTGGCCGACGAGCGGGAACGACTCGCCGACGAGCGGGAGACGCTGGCCGACGAGCGGGAACGGATGGCCGATCGGCAGGAGCGCGCGCAGGACGAGCGCGAGGCCGACCAGGCGGCCCGCGTCCTGGCGACGGGCGAGGCGGACGCGATCGCGGCGGAGGCGACCGCGACCGACGCGGCGGTGCGCCGGGCCGAGGCCGCGGTGCGGCGGGCCGAGGCCGAGCTGAACCGGACGCGGCGGGCCGCCGCCCGGCTCCGGGCGCGGGCCGTCCTGCGCGTCGCCGGGGGCGAGCGGACCGCGACCGCCCGCGAGGCGCAGCAGACCGTTGACCCCGAGGAGTCGGCGTGGCTGGCCGATCGGCGCGACTTCGTCGCCGCCGAGCGCGAGGAGATGGCCGCCGAACGCGACCATGTCGCCGACGAGCGTGACGAGACCGCCGGGGTCCGCGAGCGGGCCGCCGACGATCGCGAGCGAGGGTTGCTGGACCGGGAACGGAGCCTCGGCCGGCCGGGAGCGACCGGCCGCCGGGCGCGGGCGGCCGGGCTGCGCGCCGAGCGCGACCCGGCGACGGAGGCCGAGGCGCGCGCCGACGAGGAGCGCCGGCGGGAGCGGGCCACGGCCGGCCGCCGCGCCGCGGCCGACGAGCGGGCCCGGGCCGCGGCGGAGTGGGGAGCCCAGGCGTACGGGCCGATGCTGCTCGCCAGTTTCGCCCCGCTGGCCCGGCAGTTGTTCGTCAGCGACAGCGTGCGCGACGTGCTCGCCCAGGTGGTGAAGTTCACCGTCGGCGCGGTCGCCGGATGCGACTGCGCGAGCGTCACGCTCCACCAGCACGGACGCGTCGTCGACACGGTGTCCAGCGACCCGGTCGCCGCCGAGCTCGACGACATCCAGTTCGCGGCCGGCATCGGCCCCGCGCCGGAGGCGATGCGGAGCGAGGATCCGATCCGCGTGCCCGATCTGGCCGCCACGTCGCGCTGGCCGGTCCTGGCCGCCACCGCCGCCGAGGCGGGAGTCGCGGCCGTCCTCAGCTACGGCCTGTACGCGCACCGCCCGGCCCAGTGGTCGGCGCTCGGCGCGTTCAGCCTCTACGGCGCGACGGCCGACGCGTTCAGCGACGAGGACGAGGAGTTCGGTTCGATCGTCTCCGCGTACCTGGCGATCGCGGTGATCACCGCGACGCGCCACGACGAGATCGACCGCCGCGAGGCCGCGCTGCACCGGGCCCTGAGCACCCGCGACGTCATCGGCCAGGCCAAGGGCATCCTGATGGAACGCCGGCGCCTCTCCGCCGGCGACGCCTTCGACCAGCTGCGGCGGGCGTCGCAGCGGCTGAACCGCAAACTCGCCGATGTCGCGCAGGAGCTGACCGAGACCGGCGAGCTGCCCACCTGAGTCCGGGAGGTCAAGGCTGGGCGACCAACTGCTGGCCGCCGGCCGGCGCGGCGCCCGTCTGGTTGACGCTCCAGCCGTTTCCGGTCAGCAGCGGGATGCCGTTCGTGCCCGGGTACGCCTCCCGGTAGCAGAGCGTCGCCGTCGCGGTCTGGGGCATCCAGTTCTTGACGCGGTTGAGGTCCTCGGCGCACGGCGCGCACGGGTTCCAGTCGAACATGTCGATCGTCAGGCTCACCGCGCGGGCCAGCAGCTGGCGGTTCTCCTGCTTCATGGCCCACTGGACGAACTGCGGCTCGGCGTGGCTGCCGTTGCTCGTGACCCGCCAGTCGAGCTCGCCGGTGTTCCAGGTCAGCACCTGCACCGTGTCCGGTTCCGCGCTCTCGGGGGCGAACAACAAACCGCCCGAGGTGGTACGCGGGGTGCCGCCCTTGCCTTCGGTGGTGGTCGGCGGCAGCGGGGCGGGCAGGCCCTGCCACCCGGAGTCGGCGTTCCACTGCCGGCCGGGCTGCGGGGTCACGCCGGCCAGCGGATTGCCGGTGACCTTCAGGGTGGCGACCATCCGGACGGCCCGCCGGGGCGGCGCCAGCAGCACCAGCTCCTCGGGCGGGCTGGCCACCGCGATCACCGGAATGCCCTTCTCGGTCTGCTCGCCGAGGGTGAGGCTGACCAGGCCGCGGTTCGAGTACTCGGCCAGGATCTGGGCCAGGATCTCGTCCACGCCGTGCCGCTCGTGCGGCGACTTGAGCCGCTCGGCGACGCGTTTGCGAGCCGCGGCCTTGACCCGCGGCGGATCCCACGGGCCGCTCTCGTCCTCGGCCGGATCCTTGGCGCCGCCCAGGCCCAGGGCCGAGAGAGCCGCCTTGCCCAGGTCGACGGCCTTCTTGAACAGCCAGTCGAGGGCCTCGTCGACGAGCTTGCGCAGCCCGCCGATCAGCTCCACCAGCTGTTGCGGCACGTCGCCCAGCCCGACCTGGTTGGCCAGGAAGCCGATCGCCACCGGCACCGCCGAGGCCAGTCCCTTCTCGACCTTCTGCGCGCCGGCGGTCACGTTGCCGGCGGCGATCGCGGCCAGCGTGGTCACGTAGTCGTTGATGATCATGAGGATCTCGCGGACGTAGTCGATCACCGACTGGACCGCCTTGAAGAACGCGATCCCGCTGTTGACCACGGCCATGATGCCGGTCGGGTCGAGCATCGACAGCAGCTTGACGGTGGCCTTCTCGACGATCTCCTTGACGATCCAGTCCTTGACCATCCCGAGCAGCATGTCCCACAGGTTCCCGAGCTGGCCCTCGACGTGCTTCCAGATCGCCGCGACGCCGTTCTCCTCCACGTCCTTGACGAAGTCGAACGCGCCCTCGGCCATCGAGAGCCCCTTGCGGATCTTGTCGACGACGTCGTGGCCGATCTGGTCGCCCAGCTTCTTCCAGAGCTTGTCGGCGGTCACGTCGAGCACCTGGAGCACGAGCGTGAGGATCGAGCCGAAGGACAGATCGGGCGGTTTCTGGATGCCGAGCTTGCCGAGCCCGCGGAAGATCCAGTCGGCGAGCCCGTCGAGCAGGTAGCCGACCGCGCGGTCGATGAACCCGATGAAGCCCTGCTTGAGGGCCTCCAGCATGTTCATGAGGAACGACACCGGGTCGCGCTTGATGTCCTCGATCGCGGCCATCGCCTTGTCGATGATGCTGCCCAGCAGGTCGGGCGGGAAGTTCATGAGCCGCAGGATCAGCGTGATGACGACCTTCAGCACCTCGCCGGCGAACTCGACGATCCGCCCGAGCGGCTCGCCGAACTTGTCGAGGATGCGCACGAAGGCGCCGAGCGGATTGACCAGGTCTTCGAGCGACAGCGAGTCCCAGATTGCCCGAAATGTACCAACAATCATGTCGAGGCTGATCCCCAGCCGCGACATCGCTCCTTCGATCTTGGCCGCGGCTTCCGCGATCACCCCGGCCTCGGCGAGCTTCTGATACGTCGCCTCGCCGCCCGGCAACAACGCGATGAACCCGCCGATCAGGTTCTCCGCGGTCCGCGGCACGGCCTTGCCGGTCACCGGATCCTGGCCCAGGATCACGGTGAGAAGCCGGTACCCGCGCATCTTCGCGGCCTCGCTGCCCAGCCAGTCGAGCAGCGCGTCCTTGATCAGCTTGACGACCTGGGTGAGCACCTCGGAGGCGAACGCCCCGATCCGCGCGATCAGCCCCTTCGCCTGCGCGGCGAGTTTCTCCACATTGGAGGCGAGATCGGCGATGTTGGCCGGCTGGATCGCCTCCCACCCGGCCTGGAACAGCGCCGACAGCTCGCCGAGGATGCCGAGGAACTGGGCGATCCGCGCGTCCAGCCAGTCGGCCGTCTTCTGCAGCGTCCCGCGCTCGCGCATCTGGGCGAGCGCGTCCTGCTTGCCGATCAGCGTGAGGAAGTCGGCGATGATCTCCACTGTGGTCGCCTCGACCCGGGTGCCGCGCAGCGGATCCTGGTGCAGCACCTTCTTCGCGAGCTCCCACACCGGGGTGCCGACCAGGTACTTCTCCGCCAGCCCCACGGCCGCGTCCCGGATCAGCTGCACGATCGCGTCGATGATGCCGCGCACGAACGACAGCGCGTCCGCGTACAGGCCGCTCACGTGCCGCCGCACGATGGTCAGCGCGCCCTCGGGGTCGGTGAGGTCGATCTCCTTCCACGCGGCGTCGACCTCGCCCTGAATCCGTTGCAGGGTCAGGTTCCGCTCGCGCAGCCCGTCATCGATCATCCGGTACGCGCCCTGCACTACCCCGAGCTCGATCAGCTTGCCGGCCACCACGTTGCCGAACGGCACCAGCCCGAGCACGCCCCGGGTCAGCGTCTCCGGGGTGCGTTCGACGTTGCGGTTGGCGATCGGGTCGTAGCCGGCCACCACCGTCAGCATGTCGTAGCCGGGAACGGTGCGGACCAGGTCGGCGACCGCGCCGGAGAGGAAGCCGCCCGAGTCGCGGAACACGCCGATCTGCTGCTGCGCGACGTGCGTGGCCTCGTGCGCCATCAGCGGCAGGTCGGCGGCCGACTCGCCGGCGCCGAGGAAGATGTGCCCGCCCGAGGTGAACGCGCGGGCACCGAGCTGGGCGGCCGCGCGCTGGGCCGCCGGGTCGCCGTGGACGCGCACGCCGGCCATCGGGACGCCCAGGTACTGCTCGATGCGGGCGCGGACCTCGGGCGGGATCGGCGATCCGCCGCCGGGCGAGGCGATCAGCTGCTCCAGCCCGGGCGGGGTCTCCGGCGGCTCACCCGCGTCCGCGCCCGGGGCGGCCAGCCGCGAGATCGCGGGCGCCGACTCGAGGGGCTCGCTGGTGATGCCGTCGGCGACGGCGTCGGCCTGCCGCTCGTACACGTCGCCGGGTTTGCTCATGCGCAGCTTGGGCTGGGTGATCAGCCGGGCCATCGCGCGGCTGCCGCCGCCGGCGAGACCTTCGAGGCCGGCGTTGTGCCGGGGCGCGGAACCGGATGCCACTCGCTGCAGGGCGACATTGCCGGCTTTTGCGGATGTACGCGTTGGCGGGTCACCGATCGCGCTGGCGGGCCGATCCGGCTGCTCATCCGGGATGGGGCCCTCCCGTGCGGACAGCTTCACCGGCCCACCTCCTGCCTGCCAGCTTCGGCGGCGCGGCACCGTCGGCACAAGAACCCGGCGCCACGGCTGCACCTAAGGCTGCACCGCCGGACCTTATGACCACGCGCATACGCGAGGCAGGCTCATCCCGGTGGCGAATACCGCTTCGAGCGGGTGGCTTCTTCGAGCGGGTGGCTTCTTTCAGGCGGGTGGCTTCTTCGGGGGTGAGGCGATGACGCGGGTCCTCATGGGGGACTTCGAGGCCCTGCACCGCCTCGGGCTCGAGCAGATCCTGCGGGTCGACGGCATCGAGCTCGTCGACACCAACGGCGGCGACGTGCTCGCCAGCCTGTGCGAGGCCCTGCCGGACGTGATCGTGCTGGACCTCGACCTGCGCTCGACCGGCGACCTGGTGCACGTGATCGTGCACCGGTTCCCGCGGGTCAAGGTCGTGGCCTGCTCGTCGCAGCACCCGCTGATGCGCGTGTTCCCGCCATTGCACTACGGGGAGTTCTACGAATCCGACCTTGACCCCGCGCTGCTGACCAGCGCGGTGCAGGCCTGACAGGGGGAAGACTTCATGGCCGCGTCGTATGGTGCACCGGGCGTCTACATCGAGGAGCAACCAAGCGGTTCCATGCCCATCGAGGGGGTGGGCACCGCCGTCGCCGCGTTCGTGGGCTTCACCGAGCGCTACGACGTCGAGCAGGGCGATCCGACCGACCCCGCCGGCGTCAAACCACAGCTCGTCACGAGCTGGCCGCAGTACGAGCGGATCTACGGTGGGTTCGTGCGCGGCGCGATGCTGCCGCACGCCGTCCGCGGTTTCTTCGAGAACGGTGGCGGCAAGGCGTACGTCTGCCGCATCCCGACCACCGACGGCGACGACAGCACCGGCGGCCGGCCGACGCTGACGCTGCCCACCGCCGAGAAGCCCGACACCCCCAGCCTCCAGCTGTCCGCGGTCGACCCCGGGCGCAACCTCGAGGTCGAGGTCGTCCCGCCGCCGCCGGCCCCGCCGCAGGAGGGCGAGGGTGGCGGCGAGGCGCCGTCCAGCAACGGCTCGGGCGAGTACACGCTGCGCGTCTACGAGGGCGGCACCCTGCGCGAGGAGCTCGGCGGCCTGCAGTTCAGCGGCCGCAGCGCCCGCACGGTGGAGAAGACCGTCAACGACCGCTCCAAGTTCGTCCGCATCGAGGTGCAGCCGCTGCAGGGCGCGTCGCTCGCCGAGCGCACCCCGGCGCCCGGCCGCTACACGCTCGAGGCCCCGCCGGTCTCCAGCAAGTCGGTCACGCCGGCCGACCTGGTCGGCAACGAGAGCGACCGGACCGGATACCAGGGCCTCGCGATCGCCGAGAACGTCACGATGGTCGCGATTCCCGACCTGATCACGGTCGCCACCAAGGACGACGGCAGCATCGACGAGGAGATGTTCCTCGGCGCGCAGAAGCAGCTCATCGACTTCTGCGAGTCCAGCCACAACAAGATGGCCATCCTCGACACGCCGCCCGGGCTGAACGCGACCCGGGCCCTCGAGTGGCGCGCCCGCCTCGCCCGCGACTCGGCGTTCGGCACGCTCTACTACCCGAACGTCGTGATCAGCAACCCGCTGGCCCGGCCCGGCGCCACCAACGGCGAGCTGCAGCTGACCGTCCCCGCGTCCGGCCACGTCGCCGGCGTGTGGGCCCGCACCGACGCGGCCCGCGGCGTGTGGAAGGCGCCGGCCAACGAGGCGCTGCGCGGCATCGTCCGCCTCGAGTCCGACATCACCAGCGGCGAGCAGGACCTGCTGAACCCCGACGGGGTCAACTGCATCCGCTCGTTCGGCAGCTACGGCACCAAGATCTGGGGTGCCCGCACGCTGGCCAAGACCGACCCGAGCTGGCGCTACATCAACGTCCGCCGGCTGTTCAACTTCGTCGAGGAGTCGATCCAGCGCGGCACCCAGTGGGCGGTCTTCGAGCCCAACGACTACGACCTGTGGCAGCGGGTCAAGCGCACGATCACGTCGTTCCTGCGCGGCCTGTGGATGCAGGGGGCACTGGTCGGCGCGACCCCCGAGCAGGCGTTCTACGTGCTGTGCGACGCGAGCAACAACCCGGCGTCCTCGGTGGACGAGGGCAAGCTCATCGTCGAGATCGGTATCGCGCCGGTGAAGCCGGCCGAGTTCGTGATCTTCCGGATCAGTCAGTGGCAGGGCGGCGGAGCCGCAAGCGAGTAAGTCCGTCGTCTATCGGTTGAGGAGAGGCCGCAATGCCTGATTTGATGACCAGCTTCAACTTCGTCCTGGAGGTCGACGGAGTGGAGATGGCGAGCTTCCGCAAGTGCTCGGGTGTCGAGTCGGAGACCGAGACCATCGAGTACAAGGAGGCCACCAAGGAAGGAAAGATGATCATCCGCAAGGTGCCCGGGGCGATGAAGTGGAGCGACATCACCCTGGAACGGCGGATCGACGAGTCCAAGGCCCTGTGGGAGTGGCGCAAGCAGGTCGAGGACGGCGATGTCGACTCCGCCCGCCGGAACGGCTCGATCGTGATCAAGGACTCGATGAAGACCGAGGTCGCCCGCTGGGACTTCGACCGCGGCTGGGTCTCCAAGTGGACCGGCGCCGAGCTCGACGCCGGCAGCAACGAGATCGCGACGGAGAAGGTCACGATCACCCACGAGGGGCTGCGCCGGGCATGAGCGGGCTCCAGACCGAGTTCCCCTTCACGCTGCCGAAGGGCTTCGTGGACGACGACGGCACGCTCCACAAGACCGGCGTCATGCGACTGGCCTGCGCGCGCGACGAGATCGAGCCGCTGCGCGACGGCCGCGTGAAGGAGAACGAGGCGTACGCGACGGTGATCGTGCTGGCTCGGGTGGTCACCGAGCTCGGCACCGTCTCCCGGGTCACCACGAAGACGATCGAGTCCCTGTTCGTCTCCGACTTCTCGTACCTGCAAGACCTGTACCGCATCATCAACTTCCAGGATCCGAGCATTCTCGAGGCCCTGGAGCCGGGCGCCCCTTTCCCGCCGGCGTCAGTGGAGGTGGGTTAGGGCACTACGCGCACGACGAGCTCTGGCAGGAGATCGCCTTCCTGGCGTACCACCTGCACTGGGACTTCGACCGGCTGCTCGACCTGGAACACGGTGACCGCATCCGCCTCCTGCGTGAGGTGGGCGGCCTGAACGAACGCGCATGGCAAGGAGTGACGGGTGGCTGAGGCGCACACGATCGACCCGCCTTTCGTCGGCAAGTTCATCTTCAAGATCGGCACGCTGCAGATCGGGGCCTTCACCGAGGTGACCGGCCTGGCGGTGTCGATCGACGTGGAGGAGCTGACCGAGGGCGGGCAGAACGCGTACACGCACAAGCTGCTCGGCCGCATGCGCTGGCCGAACATCGTGCTCAAGCGCGGGCTGACCGACTCGGACGCGTTGTTTACCTGGCTGCTGAAGTTCTCCGGCGCCGGCCTGAACGGCGAAGGCAACAAGGTGGTCCCGGAGACGGGGTCGATCAGCGTGCTCAACGCGGCCGGAAAGCCGTTCCGCACCTGGTCGCTGACGGATGTGAAGCCGGTGAAGTGGTCGGGCCCGCGCCTGGCCGCCTCCTCCCGGGACCTGGCGATCGAGGAACTGGAGGTGTGCCACAGTGGCTTCCAGGCCGCGACGTGAGGGTTTCCGCCGCTTTGTCGCCCGACTGTTGCCCCGGTCTCTGAGGCCGGGGCTCACCGGTTCCACGGTGGGCGCCACGGGCGTCCCGCCGGTGGGCGCGGGCCTGGCCGACGGGCTGCGCGTGCGGGCGCCGTGGTCGCTGATGCGCTGGTACCGCGCGCTCCGCGCCGCGCGCTCGGTGTCGCCCGCCGGCGGCGACGGGCCGACGCCGGGACGCCGCGATGGCCACGGGCCGGGTTCGGTCGGGCGCCAGACGCTCGCGTCGCTGTCGAGCCGTCGCGGCGCGCCCACCGGCCGCCGGGCGGACGGCAGCGGGGCCGGCGGTCGCGGCGCCGACGATGGCGGGCCGGGCAATCGCGGCGCGGCCCGGCCCGGGCCGGGCGGTCGCGGGGCGCACGGCGGGCCGGGTGGTCTCGGCGCGGACGGTCGTGGCGCGGACGGGCGCGGGCCGGGTGGTCGGCTCGCGCTTCTTCCGGGCGGGATTGCGGCGGGCCGCGACCCGGCCGGTGCGATCGGCGGGCGGCCGGGGGAGTTCGGACTCACCGGGCGGTCCCTGATCGGCGGTGCGCGCGGTTCGCTGATCGGCGCGCCCCCGGACGGCCCCGATGTGCGGCCCGGCAACGAGCTCTCGATGGGCCCCGGGCCGGGCGGTCTGCTGGCGGGCTCGGCACGCACCGCATCGGCGCCCGGCGCCGGGTCGCGGATGGCGCCGGGCCGCGGGCCGTCCTCGGCCGTTTCGCCGCCGGGCGGCGGATCGGCGGGGATGACGGACGGCGGGACGTCGCGCGGCGAGACGCGCACAAGCGGAACCTCCCGGATCGAAGCGCTCGGCACCGGAGCGGCCGGCGCCGGCTTGCCCGGAATGGGTGGGATCGGTGCGGGCACGCGGGGCGCCGGGTCGCTGGGTGCGGGCTCACTGGGTGCGGGCTCGCCGGGTGCCGGATCGCTGGGTGCGGGTTCGCCGGGTGCCGGATCGCTCGGCGCGGGCACGCCGAATGCCGGTGGGTCGCTGCCAGGGGCCGGCGCCGACGCGTCACCGCCCGTCGGCGCGGGGCTTGCCGATCAGTTGCGGGTGCGTGGCTGGCACACGGTGACGACCGGCTCGACCGGCCACCCACAGGCACCGAGCGGGCCGATCCCGAGCGGGCACGGCACCTCTCACCGGGCGCACGGCCCGGGCGAGCTCGTGCTGGGCGACCCGGCACGGACCACGCCGGGCGGCCGGCCGGCCCGGGCCGGATCTCCCGGCGACCAGATCGAAGCGCTTCCCGGCGCCGGGCGGCAGCCACTGCTCGCGCGACCCGTCAGCGGGCCGACCGTGAGCGACCCGGACGGGGCCGGCCGGTATCGGGTTCTCGGGTCGGCGTCGCTTCCGCCCGGCAACGTGCCCGACCCGACCGGCGCCGTCACCGTCGAGCCGCAGCGGGCCGCGCCGCCGAGCCCGCGGGAACGGTGGGACGCGGCCATCGCGTCGCGGCCGCTCGAGGCTCCGCGGGCGCTGCCGTCCGCGTTTCACGCGATGGCCTCGGCGATCACCGGGCGGGCGCGGCCGCCGCTGTTCACGACCGGTCCCAACACGCGGCGCGCCCTCGCCGCCGCCGGGGCGCTCGGCGCGACCACCGGGACCGTCGTGCACCTTCCGTCGGCGCCGTCCGGGCCGGCCGTGTCGGCCGTGCTCGCGCACGAGCTGACCCACGCCCGCAGCCCGGTCCGGCGGCCGCGCTTCCTGCTCGACGGCGCCTCCGCGCTGCTCGACGACGACGAACGGCAGGCCCTCGCGGCCGGCAAGAGCATGGGCGCCGGCATCGTCGACTCGCTGCCGGTCGGCGGCGGGGGACTGGGCGGGGTGACCGAGGTCGCCACCCGGGCGGCGCGGCAGGCCGTGATCGAGGCGGCCGGCAGCCCGATGGGCGGCGCGTTCTCCGGTCTGCGGAGCGCGGCCGGCGGCGCGCTCGACGGCCTGCAAGGGGCGGCAAGCGGGGCGATGTCGAGCGCGCAGGGCGCGCTGAGCGGGGCGATGTCGAGCGCGCAGGGTGCGCTGGGCGGCGTGGTGTCCGATGTGGAGAACGCGGCCGGCGGCGCGATGTCGGCGGCGAGCGAGGCGGTGGGCGGCGTGGCCAATGCGGCCCAGGGCGCGGTCCAGGGTGTCGCGGGGGCGGTGTCGGGTGCGGCCAAGGCGCTCGACCCGGATCAGGTGGTGGAGATCGTGGAACGCCGGCTGCTGCGGGAGATCGAGCGGCGCGGCGGCCGATGGGCGGGGGTGTTCTGATGGCGGGTGTGCCGAGCGCGCCGGCGAAGGCCGAGTTGCGGACCGAGAACAACGGAGTGATTCCGTTGCTGTTCAACCCGTCCGAGCTGACGATCACCAAGTCGGCGTCGTGGAACGCGGCCGAGAGCAAGGGCAACAACTCGCCGCTGCTGAAGTTCTCGGCGGGGCAGCCGGGCACGCTCGCGCTGAGCATCACGCTCGACACCACCGACAAGGGGACCAGCGTCACCGCGTACACCGACAAGCTGCTCGCGCTGGTGACCGTCGACCCCAAGCTGCCGGGCTCGGACAAGAGCCGCAACAAGGCGCGGCCGCCGTGGGTGACGTTCCACTGGGGACCGCTCACCTCGTTCAAGGCCGTCGTCGAGCGCCTCACGCTGAAGTTCACCTACTTCGCCGCCAACGGCATGCCGTTGCGGGCCAAGGCCGACCTCTCCCTCAAGCAGTACGAGGACGAGGCCATCAAGCCGCTGCAGAACCCGACCTCGCACACCCCGTCGCTGCAGACCGTGCACCGGCTCGGCCACGGCGAGACCCTCGACCGGCTCGCCGCCCGGCACTACGCCGACGCCACCCGCTGGCGGCTGATCGCCGAGGCCAACAACGTGGTCGACCCGCTTGCGCTCGAGCCGGGCGCGTTGCTGATCATTCCCGAGCTGCCGGTGCGGCGCCGTGGCTGAGGAGAAGCGCCGGCTCGACGGTGTCGTGATCACCGTGGACGGCCGGCCGCTCGCCCCGGAGATCTACCCGCAGGTCGCGCTCGTGCGGGTGGAGGAGTCGGTGCTGCTGCCGGACTACTTCGCCATCCACTTCGACGACGCGCACTTCGAGCTGTTCGACAAGGGCCAGTTCACCATCGGCACCCGCATCGAGATCGCGTTCCGGGCCGAGGGCGACCCGATGGTGGTCACCACCGGCGAGGTCACCGCGATCAGCGTCGAGCCGGGCATCTCCGGCCGGCACGAGCTGATCGTCACCGGCTTCGACCTCACCCACCGGCTGGCCCGGGTGCCGAAGTCGCGCAGCTTCCAGCGGATCACCGACGCCGACATCGCGTCCCGGATCGCCGGCGAGTACGGCCTCGACGCCGAGGTGGACGCGACCGGCGCCACCCACGAGTACGTTCTGCAGGCGGGCGAGACCGACTACGCCTTCCTGCGCCGCCGGGCCGCCCGGATCGGCTTCGACGTCTGGGTCAGCGACAAGAAGTTCTACTTCAAGAAGACCCCGCGCTCGACCGCCACCCCGCCCAAGCTGGTCTACGGCAAGAACCTGTCCCGGTTCAGCACCCGCTTCTCGGCCGCCGAGCGCAGCGACGAGGTGGAGATCCGCGGCTGGGACCAGCTCGGCAAGGAGGCGATCACCGGCCGCTCGGACACCACCGACCCGGGCACCGACGCCCCGGCCGCGCAGGAGATGGCGGACGCGGCCCGCCGCGCGTTCGGCCGGGTCAAGCGCAACGCCGGGCAGTTCCCGGTCACCGACCAGGCCGAGGCCGACGCGCTGGCCGGATCGCTGCTGCTGCGCGTCTCCGGCGAGGAGGTGGTGCTGCGCGGCGAGGCGGCCGGCGACCCGCTGATCGGAGCCGGCGCCAAGGTGCACGTCGAGGGTGTCGGTTCGAGGATGACGGGGGACTACCGGGTCACCGGGGTGGAGCATTCCTACGGTGCTACCCGCCCGTACCTCACCCGTTTCGTCTGTGGTGGAAAGGAACCGGCCGGTCTGGCCGACCTCACCGGCGGGGCGGCGAGCGAGGAACGCCGAGGCTGGTCGGGGCTGGTCGTCGGGATCGTCACCAACAACGACGACCCGGAGAAGCTGGGCCGGGTGCGGGTGAAGTTCCCGACGCTCTCGCAGGACGACGAGAGCGCCTGGGCGCGGATCGCCACGCCGGGCGGCGGCAAGGAGCGCGGCCTGCAATGGATCCCCGAGGTCGACGACGAGGTGCTGGTCGGCTTCGAGCTGGACGACACCACCCGCCCGGTGATCCTCGGTGGCCTGTGGAACCGGCGGGACGCGCCGCCCGATCCCGGCTCGATCGCCGGGGGCGTGGTCAAGAAGCGGATGCTGGTCTCCCGCAAGGACTCCCGGCTGATCCTCGACGACGACAAGCCGCAGATCGAGCTGCTGCTCGGCGGCTCGCCCTGCCTGCTCCGGCTGGAGAAGTCCGAGTCGTCGGTCATCGGCGACCAGAAGCTCGTCCTGACCGCCACCAACATCGAGATCAAGGCGACGTCGAAGCTCGCGCTCTCCGGCGCCCAGGTCGAGATCACCGCGTCCGGCCCGCTCACCGCGTCCGGCAAACCGATCAAGCTGAATTGAGGGGAGGGGCGACCATGCCGCAGCCGGCCGCACGCCAGAACGACCCGGTCACCGGGACCGACATCCACATTCTCATGGTGCCTTCGCCGGGCGGTCCGGTGCCGACTCCCACCCCGTTGCCGTACGCCGGCCAGCTCGCCCTGTCGTTGTCGGCCGATGTGCTGATCAACGGCCGTCCGGCCGCCACCCAGGGCAGCAAATCGCAGCAGACGCCGCACATCCCGCCGTTCCCGTTCCAGCGGCCACCCACCAACCAGGGCACCGTGATCATCGGCTCGCCGACCGTGCTGGTCAACGGCAAGCCACTGGCCCGGATGGGCGACCAGGTCGCGACCTGCAACGACCCGGTCGACGCCCCGACCAGCGTGATCAGCGCCGGGTCGCCCGACGTGCTGGTCGCGTGAGGACGACGGCCATGGCGAGCGACGACTTCATCGGCAACGGCTGGGCGTTCCCGGCCGCGATCAACCGCAACGGCAGCGTCCGCCTGGTGACCGGCACCGAGGAGGTGGACGCGGCGATCCGCATGATCCTGTCCACCGTGCCGGGCGAGCGGGTCATGCGCCCCGACTTCGGCTGCTCGATGTGGGAGCAGCTGTTCGCCCCGCTCACGGCCGGCACCCTGGGCCTGATCGAGCGGGCCGTCCGCGAGGCCCTGGAACGGTGGGAGCCGCGGATCGAGCTCGAGTCGGTCACCTCGATGCCCGAGCAGGAGACGGGGACGGTGCACATCACGGTCGCCTACCGGGTGCGCGCCACCAACGACGTACGCAATCTGGTCTATCCGTTCTACACGATTCCGACCGAGGAGCCGGCGCCATGAGTCTCCCCGCACCCGATCTCGACGATCGCCGGTTCCAGGACATCGTCGACGAGGCGAAACGGCGGATCAACCGGCTCTGCCCCGACTGGACCGACCACAACGTCTCCGACCCCGGCGTCGCGCTCGTCGAGCTGTTCGCCTGGATGACCGAGATGACGCTGTACCGGCTCAACCAGGTCCCCGACCGGCTCTACATCAAGTTCCTCGAGCTGGTCGGCGTCGAGCTGTTCTCGGCCGTGCCCGCCCGCGCCGACCTGCTGTTCCGGCTCACCGCGCCGCGGGACGACGTGGTCCGCGTCCCGGCCGGCACCCAGGTCAGCACCGAGCGCCGCGACGACGAGGCGCCGATCGTCTTCCTGACCGACTCCGAGCTCCAGGTCACCCCGCCGAAGCTGGTCGCCTGCCTCACCCACGCCGGCGACCGGTACGCCGACCACTGGGAGGAGCTGCGCCGCGAGGCCGCGACCGTCCAGCTGTTCCCGACCCTCCAGGTGGACGAGGCCGTCTACTTCGGACTCCAGGACTCGGCCGGCGGCAACCTGCTGCGGCTCGACGTGACGACCGGGCCCGAGGGCGCCGGCGTCGACCCGCGGCGGCCGCCCCGCGTCTGGGAGGCCTGGGACGGGCAGACCTGGAAGGACGTGCGGATCCTCGAGGACACCAGCGCCGGCTTCAACAGCACCGGCGAGGTGACCCTGCTGCTGCCGATGCGGCACGAGGCGCTGGCGATCGGCTCCCGCCGCGCGTACTGGCTGCGCTGCCGGCTGGTGCAGGCGGTCGAGGGCCAGCCCGAGTACACCAACCCGCCGATCCTCGAGCAGCTCTCGGCGGTCGCGCTCGGCGGCGCGGTGCCGGCCCACCACGCCGAGCCGGCCCCGGCCGAGCTGCTCGGCGCCAGCAACGGCCGGCCCGGCCAGGTGTTCCAGGTGCGCCGGGTGCCGGTGCTGCCGCGGCGCTTCGACGAGACCGTCCGCGTCGTGCTGCCCCGCCACGAGCGCATCGGCGAGCCCGAGGAGCAGGAGTGGACCGAGGTCGCCGACCTGGCCGACGCCGAGGACGACGACCAGGTCTACACCTGGTCGGGCGCCACCGGCGAGATCCGGTTCGGGCCGCGCGTGCTCGACCGGGAGGGCCGGGTCTGGCAGCACGGCGCGATCCCGCCGATCGACTCCCAGATCTACGTGACCGGGTACCGCTTCGGCGGCGGCCGGCGCGGCAACGTCCCGTCCGACCGGCTCACCATCCTGCACACCTCGATCCCGTTCGTGGCCGGGGTGACCAACCTCGACCCGTCGACCGGCGGGGTCGACGCCGAGACGGTGGAGAACGCGAAGGTGCGCGGGCCGATGCTGCTGCGCGGCGGCCGGCGCGCGGTGACGGCCGAGGACGTCGAGCGGCTCACCCTGGACGCGGCGCCGAGCGTGGCCCGGGCCCGCTGCCTGCCGCCGGACAACCCGGCCGAGCCGGCCCGGCTGCTGGTGGTGCCCCGGGTCGACGTGGCGCCCGAGAACCTCACGCTGGACGATCTCGCGCTCTCCGAGGAGCTGGAGGAGCAGATCAAGGCCTACCTCGAGCCCCGCCGGCTGCTCACCATGCGCCTGCGCATCGACGCGCCGCGGTACCAGGGGGTCAAGGTGGTCGCCGAGGTGCGGGCGGCCCCGGGCGTACGCACCGAGACCGTGCGCGAACGCGCCGAGCGCGCCCTCTACGAATATCTCAACCCGCTGACCGGCGGGCCGAGCGGGCAGGGCTGGCCGTTCGACACCGATCTGCGGCTGGGTGACGTCTACGGCGTGCTGCACGGCTCGTTCGGCGTGCAGGGCGTCGAGGCGGTGCACTTCTTCTCGGCCGACCTGCGCCGCAAGCGCACGCTCGACCAGGTGGAGCAGCGGTTGCGCCTGCTGCCGGAGGCGCTCTTCATGTCGTACGAGCACCGGGTGGTGGTCCAGCAATGACCGGTCGCGCCGGCTGGCTCGTCGAGCAGCTGCCCCGGGTGATGGGAACCGACCCGGTGCTGCGCGACTTCGTCGCGGCTTTCGAGCAGGTGCACGACACCGTACGCGAACGGATCGACGCCATCGAGCACCAGGTGGACACCGGTCTGGCCAGTCCGGAGATGCTGGCTTACCTGGGCTCCTGGCTCGGCGTGATGCTGGAGCCGACGGACCCCGCCGACTACCGCCGCAGCCTCGTCCGCGAGGTCGGCAAGCTGCTCGGCTGGCGCGGCACCCGCTACGGGGTCGAGGCCCTGCTCCAGGCCGCCACCGGCGCCCGGGTGACGGTCATCGACGCCGGCGGCGTCTACGGCAGCAACGACAAGGTTCCGCCGCCCGACCCGGTTGTGGTAGTCCAGATGGACCACACCGGACACCTCACCGAGCGGCAGGTGATGGCGTTCCTGCAGAGCGAGGTCCCGCTCGGCGCGCGGATCCAGCTGGACGTCCGCTTCCAGCCCCAGCCCGCGCGCGGCCGCGCCCGCCCACCCGGCAGCGTTAACGGAGACGACAATGCCTGAGACGTACGGCTCGGTCCGCCAGATGCCCTGCCCCGACTGCGGCAACCCGGTCCAGCCCGACCGCGACCAGCTGTGCCCGAACTGCGGCTACCCGCTCATGTTCCTGCGCCGCGGCGGCGGCGACAACGACGCGCAGGCCCAGTCGATCCCGCGCAGCCCCAACGCCGGCGACGACGCCACCAACCTGCGCGTGATGCCCCAGCCGGTCCCGCAGCCGCGCACCGACACCCGCCAGTTCCAGGCCGGCAACTACGGCGCCCCGCGCGGCCAGCAGCAGTTGCAGTGCCGCAACTGCGGCTACCCGAACGACATCGCCCGCGTCCGCTGCGAACGCTGCGGCTTCGAGATGCGCCCGGCCCGCCCGTCGCAGCGCCAGCTCGGCCCGGCGATGTACCAGCAGGCGCAGGAGCGCGGCTCCGGCTTCAACTGGCTGCTGCTCCTGCTGATCCTCGCGGTCGTCGCCCTCCTGCTCATCGCCGGCACGCTGATCTGGCTCTACCTGTCCTGATCTCAGCTCGACGGCACGTGCACCGCGCCGCTCAGGATGCGGAACCGCTCCTTCTCGATCGCCGCGACGTACGGCCGGACCTTCGCGTTCGAGGTGGCGTAGCCGACGCCGTCCACCTTGAGGTCGTACCGCTTGGTGCCGCCCACCCGGTCGCCCTTGACGTAGGCCTGGATCTCCTGGAAGACGCCGTTGTCGACGCGCTTGAGCATGGAGGTCAGGATGCGGGGCCGGACCGCGGCGGCGGCGCCGAGGTACTGGTCGGAGTCGACCCCGATGGCCCAGGCGCCGGTGCGCGCGGCCACCGCCTCGAAGACGCCCGAGCCCGACCCGCCGGCCGCCGCGTAGACCACGTCGTCGCCGTCGCTGAGCATCGTGGTGGCGGCCGCCTTGCCCTTGTCCGGGGCGCTGAAGCCGCCGAAGTCCGGCGGCCGGGTCAGGTACTTCACGTCGACCCGGATGCCGGGGTCGACGCTGTGCACGCCGGCGGCGTACCCGGCCCGGAACTTGTGGATCAGCGCCACGTCGACGCCGCCGACGAAGCCCACCCGCCCGGTCTTGGTGGCCCGCGCCGCCGCGACACCGACCAGATACGAGCCCTGCTCCTCGGCGAACAACATGGACACCACGTTGTCCGCCTTGACCGAGTCGTCGTCGATGATCACGAACAGCGTGCCGGGGTTCTCCTTGGCGACGGTGCCGATCGCGCCGGCGTAGAGGAAGCCCACCGCGATGACCGGGTTCGCGCCGGCGGCCACCAGTTTGCGCAGGCTCGCGGCGCGCCCCTGGTCGGTCTCGCCCTCCGCGGTGACCTCGGTCGCCTGGATGAGCAGCTCCTTCTTCGCCCGGTCCAGGCCGGCGCCGGCGGCGTCGTTGAAGCTCTTGTCGCCCCGGCCCGCCGAGTCGTAGGCGATGCCCACGTGGATGGTCTCCCGGCCGAGGGACGCCACGTCCGTCTCGGTCAGGGCGAGCGGCGCGGCCGAGCACGCCGGCACCGCCGCGAGGACGGCGGCCAGCAGCGCGGCCAGGATCGGGGTACGCATCGTCCTCCTCAGTAGCGGAACTGCCCGACGGCGTCGCGCAGGGTGGCGGACATGCCGCTCAGGTCGGCGGCGGCGGCGCGGATCCGGGTGACGTCGTCGGAGGTCGCCGACGCGCTGGACGCCACCGCCCGGATGTTGTCGGCGATGCCGGCCGTTCCCGAGGAGGCGGCGACCGCGCCCCGGCTCATCTCGCCGGTGGTCGCCGTCTGCTCTTCGACCGCGCCCGCGATGCCGGTCTGGTAGGTGGAGATCCGGCCGATCACCGCGCCGATGTGCTCGATCGCGGTCACCGCGGCGTCGGCGTCGCTCTGGATGGCCCGGACGAGCTCGTCGATCCGCTCCGCCGCCTGCGCGCTCTCCTGGGCCAGGTCCTTGACCTCGCCGGCGACCACGGCGAAGCCCTTGCCGGTCTCGCCGGCCCGCGCCGCCTCGATCGTGGCGTTGAGAGCCAGCAGGTTGGTCTGCCCGGCGATCGTCGAGATGAGCCGGACGGCGTCGCCGATCGCCGTCGACGAGGCGCCGAGGCTGGTGACGGTCCGGTTCGTGTCCTCCACCGCGGCGACCGCCTCGGCCGCGACCGCGGCGGCGTCGGTGGCGTTGCGCGCGATCTCGGCGATGGACGCGCCCATCTCGTGCGAGCCCGCGGCCATCGCGTTGACGTTCTGGCTGACCTCGTCGGCGGCGCTGGTGACCAGTCCCGCCTGCGCCGACGTGTCGGCCGCCGCCCGGGCGAAGGCCCCGGACACCGTGTCGAGCTCGGCCGACGTGCGGCCGAGCGCGTCGGCCTGCCGGCCCACGTCGGAGACGATCGCCCGGATCCCGCCCACGGCCTGGCCGAGCGCCGCCGCCATGTCGGCCACCTCGTCGCGGCCGGCGACGGCCGGCGTCACGGTGAGGTCGCCGTCCGCGACCCGGCGCAGCGCGTCCCGGGCGGCGCCGACCGGCCGCACGATGCTGCGGGTGACCAGGACCGCGGAGATCGCGCCGAGCAGGAACGCGAGGGCGGTGGCGATGCCGATCACCCACTGGGCCCGGGTCGCCTCGGTGGCCGAGGCCCGCACCGCCGCGACGCTGCGCCCGTCGACGGACTGGGCCAGCCCCTGCGCCGACACCATGATCCGGTAGTAGCTGTCCCAGCTCTCGTACATGGCGATCTGGTCGGCGTTCCACAGTGCCTGCACGGTCCCCGGCCGGTAGGCGGCCACCAGCCGGTCGTTCACCGTGGCGTAGTTCGCCAGCTCGGCGGTCACCCGCTCGAGCAGCGCCCGCTCGGTGGTGGTGAGGGCGGCGGCGTCGATCTGCCCGAGGAACTGCTGGAACCGCTCGCGCTCCTGCTGCCAGGCCTTGAACGCGACCGACTCACCGCCGAGGGCACGGGCGGCGCCGAGCCGGTAGATGTCGTTGATGTAGCCCGACTGCCAGCCACCGAGCGTGGTGGCGTGCGTCTTGATCTCCTCGGACTGCCGGGTGAGCACCTCGAGACGCCGCACGTCGGCGGCCGAGCTCCGCTGCTGCACGATGGTGGCCAGCCCGATCGCCGCGATGCCCAGCAGCAGCACCAGGACGGCGGCGAAGGCGAGCGACAACCGCGTCCCGATGGTCAGACGCCGCACCAGGGACCCCCTCACGGGCCGGCTCGGGCCACGCGCGCACGTCACCCGATATCTGATCGGCCGCCGGCGGAGGGAGTTGAGGGTTTCCGGGGTGCGTCAGTACTTCAGGTACTGCCGGGTCAGCTTGGCGACCTTCTGCACGAGCGCGACGCCGCTGTCCATCGACTGGTTGTCGTGGGAGAGGACGGCCACCGAGACGTTGACGTCGCCGTCGTCGGAGAGGACGCGGCCGATCGTGTTGATGGCCCACAGGCCGCCGTCGGCCGAGCGGGTGTCCCAGCCGTTCTTGACGGTGGTGGTCTCGCCGGATTTGGCGATCGACGGGATGCCCCAGTCCTGGGCCGGATTGACGGTGCTCATCAGGCCGAAGGCGGTCTTGCGGGAGTCGGGGTCGAGCGGGCCCTTGGTGTCGACCAGCTCGGAGAGCAGCTTGATCTGGTCGTCGGCGGTGGTGCGGGTCAGGCCCCACGAGCTGTTGACGACGGTCTGGCTCAGACCCAGCCGCTTGTTGCACTTGGTGACCCCGCTGCGGGCGCCGACGTGCTGGAAGAGCGACGTCGCGGCGTTGTTGTCGCTCAGCCGGATCATCGGCTTGGCCAGCGTCAGCTCACCCGACGTGGGGTCGTGGCCGGCGTCCTGGTCGTGCAGGAGCATGCAGGCCAGGATCTGCGCCTTGACGATGCTGGCGGTGTCGTACTTCTCGGTGCCGCGGTAGGCGTACGTCTGCCCGGTCTTCTTGTCGAGAACGGCGACCGAGAACTCGGGCGAGCTCGCGTCCAGCTTCTTCAGCGCCGCGTCCAGCTGCTTGACGCGCTTGGCCCGCTCGGCCTTCGCCAGCTCCTCGGCGCTCGGCCCGGTCGGCGCCGGTTTCGTCGCCGGGGTGGTGGCCGAGCTGCTGCCGCCGCCGCCCTGGATGACCGCGCTGGGGGACAGGCCCGAGGTGCCGTCCTTGCCGCCGAGGCCCTTCACGATGAGGCCTCCGCCGCCCAGAACCACCACCGCCGCCACAGCAAATATCGCGATCCGGTTGCGCAACACCCGTGCATACTGCCGTCTTCGGGGCTGGTTATCAAACTACGCCGCGGCGCATCACGACCCGCCTGGCCGACGGGCGGGCGGTCACCTCGAAGCCGCAGGCCGCGAACAGGCCCTCGGTCCCCAGGTAGCGGTCGTCCCGGTGCGGGCCGGGACCGGCCAGCGGAAAGCCCTCGATCGCGGTGGCGCCGTGCTCGCGCGCCATCCCGACGGCCGCCTCGAGCAGGTCCCGGGTCAGGCCGCCGCGCCGCGCGCCCGGCCGCACGAAGAAGCAGGGCACGAACCAGACGTCGTCGTTCTCGGCGTCGTCGTGGCCCTTCATGAGCGGCGAGCGCAGCACCTTGCCGTAGCGGGAACGCGGCCCGGCGGCGCACCAGCCGACCGGTTGCCCGCCGTCGTCGTAGGCGAGGACGCCCGCGGGCTCCGGCGCCTCGGTGACGAAGCGCGCGAAGCGCACCCTGTTCTCCCCGCTCCAGCCGGTGTCCATCTCCTTGCTGGTGAGCAGGAACCACATGCACTGGCAGCCGCGCGTGATCGAGCTGCTCTCGAACAGCGCGGCGACGTCGGGCACCGCCGTCGCATCGACCGGCCGGGTTTCCACGCCCGGTCAGTCCCGAGCCTGCCGGACGGTCTCCGCCTCGACGACACCGCCGCCCGCACGGGAACACGCCTCGTCGAGCAGATCGACCGCCGCCGCCGGGAGCACCCCGTTCGCCAGCTCGGCGGCGGCCCGCAGCGCGGCATCGCTGATCTCGGCGCCGTGATGCTCGGCCAGCCCCGGCCGCAGCGCCTCCAGCATCGCCACCGTCTCCTCGACGGTCGCCGCCGCGACCTCCACCGCCTGGAACAACTCCGAAATCTCGGGAGGAAGCGCGGCGCCGGTGGTGATCATCTGCAGGTCGCCGCGGGCGAGGGCCGACCGCACGAACGCGGCCACGATCGGATCGCCGCCGAACGGCGCGAGATCCGCGGTCACGGCGATGATGTCGCCACGGGCGTGGATCTCGGCGAGCAGCATGGTCACCCGCCGCTCGGTCTCGGCGCGGCCCTCGACCCCGGCCGGGACCAGCGAGAAGTCGACGGCGTAGAGCGTCTTGCCGTGCAGCGGGCGCGGCGCCGTGCCGTCCGCGATCAGCCGGGCCACCGCCGACGCGATCGCCATCCGCCCCGAGCCCGCCGGACCGATGAGCGCCACGTTGCTGCGGCTCTGCCGGCTCAGGATCTGCACGACGCGCGCGATCTCGGCGTCCCGCCCGGCGACCGGGCGCTGGGCGGCGGCGTCGAGGCCGCGGCCGAACCGGTCGAGCGCCGGCACGGCCGGGGCGAACCCGCGCAGCGGCCGGGAGAACGGGAACGACGCGAGGCTCGAGGCGGGGTCGGGCGGGGTGGCGGACAGCGCCGCGATGACGCGGTGGCGGAGCTCGTCGGGATCGGCGCCGAGCTTGCCGACGATCTGGACCGCGGTGCCGTCGGGCTGCCGGAGCAGGCCCAGCAGCAGGTGCTCGGCGTCGATGACGGTGTGGTCGAGCCGCAGCGCCTCGCGCATCGCCTGCTCGATCGACTTCTTGAGGGTGGGGGTGAAGGGGATGTGACCGCTGGCCGGCGCGGTCCCCGCGCCGATCGTCGCCGCGATCTCCTGGCGGGCGGCCTCGGCCGTGATGCCGGCATCGGTGAGAACCCGGGCCGCGACGCCGCCCGAGGCGATCACCCCCAGCAGCAGGTGCTCGGTGCCGATGTAGTCGTGGGCGAGGAGCCGGGCCTCTTCCTGGGACAGGACGACGACGCGCCGGGCGCGGTCGGTGAACTTCTCGAACATCGGCGGCCTCCGCCGCAACATGACGCCGGATAGAACAGCGGGCACATAAGACGGTACGGCAAGGCGTGACCCTTCCGTCGTACCCCATCGATCGATATCTTTCCTTTTCGTGAAGCGAATGAAGTTCATGTCTGCCGCCGGCGCGCTGGCGCTGGCCGCCGCGCTGATCGCGATCCCGGCCGCCGCCGACGCGGCCGACTCCTCCTACCGCACGCTCGGCGGCGCGACCAACCCCGACTGGATGCGCGGGCTCGCCGACGGCCGGAGCCTGGCCGCCCTGTCGATTCCCGGCACCCACGAGACCATGGCGATCCACGGCGGCGCCTGGACCCAGACCCAGGAGGACTTCGGCGACAGCGGCGGGACCCTCGCGGCTCAGCTGAACGCCGGCATCCGCATGGTCGACATCCGGGCCCGGGTGAACGCCGGCAACACCTTCACCATCCACCACGGCGCCACCTACCAGAACGCGAACTTCGACGATGTGCTCGGCCGGCTCCGCGACTTTCTGGCGGCACATCGGGGCGAGACCGTGCTGATGCGTCTCAAGCAGGAATGCACCGGCGAGCTCGGTTCCTGCACCGATGCCGCCGATCAAGCCACATTCCCAGAAATATTCGGTTGGTACGCGGCGCGGTACCCCTCGTTGTTCTGGACCCCAAGCGTGACCGGGGACGCGAGCACGCCCACCCTCGGCGAGGCGCGGGGCAAGGTGGTCCTGGCCGTCATGAACGGCGCGCACGGCGGCCGGTTCGCCGGTCACGGCCTCGCCCAGTTCGCCGGCTGGAACGACGGCAGCTCCACCTACGTGCAGGACAACTACAACGTGCCGAACGTCGGGGCGATCGCCACCAAGCGCGACCAGGTGCGCCGCTTCCTGGACGCGACCAGCGCCGGCGACCCCGCGAAGATCTACGTGAACTTCGCCGGCGGCGCCGGCATCTTCGCCCAGCCGCAGCAGGTGGCCGGCGGTGCGCTCGGCGTCCAGGGCGTCGACCCGTTCCTGCTGATCTATCTGAACGAGGGCCCCGAGGTGCACACGCCGGTGGTCCGCACGGGCGCGCTGATGCTCGACTTCCCCGGCGGCGGCCTCATCAACAAGATCATCGCTGTCAACTGAGAGCGCGTTTTCGCTGCAAGGCCGGCCGCCCGCTGCCGATAGGCGCGTCGGGAGGGGCCGATGAGCGAGATCGCGCAAGAGGCGGCAAGGTGGCTCGAACGGGCACAGAGCGGGCAGGCACGCCCGGCGCTGGAGCACGCCGAGTCCGTCCTCGCCGTGGGCACCGGCGACATCGCCGACGGGCCGGCCTGCATGCATTTCGTGCGGGCCATCGCCCTGGCCAACCTCGGCGACCCCGACGCGCCGCTGCCCGCCTTCGACCTGATGATCCGGGCCGCCGAACGGGAGGGCAGCGCCGGCTGGCGCGCCTGCGCCCTCGCCAGCAAGGCCTCCCACCTGATGCGGATCGGCGACACCGACCACGACCTCGACGACGTGCTGCACGATCTGGTCACCGCCGAGATCCTGGTGGTGGACGAGACCGAGCCGATCGCGGCCGTCAACGCCCGGGTCGCGGTCGCCATCGGCTACTTCGAGCTGCGCCTCTACGAGCTGGTCGGCCCGCAGTACGACGCCGCCCACGACATGAGCCCGCCCGGCAGCGGAAACCGCGCGATGTGGCTGTTCAACCAGGCCGAGCTGCACCTGTTCTGGGCGCTCGAGCTCTATCAGGTCGCTCAGGTCGCGGCCGCGGAGGAACACACGACCGAGGCGGAGAGGTACGCGTTGCAGGCCGCGGCCGAGGCCGACGGACCCGACGCCGATGCCTGGCGCGACCACGCCATGCTCGCCGCGGCGTGCGCGAAGGCCGACCGCTACGACCCGTGGGGCGCCGTCACCGAGATCGAGCGGCTGCTCGTGGTGCTGGCGGAGCGCGGGATGAGCCCGGCCGCGCTCGCGTTCAGCCGCCCGTTCCACGCCGTGGCGCTGCGCCGGTCGGGCCGGTCCGAGGCCGCCCTCGAGGTGATGCGCCGGGCCGTCGCCGACCTGCCCGCCGACGCCGGCTGGCTGATCGTCTCGGCCACCCAGCGCACCCACGCCGTGCTGCTGGCCGCGCACGGCTCGCAGGACGTGGCGGTCGGGCTCGCCTACGGCGACACGCTGGCCGGGGCACTCTGGCGGCAGCGCCTGCGCACGCTCCAGACGGTCGCGGCGATGAAGTCGCTCGAGCTGCTGCGTCTCCAGCACGAGCAGGCGGCCCGCGCCGCCGCGCTGGACGCGCTCACCGGCATCGCCAATCGCGGCGCGTTCGACCGGGCCGTGCGGCAGGCGCAGGCGCGGCCCGCCGACCTGGTCACGGTGCTGCTCATCGACACCGACAAGTTCAAACAGATCAACGACACGCGCGGGCACGCGGCCGGCGACGACGCGCTGCGGGCGATCGCCGGCGCGCTGGGCGACCAGCTGCGTGACGGCGAGCTGCTCGCGCGGCTGGGCGGGGACGAGTTCGCGGCGCTGCTGCCGGGTGTCGGCGCCGGGCCGGCCCGGACGATCGCCGCGCGGATGGTGGAGGCGGTCCGCGACATCCCGGACTGCCCGGCGACGGTGTCGATCGGGGTGGCGGCCGCCTACGCCGCCGACCTTCCGGACGCGCTGCGCCGCGCCGACCAGGCCATGTACCGGGTGAAGCGCCGCGGCGGCGACGGCGTCGAGGACTCGGCGGGGGAGTCCGCGCGCGCGGCGTGATGTGACTCCGGTCACCCGGGATCACGTTCGCCGGCGTCACCACCATCTGGTGGGCATGAACGACATCGTGATTCTCGGCGCGGGATACGCCGGCATGGCGGCGGCGATCCAGCTGGCCGCGCGCACCAGGCGCGACGACGACATCCGGGTGACGCTGGTCGACGCGAACGACCGGTTCACCGAACGACTCCGGCTGCCGATGACCCTTACCGGTCAGCGGACCGCCTCACTCTCCATCCCGGCGATGCTCGAGGGCACCGGCGCGCGCTTCGTGTGCGGCCGGGTCACCGCCGTCGATCTGTGCGCGCGCACGGTGTCCGTCGGCCCGGAACAGATCAAGTTCGACCTTCTCGTGTACGCCCTGGGCAGTGTCGCCAATGCCGCCTCCGTGGCCGGGGCGGCCGGGCACGCGTACACGCTGAACGGATTTTCCGAAGCCTCCCGGCTGGCCGGTCGCCTGGCGTCGGCGCGCGACGTCGTGGTCGGCGGGACCGGGCTGAGCGGGATCGAGTCGGCGGCCGAGATCGCCTCCCGGTATCCGTCGCTGCGCGTGACGCTCGTCGGGCGTACGGCGCCGGGATCGTCCTTGGGTTCGAAGGCCGGCGCCCATCTGCGGGGGGCGCTCGAGCGGCTGGGGGTGTCGGTGCGGCTCGGCGAGATCGAGAAGGTGCTCGCGGACGGCGTGGTCGTCGACGGGGAGACGCTGCCGGCCGACGTGTTCCTGTGGGCGGGCGGGACGCGGGTGCCGGTCCTGGCCGAGGGGATCACCACCGACGATCGTGGACGGATCGTGACCGACGCGGGGCTGCGCTCGGTGTCGCACCCGTTCGTCTACGCCGTCGGCGACGCGGCGGCGATCACGCAGCCGTACGGGATCATGCATGGCACCTGCCAGAGCGGCATGCCGACGGGCGTGCACGCGGCGCTCTCGATCCTCCGCGCGCTGCGGGGCCGCGAGCCCAGGCCGTTCCGGTTCGGCTACTACCACACCCCGATCAGCCTCGGCCGCGACGACGCGGTCGTGCAGTTCACACACGGTGACGACACGCCGCGCCGTTTCTACCTGACCGGGCGGCTCGCGGCGCGCTACAAAGAAACGGTGACCGCGTCGCCTTGGCCCACTTATCGCCGCATGAAGCGCCTGCCGGCGTCGGGCGCGTTCTGGCCCAAGGGCAAGCGGTGAGCGTCCCTCGCGCCCGGTCTCGGAGCTCCCGGTGAGCCGGCCCTCCTCGCCCTCCTCGCCCTCCTCGCCCTCCTCGCCCTCCTCGCCCTCCTCGTCCTCCTCGCCCTCCTCGTCCTCCTCGCCCTCCTCGTCCTCCTCGCCCTCCTCGTCCTCCTCGCCCTCCTCGTCCTCCTCGCCCTCCTTCGCCTTCGAGGAGCATCGGGACCTGCTCTTTGCGGTGGCCTATCGCATCCTGGGCAGCGCGGCCGAGGCCGAGGATGCGGTGCAGGAGGCGTGGATCCGCTGGTCGGCCGTCTCCCACCGCGGCGACATTTCGGATATGAGGGCATATCTCTGCCGCATCGTTGCCAACGAAGCCCTTGCCCGGCTGCGGGAGGCCCGGCGCCGGCGGGAGGTCTATGTCGGGCCCTGGCTGCCGGAGCCGATCGTGACCGACCACCCGGCCGACCCCGACTCGGTGTCGATGGCGATGCTCGTCGTCCTCGAGGCGCTCAGCCCCCTGGAGCGCGCCGTCTTCGTGCTGCGGGAGGTGTTCGATTTCAGTCACGCGGAGATCGCCTCGGCGGTGGGGCGCTCGGAGGAGTCGGTGCGGCAGGCCGCGCATCGGGCGCGGGAGAACGTGGCGGCGCGCCGGCCGCGGTTCGCGTCCTCGTCCGGCGCTCCGGCCGATGAGCGATCCCGGCTTCGCTCGGTGACCGAGCGTTTCCTCGCGGCCGCTACCGGCGGTGACGTCAATTCGCTGATGGAGCTGCTGTCGCCGGACGTCACGCTCTGGACCGACGGCGGCGGCAAGGTGCGGCAGGCGTTGCGGCCGATCGCGGGGGCGGGGACGGTCGCCGGGTGGTTCGCCGCGATCGGGACGGTCACCTATCAGGGAGTCGCGCCGGGGGAGATGCGGGCGATCGTGGCCGAGATCAACGGCGGGCCTGGGGTGATCTTCCGGGGGCCGGACCGGGTGATCGCCACGGTGACGTTCGACCTCGATGCTGCGGGTCGGATCAGCACGATCCACAACGTCGCCAATCCCGACAAACTGGGCGCGGTGGCGTCCGGTGAAACCTACAAGTTGTAGGACACGCTCGATCGTGGGTATAGCTACGGGCATGCGTTACACCCGGCCGACCGTCGCCGCCGCCGTCTCCGTCCTGCTGCTCATCCCGTTCGCGTTGCTCGCGGTCCTCGTGGTCGGCAACGTCGGGTGGCTGCACTCGCTCGATCTGCGGGTGACCGACGCGCTGCACGGGTTCGCGGTCGGGCATCCGGCGTGGGTGTGGTTCGAGAACTGGTGGAGTCTGGTCTTCCACCCGAACACGTGGCGACTCGCGGCGGCCGGCCTCGCGGTGTGGCTCGTGCGGCGGGGCGACCGGGCGCTCGCCTGGTGGGTCGCCGTCACGATGACGGCCGGCGGCCTGTTGGGCGTACTGCTGAAATTGCTCGTCGGCCGGCACCGGCCCGACCTGCTCGACCCCGTGGCCCGCGCGGCGGGCTATTCGTTCCCGTCCGGCCATGCGCTGACGAACGCGCTCGGCGCCGCGGTGTTCCTGATCGTCCTGATCCCGCACACCCGACGGAAGGGCACCCGGATGGCGTTGTGGGCCGTCGCGATCGTCGTCCCCGTGATCACCGCGATCTGCCGGGTGGCGCTGGGCGTTCATTGGACCAGTGACGTGATCGCGGGGCTGCTGCTCGGCGTGGCCGTTCCGGCCGTGACCGCCTTCGCTTTCCTGGCATTTTCGTCCCGGCGGTCGATGCGACGCATGGAACCCGATCGAATCGGGTAGTGCGCGTCGCATGCTGGATAACCGAGTCGAGTTCCGTCGCTATCTGGACGCCCCGCACCTGGCCGCCGTCGGCAAGCGGATCCTGGTTCCGGTTGCCGTGCTGCTGCTCGGGATGATCGGCCTCGGCCTCCTGGTGACCAAGGTGCTCGACGACGTCTGGCCGTTCACCGTCGAGGACGGCGTGAACCGGTACTTCGCGGCGCACCGCACCGACCCGCTCAACATGATCACGTGGTTCTGGAGCTTCGTCGGCAGCACACCGGTGATCATCGGGGTCACCGCGATAACCGCCTTCATCCTGCTGCGCAAGCTGCACAGCTGGCGCGAGCCGCTGTTCCTGTGCGCGGCCGTGAGCGCCCAGGCGATCGTCTTCTTCTTCACCACCCTGATGATCGACCGCGAGCGTCCGAACGTGCACCGCCTCGACAACTCCCCGCCGACGTCGAGCTTCCCGTCCGGCCACACCTCGGCGGCGTTCGCGCTGTACGCCGGTCTGGCCCTGGTGCTGGCGACGCTGGTGCACCGCACCTGGGTGAAGTGGACGTGCTGGCTGCTCGTGCTGGTGCCGGTGTGCGTGGCGCTGTCCCGCCTCTACCGGGGCATGCACCACCCGAGCGACGTGACCGCGTCCTTCATCAACGGCGCCCTGTGCATCACCATCATGGCGTTCGCCATCCTGGACCGGCGCGTCCCTTGGTCGCGGCTCGGTTCCAGCCGCTGAGCCGCCGGCGCGCCGCTCGGCAGGCGCGCCGCGCAGCTCGCTTCGCGCCGCGTCGCCCAGCTCGCTTCGCGCCGCGTTGCCCAGCCGAGCCCGCGTTGCCCAGCCGAGCCCGCGTCGCCCAGCCGAGCCAACGTCGCCCAGCCCAGCCAGCGTCGCCCAGCCGAGCCAACGTCACCCAGCCCAGCCAGCATCGCCCAGCTCAGCCCGCGTCGCTCAACCCAGCGGCGCGAACTTCAACGCCGTAATCGCCACCGGCGCCTGCGCACCGCCCGCGGCCGCCACCGCCGGACTTATCAGCACATAGTCCACCCCGCCGTGCTGCGCGGCCAGGTCCGGCGGCACCGTCAGCGTCGGCGCCGGCGAATTCGAGAGGTCCGCGAAATGGACCTCCATCGTCAGCGTGTTCGGCGTCAGCGGCACGACCTGCACGGCGCCCGCCGCCCCATTCGGCAAAAAGTCCAGCATGAGCGGAACCGAGTGACATTTCGTAGGATCGTCCGGCGCGCTCGACGTCAGGAACCGCTGCCCGGTCCCGGCATCGGTCACCACCGCGGCGCTCCGCGCGTTCTCGCACCCGGCCACCGAGATCGTCCCCGGATCGGCGCTCACCAGGAACCCATCGTTCCGGAACACGTCGCTCGCGACCACGCCGTCCGGCGGCTTCGTCAGATCAACCTGACGCGCCGCATTCCCCGCGTTGGTAGTGGCCGCATTGGACGGCGCCGTGGTCGCCGCCCCGGTCGTCGGCGGGGGAGCCCCCGTCTGGCCGCCCGCCGAAGCCGGCGCCGAGGCCGGCGGCGGAGGCGCGCTCTGTTGTTGCTGCTGCTGAGCGGCCGTGGTCGCCCCGCCGGTGGGCGCGGCCGTCTGGGCCCCGGCCGTCGGCGTCTGCTTGTCGTTCCCACCCTTGGCGATCAACGCCGGCACCGCGATCGCCGCCGCCAGCACGATCACGCCCGCGGCGATCCCGGCGATCTTGGCGAATTTCGACGCTATCCGTGGCTCCTGGATGAACGTCGCCGTACCGGTAACCGGATTTGCCCCCGGCACCTGCGGGTTCGCCGCGATCGTAAGTTGCCGCTGCTTCTCCTTGTTCCACGGCGGTGGCGCCGCGACCGACAGCAGCGCCCGCCCGGCCGCGCTCGGCGGCAGGTCGAGATAGGCCGGCTGGAAGACCGTGCTGACCCGCCGCTCGGGATCGGTCGCCGTCAGGAACAGGCGCACCGGCGCGTTGCCGCCGTTCGACAGCTCCACCGTGTACTGCCCCGTGCGCCCGCCGGTCACCACCTCGGGCGTCGTGCGCAGCGTGATCTGCTCGACGCTGGCCAGCTGGATCGGCACCTCGACACAGCGCGAGACATCATGCCGGTACGGCGATCGCACCAGCGCACCGACCACGTAGGTGCCCGCCGGGGGAGGCGGCTGCACCGGAAGCGTGACCTTCACGGTCAGGGTCGCACTTTCGGCCGGCCGCAGCTTGGCCACCTCGGGCTCGGCGCGCACGGTCGCCCCCTCGGGCAGCCCGAGCATCTCGACGCCGTAGTGCTCCACGATGTCGCTCGCGTTGCGCACGGTGACGTCGAATTGGAGGTTGTCGCCGGGCGAGGCCTCGGCCCGCTCCGGCGCGACATTGACACGCAGCGGCAGGGTCACCGGCTCATGCTTTCACCCCGGCACAAGCAGGGGCTATGCAATACCCGACACGAGATCTTCGAGTGTCGCTCGCGCTCCCTTCCGGTGCAGGCCGGCGAGCACTGACCGGTACGCCGAGACGAACCGCTCGTTGTCCACCAGGTCGCCGAAGACATCCCGGTCCGACACGAACGCGAGTGGATCGGTGCGCTGCCGCCGGGCGTTGGCCATCAGCTTGTCCTTGAGCTGGTCGACGACCTCGATCGGCTCGCCCTGCTCGTCGACGCCCTCGTCGTACCGCGCCCAGGACGCCACGATCGCCGTGGACAGCAGGATGTCGCCGCCGGTCTCGAGGTTCCGGCGGATCACCGGCAGCAGCCACTTGGGGATCCGATCGGAGCTCTCGGCACACAAGCGAGCGACGGTGTCGCGTACCTGGGCATTGGAAAACCGATCGATCAGCTGATGCTGATATTCCCGAAGATCGACCCCCGGGACCGGTTCCAGCGTCGGGGTGGCTTCCCTTTCCATGTACGCGAGCAGGAAGCGCGCGAAGAGATCGTCCTGTGCCACCTCGTGGACCAGCCGATATCCGGCGAGCCACCCGAAGTAGCAGAGCCCCTGGTGCGAGGCGTTCAAAAGGCGCAACTTCATCAGCTCGTACGGTTCGACGTCGCTCACGACCTGAACGCCGGCATCCTCGAACGGCGGCCGTCCGGTGCCTTCGCCGAAGCTGTCCTCGAGGGCCCACTGGGTGAACGGCTCGCACACCACCGGCCAGCCGTCGTCCACGCCGAAGCTCTTGCGTACCTGCTCCCGGTCGTCATCGGTGGTCACCGGCGTGATCCGGTCCACCATGCTGTTCGGGAACCGCACATTCTCGGCGACGTAGGACGCCAGCCCCGGGTCCCGCAGCCGCGCGTAGGAAACGAAGCTCCGCCGAGCGGCCTCCCCGTTCCCCTGAATGTTGTCGCAACTCATGATCGTGAACGGCGGAACCCCCCGCTCCCGCCGCCGCTCGATAGCGGCAGTGATCAGCCCGAACGACGTGCGAGGCCGCGCACCTGGTTGCAGATCGTGCTGGACGTCCGGATTGTCGGCCATGAACTCCCCGGTCACGGCGTTAAAGTTGTACCCACCTTCGGTAACGGTGAGCGACACGATCCGAATAGCCGGCGACGCCATCTTCTCGATAACCGCCTCCGGATCATCCGGCGCGTACAGATAGTCCACGATCGACCCGATCACGCGCGCCTCGAGCCCCCCGTCCGGAGACTTGACCACCAGCGTGTAGAGCCCGTCCTGAGCCCGGAGCACATCACGCATCCGCTGGTCGGCCGGCATCACCCCCACCCCGCAGATAGCCCAGTCGAGGGCCTTCCCGTCACTCATCAGCCGATCGAGATACATCGCCTCATGAGCACGGTGAAAGCCACCAACCCCAAAATGCACGATCCCGGCCGCAAGCTCCGACCGGTCATACCCAGGGACGGCAACATCGTCGAGCGACGACAGCGTGGCATTGCTGAGGGGCAACATCTTCGGTGACCTCCCGGCGGCGTTTCGGGGATAACCCACAGCATCCCACTGTTACCACTAGGTCACCGCCGACCGACTCGGATGATCTTCTGCCCGCCCTCGGTCACGCCCCTCCCCGCCCAGCCTCTCCTTGCGCCGCTCTGGCCGCCGCCCTCGCGCCTGCCGCCCTCGCGCCGGCCGCCCTCGCGCCGGCCGCCCTCGCGCCGGCCGCCCTCGCGCCGGCCGCCCTCGCGCCCGCCGGCCGCTCTCGCGTCCGCGCCCACGCGCTTGTCGGCCTTGTGCCTGCCGGCCTTGCGCCCGTGCGCCTCGCGTCTGCCAGCTTTGCGCCCGTGCGCCTCGCGCCTGCCGGCCTGGCGCCTGCCGGTCTCGCGCCTGCCGGCCTGGCGCCTGGCTGGCCTGCGCCCGCGCGCCTCACGCCCCGGGCCTCCGCGCCCTCGCTCGCCGCGCCCACCCGGCGCCCGGATGGTTCCTCCCGCTATCGAGGCATCATTCGCGCGGTCGGCGTGATACGACCGGTCTCGTAGGCCCACATGGCCAACTCGACGCGATTCCGCGCACCGAGCTTGCCCATCAGGCTCGCAAGATGGGACTTCACCGTGCTGAGACTGACCCGCAGCGCATCGGCGATCTCGGCGTTCGAAAGCCCGCGCGCGACGGCGAGCAACACCTCCTCCTCTCGTGACGAAAGCGGCTCGATCGGCTGGACCGCAGGCCGCCGCCCGACGGGCACATTCGCGAAGGCCTGCAGCAGCCGCACCGTGACACTCGGCGCGATGAGCGCCTCCCCATCCGCCGCTGCCCGCACCGCCTGAACGAGCAACTCGGGCCCGGCGTCCTTGAGCAGAAACCCTCGCGCCCCATCCCGCAGCGCCCCATAGACATACTCGTCCAGATCGAACGTGGTGATCACCACGACCACCATCGGGTCCTTCACGCCCGGCCCCGCCAGTTCCCGGGTGGCCCCGAGCCCGTCCAGCTCCGGCATCCGAATGTCGAACAGGCAAACATCCGGCCGCAACTCCCGCGCGAGCCGCACCGCCTCCCGCCCGTCGCCAGCCTCCCCGACCACCTCGATGCCCGGATCGGTCCCCAACATGATCCGAAGCCCGGCCCGGATGACCGCTTGGTCGTCAGCGAGAAGCACGCGGATCGTCATGACCCTCCTCCTCGCCGTAGCTGTCGCCGTAGCTGTCGCCGTCGCCGTCGCCATGGCTGTCGCCGTGGTCGTCGCCGTTGCCGCGACCGTTGCCGCGACCGTGACCGTTGCCGTTGCCGTTGCCGTCGGCGTGGCCGTGGCCGTGGCCGTGGTCGTGGCCGTCGGCGTCGCCGTGCCGCCGCTGCCCCGCCGGCACCCGCGCCACCTCGTCGAGAGGCAGCTCCGCCTCGACCAGCCACCCACCGCCGACCCCGGGTCCGGCCCGCAGCTTCCCGCCCAACAGGGCCGCCCGTTCACTCAGTCCGGTCAACCCATATCCGCGGCGCACGGCCTCGCGGCCTGGATCGCCTCCCGTGACCGCAGCGAGCTCGACCCGTTCACCCGCAGGCTGGCCGTTGTCCCGCACCCTCACCCGCACCCGGCTCTCCACAACGCCGACCTCTACCCGAATGACGGTCGCCCCGGTCGCGTGCCGGGTCGCATTGGTGATCGACTCCTGCACGATGCGGAAGACAGCCGCATCGATGGGAGTCGGAATCCGGTCGACCGTCTCCTGGACGTGCAGTTCCACGGGTACGCCGACACCGCGTCCGGCGGTCAATCGGTGCAGGTCGGCGATGCCCGGAACGGAGGCGAGCTCGGAAGGGCCGGTGGCGACGGTGTCGTCTCGCAACGCGGTCACCATCGCGCGCATCGCCTCCAAGGTGCGCGCGCCCTCTTCCTCGACGCCCGCGAGTGTCTCGACCGCGCTGCTCGGGTCGGCGCCGGCAAGCACTCGACCCGCTTGCGCCCGTACGACGATCGCCGACACGTGGTGGGCAACGGTGTCGTGCAACTCGCGGGCAAGACTCGTGCGTTCGCGGGCCCGCATCGTCTCGATCTCGCGCCGCCGGGATGTCGCTCGGAGCCGCACCATCGCCCCGAGCGCCCCGGGAAAGGTCAGGAACGACAGCCCGCCGATGACGTCGCTCGCAGGGCCGCGGTCCAGCCAGGTCGACAGGACGAACGAAGCGACGATCACGACCGCGCCGACGACGATGTCTTGCCCGGAGCCCCACCTCGTCAGCGCGTAGACCAGGACGAGAACGACCATGCCGGTGTAGAGACCGATCGGCTTCGCATGCCCCGTGGCGAGGTCGAGCAGCGTGAGGACGATGCCGCCGCCGAAGGCGAGCACGACCATCGTCAGCGGCCGAGTGCGCCGCCACAACGTCGCGACGCAGAGCCCGACCGTCACCAGCACGGACAACGGTCGCCATGTGACGTCGGCCCGGAGAGACCCCTCTATCGCAGCCGCGAGCAGACCGGCGGCGAGCAGCAGCCAGTCTCGCCACACCCGCACCGGCGGATCCGGTGCGCGTGGCTCTGTCCACAGCGCTCGCAGCTCGTCTCGCAACACGCGATTCAGCCTAGGCAGCGGGCGCTGCGGCGCATCGGCCGAAAGAACGACCGTTTTCACCGGCCGCGAGAACGAGAATGTCCTTGCCACCCGCCCGATGCCGCAGCTCGCCCGACCCGGAAGGCTCGTGGCATGCCTGCATCGAAGTCATACGCACGCCTCGTGGGCGTCCTGTTCATCCTGGCCTCGGCCACCGCGATTGCCGGCGGCTCACTGCTACTTCCGATCGAAGAACCGGGCTTCCTGAGCACCCGTGGCGCGCGAGCCCAACTGGTCACGGGCGCCCTGCTGGAGGTGACCCTAGCGGTCTGCGTCGCCGCGATAGCGGCACTGCTGGCGCCGGTCCTGCGGCGGACGGCGGAGGGCGCGGCCGTGCTGTACGTAGCGATTCGCACCTTCGAGGGAACGCTGATCCTCGTCGGGGCCGTCAGCGCCCTGGTGATGACGTCACTGGCCGGGTCCGGCGCGACTCCCGCGCTGGGCGCCGTGGTGTTGCACACCCGCGAATGGGCCTATCACCTCGGCACGGTGCTGGTGTTCGCCGCGAGCGCGATAGTGCTCAACGCGTTCCTGCTCAAGGGCCGCCAGATACCGCCGTGGCTGGCTTGGTGGGGGCTGATCGGTGGCGTGCTCCTGCTCGTACGTGGCGGGCTCGAGCTTTACGAGTTCCCGCTGCCCGGCGTCGTCCAGGTGATCTGCGCGGCGCCGATCGGCATTCAGGAGATGGTCTTCGCGGCGTGGCTCATCGTGAAGGGCCTCGCTCCCTCGGGAGCGTCACCGGCTCACGCATCGGTCGACCGTTAGCGCGATCGACTCGCGCGACGCCCGGCTGTTTGCGCAACGGAAGTGCGAGACGGGGTCACGTGACGGGGTCACGTGACGGGCTTGAGGTCGTGTTGGTAGAGGAGGCTGCGATGGGTTGGCCGATAGCCGAGGGACTCGTTGATCCGGCGCATCGGAGTGTTGCTGTCGGCGGTGTCGGCCAGCAGGCCGGAGAGGTGGGGGAAGCGGGTTCGGGTTCGGGCGATCTGGTCGGCCTTCATCCAGCGGGCCAGGCCTTGTCCCCGGTGCTCGGGGAGGACTCCGGTGCCGTAGTGCTGGGCGTCGCCGGTGCCGTCGGCGGGGACTACCAGCTCGGTGAAGGCGGCCATCTCGCCATCGGGGGTCAGGACGGCCGTCACGCAGAGGGTTTCGCCGCGGTGGATGACGGCGTCGGCCACGTACCGGAGGCGGGCCACGTCCCAGAGCTCCGGGAGGTAGGTGGCGTCGTCCATCGGCATGTCGTCCATCGCGCGGCGGGAGCGGGCGAAGGTCTCCGCCAGATCGTCGGGGACGTGGCCTTCCCAGTGGACGAGCCGGTAGCCGGGCACGGCCTCGACCGTTGCCGGGGTGACGAGTTCGAGAGAGAGGCGGGTGTAGGTCAGGCGTAGAACTTTGCGGAGGCCGAGGGCGGCGCAGAAGTGGTCGCCGGGGGAGCCCTCCTCGACGGGCTGGGTGAGGATGCCGACCACGGTCGGCTCGGCGGCTGCGGCCTCGGTTGTCGCGTGGAGCAGTTGGGTGCCGACGCCGGCTCGGCGTTCGGCGGGATGCACGTGGAGCTCCAGGTCGGCGACGCCGCCGGCGACGGGGATCCAGAGGTACGCCGCGGCCAGGGGGCGGCCGTCCGGGGCTTTGGCCAGCCAGGCCAGACGGCGGCTCGTGGTGCTGTCGGACGGATCGACCAGGGCCGTGATCTGTGCGGTCATGGCCGACATTCTGGCGGATCGCCGGGCGGCGGCTGCCGGCAACCGCGGCGGGGCAACTGCGTCGAACCCGAGCGCGGCGGCCTCATGACGGCGGGCGGCGGCGCGAGCGGAGCAGGGGTGGGAGCGCAGAGAGGGTGGGCGGCGGCGCAGGCGGGGCGTGGCGGCGGCGCAGAGCGGGGTGGGGCGGAGCGACGCCGAGCACGGCGCGGCCGGGACAGGCGGAGAGGGGTCGAAGAACGGCGCGGGCCAGTGCCGGGACCGCGCCGTTCTTCGGTCGTCCGCTCAGGCCGCGACAGTAGCCTGGTCGGTCGTTGTGGCCGGCGAGGCGGAGCCGGCGCCGCCGGACATGTGGCGTAGGTAGGCGGGGAGGGTCAGGAACTCGGGGCAGGTGCGCTCGGTCAGCAGGACCGTGAGCAGGGTTCGGGCCTGGCCGAAGAGGCGCGCGGCGTCCTCGTCCAGGGCGCCCGTTTCGCTGAGGACGTCCAGCTCCTCGCGCAGCATGCGGGTGACCAGGGCGGCCGAGACGGGGACGCCGTAGTCGGTGGGGGTGCCGTTGTGGATCCACTGCCACAGCTGGGCGCGGCAGATCTCGGCGGTGGCGGCGTCCTCCATGAGGCCGCCCAGGGAGACGGCGCCCCGGCCGGCCAGCCAGGCGGCGATGTAGCGGAGTGCGACGCTGACGTTGTTGCGCAGCGCCACCTCGCTGACCTGGACGCCGATCGCCTTGACGTCCAGCAGGTCCGCGGCGGTGACGCGGACGTCCTCGCGCTTGCGGACGATCTGGTTGGGCTCGTCGCCCAGCCACTGGTCGAAGACGTCGCGGCAGGTTTCCACCAAGCCGGGGTGTGCGACCCAGGAACCGTCGAAGCCGTCGCCGACCTCGCGTCGCTTGTCCTGGCGGACCTGGTTCAGGGCGCGCTTCGCGGCGACCGGGTCGCGGCTCGGCACGACCGCGGCCATGCCGCCGATCGCGTGGGCGCCGCGCCGGTGGCAGGTGCGGACCAGCAGCTCGGTGTACGCCCGCATGAACGGCGCCGTCATCGTGACCTGGGAGCGCTCGGGGAGGACCACGTCGGGGCGGTTCTTGATCATGCTGAACAGGTAGTCCCAGCGGCCCGCGTTCAGGCCCGCGGAGTGCTCGCGCAGCTCGTACAGGATCTCGTCCATCTCGAACGCCGCCGTGATGGTCTCGATCAGCACCGTGGCCCGGATCGTGCCGCGCGGGATGCCGAGCTGCTCCTGGGCGAAGACGAAGACGTCGTTCCAGAGGCGGGCCTCCAGGTGCGACTCCAGCTTCGGCAGGTAGAAGTACGGGCCGGAGCCCCGGTCCAGCTGACGCTGCGCGCAGTGGAACAGGTAGAGCCCGAAGTCGAACAGCGACGCCGAGACCGCCCGGCCGCCGATCCGCAGGTGGCACTCCGGCAGGTGCCAGCCCCGCGGCCGCACCATGATCGTCGGCAGGGACGAGCCGACCTTGTACTCGCGGCCGTCGGGCGCGGTGAACTGCAGCGTGCCGTCCAGGGCGTCCCGCAGGTTGAGCTGGCCGAGGACCACGTTCTCCCAGGTGGGGGACGTGGCGTCCTCGAAGTCGGCCATCCAGACCTTGGCGCCCGAGTTGAGCGCGTTGATGGTCATCTTGCGGTCGGGCGGGCCGGTGATCTCCACGCGGCGGTCGGTCAGGTCGGGCGCGGCCGGCGCGACCTGCCAGGAGGCGTCCTCCCGCACCGCGAGGGTCGACGGCAGGAAGTCGAGCTCGTCGGTCCGGGTGGTCCGCCGGCGACGACGCCGCTCGAGCAGCTGGACGCGGCGCGCGCCGAACTCCCGGTCGAGCGCCACGACGAAGGCGACCGCCTCCGGCGTCAGAACCTCGGCGTAACGGCCGGAAGTCGTACCGGTGATGGTGATCTCTTCGGAGAATGAGGTGAACGAGCTGGAAGAAGAAGTCATCAGAACTGCTCCGCCTCGGTCGAACCGGCAAGGGCCGTGGTCGAGCTTTCCGGGTTGAGGGCCGTGGACACCGCGTCGAAGTAGCCGGTGCCGACCTCGGCCTGGTGCTTGGTCGCGGTGTAGCCGTCCGCCTCGGCCGCGAACTCGGCCTCCTGCAGCTTCACGTACGCCGTCATGCCGCTCTCGGCGTAACCGCGGGCCAGCTCGAACATCGAGTGGTTCAGCGCGTGGAAGCCGGCCAGCGTCACGAACTGGAACTTGTAGCCCATCGCGCCCAGCTCCTTCTGGAAGCGGGCGATGTCGGCGTCGTCCAGGTTCTTCTTCCAGTTGAACGAGGGCGAGCAGTTGTAGGCGAGCATCTTGCCGGGGTGCTCCTTGTGCACCGCCTCGGCGAACTCCCGCGCGAACTCCAGGTCCGGCTTTCCGGTCTCGACCCAGAGAAGATCGGCATAATCGGCGTACGCGACACCGCGCGCGATGGCCGAGTCGGCTCCCGGGCGAACGCGGAAGAAGCCCTCGGCGGTCCGCTCGCCGGTGATGAACGGCTTGTCGCGCTCGTCCACGTCGGTGGTCAGCAGGTCGGCGGCCAGGGCGTCGGTGCGGGCGATGACCAGCGACGGCACGCCGAGCACGTCGGCGGCGAGGCGCGCGGCGTTGAGCGTGCGAAGGTGCTGCTGGGTCGGGATGAGCACCTTCCCGCCGAGGTGGCCGCACTTCTTCTCGCTCGCCAGCTGGTCTTCCCAGTGCACGCCCGCGGCACCGGCCGTGATCATGGCCTTCATCAGCTCGAACGCGTTGAGCGGTCCGCCGAAGCCGGCCTCCGCGTCGGCGACGATCGGCGCGAACCAGTCGCGCTCGTGGCGGCCGGCCGCGGTGTCGATCTGGTCGGCGCGCATCAGCGCGTTGTTGATCCGGCGGACGACCGCCGGCACCGAGTTCGCGGGGTAGAGCGACTGGTCCGGGTACGTGTTGCCGGAGAGGTTGGCATCGGCCGCGACCTGCCAGCCGGAGAGGTAGATGGCCTTGAGGCCGGCCCGCACCTGCTGCACGGCCTGGCCACCGGTGAGCGCGCCGAGCGCGTTGATGTAGTCCTCGCTGTTCAGCAGCTCCCAGAGCCGCTGCGCGCCGCGCTCGGCGAGGGTGTGCCGCTCCTGAACGGTGCCACGGAGCTTGACCACGTCCTGCGCGGTGTAGCTGCGCTTGATGCCGAGCCACCGGGGATCGCCGGCCCACGCCCGAGTGAGGTCCGATGCGGTACCGCCAAGGACTTCGGTCAGCTGATCAGTCATCAGATATCCCTTTCCTACCCTGTCGCGCTCGCTTCCGGAGAAGCGGTGGAAGAATTCGACTGTCGCGCAGGGCGCAAGGGGGCAGGGAGGCGTTTGTGACGAGAAGAAATGAAGAATTTCTGCTAGCGTAAAAACCCGTGACGGCTTCACTTTCTTCAGAGTCTGTTGATTTGGTGACCCTGGGCCAGCGGCTCCGGCACCTCCGGAAATCCAAGAACATGACGCTGGAGCAGCTGAGCGAGGCGGTCGGCCGGGCGCCGTCGCAGCTCTCGATGATCGAGAACGGGAAACGCGAGCCCAAACTCTCGGTGCTGCAGGCCATCGCCGCCGCCCTCGGTGTGCCCATGGCCGACCTGCTGCGTTCCGAGGCGCCGACCCGGCGGGCCAAGCTCGAGATCGATCTCACGCATTTCCAGCAGGATCAGGCGTACGCGCAATTGGGGTTGCCGGTGGTTCGTGGTGGCCGCCGGTTGCCGGCGGATGCGCTCGAAGCGCTCGTGGGTCTGCATCGGGAGCTCGGCCGGGTGCTCGCCGAGCAGAGCGCCACGCCGGAGGTCGCCCGGAAGGCCAACGCGCAGTTGCGGGTCAACATGCGCGAGCGCAACAACTACTTCCCGGAGATCGAGGACGCCGCGGCGAAGGTGCTGCGGTCGGTGCGGTACACGACCGGGCCGCTCTCGCAGCGCGGCATCCTCGACATCGCCGCGTCACTGGGGTTCTCGTTGCACTACGTGAACGACCTGCCTGGCTCGACACGGTCGGTGACCGACCTCAAGAACCACCGGATCTATCTGCCGCAGGTGGCCAGCGGCAAGGGGCACGACCCGCGCGCCGTCGTGCTGCAGACGCTGGGGCACTTCGTGCTCGGGCACAACGACCCGGCCGACTACGGCGACTTCCTGCGGCAGCGGGTCGAGGCGAACTACTTCGCCGCCGCGCTGCTCATGCCGGAGAAGTTCGCGGTCGAGTTCCTGCGCGAGGCCAAGCAGGACCGGGCGCTGGCCATCGACGACTTCCGGGACGCGTTCGGCGTCTCCTACGAGACCGCGGCGCACCGCTTCACCAATCTCGCGACGCAGCACTTCGGCATCCCGGTGCACTTCACCCGGGTGCACGAGAACGGGATCGTCTACAAGGCGTACGAGAACGACGGGGTGCGCTTCCCGTCCGACGTGACCGGCGCGATCGAGGGCCAGCCGATCTGCCGCAAGTGGGCGTCCCGCACGATCTTCCACGCCGACGACCCGTACTCGTCGTTCTACCAGTTCACCGACACCTCGGCCGGGACGTACTGGTGCACCGTCCACATCGAGTCGACGCGCTCCGGAGAATTCTCGGTCACCGTCGGCACGCCGTACGAGCACGCGCGCTGGTTCCGCGGCGGCGACACGACCCGGCGTACGGTGTCGCGCTGCCCCGATCCCGACTGCTGCCGCCGCCCGCCCGCCGACCTCGTGCGGCGCTGGGCCGGCAGCGCCTGGCCCAGCGCCCGAGTGCACTCCCACCTGCTGGCGGCGCTCCCGCCCGGCACCTTCCCCGGCGTCGACAACCAGGATGTGTACGACTTCCTGGAGCGCCGCGCCTAGACCAGTACTCTTTTCGACCCGCCCGGGCGGATCTCGTAGACGCCCTCGCCGACCGGCACCGACGCCCGCTCGATGGTCTCCCGCCACCGCGACGGCCAGCGGGTCGCGTCCGTCCAGCGGATGCCGTCCAGCGCCGCCCCGGACAGGTCGACCTGCTCGAGGTCGGCGCCCGAGAAGTCGTCGACGCCGCGCCGCAGCCGATCCACGTCGGCGTCGGTGACCTCGTCCAGCCGGGTGATCTGCCCGAGTCCGAGCGTGCCGGCGAGGTCGGTCGCCGCCGCCCGCGCCTTCTTGGCCGTGATGGTCAGCCGCAGGAGCCGTTCCAGCGCCTCGGTGATCGTGCCGGCCCGCTGCCAGGCCAGCCCGAGCGTGTCCTCCAACGTGAAGACGTCCGGCGACGGGTCGGCGGCGGCCGCCTCGATCTGCTCGTCGGCCGCCTCGTTGGCCAGGCGCAGCGTCCGCCGCAGCTCGTGCGCCTCCTGGATGAGCGTGGTGACCTCGTGGGTCTGCCCGACGTCGGCGGTGCGCCGGACCGACGCGAACCGGTCGTGCTGAAGGCGAACACCCTCGAGGGCGACGCGCAGCGCTTCCCCGGTGGCGGACCGCCCGGCCCGCGCGACCAGGTCGGCGATGGCGAGCTGACTGCCCAGGATGACGGCCGCCGCGTCCGCCGCGGCCTCGGTGTCGGCGCGCACCTCGGCCAGCTTGTCGGCGAAGGCGTGCATCGCCGCCCGCGTCCTCAGCCGGATCGCCGGCTCGATGCCGGCCGGGACGGCGGCCAACTCGTGCACGCTGACGCGCGGCCCGGCCGGCGTCACGCCGAAGCCCGGCCCGCCCGGCCCGGGCCGCCCGCCTGGCTCGCCCGGCCCGCCCGGCGTCAGGCCGACGCCCGGCCCGCCTGGCTCGCCCGGCCCGCCTGGCTCGCCCGGCTCGCTCGGCCCGCCCGGTACGGCCCGCTCGCCTGGCTCGCCCGGCGCGGGCGAGACCGGCAGGATCGCCGCCAGGCCCTGCTCGAGGTCCAGCGACTCGGCCAGCGAGCCGACGAGCTCCCGGTGCCGCCCCGGCAGCGTCGCCTCCCGCAGCCCGGCCGCGAGGTCGAGGCTCTCGGCCAGGTCGCCGACCAGCTCCCGGTGACGCGCCGCGAGCCAGGCATCGGGGTCAGTCATCGTCATTCCCGAGGTGCGTGGCGACCGCGCGCCGTGCCTTGTAGAGGTTGGCGCGCACGGTTTCCGGCGACAGCTGGAGCTCCTCGGCGATCTCGGCGGGGGAGTGGCCGTCGAGGGTCCACGCCAGCACCTGCCGCTGGCGGGACGGCAGCCGGTCGAGAATGCGCAGGATGTCGTGCCGCTGCTCCCACTCCGCGACGTCGCCGATCGTCACCAGCGAGAGTTCGGGCGCCGGGGCGGCCTCGACGCTGGCCAGCCGGCGGCCCCACATCCGGGACGCGACCCGCTTCACCCAGGCCTGCGGCGTCACGATCGTCGCCCACTGGGCGAACGCGGCGGTCATCGCCTCCTGCGCGAGGTCGGCCGCGTCGGGCAGCGGCGCGCCCTGATAGCGCAGGAACGCCACCAGCCGTGGCATGAAATCCCGGTAGAAGGCGGCGAACTCGGCCGCGCCCTCGACGGCGCCGGCGGACGCCCGGCCGGGGGGCGCCGCCCGGGCCGACGGCTCATCCATGCTCGCCTCGCGTCACCGACAACCTGGTCCGCCCGTCCTCGAACTCGCCTCCGCCGCCGCGTGCGAGCGTCGCCGCGAGGTCGACCAGCAGCCGGGCGCGCACGCGTTCCCGGTGCAGTCGCCAGCGTAGGCGAAGACACAAACCGGCGACCGCGAGCGCGTGCGCGAGGAAGTAGGCCCACATGCCTACCTAGTGGGCGGGAGGGGCCGCCGCGTGAACCCGGGCGGGGAAAAGTGTGAACCCCGGGCGGCCTATCGGACGGCGGAGAGCTCCGCCGAGCGGACCGGCGCGATCCACCCCAGCAGCGAGCGCGCGGCCTCCAGCACCAGCCCGCGGTCGTGCGTCAGCGCGAACTCGAACCGCCGGTCGCGGTCCGGGCCGTCGTCGCCGAGGTCGTGCGCGACCAGGGCGGCGGCCCGGTGCGGGCCGACGACCAGCACGTTCCACTCGCCGCGCAGGGCGTCTTCGTCGTCCAGGCAGGCGCCGCGCACGCCGGGGGCCGGTTCGTCGTCGAGGCCCGCGCCGAGCGCCGCGACCAGCGGGCCGCGGGCGGCGATGCGGGCGAACCGGCGGGCGGTGCCGGGGGTGAAGTGGCGCGCCTCCTGGAAGCAGGCCAGCAGCACGCACGGCTCCCGGCCGTCGGCCGCCACCGCCTCCAGGTGCCGGCTCATCGGCATGAGCTGGCCCTTCGTGGCCTGCTGGACCGGGCGGCGGGCGGAGACGATCCCGTACGGGGTGCTGGCGGCCGACTGCGGCGGCGGCAGGAACGGCAGGCGGGCACCGGCCCGTACGCCGGCCGGCAGCGGCCCGGGCCGGCCGAAGTGCCAGCCCTGGCCGACCGTCGCGCCCATCGCCCGGGCCACGGCCAGGTGCTCGGCCGTCTCGATGCCCTCGGCCAGCACCACGGCGCCGCTCGCCTCGGCGTGCGCGGCCACCGCCGTCACCACCCGGGCGGTGTGCGGGTCGCCGGGCGCGCGCAGCAGACCCATGTCCAGCTTCACCACGTCGGGCTGCACGAACGGCATCAGCGCCAGCGACATCGGGACGGCGCCGACGTCGTCGAGGGCCACGCCCCACCCCGACGACCGGCACGAGGCGGTCGCGGCGAGCAGGCCGGACGGATCGTCGGCGATGGCCCGCTCGGTCATCTCGGTGACCACGCGCAGCCGGGCCTCGGCCTCGGCCACGGCCGGCGCGAGATCGGGCGGGCACGACGCCCGCCACGCCGTCGGCTCCATGTTGACGAACCAGGTCAGGTCGGGATCGGCGTCGGCGGCGAGCACGGCCCGGTAGGCCTGGGCACGGCAGATCCAGTCGAGCTCGTGCTCCCGGCCGGCCGCGCGGGCCGCCGCGAACAGCATGGCCGGCGACTCCCACGGCGTGCCGGCCGGGCCCCGGCTGAGCGCCTCGTAGCCCAGCACGCGACCGGCCGCGATCTCGACGATCGGCTGGAAGACCGGCGTCACGGCGCGTCGGTCGAGCACGTCGCGGATGTCCTGCACGATCCTTGTCTTCGGCAGCCGGGCGAATAATCTGAGTCATAGGCAACGGCTATGACCCCGGCAGGCGGTTGGGCGGTACCGGCGCCCCCCGCGCGGCCGGACGCTGGGCAGGTGCCCTTCCTGATCCTCGCCGTCGGCCTCGCGGCCCTCGGTCTCGGCGCGCTCGTCCCCGCGCTGGGCGCGCCGCTGTTCGCCGTCGCCGGCGGAATGATCTTCAGCTCGATCGCCAAAAAAGACGATAAATCGGTCAGGGTGGCCAAGGGGCCTGTTCTCCAGCTCGCGATCGTGCTCCTCGGCGCCCAACTCAGCCTGCGCGAAGTGATAAGTACCGGGACGAGCTCCCTGCCGGTCATGCTCGGGACGCTGGCGGTCTGCCTCGGCCTGGCCTGGCTGGTCGGGGGAAAACTCGGGATCCCGCGCGATCTGCGCACGCTCATCGGAGTCGGCACCGGCATCTGCGGCGCCTCGGCGATCGCCGCGGTCACGCCCGCCATCAAGGCGAAGAGCAGCGATGTCTCGTACGCGATCTCGACCATCTTTCTGTTCAACGTGGCCGCGGTGGTGGCCTTTCCGCCGATCGGGCACCTGCTCGGGCTGAGCCAGCAGGCGTTCGGGCTGTTCGCCGGCACCGCCGTGAACGACACCAGCGCGGTGGTGGCCACCGCCTCCGCCTACGGCCCGATCGCCGCCCAGCACGCCGTCGTGGTCAAGCTCGTGCGCACCCTGATGATCATCCCGGTCGTGCACTTCCTCTCCCGGGACGCGGACGCGCCCAAGCCGTGGTTCCTGGTCGCCTTCGTGATCGCGGCCGCGTTGCCCGTACCGGATGAGGTGGTGAAGGTGCTGCACCTGCTCGCGCTGATCGGCATCGCCCTCGCGCTCGCCGCCGTCGGTCTCTCGACCGACGTCGCGGCGCTGCGCCGCGCCGGACCCCGGCCCCTGCTGCTCGGGCTGATCCTCTGGGTCGCGGTCGGCGCGACCAGCCTTGGCCTGCAACAACTTCCGTACGTGTGACAGACTGCGCGACGATGCCCCTGCCGCCCTGGATCAGCGACCTCCCCGCGCTCGACCTGCTCCTGTCGGTCGCCGAGACCGGCAGCGTCGGCCGCGCCGCGCAGGCCCACGGCATCAGCCAGCCCAGCGCCAGCGCCCGGATCGCCCGCCTCGAACGCCGGCTCGGCGTCCCGCTGCTGGTCCGCTCCCGGCGCGGCAGCCTGCTCACCCCGGCCGGCCAGGCGGTCGCCGTGTGGACGCAACAGGTCGTGACGGCCGCGCACACCCTGGCCGACGGCGTGCTGACGCTGCGCGCCGACCGGCAGGCCCGGCTGCGGGTGGCGGCCAGCCTCACCGTCGCCGAGTACATCCTGCCCACCTGGCTGCTCCGGCTGCGCCGCACCCAGCCCGGCGCCGAGATCTCGGTCGAGGTCTCGAACAGCCACGGCGTCTGCGAGATGGTCCGGGACGGCGCCGCCGACCTCGGCTTCGTCGAGTCGCCGGACATCCCCGGCGATCTGAGCCGCCGCCGGGTCGGCGAGGACCGCGTGGCGCTGGTCGTCGCCACCGGCTACCCGCTGGCCGCGAAGGCCGGGGCCGACCTGCCGATCGCCGATCTGCTGGAGCAGCCGCTGCTGCTGCGGGAGCCGGGCTCGGGCACCCGCGACACCTTCCTGGCCGCCCTGGCCAAGGTCTCGCCGCGGCAGCCGCACGTGACGAGCCTCGGCTCGACCACCACGATCCTGGCCACCGCCCGGGCCGGCGGCGGCATCGGGGTGGTCAGCGCCCGGGCCACGGCCGGGCCGGTCGCGGCGGGGGAGCTGGTCGAGCTGCGGGTGCGCGACCTGGTGCTGACCCGGCCGCTGCACGCCGTCTGGCTGGGCCGCGAACCGTCGGCGCTGGCCGAGGAACTGCTAGCCGGCTAGCACCCGCTTCACGAAGCCGTCGAGGTTCGTCATCGCGCGGTCGATCCGCTCGTCGAGGGTGAGCGACTCCTCCTGGCGCACCAGGCGGCCGCGGGGCTGGCGCTTGCCGCGCAGGTAGAGCGAGCAGGCCAGGTCGGAGCAGATGTACTCGCCGACGGTGTTGCCCAGGCGGCCGGAGGCGCCGGCCAGCGGCGCGACGAAGAGCGTCACGCCGTCCGAGCTGTGGCCGGTGTAGCAGATGCGGCACATGCTCGAGCGCACCGCGCTGGTGCGGCGCGAGTCCGGCTTGCGCAGCACGATGCCCTTCGCGTCCGGCATCACGAGCACGGCCCGCTGCGGGGCGCCCGGGTCACTCCAGCCGAGGAAATCGAGGTCGCGCCAGGCCACGGCGGCGAGATCCGGCACCTTGATCCGGCCCGCCTCGCCCTTGGAACAGTTGGCGAGACCGGCGCGGATCTGCTGCTCGGTGAGGGGTTCCATCGGGCGAACGTAACGGATCGCCCGGTCCGCGGCAGCCGATTAACGAGGCATCGAAAAACTTCGTTAAGTCTATTTACTGTTAACACTCCTTAACTTATGTTGGGCTCACGAGCGGGTTGCTTCGACCCCCATCGAGGCAGTCCGTCGATTCCCCCATGAAGAGACGGAGTACTTCATGAGACGCAGATTTCTCCTACCCGCACTGACCGTCGCCGCGACCGCCGCCTCGCTCCTGGTGGCCGTCGCCCCCGCATCCGCACACGGATACATCTCGTCGCCGCCCAGCCGGCAGGCCAACTGCGCCAGCGGCGCGGTCGCCAACTGCGGCGACATCATCTACGAGCCGCAGAGCGTCGAGGCCCCCAAGGGCTCGAAGCTGTGCAACGGCGGTGGCAGCCGCTTCGCCGTGCTCAACGACAACAGCAAGGCGTGGCCGGTCGCCGGGGTCGGCAAGACGGTCACCTTCAACTGGATCCTCACCGCCCGGCACTCCACCGCCACCTGGGAGTACTTCATCGGCAACACGCTGCTGGCGTCCTTCAACGACGGCGGCGCGCAGCCCGGCGCCACCAAGCAGCACACCGTGAGCATGGGCAGCTTCTCCGGGCGCCAGACGATCCTGGCCCGGTGGAACATCGCCGACACGGTGAACGCGTTCTACTCCTGTGTGGACGTGAACATCGGCGGCGGCTCCACCACGCCCACCACGCCGCCGACCACCGCCCCCACGACGGCCCCGACCACGGCGCCGCCGACCACCGCGCCGCCGACCTCGAACCCGAGCGGCACGTGGAAGGCGGGCACCGCGTACAAGGTGGGCGACGTGGTCACGTACAACGGCGTCTCCTACCGCTGCCGCCAGGCGCACACCGCCCTGACCGGCTGGGAACCGCCGAACGCGCCGGCCCTGTGGCTCGCCATCTAGCACGGCTCGCGCTGATCCTGGCGCTGGTCGCCGGCTGCTCCCACGAGCGGCCGGCGGCCACCGCCGATCCCTGGAACGCCACCGACGTGATGTTCCTGCAGATGGGCCTGGAGCAGATCACCGAGGGCGACCGGGTGGCGTCCCTGGCCGAGCAGCGCGCCGCCGACCCCCGTGTCCGCGCGATCGCCACCGAGCTGCGCACCCAGTGGGGCGACGAGTCGGGCACGATGCAGCGCTGGTTGTTGGGCTGGCAGCAGCCGCTGGCGGCCGATCCGTCGGCGGGCGCGCACGCGAGACACGGCGCGCTGCATGCCCTGCGGGCGGCCGACATCGAGGAGTTGCGGTCGGCGCGGGGCGGCGATTTCGACCGTACGGCGGTGAGCCTGCTCCTGGGCCACCTGGCGAACTGCGTCGAGACGTCCCGCATGGAGCAGTCCGGCGGCGCGTACCCACCCGCGCGTTCCCTGGCCGCGACCGTCACCGACCGCCGCCAGAGCCAGGTGCGGCGGCTGCTCACGATCGCGGCGGCGGGCGGCTAGTTTGTGGGCATGCCTGAGCTGATCGCACCCACCACCCGTCTGCACCGAGCCTGGATCGAGTCCCGCGACGAGTGGGGGATCGGGGTTCATCAGGACGGCGCCGGGATGCGGCCGACCGACGAGATCGAGACCGCCGAGGGGTTCGCGGCGTGGGTGCGGCGGCTCCACCACGAGGAGGACCCGGACCAGCCGCCGGCGCCGGACTGGGTCCACTGCACGTACCGGTGGATGGTCGAAGGCGAACGCATCCTGGGAACGATCTCGCTGCGGCACTCGCTCAACGCGTTTCTGTTCGACTGCGGGGGCCACATCGGGTACGCGGTGCGGCCGTCGGAGCGGCGCCGCGGGCTCGCGAGCTGGGCCCTCGGGCTGATGCTCGACGACGCGCGGAAGCTCGGGCTCGACCGGGTGCTGATCACCTGCCGGCCGTCCAACACGGCGTCGGCGCGCACGATCGAGAGGGCGGGGGGCGTCTTCGAGGACGTGCGGGGGACCGGGGATCACGAGGTCCGGCGTTACTGGATCTCTCTGGGCTGACGGCGGTCCGTGCGCTGGGGCGGGGGCTGGGCGGTGGCGCGCGAGCCCGAGTTGGCCGGCGGGAAGGCCCGGCTGTTGCGCGGCTGGCGATCGCGGGGCGGGCCGGTCTCGTCCTCGGGCGGCGCGTCGCCGGCCGGCGTCCCGGGCGCGGTGCCCGGAGGGGACCCGGGCGGCGGAGGAGAACCGGGCTTCGGAGAACCGGGCGCGGTGCCCGACGGAGAGCCGGGCGGGGTGCCCGACGGAGAGCCGGGCGGGGTGCCCGAAGGGGTGCCGGCCGGTGCTTCGGGTGACGGACTACCGGGGGAGCGAGCCGCGCGGCGCTGCAAAGGCAGGGACAGCAGGCGGATCGGGCGGCGCGGCCACAGCCGTACCTCTACGTGCGATCGAGGGTGGGTGCGAAACCAGACCCAGAGCAGGGGCGTGCCGATCACGCTGATCGCCACGGCGGCGAGCAGGGTCGGCAGCCAGTACTCGCGGCCGCCCGTGATGGCCAGCAAGGCGAGCGCCACGAGGGACACTGCGACCGTCCACAGGCGGCGGCGCCCGGCGGCGGTGAGGCCGGCGGGTATCGCGAAGATGATGTGGATTCCGAGGAGGGACGCGAGCAGCGCCCGCGTCGGCAGCACATCGCCGGCGCCGACCACGACGAGCAGGACCACGAAGGCCGCCGTCCAGTAGCGCAGGTTTCCGGCCGCCGGCAGCAGCAGGAAGGCGATGATCACCCAGATCGAGATGACCACTGTGGTGGTCGTGCCCAGTCCGGCCATATCTCCGAGCGTAATTGCTATGCGTACCGAGCGCATTCGCTGAGAAGTGTCTTAGTGTGCCGATCTGCCCGCTTGATCGTGACGATCTGCTATTCCGAGGTGACAATCGGTCATTTCAATTCGGAATGGCGTGCCGGTCAGCTGACCAGGCGACGCTCCCAGGCCCAGGCCGCGATCTCGACCCGGCCGCGCGCGTTCAGCTTGGTCTGAACGCTGCCGAGGTGCGTTTTGACCGTGCCGATCGAGATGAACAATTTCTCCGCGATCTCCGCATTCGTCAGACCCCGCGCCACCAGCTTCACGACGTCGAGTTCGCGCGGTGAGAGACCACCGTCGTCACTCGCGGGAGCGGGCAACGACAAATGCTCCAGCAGCCGTACGGTGATGGAGGGGCTGATCAGGGCATCACCGGACACCGCCGCGCGCACCGCCTCCACCAGCAGCGCCGGGCCCGAGTCCTTGAGCAGGAATCCGGCCGCGCCGTTGCGCAGCGCCTGATGCACGTACTCGTCGAGGTCGAAGGTCGTCACCACGACCACCTTGATCGGGTCGGCCACGCCCGGGCCCGCCAGCAGGCGCAGCGCCTCGAGCCCGTCCATCTTGGGCATCCGGATGTCGAGCAGCACCACGTCCGGCCGTTCCTTGCGGGCCAGCGCCACCGCCTCGACGCCGTCGGCGGCCTCGCCGACCACCTCCATGTCCGGCTGGGCCCCGATGATCATGCCGAAGCCGGTGCGGACCATCGCCTGGTCGTCGGCGATCAACACCTTGATCACTGCTGCGTCACCTTCGTGTTCAGCGGGAACGCGACGTCGACCACCCAGCCGCCCTCGATGCCGGGCCCGGCCGTGAGGCGGCCGTCGACCGCGCGGACCCGTTCGGTGAGGCCCACGAGACCGTACCCCGACCGCTCGCGCGGCCCGGACGGACGGGCCGATCCGTCGTTGGCGATCCGCACCAGCAGCCACTCCGGGGTGCGCCGGACCCACACGTCCACCGCCCGGGCGCCGACCGCGTGCTGACGCACGTTGGTGAGCGCCTCCATCACCACCCGGTAGGCCGAGGTCGACACCTCCACCGGCAGCCCGTCGAGCGTGCCGTCCAGGTGCAGCCGCCCGGACGGGCCGCCCGCCGAGGTGAACTGCTCGAGCAGCGGGCCCAGCTCGCCCACCCCGGCGACCGGCGCGAGCGGCGCGTCCGGCTTCGACAGCGGGTCGCGCAGCACGCCCACCATCCGGCGCATCGAGGCCATCGTCTCGGCGCCGGCCTGCTCGATCTGCTCGAGGGCCAGCAGCACCCGCTTCGGGTCCTGCTCGGCGATGAACCGGGCGCCCTGGGCCTGCACCACGATGCCGGTGACGTGGTGGGCGATGAAGTCATGCAGGTCCCGGGCGAACTCCGCGCGCTGCTCCGCGCGTACGGCGTCCACCGCTCTTTCCCTCGAACTCTCCAGGATGCGCAGGTAGATGCCGACGCCCAGCGCCGCGGCGGCGGCGAGCGCCTGGATCAGGCCGAAGATGACGTACTCGGCGCTCTGCCCGCCGCGCAGCGGCAGGAAGCTGACCGCCGCGCCCACGCTGACCACCGCCGCGACCGCCCAGCCCGGGCTGGCCCGCCGCGCCACCACGAACATCACGCCGAGCAGGGCCAGCGACTCGGCCAGCCCCCAGCTCACGCCGAAGTCCGGCCCGGCCACCGCCGTCGCGAACGTGACCAGCAGCGACGCCAGGCTCACCCAGACCGCGGCCTTGGGCAGCCGGGTCGAGTTCTGCTGGTGCGAGGGCAGCCAGACCGCCGCCACCGCGATGGCGAGCAGGATCCGCAGCAGCCCGAGCAGCTCGGGTGTGGTGCGCAGGATGCCCTGCGCGGTGTCGAAGAGGCCGAGCACGGCCAGGACGATCAGGGCGCCTACCTGGCCGAAGCGCAGCAGGATCATCCGGTTCGGGTTGGGTTGCATCGTGTACCCAGCGTAATGCCAGGTCATGGCGGTCCCATCGGCCGAAAGACAGATACGGCGCCCGCGGCGATCCCCGCCGGCGACGGATGTGCCGGGCCGCCCGCTACCCCGAGACTTCTCGCCGACAAAGATCGAACGTGCGAGTGGAGTGCTCATGCAGACCCAGTTCCCGGCCGCCACCCAGGACTCGCTGGCCGCGGTGGCCGCGGTCGACCTGGTGAAGGTCTACGGCAGCGGCGACACGGCGGTACGCGCGCTGGACGGGGTGACGGTCGGCTTCACCCGCGCCCAGTTCACCGCGATCATGGGGCCGTCCGGCTCCGGCAAGTCCACGCTCATGCACTGCCTGGCCGGCCTCGACACGGCCACCTCGGGCCAGGCGCTGCTGGGCGGCACCGACCTGACCCGCCAGTCCGACAAGGTGCTCACCAAGGTGCGCCGGGAGCGGATCGGCTTCATCTTCCAGTCGTTCAACCTGCTGCCGCAGCTCACCGCCGAGCAGAACATCCTGCTGCCGCTCGAGCTGGCCGGCCGCAAGCCCGACCGGGGGCTGTTCGGCCACCTCACCGAGTCGCTGGGCATCACCGGGCGGCTCAACCACCGGCCGAGCGAGCTCTCCGGCGGCCAGCAGCAGCGGGTCGCCGTCGCCCGGGCGCTGGTGGCCCGGCCCGAGGTCGTCTTCGCCGACGAGCCCACCGGCAACCTGGACTCCCGCTCCGGCGCCGAGGTGCTGCTGTTCCTGCGCAACTCCGTACGCGAGCTCGGTCAGACGGTCGTCATGGTGACCCACGACCCGGGCGCCGCCGCGTACGCCGACCGGGTCGTGCTCCTCGCCGACGGCAACGTGGCCGGCGAGATCGAGCACCCCGACTCCGCCTCGGTCACCGAGGCCCTGCAGTCGCTGGCGGCGCGCCGATGAGCGCCGTCCTGCGCACCCAGCTCCGCGGCCTCGCCCGGCGCCCGGCCCGGCTGCTGCTCACCGGCCTCGCCGTGCTGGTCGTGTCGTTCGTCGTCTACGCCACCGTGCTGGCCCAGCAGATCACCGAGCGCAGCGTGCTCGACGGCCTCAGCGGCACGCCCGCCGCCGTCGACCTGGTGGTCCGCAACGGCACGGTGAACACCGACGAGCTCGCCGCCATCGGCCGGATCCCGGGGGTGGCCGAGACCGCGGGCCGGGTCGAGGCCGGCGGGCCGCTCGGCGCCGACTACCTCCAGATCACCGGCGACTCCTTCGGCGGGCCGCTGGCCGTCACCCACCTCACCTCGGGCCGCCTGCCGAAGGGGCCGGCCGAGATCGTGGTGACCCCGCGCACGGTCGAGCGGCTCGGCCTCAAGGTCGGTTCGACGGCCAAGGTGGTCCTGCGCTACGACTCCGACGGCAAACCCGAGGCGCCGACGACCCTCACGGTGGTCGGCCTGGTCACCGGCCGCGACGATTACGGCTTCCAGGCGTACGCCTCGCAGGCCGCCGTCACCGCGATGATCGGCGCCAAGGATCTCACCCAGATCGACCTCCGGCTGGCCCCCGGCGCCGACGCGAGCGCCGTCCGCACGCAGGTCGAGAGCATCACCGCGGCGGGCGCGGCCAAGGTGAAGGACAGTCAGAAGCCACGGGTCGAGACCGGCGACGACGTGCGCCACGAGGAGGCCCGGCAGAAGGCCGCCGACGTCGACAGCGTCTTCGAGGTGATCGGCCTGTTCGTGGCGATCGCCGTGGTCGCCGCCGGCCTGGTCGCCGCCTCCACCTTCCGCATCGTGTTCGCCCAGCGGATGCGCCAGCTCGCCCTGCTGCGGGCGGTCGGCGCCGGCCGTGGCGGGATCAGCTGGTCGCTGGCCGCCGAGGGGGCGCTCACCGGCCTGGTCACCGGCCTGGTCGGGGTGCTGCTCGCGCTCGGCGCCGGCCAGCTCGCGCCGCGCCTGGTCCGCGCGTTCGGCCCGCACGTGGCCGGGCCCGGCTTCCCGCTGGCGCCGGCGCTGCTGACCGTGCTGCTCGCGGTCTTCCTCACGACCGTGGCCGTGGTCGCGCCCGCCTTCACCGCGGGCAAGGTGTCGCCGCTCGAAGCGCTGCGCGGCGCCGGCGTCACCGGCAGCCGCCGCGACATCGGCAAGCTGCGCTGGGCCGCCGGCCTGCTGCTGGTCGTCGGGGCCGGCCTGCTCGCCGCCTTCGTGATCACCAACCTGCCGGGCCGCGACCCGAAGGACTACCAGCCGTCGACGAACCTGCTCGCCATCGTGGCGTCCGGCGGCCTCGCCTTCCTGGCCCTGATCGCGCTCGGCCCGGCGCTGGTGCGGCCGGTGCTGGCCGTGCTCGGCGCGCCGATCCGACGTTCCGGCCCGGTCGGCCGGCTCGCGGCCGGCGGCGTGGGCGGCGCTCCCCGGCGGGCGGCCGCGGTCTCGGTGGTGGTCGCGCTCGGCGTCACCCTGATCGCCGGCACCCTGGTCGGCGGCGCGTCGATCCGGATCCTGGCCGAGCGGGACACGATCTCCTCGGCCCCCGCCGACTACGAGATGACCACCAACGACACCGCGATCGGCGCGGCCACGGTCGACCAGCTGCGCAAGCGGTCGGAGCTGAAGAACGTCACCCCGTACCGGCGCCTGTCGGTGTCGGCGACGTCGCGGGTGAGCGAGCTGGACGCGGTCGACCTCGACATCGACGACGTGCCGCGGCTCGGCAAGCTCGACGTCATCGCCGGCACGCTGGCGAACCTGAAGCCCGGCCAGCTGATCATCTCGGGGTTCACGGCCGACGTGACCGGCTGGAAGGTCGGCGACAAGGTCAAGGTGAGCCACGCGAAGAACGCGGCGACCCTGACCGTGGTGGCCAAGCTGCCGGCCTCGGCGCCGCTCGGCGCGGCCATGGTGCTCGACCCGGCCGACCTGACCGCGCTCGGCGCCGCCACCGGCTACAACGGCCTGCTCGCCGACGCCGCCAAATCCGGGGAGACGGGCCGGGCCGACGGCCGGCGGGTGCTCAGCGACGCGGCCGCCGCGGCCGGCAGCACGTGGGCCGTCAACGTGCTCGCCGACCAGCGGGACGAGATCGACAGCGAGCTCACGGTGCTGCTCGCGATCGCGCTCGGCCTGATCGGGCTGACCGTCATGATCGCGGTGGTCGGCGTCGGCACCACCACGGCGCTGTCGGTGGTGGAGCGGGTGCGCGAATCGGGGCTGCTGCGCGCGGTCGGCCTCTCCCGGGGCGCGCTGCGGACGATGCTCACCACCGAATCGGCGCTGTACGGGGTCATCGGGGCCGCTCTCGGGCTGGCGCTCGGCGTCCCGTACGCCTGGCTCGCGGTCAAGGCCCTCGGCGTGAACGCGCCGTTCGCCGTCCCGATCGGACAGCTCGCGCTGGTCTTCCTGATCCTGGTGCTGATGACCGCGGCCGCGGGAGTGCTGCCCGCCCGCCGCGCCGCCAAGGTCAGCCCGGTCGCCGCGCTCGGCACCGAGTGAACTCCGATCGCCGGCCGCCCAAAAACAAGCCCCCGGGCGGCCGGCGATCGGTTATACAGCGTTCTATGAATTCCGACTGGCCCCTGTTCGACCTCCGGCTGCGGTATCGGGACCTCCTGCTGCGGCCGGTGCGCGAGTCCGACCTGCCCCACCTCTGCGCGGTGCTGCCGCCGGACGTGGGGCACGACCCGCGCCTGACCCTGTTCGAGCACCAGACGCTGCTGGAGAACGAGCGGCGGCTGCTGTGCATGGGCTACTGGAAGTCGCTCGGCACCTGGGATCCGGCGTCGTGGGAGCTGCACCTCGCGGTCGTCCACGAGGACGCGGTGGTCGGCGTGCAGACCCTCGAGGGCGAGAACTTCCCGGCACTCCGGACGGTGGACTCGGCGTCCTGGCTGATCCCGGAGGTCCGGGGCCGCGGCGTGGGCGTGCGGATGCGTACGGCCGCCCTGGGTTTCGCCTTCGGCCACCTCGGCGCGACGGCCGCGATCAGCTCGGCCACGCTCGGCAACCAGGCGTCCCTGGGCGTGTCCCGGCGGATCGGCTATCTCGACAACGGCCGCAGCCGCATCGTCGACACCGGCGGCGACGTGGCCGAGCTGCAGAACCTGCGGCTCACCGCGGACCGCTGGCCGGGCGCCGAGGTGACCGTCGAGAACTTCGATGCCTGCCGGCCCTGGTTCGGGTTGGCCTAGCCGTTCCGCCGAGCCTGGCCGCGGCGTTCCGCGGCCGGACCCGTAGGCCCCGGCGGCAACGTGAACCAGAACGTCGCGCCGTTGCCATCCTCGCCGTCGGCCCAGATCTCGCCGCCGTGCCGCTCGACCGCCCGGTGCACGGTGGTGAGGCCGATGCCGTGCCCGGGGAACTCGTCGGCCTTGTGCAGCCGCGCGAACGGGCGGAACAGCTCGCCCGCCTTGCCGGCCGGGAAGCCGGCGCCGTTGTCGCGCACGAAGAGCTTCTCGCCGGTGCGGCCGATCTCGATGACCGGCTTCTCCACCTTGCCGGTGAACTTGACCGCGTTGTTGATCAGGTTCTCCAGGATGACCCGGACCAGGCCCTCGTCGGCGTCCGCGGACAGTCCCTCCTGGACCCGGAACTCGACCTTGCGGTCGGCGTAGCGGGCCTCCACGTCGCCGACCACCGACCACGCCGTCGCGGTCAGGTCGAACTCGGCCCGGCGCAGGTCGCCGCGGCTCGCCTGGGCCAGGATCAGCAGCGACTCGACGAGGTCGGCCATCCGCAGCGCGGCGGCCTGGATGCGGCCCAGCCGGCGGCGCGCCTCGTCGCTGAGCGGGTCGTCCTCGTCGTCGAGCATGTGCTCGGCGAAGCTGCTGATCACCTGCAGCGGCCCGCGCAGGTCGTGCGAGACCGAGCCGGAGAACGCCTCCAGCTCGCGGTTGCGCCACTCCAGCTCCTCGACCAGCGCGGCGCGGGTCTCGGCCAGCTGCCGGGCGGCGCGCTCCTCGGCCGCGTCCAGCTCGCGGCGCATCAGCTCCTCGCGGATCCGCCGGCTCTCGTCGTGCGACTGCTTGCGGCGGATCTGCGTACGGACGTGCGCCCGCAACGCCTCGGCGCCGGCGCCCGAGCGCACGTAGTCGTCCGCCCCCGCGGCCAGGCAGGCCAGCATGTCGTCGTCGTTCTCGCCGGTCATCACCACCGGCGTCTCGCCGATCACCGGCACGTCCTTGATCCGGCGGCAGGCGTCGCGGCCCAGGTCGCCCTCGAGGCCGAGCCCGAGCACGATGCAGTCGACGGGCTGCGCGGCGAGCAGGTCGAGCGCGTCGTCGGTGACGGCGACCGGGACGACGTCGTACCCGTCGTCGCGCAGCGACTCGGCCAGCTCGGCGAGGCCCGGCCGGTCCGGGGTCAGCGCCAGCACCTTGCTCGGCCCGTGCAGGCTGCCGGTGACCTCGATCGGCAGCTGCTCGGCGCTCTGCCGCAGCACCGCGTTGAGCTTGGCCGGCACGATCGCCAGGTTCTGCTGCTTGCGGACGAACGCGTCGGCGCCGGCGTCCAGCATCTGCAGCTCGGTGGCGTAGTCGTCGGAGGCGGTCATCAGGATGCACGGGATGTCGCGCAGGGCCGGGTCGAGGCGCACCCGGCGGATCACGGTGGCGCCGTCGATGCCGGGCATCACGCCGTCCACGATGATCGCCTGCGGCCGCCGGTCGGCCGCCGTGCGCAGGCCCTCCTCGCCCGAGGGCGCGGTCAGCACGGCGTAGCCCTCGCTCTCCAGCAGCTCGCGCAGCTCCTCCCGGAACGTCATGCTGTCGTCGATCACCAGGATCATGGTGCGGTCGGCGCCGGCCGGGCCCTCGCCGAGCAGCTGCCGCACCCGGGCCACCACGTAGCCGGCGTCGTACGGCTTGCCCACGTACTCGTCGGCGCCGGTGCGCAGCCCGGCCAGGCGGTCGGCGACATCGTCCTCACTGGACAGCAGCACGGTGACCACGCCGTCCCGGCCCGGCGTCCGGCGCAGCTCGGTGAGCAGCTCGAGCCCGTCGGCGTCGGGCAGCATCACGTCGAGCACGGCGGCGTCGAAGCTCGCGCCCGCGAACGCCTCGCGCGCCTCGTCGCCGGTCGCGCAGAGCAGCGTGACGAAGCCGTCCGCGGTGAACGCGTCGTGCAGGTCCATCCGCACGGTCAGGCTGTCGTCGACGATCAGCACCCGGTAGCTCATCGGCGGCTCCCGGCCGGGTGCAGCTCGGCCAGGCGGGCCGCGATCCGGGCCGGCGGCAGCACGTAGGCGGCCGCCCCGAGCAGCGCCGCCTCCCGCGGCATGCCGTAGACCACGCAGCTCGCCTCGTCCTGGGCGAACGTCACGCCGCCGTGGCCGCGCATCTTGAGCAGCCCGTCGGCGCCGTCCCGGCCCATCCCGGTGAGCAGGCAGCCGGCCGCGAGCGGGCCGAACTCGGTGGCCACCGACTCGAACAGCACGTCCACCGACGGGCGGCAGGAATATCGCGGCGGCTCGTCGGAGAGCCGCAGCACCCCGTCGCGGACGAGCAGGTGCCGGTCCGGCGGCGCGAGCACCACCCGGCCGGTCAGGGTCTCGATCGGCGTCCAGTCGCGGGCGTAGGAGACGTCGCGGCCGGTCTGCCCGGCCAGCCAGTCGGAGAAGGCCTCGGCGAACGGCTCGCTGGCCGCGATGTGCTGCACGCACAGCACCGGCGGGCGGAACCCGGCCGGCAGCGTGCGCAGCAGGTCGGTCAGCGCCCGCGGCCCGCCGGTCGAGGCGCCGACCGCGACCAGCCGCAGCGTGTCGGCGGGCGGCAGGTGACCGACGAGGGCCGGGACCTCGGCCGCGCGGCGGCCGTCGAGCCGGGCCCGCGGGTGCGTGATCACCCGGATGCGGGAGACCATCCGCACGGCCGAGCGCAGCCGGCGTCCCCAGTCGGCGTCCGAGGCGTCGCCGCGCGGCTTCTCCAGCACGTCGACCGCGCCCGCGGCCAGCGCGTTGTAGGTGCTGAACAGCTCCTGCCGGTCGGCCGAGGAGACCACCAGGATCGGGGTCGGGTGCTCGGCCATGATGTGCTCGGTCGCGACCAGGCCGCTCATCGTCGGCAGCATCATGTCCATGGTCACGACGTCGGGGCGCAGCCGCCCGACCATCTCGACCGCCGGGCCCCCGTCGGTCGCCTCGCCGACGACCTCCAGCTCCGGGTCGGCGGCCAGGGACTCGCGCAGGTGGCCGCGCATCGTCGCCGAGTCCTCGACCAGCAGCACGCGAATCATCGGACGACCAGCCTCCGGATGTGCGCGAGCAGGTCCTCCTGGTTGAACTCGCCCTTGACCACGTACGCCGAGGCGCCGGCCTCCTCGCCGCGGCGTCGGTCCTCGGCCGAGGACCGGGAGCTGACCAGGATCGCGGGGACGGACGCGAGCGCCGGGTCGGCCCGGGTGGCGGCCACGAACTCGAAGCCGTTCATGCCCGGCATGTCGATGTCGGTGAGGAACAGCCCGTACTCGCGGGCGGCCGCCTTCTCCAGGCCCTCCTCGGCCGAGGCGGCCAGGTCGACCTCGTAGCCGGCCGACTCGAGGATGCTGCGCTCGAGCATCCGGGTGGTGAGCGAGTCGTCGACGACCAGGATCGGCCGGCGCGGCCCGGGCGGCTCGGGCGGCGCGGCGATGGTCACCGGGTCGTGGCCGGTCGCGGCGACCAGGCCGTGCGCGTCCAGCACCAGGCGCGGGTTGCCGTCCAGGTCGATGGCGACCCCGCCGATCACCGCGGCGGCCGGGGCCAGGTCGGGCAGCGGGCGGGCGACCAGCGTGGCGGTGCCGGCCAGCCGGTCCACGCCGATCGCGACCGTGCGCTCGTCGGCGGTGACCACCACCGCCACCCGGGCGGTCTGGTTGTCGCCGGCCGACTCCAGGGTGCGGGCCAGCGGCAGAAACGGCACGACCTGGCCCTCGTGGGCGAGCCGGCCGCTGGCGACGGCCGCGGCGGCGTCCTCCCCGGCCAGTCGCACGCAGCGCCGGACGGCTTCCATCGGCATCGTCACCACCGCGCCACCCGCCTCCACGACCAGCCCGTTCATGCTGAGCAGGGTCAGCGGCAGGATCAGCTCCACGGTCGCGCCCCGGCCCGGCCGGTTGCGGATCAGCACCTCGCCGCCGTTGGTGGCGGCCACGTCCCGGGCCACGTCCATGCCGATGCCCCGGCCGGCGACCTCGGTGACCGCGCCCGAGGTGCTGATCCCGCCGTGCAGCACGAGCTGGATCAGCTCGTCCGGGTCGGGCTCGCGGCCGGGCGGGAGCAGGCCGCGCGCCTCGGCGACCCGCCGCAGCGCCGTCAGGTCGAAGCCGCGGCCGTCGTCCGTACAGCGGAAATGGGCGAACCGGCCGCGCCGCTCGACCTCGACGGTGACCGTTCCCTCGGCCGGCTTGCCGGCCGCGGCCCGCGCGGCCGCCGGCTCGATGCCGTGCACCACCGCGTTCCGCACCACGTGCAGCAGCGCGTTGTTGGCCTGGTTGAGCCGGCCCGGGCCCATCCGCACCTCGGCGCCCCGGGAGACGAACCGGATCCGCTTGCCCTCGGCGTCGGCGGCGTCGTGCACGGCCCGGTGCAGGCCGGTGAAGATGGTTCCGGCCGGCACCAGGCGCAGACCCTCGGCCCGGCCGCGCACCTCGTCCATCTCCCGCTCGACCTGGTCGACGGCGTCGCCGAAGCGGCGGCCGAGCGCGCCGAGCTCGGCCGCCAGGCGCTGCACCGAGGCGCGGGTGTCGGCGGGACCCTGCTGGGTGGTGCGCAGCCGGTCGGCGAGGGTCTCGACGCCGCGCTGCAGGCGGGTCAGGGTGCGGGTGCCGTCGCGCAGCGGGGCGATCCGGGCGTTGGCCTCGCCGATCGCGTCGAGCAGCTCGTCGAGGTCGGCGGTCGCCGCGCGCGGGGGCGGATCGTCCCCCGGCGCCTGGTGCGCCGTCCCGGCCGGCGGCCCGTCCTCCGCCACCGGCCCGGGCGGCCCGGCCGGTCCGGGCGGTCCGGGTGGGCCGGCCGGTCCGGGCGGCCCCGCCGATCCGGTCTCGCCCACCGGCCCGGCCTGTCCCACGGGTCCGGTCGGTCCCGCCGCCGGCGGGCGCTCCAGGATCTCGACGAACCCGGCGATCTCGTCGTTCAGCCGCAGCAGCTCGCGCATCTCGCCGGCCGCGATCGGGCCCGGCTCGCCGCGGTACGGGACCAGGACCTCCTCGAACTCGTGGGCGCGGTCGGCGATGTCGGTCTGCTTCACCACCCGGGCCGCGCCCTTGAGCGTGTGCGCGAACCGCAGCAGCCGCGCCACCAGCTCGGGGCCCGGCTGCTGATCCAGGTCGAGGACGGCGGCGCTGATCTGGTCGACCAGCTCGCGCGCCTCGATCCGGAAGTAGCGCAGCGGGTCCCGGGCCTCGCTCATCAATGCTTCCCGGTCCCCACCAGGTCGAGCAGGTCGCCGGAGAGCGTGCTCAGGTGCGCGGCCGTCTGCTTGGTCTGCACCGCGCTGGCCTCGGTCTCGCGGCTGGCCCGGGCCGTGTCCGAGGCGGCCGAGTTGACCTGCTCCACGGCCGTGGTCTGCTGCTTGGTGGAGAGCTCGATCTCCCGGGTGGCGTCGCTGGTGGTCGCCACGAGCTGGGCGATCCGGCGGAACGAGCTGGTGGCGTCGTCGAACTGCCGGGAGCCGGTGTCGACCGCCTTGGCCCCGATCTCGGTCGCCATCACGGTGGTGTTCACCGCTCCGCGCACATCGTCGATGAGCGCCCTGATCTCCTTGGCCGACCCGGCCGTCCGGTCGGCGAGCTTGCGGATCTCCTCGGCCACCACCGCGAACCGCCGGCCCCACTCGCCGGCGCCGCTCGCCTCGATGGTCGCGTTGATCGCCAGGATGTTGGTCTGCTCGGCCAGCTCCGACACCAGGTCGACGACCACGCCGATCTGCTGCGACTTCTCGCCGAGCGCCAGCATGTGCTGGACGATCTGGTCGACCTGGGTGCGGATCGCCGTGATCGAGGCCCGGGTCTGGTCGATCGTGGCGTCGCCGGTGCGGGCCGCGTCGGCGGTGTCCTCGGCGACCTTCGACACCCGCTGGGCGCTGTCCGCGATCTGCCGCGAGGTGATCAGCAGCTCGCTGATCGTCGTGGTTATCTCGTTCATCGCGCTGGCCTGGTCGCGCCCGCCCGACGCCTGCTGGGCCGCCGCCGCCTCGAGCTGGGCCGACGAGCTCTGGATGTGCCCGACCGCGGCGCCCACCTCGCGGCGCAGGTCGCGGCTGAGCCGCCAGGCCACCGCGGCGGCGCCGAAGATCAGCACGAAGCCGATGCCGATGATGAAGATGATCGCGGCCGTCGCCCGGGCCGAGGACGCCTTGCGCGCGCTGTCGACCCGCTTGCTCACCTGGGCGATCAGCGCGTCGATCGAGGCCAGCAGGGCGTCGCGGGTCGGCTTGATCTTGGCGTTGCTGAGCTGCGCCACGTCGGTCAGGCTGGTGATCTTCTGGCGCTGGGCGATCAGATCCTCGAGGGCGGCCGAGTTCGCGGCCTGGTTCTGTGCCACCGTCTCCAGCAGCTTCAGGGCGGTCGGATCGTCGAGTGTGGACCGCAGCTGGACGACCCGGGCGTTGAACTCGTCGCGGTCGGCATTGGTCGCGTTCAGCCATTCGGGCGACTTGGTCAGCATGTACGCGCGGTAGTCGCCGATCCGCCGCTCCATGGTCTTGCTGAGCTGCTCGGACCCGACCAGCGCCAGGGATGCCGACTTGATCACGGAGTCCTTGGAGGTCAGCACGTAGCGCAACGCCCCGACCGAGGTCGCGGTCATCAGCAGCGTCAGCAGCAGGGTCAGCCCGAACCCGGCCGCCAGCTTGAAGCCGAACGTCCGTCCCGTCATCATCGTGCCGCCTCCTCGTGTGCTTGGGCGTGTCCGGCCAGCGCATGCACGGCGGCGCGGGTCGCGGGCACGTCGATGATGGGCCGGTTGAGGCCGTCGAGCTCGACCATGCCGCGCAGGACGCCGCGCCGGCCGTCCGTCGCGCCCTCGGCCACGATCACCCCGGCCGCCACCCGCACGTGCCCGTCCAGCTCGTGGAAGGCGAGCCCGAGGTGCGGCGTGCCGGCGGCGAGCACCAGCCATCGTGGACGCTCGGCCACCGGGTGGCCGAGCAGCGCGGCGAGGTCGTAGACCGGGACCACGGTCCCGGCGAAGGCGGAGAGGCCGAGCAGCGCCGGGAGCGGTCCGGGCAGGGGGGTGACCGGGCGGTCGGGGTGCAGGCCGGCGGTCTGGGCGAGCCTTATCGCGTACGGGCGCCCGCCGGCCCGGATCGAGAGCAGCTCGGCGTGCGGCTCGTCGTGGTCGCGGACCGGCTCGGTGAAGGACCGGTCGAACTCGGAGCGCAGCTGCTCGATCCGCGCCTCGACGCCGGGCCCTCTGGTGTTCCAGAGCTCGATCCGGGGCAGTCCCGTGAGCTCCTCCACCGGCGCCGTCACGGCCGCACCTCGCAGGCGTCCAGCTCCGCGCGGCACAGCACGGTCAGCGCGATCCGGCCGAAGCCGCCGCCGAACAGCAGGATCCGGGTGTCGTCCTCGCCGGCCAGCAGTTGCAGGGCCCGGTCGAGCTCGCCGGCCGCGGCCCGCCCGTCGCCGTGCCGCCGGGCGAGCTGACCCAGCCGCAGCCGGGGGAGCGCGAACCCGTGGTCGAGGAAGGCGGCCAGCCGGTACTGGGCAAGGGCCTCCTCGGTCGACGAGAGGCCCTCGAGACAGAGCCCGAGCAGCTGGTGCGCGTCGGCGTTGAGCCCGTCGTCGTCGATCAGCCGGCGGGCCGCGTCGGCGGCCTCGGCCAGCCGGCCGGACTGGGCCAGCAGCACCCCGCGCAGCAGCCGGTCGCGGCTCAGCTCCGGGCCCGGCGCGCGGATCAGCAGGTCCAGCCCGTCGGCGAAACGCTCCTGGCCGAGCAGCACCAGGGCCTTGTGGTAGAAGTCGTCCTGCAGCTCGCGGGTGTCCCGGGCCTCCTGGGCGAGGCGTTCCGCCGCCGGGGGCCGCTGCGCCGGGGCGGCGCCGGTCACCGGCCGCCGGTAGTAGAACGCCTGGTGGGTCTGCCGCAGCTCGAGCCCGGCCGGGGTGGCGCCGAGCGAGTCGGTGTGCCCGAGGAAGAGGTAGCCGCCCGGGGCGAGCGCCGCGGTCATCCGCTCCACCAGCGACGACGCGACGGGCGGGGTCAGGTACATCAGCAGGTTCCGGCAGAAGATCACGTCGTACTGCTCGGGGCGCCAGAGGTCGGGGTCCTGGTCGGCGACGTTGTAGCGGCGGAACTGCGTCAGGCGTACGGCCTCCTCGGTGATCTGATAGCCACCGGTCTCCTGATGGAACCATCTGCGGCGTACGGCGTCCGAAGTCTCCCGGAGCGACCAGCCGGAGTAGCAACCCGCGGCAGCCTGCGCGAGCATCGCCGGGTTGGCGTCCAGCCCGATCACGCTGACCAGCCAGTCCCGGCTCACCGCCTCGCGCGCCGTGATCGCCAGGCTGTACGCCTCCTCGCCCGACGAACAGGCCACCGACAGCAGCCGCAGCGCGCGCTGCACCGACCGGGCCGCGACCCGCTCCGGCAGCGCCACCTCGCGCAGGGCCCGGAACTGCTCGCCGTGCCGGAAGAAGTAGGTCTCGGTGATGCTCAGCCGCTCGATCAGCGTGGTGATCTCGTCCGCCCACGGGCGCGCGGCCAGCCGGTGCAGATAGTCGTCCCGGCTCATCCGCTGGGCCCGGGCCCGCTCGTCCAGCAGCGGGCCGAGCTGACCCGCGTCGCGGTCGCTGAAGGTCCAGCCCAGCAGGCGGGCGAGCTGGTCGCGGAACCGGCCGAGCTCCTCGCCCGGCGTCACGGAACGCCCGCCGCGGCGGCGGCTTCCCAGACCTCGTCCGGGACCGCGCGCATGCTCTGCAACAGCAGCAGCGGCTCGGACCCGATGGTGCCCACGCCCGCCACGAGCCGGCTGGACCGGGTGCCGAGGAGGGCCGGGTGGCCGCCGGTGGCGCTCGCGTCGACGTTGCGGATGCCGATGACGAGCCCGGTGGCCAGCGCGACGACGCCGCGTTCGGTGCGGACCGCGAGGTAGCGGTGGACCTTCCCGCCGTCGGTGGTCCCACCGAGCAGCCGCGCCACGTCGATCACCGGGGTCGGCACGCCGCGCAGCACACTGATGCCGAGAACGAACGAGGGCGTCCCGGCCAGCGGCTGCGTCTCGAGCGGGCGCATGGTCTCGACGACCTCCTCCAGCCGCAGCGCGCAGAGCAGCGGACCGGCACGGAAGACGAGCGCCGCCATGGCAGCGCCGATCTCCGGTGCCAGTCCGTATTGCCGCACAAGCACAGATTAGCGAGACTTCATGGTATTTCCTCGTGTTTCGGGGGATCGACCGGGGCCACTAAAGTGACCGCTGGTACGGGGGGAGTGCTTGGTACATGAAACGCAGACTGATCGGGATCGCCGGCGGCCTGATCGTGCTGGCGCTGCTCGTCGTGGGCGTCGCGGGCGCGACCGGAGCCTGGAGCTTCCGGGCGGCGGCCGACCCCGGCCCGATCGTGGTCGACCCGTCGGCGCCCGAGCACGACCTGCTGCAGGACGCGCTGCGCATCGACGCCGAGTGGCAGAGGGGCGGCATCCGCCACTTCGCCTACCTGCCCGAGTCCCGGCCGCCCGACCTGCGCCGCCTGATCGCGCTGGACGACCTCGAGGACCTCTACCAGCTGGGCGACCCGACGGTCCGCACGGTCGTCACGTTCACGACGGAGAAGACCGGCGACTGCGCCACCCCGCTCTGCGTCTTCGACGGCACCCCCGACGGCTCGGCGCCGTCGATCCCGAGCTTCCGCTACGCAAAGGCCCGCCTGACCGCCGGTGCGAAGCCCGGAACACCGGTGACCGACCGGGCGATCGCCTTCTGGCAGACCACCGGTCTGGTCCCGATCGAGCGCGCCGCGTGGTTCCACGAGCTGGTGGCCGAGGCAAAGATCGCGGCGGGCCGCTTCTGACCCTGATCGCGGCCGCGGTCGCCTGATCGGGCTTTGTTGGCGGCCGATCCGCCGAGCCCGTGGTGCGGGCCGGTGCGGAAGTGTCGGGGCATGTCGTTCGAGAATCTGCCGCCCGCGGAGCAGGCGCGGTACTGCCGGGAGAAGCTGGCGCGCATCGATCAGCTCGAGGCGCAGGTGCGGCGCATGCCGAGTACCCGGCAGAACCGGGAGACGCTGCGCGACCTCGGGAACGCCCGCCGCGACTACAGCAAGGCCCTCGAGCGCCTGGAGAGGCCGACGCTCTGGCAGCGCACGAACCGCTGGGTCAACGATTGGGCGGCGGCCGACCGGGCCAAGGAGGAGGAGCGCAAGCGGCGGCGGGGGTGCCCGGTCTGCCACGGGTACGGGAAGGTGCAGGGGGCGGGAAACTACTTCGTGGCCTGCGGGTCCTGCAACGGGAGCGGCCGGTACACCTAGGGTCACTCGGTGCGGAGGGCCACCACGGGGTCGAGACGGCCGGCGCGCTGGGCCGGGATCACGCCGAAGATGATGCCGACCGCGGCCGAGACGCCGAAGGCCAGGGCCAGGGACCACCACGTGATGGCGGCGGGCACGGGAGTGAGGCGGTCGACCAGGAGGGCCGCCGTGATGCCCAGGGCCATGCCGAGCACGCCGCCGATGGTGGTGAGCAGGACGGCCTCGAGCAGGAACTGGGTGCCGATGTCGCGCGGGCGGGCGCCCACCGCCTTGCGCAGGCCGATCTCCTTCGTGCGTTCGCGGACCGAGACCAGCATGATGTTGGAGACGCCCACGCCGCCGACCAGCAGGCTGATGCCGGCGATGGCGGCCAGCACGCCGGTCAGGACGCCGAGGATGTCGCCGAGGACGCCGAGGATCTGTTCCTGGGTCACCGCGCTGAAGTCGGTCTCGGGGTGGCGCTTGACCAGCGTGGCGACGACCGAGGCGCCGAGCTTGTCGATCGTCTCGCGGTCCGGGGCGCGGATGGCCAGGCCGTCGATGCGGTCGGTGCCGAGCAGGCGCTGGGCCGCGGTCACCGGGATGTGGACCTCGCTGTCCCGGTCCACGCCCAGGCTCTGGCCCAGGCGCTCGAAGGTGCCGATCACCCGGAACCGGACGCCGCCGATGGTGATCTGACGGCCGATCGGGTCGCGGTCGCCGAACAGCTGGGTGGCGACGCCGGCGCCGAGCACCGCCACGCGGCGGCCGGTGGTCACGTCCGTACGCGTGAGGTATGACCCGCGGTCGAGATGGCGCACGAAGACGCTGGGCGTGGTCTCGAGGACGCCCTGCATGCTGGCGTAGGCCGAGCGCGACCCGGCCCGGATCGTCTCGCCCGAGCTGATCGTGACGGCCACCCGCGAGCGGTCGCCGACCACGCGGGTGACGGCGTCGACGTCGTCGAGCGTCATCGTGGAGGCGGTCGGCGCGGCGCCGGGGTCGAGGCGGCCGGGCACGACGATCAGCAGGTTGGAGCCGAGGCCCTCGACCTGCTGCTCGATCTGGCGCTTGGTGCCGGTGCCGATGGAGACCAGCGCGACCACGGCGCCGACGCCGATCACGACGCCGAGCATGGTGAGGATGCTGCGCAGGCGGTTGGCGCGCAGGGCGTCGATGGCGACCCGCCAGGCCTCGGCGATCCTCATGCGCCCGACAAATCGGAAATGTCCGGCGAGGGGGAGCTGAGGGTGGGTGAGGGCTCGGCGGAGACGATCAGGCCGTCCTTCATGACGATCTGGCGATGGGCGCGGGCGGCCACGTCCCGGTCGTGGGTGACCAGCACGATGGCGACCCCGTCGCCGTTCAGGGACTCCAGCAGCGTCAGGACCGACTCGCCGGTGGTGGAGTCGAGGTTTCCGGTCGGTTCGTCGGCCAGCAGCACCGATGGGTCGGTGACCAGGGCCCGGGCGATCGCCACCCGCTGCTGCTCGCCGCCGGACATCTGGTTGGGCTTGTGGTGCAGGCGATGGCCGAGGCCGACGCGGGTGAGCATCGCGTCGGCCCGGGCCCGGCGCTCCCGGCGGCCGACGCCGCGGTAGACCAGCGGCAACGCCACGTTGTCGCGGGCCGAGGTGCGCGCCAGCAGGTGGAACGACTGGAAGACGAAACCGATCGTCTCGTTGCGCAGCTTGGCCATCTCGGCCGGGCCGAGCGTCGCCACGTCGCGGCCGCCGATCAGCAGGGTGCCGCTCGTCGGGCGGTCCAGGGCGCCGAGCAGGTGCATCAGCGTCGACTTGCCCGAGCCCGACGTCCCGACGATCGCGACGTAGTCGGTCGGCGCCACGGTCAGCGACACCCCGCGCAGCGCCTGCACCGACACCCCATCCAGCTCATAGGTACGGGTGACGTCCGTCGCCACGATCGCATCGGTCATGAAGACGCTTTGTCGCCCGCGTGCACCACGTCCGCCCCGCCCACGACGACCCGCTCGCCGGCCGTCAGGCCGTCCGTCACCTGCACCACGTCCTCGCCCTGCACGCCGAGCGTCACGGCGGTCCGCTGATAGCGCCCGTCCCGCACCGCCCAGACCGTGTCCTTGCCGTCCACGTTGACGATCGCCGACGCCGGCACGGTCACGGCGCCGGACGCCTGGCGCACCTGCAACCGCACGACCGCGCTCATGCCGGGCCGGGGTGCGGGACTTCCGGCGGTCAGGTCGAGGCGCACCCGGTAGGACACGCCGCCGCGCGCCGACGTCGTCGGGAGCAGATCTATCGCGCGTACGGCCGCCTTGTATGTCACGCCGGGGGCGGCATCCAGCTCGACCGTCGCCGCGACGCCCGGCTTGACCAGCAGCACGTCCGTCTCGTCGACCTCGGCCACCAGCCCGAGCCGGCTCACGTCCACGATCGTCACGATCGGCGTGCCGGCCGCCACGTAGGCGCCCTCGGGCAGCGCCGAGTCGACGCCCGGGAGCGACGACGAGTCGCCGGCGGCCGCGGTCGGCACCGTTCCCGAGGAGAGCAGCGAGCTCAGCGACGACGTGCTCCCGCCGCCGGACGGCCCGCCGAGCTGCACGATCCCGGCGACCGGCGCCCGCAGGGTCAGCGCGTCCACGGCGGCATCGGCCAGCTCGTACGCCTGCTGGGCCTGAAGCCGCTGCGCGGCCGACAGCTGGCCGACCGCGTCGGAGAGCGAGGCCACCCCGCGCTGCACCGAGCGAAGGGCCGCGGCCGCGGCCGACGAGGCCGCCTCGTACTGCTTCTCGGCCGAGTCGACCTGTTTGAGCAGCACGGCCCGCAGCTGGGCGTCGGTGACCTTGGCGGCGGCGTCGCGGGCGTCGTCGAACGCCGTGGCCGCCTGCTTGTCGGTGCGCCGCCGCACCGCGTTGTAACCGGAGAGCCCGACCGACGGCGTGCCGCCGCCCCGGGACGCCTGGTCGAGGGCCTCGGCCGCCGAGTCGCGCCGGGCGGTGACGTCGGGGGCGTCGATGATCGCCACGACGTCGCCCTTGCGCACCTGGTCGCCGGCCTCGACCCGCAGGTCGGCCAGGGTGCCGGTGGCGGGGGCGCTGAGCGTGGCCGCGGCCCGGGCCGACACCGAGCCGGGCGCCTCGACGATCTCGTCGACCGTGCCGCGGGCCGCCGTGCCCACGGTGACGCCCTTGTCGTCGTCGTCGCAGGAGGCGGCGGTGAGCGAGACCAGCATGACGATCCCGAGCGCGAGAACGCCCGGCCGGAGCCGGGCGCGGACGGGCCGGGTGGTGGAGCGGTGCACGGACGCCACTCTATGCCCGCGATCGATGCGAGGGTCGGACCCCCGACACGCCGGGTGGACATAACGGTCATGTCGGTATCCCGCCTTGACCACCTGGCACACCCTGAGTGAACCGTCCCCACGGCCCCCTCCGTATCTCTCGAGGCAAGTCGAAGCGTGAAGGACGTGAGTAGCGATGCAGCGAGCCGACGAGCTGACCGTGGTGCACCACGACGACACCGAGAGCCGGTTCCTCGACGTGACCTACACCCTGGGCCGGGAGGGTCTCCGCCTGGTCACCGCGGGTGGCCGCGAGCGCTGTTTCTCCCGGCACGAGGTGCTGACGACGCACGCGCGGCGCCGGGCATAGACAAAAGAAACGGCGCCCGAGGGCGCCGTTTCCAAGAAACCGGGGATCAGGTTCCCGGGCGACGCCCGAACACCTTCACCGTCGAGCCGATCTTGCCGATGCCGTAGTACGCCTTCGCGTCCTGCGGCAGCAGGTTGACGCAGCCGTGCGAACCACGCCACTTGTCGTGGATGTAGGTGGTGGTCTGGTGGAAGCCGCGCCCACCGATGAACCGCTGCCAGTAGGGCAGCCAGACCTTGTACGGGTCCGACCATTCCTTCTTGGTCCGCTTGTTGATCTTGAAGGTGCCGGCCGGCGTGCGGTAGCCCTTCATGCCGGTCCGGGTGACCGTCGGCTTGACGTAGACCTTGCCGTTCTTCATCACCCACGTCGTCTGGTGGGTGAGGTCGACGCAGAAGGTGATCCCGGACTTCTTCGCCTTGCAGGCCGCCGTGTTCGTCGCCGCGAGCCGCTGGGCCACGTCGTTCGTCGTCGGACCGGCCAGCCCCTGGGCCGGCTTGATGCCGAACCGGGTCTGGAACTTCTTGATCGCCGCGCAGTCGGCGGCGGACTGCTTGCCGTCGACCGTGACGGCGCCGAAGCCACCGATCTTCTTGAGGTAACCCTCGACCTGTTTCTGATATTTACCCGTGGCGCAGCCCGCGGCCGCCGCCTTCGTGACCACCGTGGTGGTCACGACCTTGGCAACCGGGGTGGTGCGCGCCGCGGCGCCGGCGCCCGCAGGCGACAGCGCCAACGCGCCGAGACCGCCGCCCACCAGGGTCGCCAAAGCGGCCCCGGCGAGGCGGGCGGAAACCCGTCTCACTCGCAACTTGGTCCTCCCCAGGACATGTGTTCGCACATCGAAGCACAACCGCGCTCGCCGCGGTGCAAGGGGAACGACCGTGGCGCGAATCCGGGAGGAGAATCGGCTCGCGCCCTATGAAGTTGAGAGAGAGTAGTGGTGCAAATCAGGTCATCGGCGTGGCGAAGTCCTGAACCCAGTACGGAGTGTCGTCGGAGATGGCCAGCCCGACGCCCATCTGGTGCAGCCGGCAATCCATGATGTTCTCCCGGTGCTCGGGGCTGTGCATCCAGCCGTCGACCACCTCATAGGGGCTGTCGGCGCCTCGCGCGATGTTCTCGCCGTAGCGCTTCCATCGATAACCATTTTCCCGTACGCGGTCCCCGGCCCGATCTCCGTTGGGCGACTCGTGGGCGAAGTAGTGGCGCCGGGCCATGTCGGCGGCGTGCTCGTTGGCGGCGTCGATCAACCGGCGGTCCAGCGACACCGAGTCGCAGCCGCCGTCGCGCCGGTTCTGGTTGATCAGCGCGAGGATCTGCTGCTGGAAGCGCGCGCCCGGGCTCTCCGAGACATCGGCCGAGGTCACGTCCCGCTTGGCCGCGGTGACCAGGCCGGCGCCGGGGCGCTGGGCGGAGAAGCCGGGGGAGTCCTGCGCGTCGTCGGCGACCAGGGCCGGGCGGCGCACGGGCGCCGGCCGCTCCTGAGCCGGGCCGGCGGCGTGAGCCGGGGCGGCTGGGTCGGCGGCCTGAGCCGGGTCGGCGGCCTGGGCCGGGTCGGCCACTTGAGCCGGGTCGGCTACGTGGGCCGGGTCGACGGCATGGGCCGGGGCCTCGTGGGCAGTCGCGGCGGGATCCCCGTGCCCGGCGGCCGCCGGGCGAGCGCCGTCATCACCGGTGACCGGCTTTTCCGCCGTACCGGAAATGTCGCTTGAATCGTCCCCGGAATCTCCGTCCGCCCAGGCCGAGCCGTCGTCCGCGGAATCGCCGGAAGCGGAATCCCCGGAAGGGGAGTCCGCCGACCCCCACCCGAAGAACGGAAGCGAAAAACCCGGAAAACCGGGAATGTCGGGTGTCTCCTCGGCATCGGCCGTCGTGGCCGCCAGACCTCCCGCGAGCAACAGGGCCGACGCCGCCGCCCCGACCACCACCCACCGCTTCCGCATACCCCTCATCCCTGTCCGTCGCCGACGCCGTCCCGTTCGGTTCGCCTCCATGCCAGGGGTCAACGTCACAGACCGGCCACGGTCACCATGGAAGTCGCACAACCGCACAGACAAAACGGACAGTTCATCCCTTCGGGGTAAGCCTGCGAGGCGTTCTTGCCGACCGCCCGGACGGTCCCGCCGGGGCGGAAGCCGCCGCTACCGTTCCCCGGTGCGAAACCGATACCTGGACATGCTCCGTGCCGCGGCGATCGTCCGGGTGATCGTCTACCACCTGTTCGGATGGCCCTGGCTGTCCATCGTGCTGCCCGCGATGGGCATCATGTTCGCGCTGGCCGGCTCCCTCACCGCCGCCTCGCTCGAGAAGCGCGCCGCGACCAAGGTGGTCACCTCCCGCCTGCGCCGGCTGCTGCCTCCCCTGTGGCTGCTCGGCCTCGTCGCCGTGCCGGTCATGCTGGTCGCCGGCTGGCAGCACGAGGTGGACGGCGAGCACCCGTTCAGCCTGCCGCGGCTGGCGTTCTGGCTCTTCCCGATCGGCGACCCGCCGGGCAGCGACGCCGGCGTCGACGCGTGGGAGCCGCTCTGGTACATCCGGGCGTACCTCTGGTTCATCCTGCTTTCGCCGCTGATGTACGCGTTCTACCGCCGCCTCGGCTGGGTCGCGGTGGCCGCGCCGCTCGCGCTGCTGGCCGTCCTCGACGTGACCGGGCTGACCCTGCCCGACACCGCCGACGCCGCGGTGTGGGACTTCGTCACCTACGGCGCGTGCTGGATCGCCGGCTTCGCCCACCACGACGGCCGCCTGCGCCGGCTCAAGGCCTGGATCGCCTGGCCGATCGCGATCGCGATGGGCGCCGCCGCGCTCTACTGGCTGCGCGGCCACCAGGGCGAGGACCCGTGGGACCTCAACGACGTCTCCGAGTCGCAGGCGCTGTGGTCGATCGCGTTCGTGCTGATCGTGCTGCGCTGGCAGCCGTCGATGGCCTGGCTGGCCCGGGTGCGGCCGCTGGACAAGCTGGTCACGGTGCTCAACGCCCGCGCGGTGACGGTCTATCTGTGGCACAACCTGGCGATCGCCGCGGTCTGGCCGGTGCTGACCGTGGTGGCGCTCGACGACCTGGCCGGCGACCTCGGCGCGGTGGCCGACCTGGCCACGGCGCTGGTGCTCACGCTGGTGGCGGTGCTGCTGTTCGGCTGGGTCGAAGACCTGGCGGCCCGGCGGGCGCCGCGGCTGTGGCCGACCGGGGAGCGCGCGCTGCGTCCCGAGGAGCCGGTCGCGCCGCCGCCCGCCGCGCCGATCGTGCCGGCCACGCGGACCGACGCCCGCTCCTACAGCGCCGCGGCCGCGATGAACCGGATGCCGACGTCGTGGCCGCCGCCGGCGCCGCGGGTCGCCGAGCCGTTCACCGGCCGGCACGCGGCGGCGCCCCCGGACGAGACGCTGCCGGGAGCGCCGATCAGCGGCGAGGTGCTGCCGCCGCACCGGGAGGCGCCCGACTGGTTCCAGTCCCGGCGGGGCGACGTCTAGTTTCCGGTCAGGTGGCGGGCCAGGCGCAGGCTGAGCGCGGCCAGCGTGAGCGTCGGGTTCGCCGCCGGCGACGTCGGGAAGACCGAGTTGTCGCAGGCATAGAGATTCTCGTACGCGAGGAACCGCAGATCGGAGTCGACCACCCCGCCACCGCCGGCCGTCATCCGCAGGGTGCCCACCTCGTGCGCGACCCCGCCCAGCTTGGCCGTGGTCAACTCCAGGTTCTCCCCGGTGATCGCCTCGGCGCCGAAGCCGTCGAGCACCTGCTTGCCGACGGCGCGCACCTCGTCCTGGACCGCGCCGCCGAGCGGGGCCGGCCGCACGTCGACGCCGACCGGCAGGTGCGGCGGCCCGGTCAGCTCGACCCGGTTGCCGTCGACCAGCGGCGTGTGGAAGAGGAACACCACCTCGCCCAGCGTGGCGTCGCGCTTCTCGGCCCGATGCCGGGCCAGGTTGTCCGGGTCGACGTACCGGCCCTGGTTGAAGTCCGCGCCGAGCTCGACCACCACGTTGTACGGATGCCGCTCCGCGCTCGTCTCCCGATGGCGCGACCAGACCTTGGCCGACGCCTGCGCGGCCGCCCACGGCGAGCCGGCCGGGATCGAGAAGTGGGTGTAGAGGATCGGGTGGTCGGTGATGCCGCGCCCGATCAGCCCGGACGGGTCGGTCAGTCCCGACTGGAGGGCGATCTTCGCCGACTCGATCGTGCCCGCCGACAGCACCACCTTGGCCGCCCGGTACTGCCGCTGCCGCCGGCCGAGCAGGTCGTAGCAGTCCACGCCGGTCGCCCGGCCGTTCTCGTGGAGGACCCGCTGCACGGCGTGGTTCAGGTTGATCTGCGGCATCCGGCCGCCGCCGCCGACCACGAGCCGGTCCTCGGCGAGCAGGTCGGCGGTCGAGAACATGCCGCCCGGGATCGACAGCGGCGTGTATCCCTCGTACTGCACGGCGACCGGCGCGTCCAGGTGGTCGTAGTCGGGCAGGATCTCGCCGAGCCGCTTCTTGGCCGCCTCCTGGTAGGGCGAGCCGAGCGGCCCGTTGCGGTTGAGCGCGTCCTCGGCCAGCCGGTACCCGGCGCTCAGCAGGTAGTCGCGCACCGGCTGCGGCCAGGTGGCCAGCTCCCACGCGCCCATCCGCGGGATCAGCCCGCCCCAGAACACCGAGCGGCCGCCGAGGTTGAACGCCTGCGCGCCGCCGAAGAACGAGCCCGGCACGTTGACGTAGTTGGCGAAGCTGAAGTCGGGGAACAGGCCCCAGACGTTCTTGTCGAACTTCCCGATCCGCAGCCGCCGCGGCAGGTTGGCCACGTGCGTCGGGAACAGATAGGACCCCGCCTCGAGGACGAGCACATCGGCGCCCGCGTCGCTGAGCTGATCGGCGAGCAGGCCGCCGCCCATGCCCGAGCCGACCACGATCACGTCGTAGACATGCTGCTCGTCATGATCGGGGCGGAAGAACAGCTGCTGCACCCGCCCGTTCTCGGTGAACACGGCGGGCATCGGGTTGAACCGCACGGCCGCGTCGTCGAAGTCGAACCGCCCGCCCGGCGCCGCCGGCACCACCAGGTTGGGACCGTCCATCCAGGTCCCGTCGAGCACGAACTTGAACTCGTACGCGCCCGGCTCGTCCTCGTCCAGGGTGAACAGCCAGGCGCCGTCGTCGAAAACGCCGGCCCGGTCCGCCGTCCAGCCGTCGCGGGCCGTGCGCAGCACCACCGACTCGTCCGGCGGGTGAATCTCCGTGCGGAAGCGAACCTCGAACATGTTCCTCACGCTAGGCCGCCCACCGTACCGGCCGCTGTCGTTGATTTGCTGCTTTAGGCTGTCCATCCCAGAGGCGAGCGGGAGACCAGAGGCGAACGGGAGTGTCGATGCCGGGGAGTCATCCGTTCTTCGACGCCGCGCGCTTCCCGTGGGATCGTCCCGACGCCCGCGAGTTCCACGAGGTCCTGACCACGCTGGCGGGAAGCCAGGCCGACATCACCCGCCTCTACGACTCCAGCGCGCCCGGCCTCGACCCGCTCGTCCCCGACGCCGCCCATCGCATGTGGCGGGAGGCGCTGGACCGGCTCGCGCCCGCCGGCGGCCTCGGCGCCCTCTGCGAGCTGCTGCTCACGCGGCCGCTCCACCCGGCCGTGCGGTCCCGGATCGAGGCCGTCCGGCAGGCCCGGCCCAGCGTCGACAGCATGGTCGGGCCGCCCGGCGGCGGCGTGGTCATCCTCGACCGGGCGGTGCTGCGCGGCCACATCCGTCAGCTGGCGCCCGAGGGCAACCCGCTCAAGGTGATCGTGGTGCGCGGCGAGCCGGACAGCGGCAAGAGCCACGGCCGCTACCTGTTCGAGCTGGCCGCCCGCGACCACGGCGCCGACGTGATCTACCTGAGCGCCGACATGGTCGCGACCGTCGACGAGGTCGTCGAGGAGCTGTTCGGCGCGCTCGACGCCTTCGACGAGATCCCGCCGCCGGGCGACACGACCACCAGCGCGTACTACCGCCAGGTCTGGCTCAAGCTGCGGGCGGTCGTGTCCCGCCGCCGGCGGCAGTTGTGGCTCGCCATCGACGACCTCGGCCTGGCCGAGGACGACGCCCCGCTGCTCGATCCCGAGGTGCGCGACCTCCTCGACCAGCTGGTGCTGCGGTTGCCCAACCCGGCCTACCGCCAGTGGTTCCGCCTCATGCTCATCCACTATCCCGAGGGCCGGCTGCCGACCAAGTGGAGCCGGGACGTGGTCGCCGAGGAGCGCACGGCCGCGGCCGACGTGACCGCCGAGCACGTGGTCGAGATGCTGCGCTCGTGGACGGCGCGCTCGGGCCGCACGATCCTCGACTCCGAGATCGAGGCCCTGGCCCAGCACATCGTGGCCGAGTCCGACGCGCCGGCCGACGACTGCCGCCTCCAGCGCCTGCACGACCTGGTCAGCGACACGCTGGAGAGCCTCGTGGGGGAGCGGCCATGAGCTTCTTCCCACTCGCCGGCGTGCTCGACGGCCTCCGCGACGCGGCGGCCGGCGTGGTCAAGATCTACGGTGGCGGGTGGCTGGTGGGCACCGGCTGGCTGATCACCGATGATCTCGTGGTGCTGCCGCAGGGATCGATCGGCGCTCGGACCGAATCGCGCTTCTTCTGTGAGCCGGACGGCCCCGACGCGCCGCGGGCCGAGGCGGACCTGGTGTTCATGCCGGCCGGCGAGACCGATCTCGGGCTCTCCGAGCCGGCCCTGTTGCGGCTGCGCGAGCCCCTGCCCGGCGGCCGGCCGTTGCCGATCGCCCAGGGCACCCCGCTCGGCGTCACGCTCTTCGTGCTGCACTATCCGTCCGGCTTCCTCGAGCAGCAGGTGAGCTTCGGGCGCGGGCAGAGAATCGACGCGGGTCTGCTCACGCACGACGCGGACACCACCTCCGGTTCCAGCGGTGGCGCCATCCTGCGGGCTGACGGTGCGATCGTGGGCATGACCACTCTCCGCATCGACGATCGATCCTGCGGGCCCACGATCGCGGTGATTCTCGAGATCCTCAGGGGCGCCGAGGCGTGGCCGGAGATCGGCGCGTACCACGAGCTCGCCGACGTCACCGCCGCCCGCGAGCGCCTGAGCGGTCCACAGTCGACGGCCGACGACGGCGGTCTGCTGTGGGCCGCCGTCCGCTGGAGCTTCGACCCCGCGCGCCTGAGCGACGACAACCGCGACCGCCTCGCCCGGCGCGTCCACGACACCCGGGCCGAGCGCTGGATCCTGCGGTCCCGCGAGCGCCGCGCCCTGATCGACGCCGCCTCCTTCGAGCAGCTGCGCGAGGCCCGCGGCGCCGAGCCCGAGGACGACCCGCGCCAGGCGGTGATCGACCGGATCCTGCAGGGGCCGCCCTTCGCGCTGGACGAGGCCGACCTCCCGCACTGGTTGCAGGCGGTCCGCTGGTTCGGCGGGGTCGTCGCGGACCTGCCCACCCCGGCCGAGATCACCGAGGCGCTCGAACGGCGACGCCTGCGCGGCCGCCTCACCGCGGTCGCCGGTCCCGATTTCCGGGGACGAAGCGAAGAACTTCAGGAGCTCCAGCGGTGGTACGGCGGGGAAGCGCCCCCGCCGCTGGTGGTGACCGGCATCGGCGGCATCGGCAAGTCCGCCCTGCTGGCCCGGTTCGCCCTGGCGCTGCCCGAGGAGACGCCGCTCTTCTGGCTCGACTTCGACCGGGCCGACCTGTCGCCCGACGACGCCGACTCGGTGCTGGCCCAGCTCACCCGCCAGGCGGCCGTCCAGTTCGACGGCTTCGCCCCCGAGCCCGCCGCCTTCGCCACCGCGTTCGCCGCGGCCGGCCGGGACCGGCCCGCCCCGCTGCTGGTCCTCGACGGCTTCGAGGTCGCCCAGCACGTCCGCCGGCACGGTGAGCTGTGGCTGCTGCTGGAGCAGATCCTCGGCGCGGCCGGCCGCCTGCGCGTGGTCGTCAGCGGCCGCGCCGCCGTCCCCGGCCTGCGCCTGCTCGGCCGCGACGCCGACCAGATGCCGCTGGCCGGCCTCGACCGGGCCGACGCCGCCGCCTGGCTGAGCCGGCACGGCATCACCGACGACCGGGTCCTCGACCTGGCCGCCGGCATCCCGCTGGCCCTGCACCTGGCCGTCCGCTTCGTCGCGAGCGGCGGCAGCGTCGAGGACCTGCCCGGCCACCTGCCGCAGGCGATGATCGAGGGCCTGCTCTACACCCGCATCCTCGAGCGCGTCATGGACGCCGAGCTGATGCCGCTCGCCCGGGACGCCCTGGTGCTGCGCCGCCTCACGGTCGAGATCGTCGCGTCGGTGCTGGCCGGGGCGATCCCCGCGGGCCTCGACGCCGCCGACGTCTTCGAGCGCCTGACCCGCGAGCTCTCCCTGGTCGACGACAACCTCGACCTGACCGTCGGTGACGGCCGGGAGGTGCTGCGCCTGCGTCCCGACGTGCGCGCCGCCGCCCTGACCCTGCTCGACCTGGACGACCCGGCCCGGGTCCGCGCCGTCGACCACGGCGCCGCGATGTGGTACGACCTGCAGGAGCCGACCCCGGCCAACACCGCCGAGCTGGTCTACCACCGGCTGCGGCTCGGCGACGTCACCCGGGCCGCCGCCGCCTGGCGGGACGAGTGCGCGCCCCTGCTGGCCGGCGCCGAGAACGAGATCCCGCCCGGCGCCCGGGTCTGGTTGCGCGCCCGCACCACCGGCGGCGCGGCGGAGCTCGCGCAGTGGGAGGACGACGCGCTCGGCCGCATCCGGTACGCGCTGGCCCGCGGGCGCGAGCAGAAGATCGGCGAGATCCTCGGCGAGCGGGCGAGCCGCAACCCCGGCGGCCCGCTGGTCTTCTACGACGCCTGGCTCCGATGGCAGCGCGGCGACGCGGCCGGCGCCCGGGAGATCCTGGCCGGGGCCGGCGACGTCGAACGCGATCACGCCCTGCTCTCCGCGCAACTGGCGGCCGAGGCCGGCGACGAGCCGTCGGCGGACCGGACGCTGGCCCGCGTGCAGGCGCCGGAGTTCTGGTCGGACTTCGCGAACCCGGACCTGATGAGCATGCTGGTGTGGGCCGCGCGGGTGCGCCTGACCGTCGATCTGCCGGCCGAGGTCGCGCTGATCGAGGCCCTGCGCGAGACACCCGGCCTGCGGCAGGTGCTCGAGGGCTACCTGCAGCCGACCGACGCCATGCTCGACGACCTGGCCGCCGTCGCCGGTCCGTTGTTCCAGTACGGGTCGCTGCGCGTCCCGGCGAGATCCTCCGAGGTGGCCGGCTTCGCCGCCGCCCTGAAGGCGCTTCAGCGATCCGAGCGCAGCTACGCCTGGCCGCGCAACCAGATCGAACAGTGGGCGATCGTCCCGTCCCGGTGGCGTGCCCCGCGCGGCGCCCGCATCGAGCTCGGGGCCCTGCACCTGCCGGACGAACCGATCCAGTGGGCGCTCGACCTGGCGGTGCTGAGTCAGCGGCGGCGAAACCTGATCACCGGCGATCTGTCGCTGCAGGACGCCTGTCACCTGGCCAAGCGGCGGGACCCGTCGTGGGCCTCGCTCAGCGTCTCGGTCGTCGGCTCGCTGGCGGCCTACCGCTGCCTGCCGATCTCGTACGAGGACGCGCCCAGCATCGACGAGCTCGTCGCCGGATACCTGCGCAGCCTGCCGTTCGCGCTGACCGATTCGACGGACGACTTCACCGACGGCCTGCTCGCCGGCCTCGCCGCCAAGCCGGATCTGAACGAGCGCCGCGCTCTCGGTCTCTACCTGCTCAGCCCCGACCCGCTCCGGCAGCTGGTGCGCCTCGCCGCGGGCGGCCCCACCCTCGGAGTGTGACCGTGCTCGACGACATCCGGTATCCGTGGACCCGGCCCTGGGCGCAGCAGTTGCACGCGACGCTCACCCAGCTCTACCCGAGCCGGCAGCGGCTGGCGGCGGTCGCGCAACGGGCCGGGATCGCGATGACCGACATCAACGGCGAGCAGGCCATCTCGTACGTCTGGGCCGAAGTCCTTGATCTTGCGGCTCCGCACGGCCTGCTCGAGGCCGTCGTGCGCGCCGCCCGCGATCTGCTCCCCGAGACCAGCCCGCGGCGGCCCTTCCTGGACGGCCTGCTCGGCGGTCTGACCCCGCCGGCCGACACCGGCGCGGTGCCGTTCCTGCGTGGCACCGACGAGGTGTACGAGCGGGAGGCCCTGCTCTACCACGACGACCTGACGATCCGGATCGGCGAGGTGCCGGCCCTGATCGCCACGCTCGGTCACCTGGTGCGGATCGCGCCCGGCGTCTGCAAGCTCACCGTGGCGCTGCCCGGGGCGATGCGGGTGGGCACCGGCTTCCGGATCGGCGGCGACCTGCTGCTGACCAACTGGCACGTGCTGGAGCGGGCGACCACGGTGACCGCCGAGTTCGACTACGAGGACGACGGGAACGGCGGCCTGCGCCCCGGCGCGGTCGTCGCGACCGACGTCGCCTCGATCGTCGCCGGCCGCGCGGACGACTGGGCGGTGATCCGCACGACCGGCGAGCTGCCCGGCCGCTGGCCGGTCGTCCGCCTCGCCCGGGACGCGACCCCGGTGCCCGGCGAGCGGGCGTTCATCATCCAGCACCCCGACGGCCAGCGGAAACGCCTCGGCTTCGTGCGCAACCAGATCGCCGACGCGGACGACCGGGTGGTGCACTACCTGACCGACACCGAGGCCGGCTCGTCCGGCTCCCCGGTCCTCGACGCCGGCGGCCGGCTGATCGCCCTGCACCACGCCGGCGGCCGCCCGCAGGAGGTCTTCGGCCGCCCGCCCACGGTGAAGAACGAGGGCATCCGGATCGAGAGGATCCTCGACGGGCTGGCCGCCGCCGGCCTCGAGTCCGAGATCTAGCACTTGATCCGGCCGTTGGGACGAGGCGACCGCGGGCGAACGGGGAGAAGGGTCGGCTCCGAAAGGAGTGACCAATGATCCGTCGTATTGTCGCAACAGCTGTTGCCGTGACCCTGGTGGTTCCCCTCGCCGGGACCGCGCACGCCGCATCGCGGGCCGAGTCCGGATCAGTGATCTCCGATTGGAACGCGCTGGCCGCGTCGACCCTGCTGGGCGACGCGAGCAAGGCGCCGCAGGAGATCTTCATCTACCTCGCGTTCACGAACGCCGCCATGTACGACGCCGTCGTCGGGGTGCACCCCCGCTACGAGCCGTACCGCCGGCACGCCCCGGCTCCACGCCACGCCTCGGCCACCGCCGCCGCGGCCGCCGCCGGGCACAAGATCCTGGCGACCTACTCGCCGTACGCGCAGGCCGCTCTCGACGCCGCGCTGGCCGCCACCCTGGCCACGGTGCCGGACGGCGCCGCCAAGACCGCCGGCGTGGCCTACGGCGAGCGCGTCGCCCGTGACCTCATCGACCTGCGCGCGAACGACGGGCGGTACGCGCCGGTCCAGTACACCCGGGCCCCGGCGCCGGGCGTGTGGCGGCCGACCCCGCCCGCGTACGCCCCGATGGCCGTCCCGTGGCTCGGCGGGGTGACCCCCCTGCTCGCCCGCAACGTGGCCCAGTTCGCCCCGCCGGCCCCGCCCGCGCTCACCTCGCGCCGCTACACCCGCGACTTCGCCGAGGTGAAGGCGCTCGGCTCGGCCACCTCGACCGTCCGCACCGCCGACCAGACCGCGACCGCCCTGTTCTTCTCCGGCAACGTCGCGGTGCAGGTCACCACGGCGCTGCGGGACCAGGTCGCGGTGCGCGGTCTCGACATCGCCGACGCCGCCCGGATGTTCGCGGCGGTCGACATGACCACGCTCGACGCCCTGATCGTGACCTGGCAGACCAAGCTCGTCCGCGGGTACTGGCGGCCGATCACCGCGATCCAGCTGGCGGACACCGACGGCAACCCGGCGACGGCCGCCGACCCGGCCTGGACCCCGCTGCTGACCACGCCGAACTATCCCGACTACATCAGCGGCTACAACGCCGTGATCGCCGCCTCGTCGCGGACACTCGAGCACGTCGTCGGGCGGCGGCTGAACCTCACGCTGACCTCGACCGCGGTGCCGGGCGCCGTCCGGCACTACGACAGCGGCACGGCCCTGCGCGGCGACGTGGTCGACGCGCGGGTGCTGCTCGGCATCCACTTCCGGACCGCCGACACGGAAGCCCGCACGATGGGCGTCGACCTCGCCGACTGGGTGAGCCGGCACTACTTCCGTGGCACGTCTCACAACCATTGATCGCTTGGCCAGAAGCCCGTCGGGTACATTCCTACTCATGAGTAACATGGCTCTGCAGGAGGTACTCGACGGGCGGTGGGGCCACGTCCGCCGGGCCGCGCGCGAGCAGCTCGCCGGCACGCACTTCGTCACCGTCCCGGGCGAGACCCTCGAGGAGGCCCGGGCCCGCGTCACCAAGCTGCTGACCGAGCTGCCCACCGAGCCGGGCGTGGCGGCGGGCTTCCCGATCGAGTACGGCGGCGGCGCCGACCCGGGCGGCTCGGTGGTGGCCGCCGAGATGCTCGCCCAGATCGACCTGTCGCTGATGGTGAAGGCCGGCGTGCAGTGGGGCCTGTTCGGCGGGGCCGTGACCGCGCTCGGCACGAAGCGGCACCACGACGCCTACCTGCGCGACATCATCGCGGCCGACCTTCTCGGCTGTTTCGCGATGACCGAGACGGGCCACGGCTCCGACGTGCAGCAACTGCGGACCACCTGCTCGTACGACCCGGCGACGCAGACGTTCGACCTGCACACCCCGCACGAGGCCGCCCGCAAGGACTACATCGGCAACGCGGCGCGCGACGGCCGGATGGCGGTGGTGTTCGCCCAGCTGATCACCGGCGGCAAGCGCTACGGCGTGCACGCGTGGCTGGTGCCGATCCGGGACGAGCACGGCGACCCGATGCCGGGCGTCACGATCGGCGACGACGGCCACAAGGCCGGCCTGCTCGGGGTCGACAACGGGCGGCTGTCGTTCGACCACGTGACGGTCCCGCGGGACATGCTGCTCGACCGGTACGGCACGGTCAGCCCCGAGGGCGTCTACGCGAGCGAGATCGAGAACGACACCCGCCGGTTCTTCACGATGCTCGGCACGCTGGTCCGCGGCCGGGTCGTGGTCGGCGGCTCGGCCTCGGCCGCGACCCGCAGCGCGCTGACCGTCGCGGTCCGGTACGGCGACATCCGCCGCCAGTTCGGCGCGCCGGGCCTCGACCGCGAGGTCGCGCTCAACGACTACCTCGCCCATCAGCGGATCCTGCTCACGGCGCTGGCCACCACGTACGCGCTGAGTTTCGCCCAGGAAGAGCTGGTCGCCGCCCTGCACGAGGTCCAGACGGCGCCGGCCGGAACGACGGACGAGCACCGGCAGCGGGAGCTCGAGTCGCGCGCGGCCGGCTTGAAGGCGGCGCAGACCTGGCACGCGACCCGGACCATCCAGGCCTGCCGGGAGGCGCTCGGCGGCGCCGGCTACCTGGCCGAGAACCGCCTGGCCGGGCTCAAGGCCGACACCGACGTCTTCACCACGTTCGAGGGCGACAACAAGGTCCTGCTCCAGCTGGTCGCGAAGGGGCTGCTCACCGGCTACCGGGACGCGTTCGGCTCGCTCGACGGCTGGGGCCGGGCGACGTTCGTGGTCGAGCAGGTGCGCGAGATGGTCCTCGAGCGCACCGCCGCCCGCGCGCTCATCCAGCGGCTGGTCGAGGCCGTGCCCGGCCGCGACGAGGAGGTCGCTCTGACCGACCGCGGCTGGCACCTGTCGATGTTCGAGGAGCGCGAGAAGCACCTGCTCGACGGCGTGATCCGGCGGCTGCGCAAGGGCGCCGCGCAGAAGAAGGACCGGCCGTTCGAGATCTTCAACGACGTCCAGGACCACGTGCTCGCGGTCGCCGCCGCGCACATCGACCGGGTGGTGCTCGAGGCCTTCGTCGCCGGCGTCGAGCGGGCTGCGGACCCGGAGGCCAAGGCGCTGCTCACCAAGATGTGCGACCTGTACGCGCTGACCACGATCGAGGGCAACAACGGCTGGTTCCTCGAGCACCAGCGGCTGACCCCGGCCCGGTCGAAGGCGGTCACCGGCATGGTCAACGACCTGCTCCGGCAGCTCCGCCCGCACATGCGCGCACTGGTCGACGCGTTCGCCGTACCGGATGAGTGGCTGAATTGCGCGGTTCTTCGCGAGGAGCCGGGCCGTCAGGAGGCCATGGCAGCCCATGACCTCCTGAGCGATTCCAGCTAACTTCCCCGGGCCCAGCGGGTGGCGGAGCCGGCCAGGTCCGCCGCGCCGCCAGCCGCGCCGCGCAGCAGCTTCACCAGCGGGTCGGGGGAGTTGGTGAACGTGTCCTTGTACGACGAGGCGGCCGCCTTGATGTCCTCGGTGACCGAGGCGTCGCGGTCGTCGTCGCGGCGCGGGTAGTCGCCGCCCAGGATCCGGGCGTAGTCGCCGGCGTCGACCCACCGGTTCAGCTCGGCCGCCCGGGCCACCGGGAACGGCTCGGCGTTGAACGCGGTCATGCCGATCTTGTGGATGCTGTCCCGCAGGTCGCCGCCGCCCTCGTACTCGGCCGCCTGCTCGAGGAACGCGGTCGTGTCGATCTGCGACAGGTCCCCGCCGCCGGCCGTCTTCATGAACAGCCGCAGCGACGCGGCCGGGTCCTGGGCGGCGAGCAGCCCGGCCCGGTCGGCGGAGAGCTCGGCCTTGCGCCACCACTCGTACATGCCGGCGATGACCGCCCGCAGCGCGATCGCGCCCACCGGGATCCAGGCCACGTTCGTCACCCAGCGGGTCAGGATCGTCATGATCGTCTGGTAGACGGCGTGCCCGCTGCGGACGTGGCCGATCTCCCGGCCGAGCATCGTGCGCAGCTCGTCGTCGTCCAGCTTCTCGACCGAGCCGGTGCTGATCACGATGAACGGGCGGTCCATGCCGATCGCCTTGCCGCCGATCAAGGGCGACTGGTGCACGTACAGCTCGGGCAGCTCGGGCACGTCGAGCGTGCGCGCGGCCTCGGCGAACAGCCGGTGCACCCGGGGGTACTGCCGGTGGTCGACCCGGATCGCCCCGGCCAGGTACGACAGGCGGAACCCCCGCTCGTTCCACATGCCGAACAGCGCCCGCACCACGTCGTCGAAGCCACGCAGCTCGCGCAGCGCGGTCAGCGCGCCCCGGTCGGCGGGGTGCTCCCAGGCCCGGGAGCTGATGCCGGTGAGGGTCACCCGCTGCCGTTCCGGCCGGTTCTCGTCGTCGATGGTCATAGCTCTCCTTCTCGTCGAGGACCGAGCTTCGCGGATCTTCGGCCGCGGCACATCCGCTCGGGGCCGGAAAGCCGCAAACCCGGACTGCGACTTTTGGCCGATGTCAGGCGACCCTCCCGAGTTTGTGCCATGTCATAGGCAACTCACAGGAATCTCACAAGTGTCCGCATTGGATGGTCCCGCCACGGCCGGGCCGCACCGGCCGACCGACGGGAAGGATCTCATGACAGACCCGAAGAACCGCCGAAACCGCCTGATCGCCCGGGGCGCCGCGGCCGGCGTGCTGGCGCTGACCGCGGGCGGCGTCGGTGTCGCCCAGGCGGCGGCCAACCCGCCGCCGCCGCTTTCGTTCGTGGCCGCCACCCAGAGCGTGACCGCCACCCGGTACGTCTACGGCGACGAGGTGTGGCTCGACTTCGACCTGGGCCTGCACGTGATCGCGGGCAACGACCCGTTCGAGATCTGGGCGAAGCGCACCGGCTACGACAAGCCGATCGCCGCCGAGCAGCTGGTGACCAGGAAGGGCAAGACCAAGAAGGTCCCGCTGCCGGCCGGGGTCGTCCCCGACTTCAACGGCCTCAAGGACTTCACCAAGTTCACGATCGCCGACGCCGCGGGCGCCACGATCAAGCAGTACTCGACCCCGTTCTGCGCCAACTCCTGGTCGTCGGCCCGCACCCGGCCCGACGCCCCGGCCACCACGCCGTACCCGACCCAGTGCGGCGGATACAACCCGTTCACACTCGGCGCGGTCTGGGGCATCCAGGCCGGCTGGGACGCGGCCGTGCAGACCACGCCGACCACCGAGAACCTCGACCTCGCGCCCGGCAAGTACCAGGTGACCGCCGTGCTGAACCCGGCGTACCAGCAGCTGTTCGGCATCCCGGCGGCCCAGGGCACGGTCAAGCTCGACGTCACCGTGGTCGACGGCGACCTCGGCAAGGCCGGCCTCGCCAAGATCAAGGCGGCCAAGGCGGAGGACCAGGCCGCGCCCGGCGCGCTCCAGGCCGATCGCCAGGGCGGGCAGCAGGTGTCCGAGTTCGTGCCCGGGCTGCGTGCCCCCGGCAAGCGGCCGGCCACGCTCAAGGCCGCCCCGAAGTCCGGCCCGCGTCCCGACCTGCGCTCGCTCCCGGCGTGGGGCATCTCGCTGTCGCAGGGTCAGGACGAGGAGACCGGCGAGACCGACGGCAAGTGGTACATCAACTTCGGCGCCACCGTCTGGAACGGCGGCACGTCCCCGCTGCTCGTCGACGGGTTCCGCCGCAGCGGCACCGAGTTGATGGACGCGTACCAGTACTTCTTCGACGCCAAGGGCAACCAGGTCGGATCCCAGCAGGCCGGCACCATGGAGTGGGACGACCGGGTCGGCCACAAGCACTGGCACTTCACCGACTTCGCGCAGTACAACCTGCTCGGCGCCGACAAGAAGCTCGCGGTGCGCAGCGGCAAGGAGGCGTTCTGCCTGGCGAACACCGACGCCGTCGACTACACCCTGGCCGGCGCGAAGTGGCGGCCGGAGAACACCGACCTCTCCACCTCGTGCGGCGCCAACACCGTCGTCGCCGTCCGTGAGGTGCTCGACATCGGCAACGGCGACACCTACAGCCAGGACCGGCCCGGCCAGTCCTTCGAGGTGACCGACCTGCCGAACGGCACCTACTACATCCAGGTGCTGGCGAACCCGGTCAATAAGCTGGCCGAGCTCGACACCACCAACAACTCGGCGCTGCGCGAGGTCATCCTCGGCGGCACCCCGGGCAACCGCACGCTGACCGTGCCGCCCGTGAACGGCATCGAAGGCTAGTCGGTCGTGACCCGGCCCACCCGGGCGGCACGCGCCGCCCGGGTGGGCCACCAGGGCTTGAACACTGGGTCCATGAGACGTCCCGAGGTGCCCGCGCCGCTGCTGGTGATGACGTCGATCGCCTCGGTGCAGTTCGGCAGCGCGGTCGCCCGGACGCTCTTCGACGACCTCGGCGCGGCCGGCGTCACGCTGCTCCGGCTGTCGATCGCCGCGGTGATCTTCGCGGTCGCCACCCGGCCCCGCCTGCGGTCGTGGTCGGGCGCGGCCTGGCGGGCGGCCGCGGTCCTCGGCGTCGTCATGGCCGGGATGAACCTGATCTTCTATCTGGCGCTGCGCACGGTGCCGCTCGGCATCGCCGTCACGGTCGAGTTCCTCGGGCCGCTGCTGCTCGCGCTCGTGCAGACCCGCAAGCTGGTCGACCTGCTGTGGGCGCTGCTGGCCGGGGCCGGGGTGGTGCTGCTCGGCGCCGCCCACGGTGGTTCGGCCCCGATCGGCGGCCTCGTGCTCGCCTTCGTGGCCGGGCTCTGCTGGGCCGGCTACATCGTGTTCAGCGCCAAGCTCGGCGGCCTGGTCCCGGGGACCGGCGGTCTCGCCGTGTCGCTGGCCGTGGCCGCGTTGCTGGTGCTGCCCTTCGGGGCGGGTGGTGCTTCGGCCGTACGGGATGACTGGTCGCTCTTGATCGGTGGAACCGCCGTGGCGCTGCTCTCCTCGGTCCTCTCCTACGGCCTCGAGATCAACGCCCTGCGCCGGATACCGACCCGGGTCTTCGGCATCCTGATGAGCCTCGAGCCGGCCGCCGCCGCGCTGGCCGGCCTGCTGGTGCTCGGCCAGCGCCTCGACGCCGTGGAGATCGTCGCCCTCGTGCTGGTCATGCTCGCGAGCGCCGGCGTCACCCTGACCGCGCGTTCCCGGGAGCCGATCCTGGCCTGAAACCCTCAGATGGTTGTCGCCTCAACCGAAGGTTCATACCGACACGAGGAGGCGGCAGATGATCTATCAGCTACGTGACGAGGCGGGCGCGTCCCGGTCCGTCGCGTACCTGCTGATGGGCGCCGGCGCCTTCATGTTCGTCACCGGCGTGATCATCCCCGAACAGCGCACCGTGGTCGGTGTGTCGGTCTTCCTGATGTTCACGGTCGTTCTGGGCGGTCTCGGCGCGCTCTGCCGCTGGCGTCCGGATCGGGTGCCGCACGTGTTCTGGCTGCTCGCGCCGTTCCTCGGGATCGCCCTGATCACGTCGATGAACTCGGCGACGTGGGACGCGAGCACCGGCGCGCAGCTGTTCTATCTCTGGCCGGTGCTCTACACCGCGAACTTCCTGAGCCGTCTGATCAACTACGTGGTGCTCGCGCTGGTCTCGGCCGGCAACGCCGCGGTGGTGTTCCCGATCCTGGGTGCGACCCGCGCCGTCTCCGACTGGGCATCGCTCACCGTGGCCATGATGCTGACCGCGGTGGTCGTCTGGTCACTCCGGGGGCGCAACGAGCGCTTGCGGGAGGTGCTCGAGACGCAGGCGTACGCCGATCCGCTCACCGGCGTCGCGAACCGCCGATCGTTCGACGGCGAGCTGGCCCGCGCGGTCGCCTGGGCGCAACGCCACCACGGGTCGATCGCGCTGATGACCCTGGACATCGACTACTTCAAGAAGATCAACGACACGTGGGGTCACGGCATCGGCGACCAGGCGCTGCAACTGGTGGCCGACGCCCTGCGCGCGGTGGCCACCGGCGACGACGACGTCGTGGGCCGGCTCGGCGGCGACGAGTTCGTGCTGCTGCTGCGCACCGACCGGATGGGCGCCCGGCGCGCCGCCGACCAGGTGCGCGACGCGGTCGCCGAGCGGGGCGGCACGCTGCCCTGCGGCGCGCCCGGGCTGAGCATCGGCGTGGCGCTGCTGCCGGACCACGCGCTGACCGCCGTCGAGCTGGGCGCGGCGTCGGACGCGGCGCTCTACGAGGCCAAGGGCGGCGGGCGCGGCCGTACGGCGATCGCCCATCCCGCGGCGCACCGGCAGAACGTGGATCAGGTCCCGTCGCCTACCGTGGTGTGACGATCCGCTGCTCGGCGGTGGTCTCGTCGAGCGCTTTCGTCTTCTCCGGTCCGACGATCTCCGTGCGCTCCCGCGGGTACGGCCCCCAGCCGTCGCGCAGGACGTGGATGTAGACGGCCTCGAGGCAGACCCCGATCCGCTGGGCCAGCTCCTGATCGTCGGGCTTCCCCAGCCGTACGGCCCGGGCGAAGTGATCGAGAGCCTCCATGTGCCGCCCCTGGTCGAAGCAGCACCGTCCCGCGTTCTCGTGCACCACGCTGCGCATCGCCTGCGGCACCGGCGAGGCCGCGGCCTTGGCGAAGAGCCGGTCGGCTTCCTGGAAGTCCCCGCGCAGCCGCAGAATGTGCGCCAGCTCGGCCTGCGCGATAACCGTCGACTGCGTGTCCCTCGCCGACTCCGCGTGCGCCAGCGCCAGCCGGCTCGCGGCCGCCGCCATGCCCAGCTCGCCGAGCAGCCGATACACCTCGGCCCGCACGCTCAGAAGCCCCGCCTTGGCGACGTTGTCGACCTCGTCGGCCAGTGGCCCGTCGAGCTTCTCGCCCAGCTCCCGCAGAGCCTCTTTGTCGTCGACGACTTCGCGCAGCGTCCCGCCGTCCAGCCGCCACCGGATGGCGTCGAGGTCCGCCGCCTTGGGCCGGTCGGGCCCTTCAGCCTTGGGCGCGGCCACCGCGTCCTTGTCGAAGACCGGCTCGGGTCCCGGAATGAGCGAGGCGCTCCGCTCCGCCGTGTTCCCTTCGGGCTTCGTCCCCGCCGCGGCCCCCGCGGGCTCGTTCGGTTCCGGCTCGTCCTGTTCCGGCTCGTTCTGTTCCGGCTCGTTCGTGATCGCCACGCCGTTGAGCAGCCCCGCGAGGTCGAGGTCGAGCACCAGGCCGTCGCCGCTCTCCTCGTCGGCAGCGGCTTCGTCCTCGGGCTTCTTGACGAACCACATGCCCCCGAACTCGGTGTCGGCCACACGCCGAGGCTCTTGATCGGGCCCGGAGACCTCGAGCCGCCCGATCGGCTTGAGGTTGTGCAGAGTCCCATCGGCATCCATGTAGGGCGCCGCATGGGCGCCTTGCCGCCGCCCACCCTCGGCGGCCGGCGTTTCGTCGCCGGGCTGCTCGGGCGCCCCGTGACGCCCGCCCTGCCCACCCACCCGGGCCGGGCCGTCGTGGCCGGCCGCCGGTGCTGGTCCGCTCTGCCCGGCATCTGGCGCGGGGCCGCGCTGCCCGGCTACTGGCGCGGGGCCGCCTTGCCCGGCTACCGGCGCGGGCGCGCTGTGCCCCGCCACTGGCGCCGGGGCGCCATGTCCAGCCACCGGCGTGTGCGCGCTCTGCCCGGCCCCTGGCGTGTGCGAGCCCTGCCCGGCCCCTGGCGCGGGCTCGCCCGTCGGCGTGTGCGAGCCCCGTCCGGCCCCTGGCGCGGGCTCGCCCGCCGGCGCGGTCGGCTCGGTCGCCGTGGTGGCAGCCGGAGCCGGCGCGTCAACCGGAGGCCGCTGCGTCGGCACGCTGCCCACGCGGGGTTGCTGGGCGTCGCCACCGCGACCCGCCTCGGCGGGTTGCTGGGGGCGCGCCAGCGGTTGGGTCCGAGCGTCCGGCCGACCGGGAGGCGCCACCGGTTGGGCGGGCACGTCCTGCCGCCACGGACCCGCCTCCTGCTGCTGCGCGGCGTGCTGTTGCGGCGCGGCGTGCTGTTGCGGCGCGGCGTGCTGTTGCGGCGCGGCGTGCTGTTGCGGCGCGGCGTGCTGTTGCCGAGCGGCCTGCTGCTGCGGCGCCGCAGGTTGGGCCGGCTCGCCGTGTCGCGGCGGCGCCGGCCAAGGCGGCGTCTGCTGCTGCGGCACGTGGTGCGACGGAGGTTGGGCCGGCCCCGGTTGCACCGGAACCGCGGGCTGCGACGTCGAGGGCGAGCCCACCGGCGCGGAAGCCAGCGATGTAGGCCGAACGCCCGGCTGAATCGGCGCCTTCTCGCCCGGCCGAACCCCGTGCGCAGCCGCTTCCGCACCGTGCGCCGTCCCACCCGGCGCCGTCCCACCCGGCGCCGTCTCACCCGGAGCCAGCGGCCACGAGCCCGGCGCCTGCGGAGCCGAGGCGGGAGGCGTAGCCAGCGGTCCACTCGGCCGCGCTCCCGTCGCCGGAGCGGGCATGGGCGTGGTCGGACGACCCGCCGACGGTGCCCCCTCGGGCCGCCCGCTCGGCTGACCCGGCGCATAGGGAGCCGTCGGCTGCCCACCACGCGTCGGGGCCGGCGGCGCGGCAGCATGCGCGGCCGCGGGAGGCATCGTGGAGGGCCGCATCTGCTGCGGAACCGAGGCGGAACCTCGCTGCACTCCACTCCCGTGCGCGCCAGCCGGCGGCATCCCGCCGGGCGGAACCGAACCCGCCGGCGCCGCCCCGGGCGGGACAGCACCCGGAGGCACCGAACCCGGGCGAACTGCCGCAGGCGGAATGACGGGCGGCGGAACCGCCGCAGCCGGAACGGCGGCGGGCGGCATGGTGGTGGGCGACCCGGCGGCGGGCCGCCCGGCGGCGGGCGGCATGGCGGCGGGCGGCATGGCAGCGGGCTGTCCGGCGGCAGGCGGCATGGCGGCAGGCGGCATGGCGGCGGGCGGCATGGCGGCGGGCGGCATGGCGGCGGGCGGCATGGCGGCGGGCTGTCCGGCGGCGGGCGGCATAGCGGCGGGTGGCATCGCCGGGGGCGGCATGGCGCCGGGTGGGATCTGGCCCGGGGTCTGCGGGTGGCCGGCGGCGGGCGGAACCGAGGTCGGGCGCGCCTCGCCGGGGTGGGCCGGGCCGGTCGGGCGGTGCTGCTCCGCGCCGGGGCGGGGCAGGTTGGGGGACATGGGGCGGGAGAGGCCTACCGGCTCGGCGGCGGGTGGCGCGTCGTCCGGGACCATCGACCACGGGCCGTCGCCGTCGTTGAACATGACGTGCGCGGTGCGGGGCGAGCGCCGCGACCGGGGGGAACCGTCGGGATAGGCGCCGAGCCGCGAACCGGAGTCCGACGGCTGCTGGGGCACACCGAGCCGGCTGCCGCTCTCGGAGGGCGAACCGGGCATGCCGAGGCGGCTACCGGTCTCCTTGGGTGAACCGGGCATGCCAAGGCGGCTGCCGGTCTCCGTGTGTGAACCGGGCATGCCGAGGCGGCTGCCGGTCTCCGAGGGTGAGCCGGGCCGGCCGAGGCGGGTGCCGGTGTCGCCGGGAGAGCCGGGCATCCCGAGGCGGGTTCCGGTTTCCGTGGGGGAGCCGGGAGCCCCGAGGCGGGTGCCGGTGTCGGAGGGCGCGCCGGTGGGGCGGTGCTGGGCGGCGGGGTCCAAGCGGTCGGGGGCCGGTGCGGGCGGGCGCTGGGCCGGAGGGTCGGTCGGTGGGGTCTGCGGGCCGGCGGCGGCGGGCGTCACCGGTGTCGGGGGTGGGGTGACCACGCGCGCGGCGGGGGTCGTGGGGCTGCTGCCGACCACGCGGGGGGTGGCGGTGGGCTCGGCCTTCTTGACCACGCGAGGGACCGGCGGGGGCTCCTCGCGGCTGATCACCCGGGGCGGGGTGGGCTGCGGGGCCTTGCTGATGACGCGGGGGGTGCCTTCGGACTCGGTGCGAGAGTCCTCGTCGGCCTGGCGCTCGGGGCGCGACCGGGCCGCCTCCCGATCGTCGCGTCGGTCGCGGTCGGCGTCGGGCCGGCCTTCCCGCCGGTCGGCATCGATCCGGTCGGCATCGCGGCGGCCTTCCCGCCGGTCGGCGTCGATGCGGTCGCCATCGCGGCGGTCGGTGTCGGGCCGGGAGGCATCGCGACGGTCGGCGTCGCGGCGGTCGGCGTCGCGGCGGTCGGTGTCGGGCCGGGAGGCATCCCAACGGTCGGCGTCGCGGCGGTCGGTGTCGGGCCGGGAGGCATCGCGACGGTCGGCGTCGCGGCGGTCGGTGTCGGCTCGGGCGGCGTGCTGCGCGGGCTCGGCCGGCTCGTCGGTCCAGGTGGCCTCGCCCTCGATGTCCCAGGACGTGACGCGCTCGCGGTTGTCGGTCCAGCCGCTGTTGTCGGACCACGTGCGCTCGTCGGGGCGGGGCTCGCGCGGACGCTGGTCCTCGGTGGCCCAGCCGGCGCCGCCGACCGGGCGGAAGCCCTGGTCGTAGTCGCCGATCGCGGTGACGGGGGGAGTGTCGGGGCGGCGGTCGCGAGGGGGCTGGTCCTCGCGGTGACCGCGGCGCGCGGCCACGTCGTCGGCCTCGGCCGGGTCCCAGAACGCGGTTCGCTCGCCCATCCGGCCCGCGGGGCGCCGGCGCTGGTCCTGGTCGGACCACGCCGCGGGCTCGCCGCGCCTCGTGCGTGGGTCGCCGACCGGGCGCTGCATGCGCGAGTCGGTGCCCTCGAGGTCGGGCCGGGAGCGGCGCGGTCCGCGGTCGTCGGCGGGACGCCGCATGCGCGGGTCGGTGATGTCGAGCTCGGCGTCGATCGGGCGCCTCGACCGGGGATCGTGGCGACCGTCGGTCCACCGTTCGTCCTCGGGACGCCGGTACAGGTCCATCGGCTCGCCGGGCCGGGCCTCCGGCACCCGGGCCCGCCCGCTGGCGGCCGGATCGATGTCGCGAGGCTGTGGCCCGCGACGGGGGTCGGCGCCGCGTGAAGGCTGACGCGGGTCCGCGCGGCGCGGATCGGCCCCGCCCCGGCGCGCGGCCTCCCGTGGATCAACCGTTCTCGGGTCCATCTCACGACCAGGGCGGCGACCTCGCGGGTCAGCGGGCGGCGCCGCACCCCGGCGCTGCCCACCACGCGGATCCGCCTGCTCGGTGGGCTGGGCGGCCGGACCACCGGGATAGGCGGCGGGACCACCGGGATAAGCGGCGGGACCGGCGGGACCGGCTGGACGCGCGGCAGGACCGGCGGGACGCGCGGCCGGACCGGCATCACCGGCGGCGGGACCGGCGGGACCGGCGGGACCGGCAACCTGCTCGGGGGCCGGAGCGGCGGGCCGAGCGGCCTGCTTCCGCCGGCCGAGCCACCCCTTCTTGGCCGGCTTGGCGGGTGCTTCCTCGACCGAGCCGGCATGCGTGGTCGTCTGCGGCCCGTGCCCGTACGCCTCGAGGTCGCGATGGTCGAAAGGCTCGTCGATGTCGTCGGCGAAGTTGCCGAACCGCTCGTCCCGGCGGGCCCCGTCACCGTTGCTGCTGATCGGGAAGTCGGGCGCGTCGAAGTCGACGCCGAGCTCGGGCCGGTTGAAGTCGACGTCGGCGAACGCGGAGCCCGCGAGGTTGGGCTGCGACGTGTCCACGGGCGAAAAGTCCGGATCGTCCAACCAGCTGGGTCGTTCGGCGTCGAACGCGGCCTGCGGCTGCCGGGTCGCGGCGCGGCGCTGGCGGCGCGCGGCCAGCTCGTCGACGGGCTCGTCCGGCGAACCGGGAGCGCCGCCGGGCCGCTTCGTGGGAATCACCGGATCGGGCGCGGAACGCTTCGTGTATTGCCGTTCCTGAGCGACCGCCGAATTCGGCATGATGGAATACTCAGAGTATTCGTCGTCCCAGTATTCGTCGTCCTCGAAGCTCATGCGGCGGCCCCGCGGGCGGGCAGGCGGCGGCCCGGGGTTGGTGGTTCGCCCCTGTGCCGCATCGTACCCCCGTCTCCCTGGATCAGGCCCGGTGGGTGACCCCTCCCACCGGTGGATGTGGAAGGTTAACCACGCTTTTGCGACGTACGCCAGCACCCTCGTGAGCGCGTCACCGGCCCGTGGGGCGAGCCGGTGACCGAGAGTCGGCGCGACCGTCACCCGGGCCGCGTGCGTTTCCTCACCGGACAGTACGTGTGGCCCCGCCGAACAGTTCAAACGCTGCCCGAACCGCCACCGATCGCAGGCACGAATTGACACCACGTCACGACGTGCCGGAATTTCGACTTAAGCAATTCTTAAACCTGTTCTGAGGATCCCCACGGATAGACGGCGGTCCCGATCGGGTGACCGGGGGATGGCGGACAGGTGTCCGCATGGTGGCAAACACCACTCTCGCTTTATGCGGATCAAGGTGCTAGGGCATGTCACGGTGGATGAGCGCCCAGGACAGCGTGGTCCCAGGGCCTCCGGATGGAAACCACACCGGAACGAACGACACCGACGCGAAAGGAGCGGACTATGCCGCGCCTCGAACTCGGCGCCGTACGCGCCACCTGGCGGGTGGCCTTGCGCCGCCTCGACCACTGGACTCTGGAGACCCTCAATCCCCCGGCCGGCGGCCGCCGCCCCCGTTACTAGCGGCCGCCACCCGCGTCACACCCCAGGGACGACCACACCGCTCTGCCCCCCATTGCCGGTGTGGAGGTCATGGCGACGCGGGCCGGGAAAGGAACGGCGGCGGGGTGCACACCGCCGCCGTTTCGAAACAAGCAAGTTCGCAACAAGCAAGTTCGCAACAAGCAGGTTCGCAACAAACAAGTTCGCAACAAGCAAGGTCGCAACAACAAGCAAGACGAACTACAGCCGCCCGTCCGACGTGAACGGCCCGACCTTGGCCGGAAGCACGAGCCCCGCCCGCGACAACCGCCGCAGCAGCGACAGCAACTCGTCCCGGCGCAGCGCGCCCGGCGTCTCCGGCTCGCGGTGCGGGATGTCCAGCGCCCGGGCCGCCTCGGTGGCCCGGACCGCGATCGCCGCCTCCACCGCCCACAGCCGATGCGCCCGCATGGCGACCGCCGCCGACTCGGTGAGCTCGCCGTGCAGCCGCAGCAACCGCCGCAGGTCGGCGGCGAGCTGCTCGATCGGCGGCCCGATGGGCTGGGGCGGTTTGGGCCGATGAGCTTCCCAGTACGTGGACGTCATGTCCCACCACCGAGGCGCGTAGACGATCGCCGCGCCGAGCAGGGTGGGCGTGGCCACGATCAGGGCTAGTTTCCCCACATCCCAGAAGTTCACGACTGGACTCCCCGCGACCGAGATGACGGCCGTCACATTCGACGATCCGCCCGGCGGGGGTGGTCGTCAAGTGCGTATTCGTCCCCTGGGGACCAACCTCGTCAACGGCATCGGCGGCGCGGGCAGCGCGGGCCCGTCGTAGCCGTGCACCTCGCCGAACCGCGGGGTCCGCGATTCCCAGTCGGCGCGCATCTGGACGATCTCGTCGTGGTCGCGGGCCACGAAGTTCCACCACATCACGAGCCGCTCCTCGAACGGCTCCCCGCCGAGCAGCAGCACGCGCGCGGGGGACGAGGCGCCGAGCCGTACGGACGAGCGCCCCGACCCCAGATAGAGCAGCGGTCCCGGCTTGACCTCCACGTCGTCGACCGATGTCGCGCCGTCGAGCGCCAAGATCGCGTACTCGAACCCGGTGTCGAGGGGAATCGGCGCCGACGCCCCGGAAGCGAGGGTGAGCTCGGCGCCCACCAGGGGCGTGTGGGTCCGCGCGGGCGAGGTCGCGTCGCCCAGCGTGCCCATCAGGACGGTGGCGGAAATGTCGCCGAGGGCGACGACCGGAAGATCGGCGTGGTGGGCGAAGGCCGGGGGCATGTCACGGTCGGCGTGCGGCAGAGCAACCCACAGTTGTACGCCGTGCAGCACCCCCGAGTTGACCCGCGGGCTCTCCTCGGCATGGCTGATCCCGCGGCCGGCCGTCATCAGGTTGAGCTGCCCGGGCCGGATCTCCTGCTCGTTGCCGAGGCTGTCGCGGTGCAGCACCTCGCCGGCGACCAGCCAGGTCACCGTCTGCAGTCCCGTGTGCGGATGGGGCCCGACCCGCATACCGGTCGAATCACCAAGATCATGCGGCCCGTACGCGTCGAGAAAGCACCACGCGCCGACCATGCGCCGCTGCCGGTTCGGCAGGGTCCGCGTCACGGCGAAGCCGCGCGGCCCGCCCAGCGCGACCGGCGCGCCCTCGAGCAACTCCATCGTGGCCGGAAGCTCGGGCCCGACGAGCGGGTCCGCCTCGAAACTGCTCACCCGGATGACGCTACGCGGTGAACGCGCTGGAGCCGAGCACCTTCGTCACGCCGATCTCGACGACGACGCGCAGGGGGTTCGGGCGCGGTGTTCGATAGCGCGCGGCATAGAGCTTCTCCCCGAGCTGGACCGAGGAGGGGTCGTCCCGCACTACGGCCAGTCCCTCGACCGTCGTCCACCGAGCGCCGTCAACTTGGCAGATCGCCACGCGCTGTTCGCCATTACGGATATGTCGGATATGTGCCGAGGTAGACGACGAAATCACGCGGCACACGCCGTCGGAGAGCGTCGCACCCACGGCCACCACATGCGGGGAGCCGTCCCTACGGAGAGTGGTCAGCGTGCAGAGGTGGCGTTCGGTCCAGAAGGCGAGCAGCGCCGGGTGGGAGAGGGAGACGAGACCGCTCATGCGACCCGCTCCGCCGGCAGCACGCCCCGCCGGACGGCCGCCACCAGGGCGGCGTGATCGCGCTCGACCTGATCGGCGTACGCCCGCGCGAACCGGCACAAGGAGTCCGCGAGCTTGTCGCTCCCGCCGATGTATCCCGCGATCATCGACGCGCCGCTGGTGCGCGCGTGCGATTTCGCCAGCAGGAACCCGCAGATGCCGGCGTAGTCGCCGAGCGCGCCGGCGTCGATGTCCTCGACCACGACCGCGCCCTTCATGTCGCGGAACTGGCGCACGTAGAACTGCGTGTCACCGACCGTGGTCCAGCCGAGCAGCGGGTCGCTCACCGTCTGCAGCGCCTGCTGGTACTCCACGACGCGCTGCCCCTGATGGCGGTGCCAGGCCGCCTCGCCGTGCTGGTGCACCGCGATCACCGACCGGCGGGCCTGCTTGAGCTGGAGGAACACCACGTCGTCCGGGCTGCTGCCCTCACAGAGCGCGACGTACGCCCGGAGCCCGACCGACCCGACACCCACCACCTTGTGCGCGATGTCGACGATCCGGTACCCGGCCAGGATCCGGGCCCAGTGCGGCGGCAGCGTGTTGAGGTAGCCGTCGAGCGACTCGGCCAGCGCGTCCCATTCCGCATCGCTCGGCCGCGTGATCACCGGCGGCTCCTCGACCAGCTTGAACGTGCCGTCCCGCCGCTCGGTGAAGCGGGGCAGCGCGCGGTCGCTGGTGCGCCGCCGGGCCCGCCGGGCGGCCCGCTCGATCTCGTCGCGGAAGCTGGCCCGGGACGCCGCCGAGCGCAGCCGGTCGACGTCGAGCCGGTCGAACGAGCGGCCCAGCAGCGGCCGCTCGGCGAGATGGGCGAGCTGCTCCTTGTACTCGTCGAGGCAGTGCTGCACCGCGTCGGCGCAGGCGCCCTCCCGGAACCCGTTCTGCCGGCCGGCCACGTAGACGCTGACCGTGAGCCGCCGCAGGTCCCATTCCCAGGCCCCGGGGTGCGCCTCGTCGAAGTCGTTGAGGTCGAAGACCAGCTCCCGCTCGGGGGAGGCGTAGAAGCCGAAGTTCCCGAGGTGGGCGTCGCCGCAGATGACCGGGGTGATGCCGGTGGACGGCAGGGCCGCGAAGTCGTCGGCCATGACGTTGGCCGAGCCGCGCAGGAACGCGTACGGCGAGGAGATCATGCGGCCGATCCGGATCGGGATCAGCCACTGCTGACGGCCCGAGTTCTGGTCGATCACCTGCTGGACCGGGTCGGCCCGGTCGTCCGGCGGCGTCCAGTGGGCCATGTCCGACCGGTGGGCGCGCTCCCGCAGGGACCGGCCCAGCTCATAGCGCTCGGCCCGCGGCCGGGCTGGGCGCCGCAGCGACGTGAAGCCACCGTCCTCGACGATGTCGAGGACGGTGTGATTGCTGGCCTGTTCCATCACCGGCCAGCCTAAACGCCCTTCATGAACGTACGGTGGCCAGCCCGAACGCGGACGGCTTGACGCCCGGGAAGACGCCGTCGAGGGCGCCGAACCGGCATCGCTTCTGCAGGACCTCGCCGATCACCGAGCGGTAGTCGGTGGGGGCCGCGAGGTCGCCGTCCAGGAGCGCCGCCGGCGACAGGCCGGGCCAGTTCGCGTACACCCGGCCGCCCTTGATCCCCCCGCCCAGCAGCAGCATCGCGTTGCCGTGCCCGTGGTCGGCGCCGTGCGAGGCGTTCTCGGCCACCCGCCGGCCGAACTCGCTGATGGTCAGCACGGTCACCGACTTCATCGCCTCTCCGCCGAGGTCGGCGGCGAACGCGGCGAGGCAACTGGCCAGGTCGGTGAGGTTGTCGAACATCCGCTGGCCCTTGACCGCGGTGCCGAGCGCGTCGTGCATGTCCCAGTCGCCGCTGTCGACCGCGGCCGTGACGAGGCCGGCCTTCGCCTTGATCAGGCGGGCCACGTCGCGCAGCGCGGCGCCGAGGTCGCTCGCGGGGTAGGCGGCGCCGTTGGCGGCCTTGTAGGTGGCCGATCGCAGCGAGGCGCTCGCGGTCAGCGCCTTGTCGGCGGCCAGGGCCGGTCCCGCCTGCAGGAGGGGCGCGTCCGCGTACATCCTCCGGAGTGCGGCGGCGATGGGCCGCTTGTCCGATTCCCCGGCCAGCGTGAACTTGTCGATGGCGGCCATCGAGACGGCCGGCGCCGGCCCGGCGAACAGCCGCGCGGGCATGGCGTGGCCGAGCGAGACGCCGGCGAGCGGGCCGGACCCGCCGGTGACGCCGAGCATCCGGTCGAGCCAGCCGCTGCGGATCGAGGTGCCGGGCGCCGCGTTCTCCATGGCGTCCATGGCCGCGAAGTGTGAGCGGGTCGGGTTGCCCTGGCCGACCGCGTGCACGGCGGCGAGCTGGCCGGCCTTCCACTGCGGCAGCAGCGGCGCGAGCGCCGGATGCAGGCCGAACGTGCCGTCCCCGGCGATGACCTGGCTCTTCGGCAGGCCGATGTTCGGCCGCGCCTTGTAGTAGTCGGGGTCGCCGATCGGGGCGATCGCGGAGAGCCCGTCGAAGCCGCCGCGCAACGAGACGACCACCAGCGTGTCGCCCGAGTAGCCGCCTTCCGCGTGACCCGGCTCGGCAAAGACGAGACTCGTGGCCACCCCGGCGGCGCCCGCGGCACCCAGAAGCGTCCGCCGGCTGATGGCCGCGTGCTCGGAACATCCCGGGAACTTCATGATCACCTCAGCTGGAAGGTCGGCGAGTCGAGAACGAGCGCGATCAGATACGGCGCGCTCCCGGCCAGGGACTTGTCGGAGCTGGTCAGAGGACTCGTCGGCAGCTTTCCGGCGACGCTGAGCACGGCGGCGGTGTGGGCGGCCGGCAGCTTCGCGCCGGTCAGCCGTACGGCGAGAGCGTCGACCAGTGCCCCGTAGGTGCCCGGCAGCGCCGGAACGAGCGACTTGAGCAGATCGGCGGGACGGGTGAGCTGGCTGGGGTACCAGCCGGTAGCCAGGTTGAGGTGCAGGTTGCAGCGCAGCAGGAACGAGGACGGCGACGCCCAGGCGACGGCCACGTCCGGGAAGCCATTCGGCGGGGCCCAGCGGAACGGCGCGTTCCCGGCGTCGACCATCGCGTTGTAGAGCGCGTCGAGCGCCTTGATGCCCGACGACTCGGGGCCGAGGCCGAGCGCGCGGACGGTGGCGATCATGTCCTCGAACGGGGTGCGGACCTTCTGCCCGTGGGAGCTGGCGAACTCCGCCGACGTGAACAGCGCCCGCAGCACCGGCACGATGGCGGTGTCGTTGTCCAGGTAGATCTGGGCGAGGCGGGTCACCAGCGACGCCGGCGGCTCGTCGGCCACAAACCGCTGGCACAGCCGGCCGGCGATCCGCTGGGCGGTGGCCGGGTGCCGGGCCAGGTGGTCGGCCAGCGCCATCGAGCCGGCCTCGCCGTCGGCGGCGGAGGCGTTCGGGTGGGTGAAGCTCAGGACCTTCACCGCGCCGGTGGCGTGCTTCGAGGCGTCGTACGCGTAGGCGCCGTCCTTGGTCACGGTCAGCCCGGTGAGCAGCCGCGCCGCCTGCTGCACGTCGTCCTCGCCGTAGATCAGGCCGACCGTGTGCAGCTCCATGAGCTCGCGGGCGTAGTTCTCGTTGGGGTGGGTCCTGGTGGACGAGCGGTTGTCGAGGTAGGTGAGCATCGCCGGGTGCTTGACCGACGCCTTGAGCATGTCGGCGAACTTCCCGAACGTGTGCTTGCGGATCACCTGGGTCTCGTAGTCCGGCCGGCTGTCCCACACGCCGCTGGAGGGCGCGGTGATGTGCAGCAGGTTGCCCCAGAACTGGGCGACGACCTCGAACAGCTGACGGTTGCTCCACGCGGCGCGGGCCACGGTCGCGCGGCCGAGCTGGCCGAACGCCTCGTACGAGTGCACCTTGATCGCCGACCGGACGGCGGCGACGCCGGCGTACGCCAGGGGCAGCCGGGTCAGCAGCGCGTCGACCTGCGAGTCGTCGATCTTGGCCGGGGCCAGCTGCCGGTCGAGCCAGCCGGTGACGCCGAGCTTGGCGGCCTCGGCCAGGGTCGCCGGGGTCGCTCCGAACGTGGCGCGGCGCAGCAGGTGCGCGATCGGGTCGGCGCCGATGAGCTTGGCGGGATCGAGCGCCGCGGGCGGGGCGGCCTCGGCCGGGGCGGCCGTGGCCAGGACGGCGAGACCGGCGGTGGCGGCGATCAGCGTACGGCGCTTCGTCATGCCTCACCGTTCGACCCGATCGCCGGTGGGCGTCGCCGCTGCAACCGTGACTAACCGACCCGCAATCCGCTCGCACCCGTATCACCCGGGGCGGAACCGGACGTACGCTCACCCTTGTGGATCAGCCAGAACCGGTACGCACCCCTGCCTCCTGGGTCGTCGTCGGCCTCGACAACGGCGGCACCTGCAACAACGCCACCGTGCTCGACGCCACGGGACAGTTCCTCGTCGATCACCTGGTGGAGAACCCGAGCCTCGTGCAGGACGGCCCCGAGTCGGCGGTCGAGGCCCTGGCCGAGGCGTTCGCGAACATCATCGAGCTGACCAGCACGCCGCTGACCCTGGTGCGCGCCGTCGGCCTCGACACGCCGGGCCCGGCCAGCGCCACCGGCGTGATCTCGTCGAAGGGCTCGACCAACTTCAACCAGGTGTCGTGGCGCGGGTTCGACATCCGGGGCGCCCTGGAGGCCCGGCTCGGCCTGCCGGTGATCTACAACAACGACGCCAACGCGGCCGCCCTGTACGCCCATCACCGGCATTTCGGCGAGCAGGCGATGACCCGCTCGTCGGTCGCCGCGATCGTCGGCACCGGGCTCGGCGGGGGAGTGGTCGAGAAGGGCAAGGTCGTCAGCGGCGCGGCCGGGATGGCGGGCGAGCTCGGCCACGTGCAGATCCCGCTGCACGGCGTGCTCGAGGACGGCCAGCCGGTGCCGATGTGCAACTGCGGCTTCGAGGGCGACGTGGAGAGCATCGCGTCGCTGACCGGCATCAAGAACAACCTGCTGCCGTACTGGCTCTCGAAGTTCCCGGACCACCCGCTCGCCGGCGAGCCGATCGGGAAGGCCGCCAAGCTGCTGCGCGGCTACGGCGAGAAGGACGACCCGCTGGCGCTCGCGGTGTTCGGGCAGCAGGCCAAGGCGATCGGGAAGCTGTTCACCATCGCCGCGAACTTCACCGACCCCGACGTCTACCTGCTCGGTGGCGGCGTGGTCGAGGCCGCGCCGCGCTTCCGGCAGTGGTTCCTCAACTCCGTGCGCGAGTCCACCCAGCTGCGGCAGGAGCAGCAGGCCGTCGCCGCGTTCGCGCTCTGCGCCGATCTCGACATGGCCGGCGCCCGCGGGGCCGCCGTCGCCGCCCTGGAGCGCGTCCAGACGGCATAAGCGGATTGTTACGGCGTATCGACAACTCTAGATATTGATGTTCGTCGTCGGTAACGTCCCCTCTACCATCCGTGACCGGGGGGTCCGGATGAGCCGAAGGGGGACCCCTGATGCGACGAAGCATCGCAACCATCTCGGCGGCCGCGCTCGGCCTGGCGCTGATCACGCCAGGCGCCGCGCACGCCGCTCCCACCGCAGGCACACCCACCCGGGACGGCGGCCTCAGTCCCGCCGACAAGGCCTCGCTGGCCGCCGGTGTCGGTGTGGCGCCCAAGGCCCCGTACGGGGCGAAGCCCAAGGGACCGAACCCGCTGCTGGCCGAGGTGCCGGACGCCTCCAAGGTCGACTACGCGGGCTGGGCCAACTACATGAAGGTGCAGGCCAAGGCCAAGTCGGCGGCGCGTTTGAAAGCGCTCTCGTCCGTGTCGAAGGCCGCCGCCGCCACGCCGGCCGTCGTCGTCGACGAGGACGAGATCGACGGCACGTACGGCGGCAACGACACCCCGGCCAACGCCCAGCGGGTGGCCGGCTTCGGCACCGGGTCCGGCCAGTTCTCGAAGATCCGGGTGCTCGGCAGCCTCGACAACGAGGCGGTCAGCGCGCCCAGCGTCCCGGCCCCGGCCGAGGACAACGGCTCGATCACGCTGGCCGGCGACACCGGCATCGGCGACATCCGCAGCGGCGCGACGATCACCGCGCAGATCGGCGACGGGCCGCACGGCCACACGACCGGCGACGGCAGCAACGACTTCGACTTCTACAAGATCAGCGCGGTGGCCGGGAAGGTCCTCAAGCTCACCACCGCCACCCCGACCGGCGCGCTGGACACCGTGATCGAGCTGTTCGCCCCGGACGGCACGCTGCTCGCCGTCAACGACGACTTCAGCGGGCTGGACAGCCAGATCACGTACCGGGTGACCACCGGCGGCGACTTCTACCTGGCCGTGGCCGCGTACGGCGGCCTGCCCGCCGACCCGTTCGACTCCGGCTCCGGCGGCGGGATCGGCGACCCGACCCCGCCCAGCGAGGGCCCGTACACGCTGACGCTCACCTCGGGCGGCGTGGACCAGGACTTCTTCGCCATCAAGCTCAAGCCCGGCGACGTGCTCGGCGCCTCGGTGAAGGGCTCGCCGACCTACCTGACCGTCTACGACACGACCCCGCGCGAGGTGCACGGCTCCGAGCAGGACGCGTCGTTCATCTACCCGATGGCCTCGCCGCTGCCCGGCGGCGGCAACGCGGTCACCGACTACGTGGCGACGAAGGCCGGCTGGCACTACGTCGGCGTGGAGGCGGGCTCGGGCGCGTACGACATCACCGTCGAGGCGTACCGGCCGGCGCTGCAGGGCGCGACCCCCGCGCAGACGCTGTTCCTCGACTTCGACGGGGCGCGGGTCAACACCGGCGTCTTCGGCGGCTCCGGCCAGCGTGACCTCAGCCCGTTCGCGGCGTTCCTGGCCAGCTGGGGCCTGACCCGGGCGGACGAGGACGCACTGATCGACGCCGTCACCGCCGGCGTCACCGAGAACCTGAAGAAGGACCTGGTGGCGAGCGGCCTCAACCCGAAGTTCAAGCTGAAGATCAAGAACAGCAAGGACGACGCCGACCCGTTCGGCGGCGCCAACGTGAGCCGGATCATCGTGGGCGGCACGATCGACGAGTCCGGCGTCGACACCATCGGCATCGCCCAGAGCATCGACCCCGGCAACTTCGAGACCTCGGAGACGGCCCTGGTCCTGCTCGACGTGCTGAGCGCCCCCGCCGGCGACTCGGAGGCGTCGCTCAACACGTACCTGACCCCGCAGAGCAACCGCATCCAGTTCCTCGGCCAGGCCCTGAGCAACGTGATCTCGCACGAGGCGGGCCACTTCTTCGGCGACTTCCACACCGACAACGAGGACGCCCAGGCAAACTTGATGGACGCCGGCGGCACCGGTTTCGCCACCCTCTTCGGCGTCGGCCCGGATGGCGTCGGAGGCACCGCCGACGACGCCGACGTCGACTTCGGCGACAGCCAGTTCCTCCCGTCCGAGGGCTTCACCGGCACCGAGGACACGCTCGGCCGCGTCGTCTTCGGCGTGACCAGCTAGATCTGCCCGTACGCCGAGCCGGCCGCTCCCGCCCAGCGGGGGCGGCCGCTCCGGCGTTGTGGCCGCGCGTTGTCGCAGTTGGACCGCTGTTGTGGCCGCGTCGCTGTTGTGGCCGCGTCGCTGTTGTGGGCGCGCCGCTGTTGTGGGCGCGCCGCTGTTGTGGGAGCGGCGCTGTTGTGGGCGCGGCGCTGTTGTGGCCGCGCCGCCGCCGTTGTGGCTGCGGCGCCCTGCCGCCCGCGCGTGGTGGCCCACCCCCACCCTCTTCTCGGGTGGGGGTGAGTAAAGCAGCCGCCTACGACATTTTTCGGCCGTCCTCCACAGCCTCAGTCCTTGATGGCGGTCGCCACGTCCGGGAAGAGCGCCAGGTACTCGGTGAGGCCGAGTGTGTCGAACAGCCGGCGCAGGAAGCCGGACGGCGCGGCCAGGCGCACCCAGCCGCCCCGCTCCATGGCCCGGCCGTGGGCGGTGACCAGCACGCCGACGCCCATCGAGTCGCAGAAGTCGAGCCCCGACACGTCCACGACGACGCGCGGGCTGGGTCGTTCGACGAGCCGGTTGAGGTTCGCCTTGAGCGAGGCAGCGGTGTCGATGTCGAGGGAACCGCGCAGCACCAGCACGGCCGTGTTCGGCGGGTGGTGCGCGACCGAGACCTGCATGGCGGTGTCGCTTTCGGTGGAGAGCGGGGGTGCCGAACAGCCTATCGACCCCGTCTCCCGATCGCCCCCGGTGGATCTTCTCAGCCCAGCGTCACCGTGGTTGTAGCCTGTTTGCCGTCCCGGCTGTACTCGACGCGCACCTGGTCACCGGGCTTGCGCCCGACCGTCGCGAGGAAGACGCTCTCCGGCCCGCTCATCGGCCGTCCCTCGATCGCCGTGACGATGTCGCTCTCCTGCAGGCCCGCCTTCTCGGCCGGCCCGCCCGGCGTGACGGCCCGCAGATACATCCCGACCGGTACCCCGAACCGCTCGGCGACGGCCTGCGGAACGGGCGCGGTCTCCACCCCCATCGACGGCGGCGTGTACGTGCCATGGGCGATCAGTTGATCCGCGACAACCGTGGCCACGTCGACCGGGATCGCGAAGCCGATGCCCACGCTGCCGCCCCCGGCCTGGCCCGCCGCGTTGGGCACCGTGGCGATCGCCGTGTTGACCCCGACCAGATCACCCGCACAGTCGACCAGCGCCCCACCCGAGTTGCCCGGGTTGATCGACGCGTCGGTCTGCACCGCCCCCGGCAGCACCGCCGTGGTCCCGTTGTCGGCCGGCACCGGCACGTCCCGCCCGAGCGCACTGACGATGCCGGCGGTCACCGTCCCCGAGAGCCCGAGCGGCGCCCCGAGCGCGACGACCGGCTGCCCCACCCGCAGCGCCGACGACTTCCCGATGCCGATGGTGGAAATGCCATCGGGCGGGTCCACCTTGAGCACCGCGAGGTCCACCCTGGTCGCCCGCCCCACAATCGTCGCCGGCGCCGTCTGCCCCCCGCTGAACAGCACCTCGACCGACCCGGAAGTCCCGGCCGGCGAGATGACATGGTCGTTGGTGAGGATGTACCCGTCGTTCCGGATGACCTCGCCGCTGCCGTTCCCGCTGGACCCGCCGCTGGACACGGCCACCGTCACCACGGACGGCAGCACGTTGTCCGCGATCGTCGTCGCCACGCACGCGGCCGCCCCGCCGCCACCGCTCGTTCCGGCCGAGGCCTCCGCCGAGTTATCGGTATTTGTCGCCGCACTCCCGATAAGTCCGCCGATCAGGCCCGCCACCAGGGCGATCACCGCGCCAACCACGATGAGGGTGCCGGTGGAGAACCGCGAGCCGCCGGACGAGGCAGGGGATTGCGGCGCTGCGAGCGGTTGCGCGGGCGCTGCGGCGAGCGGTTGCGCGGGCGGCGCGGCGAGCGGTTGCCCGGGCGCCGCGGCGAGCGGTTGCGCGGACGGTTGCTCAGGCGGCGGGTCCTCCCGTTGCCCGGGCGGCGTGCTCTGCGGTTGCGCGGGCGGCACGCCCTGCGCTTCACCGGGCGGCACGCCCTGCGCTTCACCGGGCGGCGCGCCCTGCGCTTCACCGGGCGGCGCGCCCTGCGCTTCACCGGGCGGCGCGCCCTGCGCTTCACCGGGCGGCACGCCCTGCGCTTCACCGGGCGGCACGCCCTGCGCTTCACCGGGCGGCGTCGCCGGTGGCCGCGCCGGCGTTCCGCCCTGCGGCGTGCCCGGGGGCTGGGCGGACGGGGGCACGGAGTCTGGCATGCCGGTCATCGGTCAGCCCCTTCCGGCGCGGGCAAGCACGAGGTCGGTGAAGCCGTTGGTCAGAAGGATCACGGCGATGCAGGTGAGCAGGATCCCCGCGATCCGATCCAGGAACTTGCTCGCCGAGGGCGAGATGCGGCGTTCGACATGGCCGGCGGCGTAGAGCGTCACCCCGGTCACCAGCCCGTACGCCACCGCCGTGATCGACAGCAGCAGCCGGCCGTGGGTGTCGCCCATGTCCGCCGAGGCCGCCGCCGAGATGGCGAACGTCGCCCCGCCCACCGTCAGCGGGAACGTGATCGGCGTGAAGAGGACACTCCGCCCGCCAGAGCCAGAGCCAGAGCCAGAGCCGGAGCCGGAGCCGGAGCCAGAGCCCGAACCCGTGCCCGAGCCCGAGCCCGGCGCCGGCGAAGACGGCACCGCCGCCGCAACGCCATCCGAGCCACCGGCGCCCGCAACAGGCATGGCCCCGGCCGCAACGCCAGAGGGCGCGGCGGTCACAGCAGAGGGCGCGGCGGTCACAGCAGAGGGCGCGTCAGCAGGCGCAACGGTGGCAGCAGGCGAGGCAGGAGGCGCAACGGCCGGCGCCACCGCCTCCTCGACATCGGCCGCCGTCCCCCGCATCATCGGCACCGAGGCGAAGATCAGCGCGATCCCACCCGTAGCCGTCAGCGCCGCCGGTGAGATCCCCAGCAACTCCAGCAGCGGGTCGCCCACCCAGATCGCGGCCAGCACGAAGACGGCCACATTCACCACGAGCCCGACCGCGAGGCGCAACTGCCGCGCATGGTCGAACGGCCGCACCACCGGCAGATACGACGACAGTGCGGCTACCGGGCTATACAGGCCCACCAGCGCTAAAAACAGGGCCAGGGCCTCGTACGTGATCGACATGGTTTTGATCTAGAAGGTGACGGCGTCGCGGATGAGCGGGCACGTCATGCAGTGCCCGCCACCACGGCCCCGGCCCAGCTCGGCCCCGACGATCGTGATGACCTCGATGCCGGCCTTGCGCAGCAGCGTGTTGGTCAGCGTGTTCCGGTCGTAGGTGAAGACGACCCCGGGGGAGACGGCCACCGCGTTGTTCCCGCTGTCCCACTGCTGGCGCTCCGACGCGTACACGTCGCCTCCGGTTTCGATGACCCGCAGCTCCTTGAGCCCCAGCGAGGACGCGACCACCTCGACGAACGGCGTGGTCTCGTGGTCGATGACGTCCACGTTGCCGCGCTCGCCGGGCAGCAGCGAGAACGCGTGGACCCCGTCGACGATCGCCGGGTACAGCGTCACCACGTCGAGGTCGGCGAACGTGAACACCGTGTCCAGGTGCATGGCCGCGCGCAGCTTGGGCATGCCCGCCACGACGACCCGCTCGGCCGCGCCGTTCTCGAACAGCGCCGCGGCCACCTGGGTGATCGCCTGCCGGGACGTGCGCTCGCTCATGCCGACCAGCACGACGCCGTTGCCGACCGGCATGACGTCGCCGCCCTCGAACGTCGCCATGCCCCAGTCCTTCTCCGGGTCGCCCCACCACACGGTCGAGTCGGCGAAGTCCTCGTGGAACTTGTAGATCGCCTTCATGAGCAGCGTCTCGTCGTGCCGGGCCGGCCAGTAGAGGGGGTTCAGCGTCAGCCCGCCGTACAGCCAGCACGTCGTGTCCCGGGTGTAGAGCGTGTTCGGCAGTGGCGGCATCAGGTACTCGCGCACGCCGGTCGACTCGCGGGCCAGCGACACGTACCCGGAGCGGAAGTCGTCCGGCAGGTCCGAGGTGGCCAGGCCGCCGATCAGGAACTCGGCCAGCGGCCGCGGGTCGAGCGTCTCCAGGAAGCCGCGGGTGTCGTCGACCAGCCCGAGCCCGACCTCGTTGGGCACGATCTTGCGATCCAGCAACCAGGAGCGAGCGTCCGGGATCGCCATCGTCTGCGCCAGCAGCTCGTGCAGCTCGAGCACCTCGACGCCGCGCTGGCGCAGCTTGTTGACGAAGTCGGCGTGGTCACGCTGCGCGTTCTCCACCCACATGACGTCGTCGAAGAGCAGGTCGTCGGCGTTGGTCGGGGTGAGCCGGCGATGGGCGAGGCCCGGCGCGCAGACCAGGACCTTCCGCAGGGTGCCGACCTCGGAGTACACGCCGTGCGTGGCCATAACGGTCCTCTCAGATGGAGATCCAGCCCGCGGCGAGAGCGACGATCCCCACGATCGCGCCGGCCACGGAGATGATGAGGATGACGAGCTCACGCGGGGTGAACACCCGTCGGCCCTGCTCGCGCCGGGCCATCACGAACAGCACGGTCGCGGGGGCGTAGATGATGAACGACACCAGGACGAACTTCAGGCCGGCGGCGAACAGCAGGAAGATGGTGTACGCGGTGGCCAGCCCGGCGATCGCGAGGTACTTGCCGCGGGCCAGCCGCAGCGCGTAGGCGGCCGCGAGCAGGAACGGGATCAGCGTCAGCGCGCTGGTCAGGTCGAGCGCGAAGTTGAACGCGTCCTCGGAGAAGTACGTGACGACCAGGACGATCTGGATCAGGATCGTGCTCAGCAGCAGCGAGTTGAAGGGCACGTCCCCGCGCCGGGTCACGGCCAGGAACTTCGGCATGTCCTTGTCCTTGGCCGCCACGTAGAGCACTTCGGCCGCCATCAGCGACCAGGCCAGGTAGGCCCCGAGCACGGAAATGATCAGCCCGACGCTGACGAAGACATTCCCCCAGGTCCCGTACGCCGCTTCCAGCACTCCGCCCATCGACGGCTGGCGGAGCTGGGCGATCTCGGCGTACGGCAGGATCCCGTACGAGACGATGGTGACCGAGGCGAAGATCGCGAAGACGCTCAGGAAGCCCAGCACGGTCGCCCGCCCGACGTCCTCGCGCCGCTCGGCATGCCGGGAGTACACGCTCGCGCCCTCGACGCCGAGGAACACGAAGACCGTGACCAGCATGGTGCCGCGCACCTGGTCGAAGAGCGAGCCGACGTCGGCGTTGCCGGTGAAGTTGTCGGCGAACACCTTCGGGTCGAGCGCGAACAGCGCGAGGAAGACGAAGACGATGATCGGGACGAGCTTGGCGATGGTGACGATCCGGTTGATGACCGCCGCGTCCTTCACCCCGCGCTGCACCAGGTAGAAGAAGATCCACACGCAGACCGTGGAGAGCCCGACCGAGAGCAGCGTGTCGCCCTCGCCGAGCGCCGGGGCGATCGCGCCGATGGTGCTCATGATCAGCACCCAGTAGGTCACGTTCCCCACGCACGCGCTCGCCCAGTATCCGAAGGCCGAGAAGAAGCCCAGATACTCGCCAAAACCGGCTTTCGCGTACGCGTAGACGCCCGCGTCCAGATCGGGACGGCGCACCGCGAGGTACTGGAAGACGAACGCGAGCATGAGCATGCCGGCCCCGGCGACGACCCACGCGATGAGCGCGCCGGCCACGCCGGTCTCCTGGGCGAAGCGCCGCGGCAGGGAGAAGACTCCGGCGCCGACCATCGATCCGACCACCATCGCGGTCATGGTCATGAAGGTCAGGCGCTGCGGCGCGGTCACCTCGGCGGTGGCCGTGTCGGAACTCGCCATGATGTCCTCCCTCGGCCGGGGCGCCGAGAGCCAGGATCTTCGATGACCGCCTGTACCGGTTCATCCCGCAGGGATGACTGACGCCACTGTTACCAGCCGGTAGTACCGGGTAACTTGCTTGCCATGGCAAACAAGGGTGACGTGATCGAGGACTTCGAGCTCCCCGACCAGGACGGCGTGCCGCGACGGCTCACCGAGTACCTGGCCGGCGGGCCGGTCGTGCTGTTCTTCTACCCAGCGGCGATGAGCAGTGGCTGCACCGCCGAGGCGTGCAGCTTCCGCGACCTGGCCGCAGAGTTCCGCGAGGCCGGCGCCCAGCGGATCGGGATCAGCCGCGACAAGCCGGCCAAGCAGAAGCAGTGGGCCGAGCTCAACAGCTTCGACTACCCGTTGCTGAGCGACCCGGAGAGCAAGGTCGCCGCGAGCCTCGGCGTGAAGCGCAAGCTGCCCCTCGGCCCGCTCAGCACCAAGCGGATGACCTTCGTGATCGACACCGACCGGACCGTCCTCGAGGTGATCCACTCCGAGACCAACATGCAGGAGCACGCGGCTCAGGCCCTCGCGACGCTGGCCGCCCGGATCGAACCCGGAGCCGCGTAGATTTCTTTGACATGGGACTGCACAAACCGCGCCCGCGCGCCGTCTTAGGGGACGTGACCTTCGAGGAATTCGCGATGGCCCGGCTCAACAGTCTCCTGCGTTACGCGGTCGTCCTCACCGGCGACCGTGATCTCGCTCAGGACGTCGTCCAGGAGGTGCTGGCCCGGGCCCAGGTCCGGTGGCGGCGGATCAGCGGGTCGGACTCGCCGGAGGCGTACGTGCGGCGCATGGTGCTCAACGAGTACCTGTCGTGGCGGCGCAGCTGGCAGTTCCGGAACGTGCAGGCCGTGGGGGAGCGGCTGATCGATCTGGACGACGCCCGCGGCGGTGCGGTCGACCACGCCGACGGCGTCGTCGAGGCCGACGCGCTGTGGGCCCGGCTGTCGACACTGGGCCGCAAGCAGCGTGCCGTGCTCGTGCTGCGGTACTACGAGCAGCTCGACGACGACCAGATCGCGGATCTGCTCGGCTGCGCCCCCGCCACGGTGCGCAGTCATGCCTCGAGGGCTCTCAGGACGCTCCGCCTCTCGGAGCGGCAGGAACGGATCCATGCCGAGGAGAAGTCGTGACCGAGCACGCAGACCAGCTGCGCGAGGTTTTTGAGTCCCACGAGAACGAGGCCCCCGACGCCGCGGCGACCTTCGCGCGCGTCCAGGAGCTCTCCACCAAATACCAGCGCCGCCGCCGCAGCCTGCAGGTTGCCGGTGGTTCGGCGCTGGCCGCCATCGCCGTGGCCGGGGTGGTGTCCCTCCCCAATTTCCTCCCTGGCAACGCCCGCAACACGTCGACGACCCTGTTCCCGGCCGGCGCCGTTCCCACGTCCGTCGCGCCGTCGACCATCCCGTCGCTGAGCCCGGAAGACTTCCAGAAGGGCCTCGACGCCTACTTCAAGGCGGGCTACGACTACGACGACGCCGTGCGGCTCGCCGCCATGTGGCATGTCCAGGCGGTCCCCGCCAAGGTCAAGGCCGAGGCGGGCCTGCGTCTGCTGGCCGGTGAGCAGCTGCCCTTCCCGGCCACGCCGAACGCGCCGGACCCGACCACGCCGCCGGACGAGATCACGCAGAACCAGAAGCAGCTCGACGCCTACTTCAACGCCGGCTACACCTGGGACGAGGCGGTGAAGCTGGCCAAGATCTGGCACCTGTCCGACCCGTTCGACGCGAAGGTCAAGGGCGGCAAGAAGCTGCTCGCTCACCAGACGCTGCCGGTCAAGCCGAAGCCGGCCAACGTGGCGTCCGCCCTGGAGAACAAGCGGGCCGAGACCTTCTTCGCCCGGGGCTACGACATCGCGGACGCCGTCAAGCTGCAGAAGATCTGGCACCTGAAGGACGCGTGGGCCGCCAAGGTCGAGGGTGGAAAGCGCCTTCTCGCCGGTCAGACGCTGCCGATCAAGCCGTGACCCCAAGCCTGCGCCGGCGGATCGGCTTCGAGATCGAGCTGATGGCCCCACCGGGCCGCAGCCGGCGCAGCCTCGCCTACGACCTGGCCGGCCGCCTCGGCGGCCGCATCCGCCCGGTCTGGCATTCCGACAGTGAACCGTCCCTGGTCCCGGGCCTGGGGCGGTTCCTGCATCTCACCCAGGGCTTCGAGGTGCTGCGGGCCGACGGCTCGCCGCTGTGCACCCTGGTCGACGACATCACCCTGCTCGACGGCCTCGAGCCACGCACGCCCGCCCCGCCGGGCTGGTACCGCATCCTCAGCGACGACCCGCGCCTGCTCTCGCTGATGGCGGCCCGCTGTGACCCCGGCGCCCCGCTCGAGCGCGTGCTCGACCCGATCGCCGCCCTCTGGAACACCGAGCCCGAGCTGGTAGGCGACGTGGTCCGCCTGGACGACCCGTCCGGCGCCACGATCGCCCTGGTCTCCCCCCAGGGCGCCGAGCGCGACCGCCCGTGCGAGATCGTCACCCCGCCGCTGTCCGAGAACCACGCCGAGGCCCTCGAGGAACTGCTCGAGCCGGCCCGCGACCTGGGCTTCACGGTGCCCCACGAGGCCGCCGTGCACCTCCACCTGGACGGCGCCCCCTTCCGCACCCCCCGCACCCTGGCCAACGTGGTCCTGCTGTTCGCCCACTGGCGCGAGCCCTTGCGAGCGCTCCTGCGGACGAACCCCGCGTGCCGCCGCCTGGCCCCCTTGCCCGCGCCGCTGGTGACCGCCGCAAGCGCCGCCGCCCCCGACCTGGACTCGTTGCGCAAGGCCGCCAACGAGGGCGAGCTGACCAAGTACTTCGACGTGAACCTGACCCAGCTGCTGACCGACCACCCCCTGCGCGACACCCTCGAGATCCGCATCCTCCCCGGCGCGATCACCGCCCCCGACATCGTGAACCGCGCCGCCCTGGTCGAACTGCTGCTGGACCGTTGCGAAGACCCGGAGCCGTTCCCGGCCGCCCCCGCCGGGAACGTCTCCGCCCAGACCGAGCTCCTGATGGAGATCGCCGCCGAGTCCCTGTCCCGCTACGCCGACTGAGGCCTCCGCTCCGCTCACCCCAGACGCGTCCCCGCGACGAGCCCGCCTCAGCCCCGGTCCTGCGTCGCCGCCCGCCTCAGCCCCGGTCTTGCGTCGCCGCCCGCCTCAGCGCTGGTCTTGCGTCGCCGCCCGCCTCAAGCCCATCCGGGTATCGCGCCGCGCTCGCCTCATGCACCTCGCCGCAGTCGGCCGGCCCATGCCACGCCATGCCACGCCACCCCATGCCACGCCACGCCACCCCACCCCGTTCAGTGGGTGGGGTGAGTCAACCGGCCCGGTCTGACAGTTTCGGGGCGTTGTCCACAGCCGCACGCAGGAGTGAGCAGAGCGATTCGGTCGGCGCGGGTCCGACGGTGGGCGATGACCAGTTTGCGGTACCCGGGTGCGATTTCTCGCGATCAGGGGTGGGGGTCGAAGCGGTGGCGCGGCGCTCGGACGGGGGCCCGCGGGAAGAGTACGGGGGCGCGAAAGAGTACGGGGGCGCGCGAAAGAGTACGGCGCGCGAAGGAGTACGGGGGCGCGAGACCGGTGGCGGCGGGCTGGAACGGCCGCCTGCGCTGAGACGTGCCGCTCTGCTTACCCCGGCGCGCCAGGGCCGGTGGACTCGGGTGCGCGTATAGGTGAGCAGAGCAAAGGGCGCCTGGGCGACCCACCCCGGCCGGCGGGAACCGGGCGGGGTGGGGCGACGGAAGCGGGGTCAGATGCTGTTACGCCACTTGCGGCCGGAACGGCCGATCAGGCGATCGGCGTCCGTCGGCCCCCACGAGGCGGCCTCGTACGTCGGTATCGGCGACGGGTCATCGGCCCAGTGCTCGATGATCGGGTCGACGATGCGCCAGCACTGTTCGACCTCGTCGGTTCGGATGAAGAGCGTCGGGTCGCCCAGCAACGCGTCCAGCAGGAGACGCTCGTAGGCCTCCGGGGACTCCTCGGCGAACGTCTGCTCGTACGAGAAATCCATGCTTGCCGTGCGCACCCGGAAGGAGTGGCCGGGCACCTTGGCGCCGAAGCGCAGGGAAATTCCCTCGTTCGGCTGGATGCGCAGGATCAGGGCGTCCGCCTCGAGGCCGGTCAGCTGATCCTGCGGGATCGGCAGGTGCGGCGGCCGCTGGAACTGCAGCGCCACCTCGGTGACGCGGGCCGGCAACCGCTTGCCCGTGCGCACGTAGAACGGCACGCCGGCCCAGCGCCAGTTGTCGACGTTCAACCGCATCGCCGCGTACGTCTCGGTCCGCGACAGCGGGTCGACGCCGACCTCCTCGCGGTAGCCGGCCATCAGGTCCTCGCGGGTGCCGCCCCGGGTGTACTGGCCGCGGACCGCCAGGTCGGCGATGTCGCGGTTGGTGGGCAGCCGGATCGCCTGGAGCAGCTTCACCTTCTCGTTGCGCAGGCCCTCGGCGTCGAACGAGGCCGGCGGCTCCATCAGCGCGAGCGCGAGCACCTGGAGCACGTGGTTCTGCACGATGTCGCGCATCGCGCCGGCGTGCTCGTAGAAGCCGCCGCGGGTGCCGACGCCGAGCGTCTCGGCCACCGTGATCTGCACGTGGTCGACCCAGGAGCGGTCCCAGATCGGCTGGAAGATGGAGTTCGCGAAGCGCAGGGCCAGGACGTTCTGCACGGTGTCCTTGCCCAGGTAGTGGTCGATCCGGAAGACCTGGGGCTCGTCGAACGCGGCGTGCACGATGCCGTCCAGCTCGCGGGCGCTCGCCAGGTCGCGGCCGTACGGCTTCTCGATGACCAGCCGGGAGAAGGAGCCCTCCCGCGGGTGGTTGAGCCCGGCGCCGGCCAGCCCGTTGATCACCGGCTCGAACGCCTCGGCCGGGGTGGACAGGTAGAACAGGCGGTTCGCGCTGGTGCCGCGGGCCGCGTCGAGCTCGTCCAGCACCTCGCCGAGACGCTTGTACGTCTCGGGGTCGTCGTAGCCGCCCGAAACGTACCTGATTCCGCCCTGGAGCTGCCGTTTGTCGGCCAGGCTGCGGCCGCCCAGCGCGCTGTTCGCGAAGTCGTCGTCGGCCATCGGGGTGCGGGCCACGCCCACGAGCGCGAACTCGCTGGGGAGGCGGTTGTGGCGGGCGAGGCTCTCGACCGCCGGAAGCAGCTTGCGTCTGGTCAGGTCACCCGAGGCGCCGAAGATCACCAGCGTGGCTGGCGGGGCGCTGCGCTCCTGGATGAGCTGGGGAACGTTGTCCATCGTCTGCGAGTCCTCCGACCGTTGTGACCATCCGAGATGACACTACGCAGCACGAGCACCCGCCGTTCAGATCCATCCCTCGATGCGAGCAGGGCCTCACCGACAAAAGTGGCAAACTGGGTAATAACTGTCGGCACGGTGAGGGGGACACGTGAAGTACCGGCTCGTAACCCGGAGCGACTTCGACGGCCTGGTGTGCGCGGTGCTGCTCAAGCATCTCGACATGATCGACGAGATCAAGTTCGTGCACCCCAAGGACGTGCAGGACGGCGAGGTCGAGGTCACCGAGAACGACATCCTGACCAATTTGCCGTACGCGCCCGGCGCGTACATGGTCTTCGACCACCACCACTCCGAGACCCTCCGCAACGAGGGCAACCTGACCAATCACGTGATCGACGCCGACGCGCCGAGCGCCGCGCGCGTGATCTACGAGCACTTCGGGGCCAAGGCGCGCTTCCCGAACGTCTCGGACGACCTCATGCGCGCCGTCGACCAGGCCGACTCGGCCATGTACTCGCTCGACGACATCCTGCACCCCGAGGGCTGGACGCTGCTGAACTTCCTGATGGACAGCCGCACCGGCCTGGGCCGCTTCCGCGACTTCCGGATCTCCAACTACCAGCTGATGATGCAGCTCATCGACGCCTGCCTGGAGATCCAGAACGTGGACGAGATCCTCCGCCTGCCGGACGTGGCCGAGCGCTCCGACCTGTTCCGCTCCCAGTACGACCTGTTCGTCGAGCAGCTGAAGCGGGTCAGCCACACCGACGGCGACGTCGTCGTGGTCGACCTGCGCGAGGAGGAGGTCATCCACGCCGGCAACCGGTTCATGGTGTACGCGCTGTTCCCCGAGTCGCGGGTGTCGATGCACGTGATCTGGGGCCGGCAGAAGCTGAACACCGTCTTCGCCTGCGGCAAGTCGATCCTCGACCGGACGTCCCCGGTCGACGTCGGCGAGGTGATGCTGCGCTACGGCGGCGGCGGGCACATCGCGGCCGGCACCTGCCAGGTGCCCCACGACGAGTCGGACCGGGTCGAGCGGGAGATCGTCGACGCGCTGCGGTCACCCCGAACAGTTTCGGTCTGAGGATTCCCGGGACGCGCGACGGGGCAGGAGAGTCGAACTCTCCTGCCCCGTCGTCCGCGGATCGCGGGCCATGCCCAATTGGCCCCATCCGCCGGTCGTGTTCCGCGCCCCACGCGCATCATCACGACACCGTCCCGCGTCCACCAGCGCGGGAGTCCTCTATCCCTTGAAACTCCACTTGCTGTGGCCGGCCGAGACCGGCTGCTTGTCGTCCGAAGCGGCGGCTTCCGAAGAGGTGGTGACCTCCGAAGACGCGGCGGCAACCGCCTGGATCTCGTCCTCGTCGTCGGGCTCGTCGTCCTCCTCGGCCCGGTGCCGCCCGCGCAGGAAGTAGATCGCGCCGGCCAGCAGCGCGAGGGCCGCGACCACCCAGCCGCCGATCGACCAGACGGACGGGCCCCGGGTGGCGTCGGAGACCGCCTTCGCGAAGGCCGCGTTCTCGGCGTCGGAACCCGAACCCGCGCCGGTCGCGCTCGTGTCACCGGTCGTGCCGCCGTGGTCGTGACCGGTCGCGACCTGGCCCGGCGCGCCCGGCGTCAGGGTCAGCGGGACGGGCGGCATCGACGGGCCGGGGCGGCCATCGGCGTACGTGCTGGAGATCGTGAACTGCATCGAGCTGAGCGTGGGCAGCGGACCGATCGCCACCGCGAGATCGGCCGAGGCGCCGGGCTGCAGCTGGTGACCGCCGACCGCGAGCCACGTGATCGAGGACGTCGCCTGCGTGGCCGGGGTGCCGCCGTGGATCGTGGGCAGCGGCGAGGCCAGGGTCTTCATCTCGATCTTCGGCGCCCAGTCGTCCACCGAGAGTGGGTAGACCTCGGCGACCGGCGTGTCGGCCGGCAGCCTCAGCGTGACGGTCGCCAGCGGCGCGGTGCCGGTGTTGGTGACGTGGAAGGTCAGGTTCTCACCGCTGCCCTGCACGGCGCTCGTGGGGGAGACCGTGGCGTCGGCGAAGGCCGGGGCGGCGACGAGCATGCCGATCACGACTGCGGCGGCGGGTACGCCCGCACGGCGGGCCAGGTGGAAGTGCCTCACGAGGGGTAGTTCGTATGTGGCCGCGGAATGGTTCAAGCCCGCCGACATCTTTTTCGATGCCGGTTGCGATGATGGCCGGATGCGCGACGTGCCGATCGATGGAGACATGATCAGACTCGGACAGTTTCTCAAACTGGCCGACCTCATCGACACCGGGGGCGAGGGCAAGGTCCTGATCGCCTCGGGCGACGTGACGGTCAACGGCGAGGTCGACATCCGGCGCGGACGGCAGCTCCACCCCGGCGACGTGGTCGAGGTTCTCGGGAAACGAGCCCGCGTCGTGTCGTAATAGGACGTTCGGCCAGGGGGTTGACGTCCGTTTATGCAACCAGGCGTGACGAAAGGTTGACATTCCGTCGATCTCAGGCATCTACTGAGCTTCGTTGTGTTACCGGCGTCACATTCTGCCTCGACGGGGAGGCCCCATGTCCCGCGCGCACATCCGCTCCGCTCTCGCCGTCTCGATGACCGTCGCGCTCGCCGCCGCTCTGACCGGATGCGCGGGATGGGGCGGCGGACCGGGCGGGGGCGGGCCGGACACGATCAACGTCCTCATGGTCAACAACCCGCAGATGATCGACCTCCAGCGGCTGACCGAGGCGAACTTCACCAAGACCACGGGCATCCACGTGAACTTCACCGTGCTGCCCGAGAACGACGTCCGCGACAAGATCAGCCAGGAGTTCTCGAGCCAGGCCGGCCAGTACGACGTGGCGTCGCTGAGCAACTTCGAGATCCCGATCTACGCGAAGTCGAAATGGATCGCGCCGCTCGACGGCTACACCAAGGCCGACACCCAGTTCGACCAGGCCGACATCCTCCCGTCGATGACCCAGTCGCTGACCGCGGACGACGGCAAGCTCTACGGCGAGCCGTTCTACGGGGAGTCGTCGTTCCTGATGTACCGCAAGGACGTCCTCCAGCAGGCCGGCCTCACCATGCCCGACAACCCGACGTGGCAGCAGGTCGCCGACCTCGCCGCCCAGGTCGACGGCAAGCAGCCCGGCATGCGCGGCATCTGCCTGCGCGGCCAGCCCGGCTGGGGTCAGATCTTCGCGCCGCTCACCACCGTGGTGAACACCTTCGGCGGCACCTGGTTCGAGAAGGACTGGACGCCCAAGGTGGACTCGCCCGAGTTCACCGCCGCCACCAAGTTCTACGTCGACCTCGTGCGCGCGCACGGGGAGAACGGCGCCCCGCAGGCCGGCTTCACCGAGTGCCTCAACAACATGGTCCAGGGCAACACCGCGATGTGGTACGACGCGACCAGCGCCGCGGGTTCGCTGGAGGCCGACAAATCGCCGGTCAAGGGCAAGATCGGGTACGTCGCGGCGCCGGTCGACAAGACGAAGAGCTCGGGCTGGCTGTACGCGTGGTCGTGGAGCATCCAGCAGGCCAGCGAGAAGAAGGACAACGCCTGGAAGTTCATCTCGTGGGCGTCCAGCAAGCAGTACGAGGAACTGGTCGGCCAGCAGGTCGGCTGGTCCAGCGTCCCGGCCGGCAAGCGCGCTTCCACGTACAAGAACCAGCAGTATCTCGGCGTCGCCTCCGCGTTCGCCCAGCCGACCGAGGCCGCCATCTCCAGCGCCGACCCGCGCAACCCCGGCGTGCAGCCGCGGCCCGCGATCGGCATCCAGTTCATCGACATCCCCGAGTTCACCGACCTCGGCACCCAGGTGTCGCAGTACGTGAGCTCGGCCATCGCCGGCCAGATGAGCGTCGACGAGGCGCTGAGCCGCGGGCAACGGCTCGCCCAGGATGTCGCCGAGCGCTACCAGTCCCGGCAGGAGGGGTGATGACTTCCGTCGCCGAACAGACCAGCACACAGGCCGAGCCGAAGCCGCCGCAGTCGCGGTCGGCCCGCAGCATCGGCTGGGCCCGCCGCGCGCCGCTGCTGCCCGCGCTGGTCTTCATGATCATCGTCACCCAGCTGCCGTTCGTGGCCACCCTGGTCATCTCGTTCATGGACTGGAACGCCTACTACCCGGACGAGGTCGGCTTCGCCGGCTTCGACAACTTCAAGCGGGTCTTCACCGACGTCAACATGCGCGACGCGGTCTGGACGACGATCCTGCTGACCGCCGGCGTGGTGCTGATCAGCCTGGTGCTCGGCCTCGTCATCGCGCTGCTGCTGGACCGCAAGTTCCGGGGCCGGGGCGCGGTGCGGACCATGATGATCGCGCCGTTCCTGGTGGTGCCGGTCGCGGCCGCGCTGATCTGGAAGCACGCCCTCTACAACCCCGAGTACGGCCTGTTCAACGGCGCGATCACGTGGGTGTGGAACCTGTTCGGCTCGGACCACCCGCCGCAGCCGGACTGGATCAGCAACATGCCGCTGTGGGCGGTCATCTTCGCGCTGGTCTGGCAGTGGACGCCGTTCATGATGCTGATCCTGCTGGCCGGCCTGCAGGGGCGGCCGCTGGACGTGGTCGAGGCGGCCCGGATCGACGGCGCGAGCAGCTGGCAGATCTTCCGCAGCATGACGCTGCCCCACCTGCGGCAGTACCTGGAGCTCGGCGCGCTGCTCGGCTCGATCTACATCGTGCAGAACTTCGACGCCGTCTTCACGATCACCTCCGGCGGGCTGGGCACGGCCAACCTCCCGTACACCATCTATCAGATCTTCTACCAGGCCCACGACTACGGACGTGCCTCGGCGGCCGCCGTCGTGGTGGTCCTCGGCACGATCATCATCGCGACGTTCGCGCTGCGTACCGTCTCGTCGCTCTTCAAGCAGGAGGCGAACCGATGACCGCTGTGGTGGCTCCGACCGTCCCCAGGAAGAAGGACCGCGGCGGGCCGTGGCTCTCCCTGCTGGCGTGGGTGGTCGGGATCCTGTTCGTGCTGCCGGTGCTGTGGATGGTGCTGACCTCCTTCCACTCCGAGGCGGACGCGGCCACCAACCCGCCCTCGGTCTTCGCGCCGCTCACCCTCGACGGCTACCGCGAGTTCTTCTCGGGCGGGGCGTCACCGTGGCCGCCGCTGCTGAACTCGCTGACCGCGAGCGTGCTCTCCACCGCGCTGGTCCTGCTGCTGTGCTTCCCCGCGGCGTACGCGCTCAGCATCCGCCCGGTGAAGAAGTGGACCGACGTGCTGTTCTTCTTCCTCTCCACCAAGATGTTGCCGATCGTCGCCGGTCTCCTGCCGCTGTACCTGTTCGCCCAGCAGGCCGGGCTGCTCGACAACATCTGGCTGCTGATCATCTTCTACACGTCGATGAACCTGCCCATCGCGGTGTGGATGATGCGCTCGTTCCTCTCCGAGGTGCCGGTCGAGATGCTCGAGGCCGCCCAGATGGACGGCGCCAACCTCAGCAAGACGCTGCGCTCGGTGATCGCTCCGGTGGTCATGCCCGGCATCGCCGCCACCGCACTGATCTGCTTCATCTTCAGCTGGAACGAGCTGCTGTTCGCCCGGGTCCTGACCGCGACCGTGGCCGAGACCGCCCCCGTGTTCCTGACCAGCTTCGTGACCAGCCAGGGCCTGTTCCTCGCCCAGCTCTGCGCGGCCGCGTTCGTGGTGTCGCTGCCGGTGCTGGTGGCCGGCTTCGCGGCCCAGGACAAGCTGGTCCAGGGCCTGTCGCTCGGTTCGGTGAAATAGCTTTCCGCCCCGCCCCCGAAGAGGGTGGCCGGCCCCGATGCCCGGGGCCGGCCACCACCTTTCCGCCTAATTGTTCCGGCACACCCGGAACCTTCGGGCACCCCGGCTCGTCGAACTGGTCATGACTCGTCTCCGCGGCACCATCCTCACCGCCGCCGTTCCCCTGCTCCTGATCACCGCTTGCGCGCAGAACGCCGGCACCCCGGCGGGCGCGGCGGGCTCGCGCGTGCCCGAGAGCGCCGAGGTCTCCCCGGCGGCCGACGATCTCGTGCTGCGCGTCGAGTCCTTCGGCGGGTTCGTGCCCGCCGAGCAGAACGTCGGGCGGATCCCCGCGATCAGCATCTACGGCGACGGCCGGCTGATCTCCCAGGGCCCGACCATCGCGATCTATCCGGGTCCCGCGTTGCCCAACATCCAGGTACAGATGATCACGCCGGAAGAGGCGCGGGATCTCGTACGCCAGGGGCAGCAGGCCGGCGTCCGCAACGGCACCGACTTCGGGAGCCCCAACATCGCCGACGCCCCGCAGACCCGGGTGACCGCCGGCGACCAGTCGGTGAACGTCATGGCGCTGAGCGAGGCCCCCGCCAACGACACGAAGCTGACCCCCGCCCAGCACGACGCCCGCACCAAGCTCTCCGCGTTCGTGAAGCAGCTGCAGTCCCTGCCGTCGGCCTCCGGGGTCGCCAAGCCGGTCGCCTACCAGCCGACGGTGCTGGCCGCCCTGGCTCGCAAGTACGTGCCGCCGCAGGCCTCCGAACCGGCCGGCTCGCGGAAGGCGTGGCCCGGCCCCGCCCTCCCCGGCGACATGCTGAACGCGAACATCGGCATCGGCTGCGTCGAGATTACCGGCGCCGACCTGCCCACGGTCATGACCGCCGCGAAGGACGCGAAGGCCAACACCCCGTGGACCAGTGGCGGCGCCGACTACACGGTCAAGTTCCGCCCGCTGCTCCCGGAGGAGAAGGGCTGCGCCGCGCTGAAGGGCACGAAGTGACGCCGATCGGAGACGACCCGTTCGAGCCCGGCGAGTACACGAGGTTCGAGGCGGGGCCCGGGGGAGAGGGAAGCGGGCCGGAGCGGCCGGAGACCGTTCCGGCCCGTCCGGCCTGCCGCCCCCAGCCCCTGCCCCGCCGAGGCGGCCCGCCCCGCCTCAGGTGATGTCGGCGGACGGTTCGCCGCCCGCGCAGGTGACCGTCATGGTGACCGCGTCGCTGCCGTGGCTGAAGGTGACCGCCGGCGCCGGGCCGGGGCCGGGGTCGACCGTGTCGACGCGGTAGGAGCGGGCGGCCGTCCAGGAGAGGATGCGCGCCGTCGCCGGCGCCGGGCAGGTCGCGACGATCGTGCCGCCCGGTGAGGTGAGCGTGCGCTCGGCCGGCGCGGGGGCCGGGGCGGGCGTGGTGGGTGGCGTGGTGTCCGGCGCCGCCGTGGCCGTCGTCGCCGTCGCCGTCGTCGGTCTCCCGGCCGGTGCTCCCGGTGCTGTCGCCGGCGGTGTCCCGCCCGGTGGGATGACCGCGGCGCCGGTCGCGGTGGCGCCCGGCAATGCCGGGTCGATGGCCGCCGTCGTTCCCCGGATGACCGCGGTCTCACGGCCGTCGCCGGTGGGCGGGACCACTGCCGTCGCCGTCGGGGCCGCGGCGCCCGGGCGGGCCGGGCGGTCCCGGGTCGCCAGCCACCCGGCGGTGGTGGCGCCGGCGACCACGATCAGGGCCGCGGCCAGCACGAACGCGGTCCGGGCGCGACGGCGCGGCGGGCGGATGACCATGGACGGCTCGGCCGGGACCGCGTGGCCCTCGCCGGCGGCCGGGGGCGCGTCCTCGACGATCTCGAGGCCGGCCGCGTGCGCGAGCAGCCGGGTCATCTCGCGGGCGCCGGGCCGGGCCGACGGGTCCTTGCGCAGGCAGCGCAGGCACAGGTCGAGCACGTGGCCGGGCACCGCGGCGCGGGGCGTCGGCGGGGGCGGCTCGGCCCGCAGATGGTTGGCCAGCACCTGCTCCGGCGGCTCGCCCTCCCACGGGGTGTGCCCGGCGAGCAGCCGGTAGAGGAGCATGCCGAGGGCGTACACATCGGAGGCCGGCGTGACCGGCTCGCCGCGCAACCGTTCGGGAGCGATGTAGGTGGGCGTGCCGAGCACCGTCCCGTCCGGCGCCATCGCCTCCGCCGCGGCCGCCGCGGCCGCGATGCCGAAGTCGACGACCTTGGCCCCGGACGGCGCCAGCATGACGTTGGCCGGCTTGATGTCGCGATGCACGAGCCCGGCGGCATGGGCCGCGGCCAGCGCCGCCGCCACCTCGGCGCCGACCCGCAGCGCGAACCGCGGCGGCACCTCGCCCGCCCGCAGCCGTTGCAGCAGCGTCGGTCCCTCGACGAACTCGAACACCACGTACGGCACCGGCTCGCCCGCGACGAGACACTCGCCGTAGTCGTGCACCTGAGCCACGTTCGGATGCGACAGCGACGCCGCCGCGCGTGCCTCGTTCCGGATGAGCGCCAGCGACTCCGCGTCCCGCGCGTGCGGCGCCAGCATCTTCACCGCGACCGTGCGCGCCAGCACGATGTCCCACGACCGCCAGACGATCGCCATCCCGCCCGTGCCGGCCGGCTCGAGCAGCCGATACCGGCCGCCGAGCGTGAGCCCGGGCCGCGCGGCGCCGACGTCGCTGTCCATTCCCGGCACTATGCCGCGATCGATGGCTCTCCGCATCCGGTGACCGGACGATTACGCGGCGGCGAGCCGTGCGCCGACCTCGTCGAGGGCGGCGCGATCCGCCGGGTCGAGGGCGTCCACGGCGCGGCTTGCCACGTATGCGGTCAGCGGCCGGTCGGCCTTGTGCGATCGAAGCGGTTCGACGACGATCGATGGCATGCCCAAGACATTGACAACTGTTTATCTGCGGGCGGCGGTGGCCCTGGTGGTCGCCGCGGCCGGACTGGCGCTACCGGGGGCCGCGGCGGCCGGGGGGAAGTGGGCCGGCGCCTGGTCCACCAGCCCGCAGCGGGAGAGCAGCCCCGACTTCGCGTTCGACGGCAAGACGCTGCGGCTGCTGGTGCATCCCACGGTCGGCGGGTCGTCGCTGCGGCTGCGGCTCTCCAACGGCTTCGGGGACGCGGACGTGACGTTCGGGGCGGTCTCGGTCGGTCGGGCGGCCGCCGCCGGGAGCGCGGAGCTCGTGGCCGGCACCTCGCGGCCGGTGCGGTTCCACGGCCGTCGCACGGTGACGGTGGACAAGGGCGGGGCGGTCTACAGCGACCCCATCCCGCTCGGCCTGGCTGCCGGGCAGGATCTCGCGGTCGACGTGTACGTCACGAGCGGGGCGAGCGGCGGCGCGGTGACCGGGCACGACGCCGCGCAGGGGACGCAGTTCGTGGCGGCCGGCAACCAGGCGGGCGGGGCGGCCGGAGCGTTCACCGGCTACGTGAACTCGTGGTTCTGGCTCGACGGCGTCGACGTGCAGCGCACGACCGCGCGGGGGAGCATCGTCGCGCTCGGGGACTCGATCACCGACGGGGCCTACACCACCTGGAACGGCAACGACCGCTGGACCGACGTGCTGGCGGCGCGGCTCGGCGGACGCTACGGGGTGCTCAACCAGGGCATCGGCGGCAACCAGGTGCTCACCGACCGGACCGACTGCTGCGGCGCGGGGACCAGCGTCTCCGGCCTCGAGCGCGAGGAGGCCGACGTCCGCGAGCAGACCGGCGCGCGCTACCTGATCCTCGCCGACGGGATCAACGACATCGGCTACAACGCCACCGCGCCCGACCTGATCGCGGGCCTGAAGACCATCGCGGTGCGGGCCGGGCGATCCGGCATCCGGGTGATCGGAGCGACCATCACGCCGTACGGGTGTGACGCCGGCTGCTTCACGACCGAGCAGGAGGCGGTGCGCCAGGAGGTCAACCAGTGGGTCCGCACCACGCCGGTGTTCGACGGGGTGGCGGACTTCGACGCCGCGATCCGGGATCCGCAGCTGCCGAGCCAGGTGCTTCCCGCGTACCAGGCCGACCACCTGCACCCGAACATCGCCGGCCAGCGGGCGATGGCCGAGTCGATCGACCTGACGCTGTTCCGCTGAGGCGGGCCGGGGCCGGCCGCGCGCGTATTTGTGAGCAGAGCGAACTTCGCTCTGCTTACCTATACGCGACGCGCGCGGCCGGCCCCGCCGGGGTCATTGCACGCCGAGCAGGTCCACGACGAAGATCAGCGTCTCGTTCGGCTTGATCACGCCGCCGGCGCCGCGGGCGCCGTAGCCCAGGTGCGGCGGGATGGTCAGCTTGCGCCGGCCGCCGACGCGCATGCCCTGCACGCCCTGGTCCCAGCCGCCGATGACCTCGCCGCCGCCGAGCGCGAACGCGAACGGCTCGCCCCGGTCCCAGGAGGCGTCGAACTGAGCCCCGGTCGAGTACGAGACGCCCACGTAGTGCACGGTCGCGCGCTGGCCGGCCTGGGCCTCCGGACCGTCGCCGACGGTGATGTCCTCGATCACCAGGTCGGCGGGCGGGTCGCCCTGGATCGGGCCGATCTCGGGCTTGTCCATTTTTCTCCTCCGGTTGGTCGGAACCCCGCCATGCAATCACACCGGCCGCAAAGGTGAACGTCTGACCACGGATCTGCGTATCTCTCCCCGCGGAGCCCGCTCTGGCCCCGCCGCGAAGGGAGACCGAGATGATCCGCCGACTGGGCGCCGCCACCGCCGCGGGGCTGCTGCCACTGCTGCTCGCCGCCGCGCCCGCCTTCGCGCACGGGGCGACGACCACGCCGATCAGTCGCACGGCGGCCTGCGCGGCCGGCGGCGGAACGGCGACCGGGACGGCGGCGTGCAAGGCGGCCCGGACGGCCAACGGCGGGCCGTTCGGCACGTTCGACAACCTGCGGGTGGCCAACGTCAACGGCGACGACCGGAAGTTCGTGCCGGACGGGAAGCTGTGCTCGGGCGGCGTCGACGACTTCAAGGGACTCGACCTGGCCCGCGACGACTTCCCGTCGACGACGGTGACCGGGGGCAAGTCGCTGGCGGTGAAGTACCGGGCGACCCTGCCGCACGAGGGCAGCTTCCGGTTCTACCTGACCAAGCAGGGCTTCGACCCGAAGAAGAAGCTGACCTGGGGCGACCTCGGCGGGAAGCTGGCCGAGATCAAGGACCCGCCGCTGACCGACGGCGCCTACCAGATGAGCGTGAAGCTTCCGTCCGACCGGACCGGGCGGCAGATCCTCTACACCGTCTGGCAGACGTCGAGCACGGCCGACACGTACTACTCCTGCTCCGATCTGGTTTTCAAGGCGAAGGCGGCGACGACGACCTCGGCGGCGGTGGTCGCGACCAAGAAGGCGACCCCGTCGAAGAAGCCGGCCGCGAGCGCGCCCGCGGCGAAACCGGCCGAAACGCCGGAGGAGACGGAACCGGCCGCGACGACGGCGCCCGCGACCCAGGCGATCACTCCGGTCGGTGAGCAAAGCCAGGTCACGCTGGGTCATGGCCTGGTCGCCGGAGCCCTCGTTGTCGGTGGCGGCTTCCTCGCGTACGCGCTGATCGCCGGTTTTCTCCGGAGGCGTCGCGAAAACCGTTGAACCGCAACGGTTCGACCTTCGTACTGATGGGCGTCGACGCTGTTAGCCCGTCCCAGTCCTTCCGAAAGAAATGACGAAAGGCCGAGCATGAGTCGTGTTCGTTACGGCAGCAGGGGGATCAACCGCCTGTCACGCCGCCGGGTACTCGCCATCGCCGCTACCGCCGGTGTCGGCGCGTCCGTCGCCGGTGTCGCCGGTCTCAGCCTCGCCGGCGAGACCCCGGCCAAGGACGACGGCCAGCCGCTGGTGATCTCGTTGCGCGACGCCTCGAAGGGCACGTTCGACATCTTCTCGGGCGGATCGAAAGCGACGATCACCGACAGGAAGCTCGCCGCTCGCCTGCTCAAGGCGGTGAAGCGCTGATGTCCTCACACCGCGAGGCCCCGGAGATCAGCAAGGACCCGGTGGCGGACTCCTCCGACCTGTACGCGTTCGTCAGCCCGGATGATCCGGAGACCGTGACGATCATCGCGAATTACGTCCCGCTCCAGCTCCCGGCGAGCGGCCCGAACTTCTTCGAGTTCGGCGACGACGTCCTGTACGAGATCCACATCGACTCGAACGGCGACGCCCGTCCCGACCTGACGTACCAGTTCCGGTTCCGCACCGAGCTGCGCAACGACAAGACGTTCCTGTACAACACCGGCCAGATCAAGTCGCTCGACGACGCGAACTGGAACCGGCGGCAGTTCTACTCGGTCACCAAGGTCGACGCGCACGGCAAGAGCACCGTACTGGCGCAGAAGTTGCCCTGCCCGCCGTGCAACGTGGGCAAGCTGTCGATCCCGGACTACGAGAAGCTCGCCTCGGACGCGGTCAAGAAGCTCAAGACCGGCGAGAAGGTGTTCGCCGGCCAGCGCGCCGACGCGTTCTTCGTCGACCTCGGCTCGATCTTCGACCTCGGCACGCTGCGCCCCTTCCAGGACAAGCACCTGGTCGGCAAGACGCTGTTCAATTACGCCGGCAAGGCGGTCAACGCCACCGACAAGCTGAACGTGCACTCGATCGCGATCCAGGTGCCGCTGAGCGAGGTGCGCCGGGACGGCAAGAAGAAGGTCCGCGGACGCGACCCGGGCGCCGTGATCGGCATCTGGACGTCGGCCTCGCGCCGCCAGGTGCAGGTGCGCCAGGGCGACAAGAAGAACGCGGACGTCGAGGTCGGGCCCCAGGTGCAGGTCTCCCGGCTCGGCAACCCGCTGTTCAACGAGGTCATCGTGCCGATGGCGCAGAAGGACAAGTGGAACGCGCTGTCGCCGGCCGAGGACAAGCGCTTCTCCCAGTTCGTCGAGAAGCCCGAGCTCGCGTCCCTGCTTCCGGTGCTCTACCCGGGCCTGTTCGACAACCTCGACAAGCTCAACAAGGCCGGTACGGCGCGGGCCGACCTCGTGGCGATCCTGCTGACCGGCATCCCGGACGGGCTGATCGACAACTTCCAGAACGCGACCGGTGACACCAAGGCCGACATGCTGCGGCTCAACACCGCGGTCCCGCCGACCAAGGAGCCGAAGGCGTTCGGCCTGCTCGCCGGCGACCTGGCCGGCTTCCCGAACGGCCGCCGCATCGAGGACGACGTGGTGTCGATCTCGATCCGGGCCATCGCCGGCGTCACGTTCGCGCTGGTCGACGAGACGTTCAAGCCGGACGCCGCGGCCGGGCTGGTCGAGCAGGGGCTGTCCATCAAGAACGTCAGCTCCGGGCTGCTCAAGAAGTTCCCGTTCCTGGGCACGCCGTTCGACGGGTTCGACAACCCGTGACCCATCACCACTCGCTGATGCCGTCCGGCCAAGGGACGGTCATGCTCAACATCGGTGCCGGCATCGGGGCCCTGGTCATCCACACCCCGGGCCGGCTGCACGGGCACGAGATCGAGGTCAGCCCGATCGGCGACGCGACACTGCGGACACACGCGGCGGTGCGCGCCCGCTATGTCCGGGGTGGCGCGTCGTTCGCGGTGGTCATCGACAACCTGCCGGAGGGTCGCTACACGGTCTGGCGCGACCCGATCAACCCGCTCGGCGAGGTCGACGTGCCGGGCGGCGGGGTCGGGGAGTTCACCTGGCCGCAGGAGGCCGCCGCGGCCTGACCGAGGTCTATGGTTGAGGCCATGGCCACGCTCCCGGGGGACTCCCCGGTTCACGTCGCTCTGCGAACGAGCGACGTGGACGAGGCCCGGGCGTTCTGCCGGAAGCTGTATTACGGCCCGCTCCAGGTGACTCCCGTCGGGGACGCGAGCACGTTCTGTTTCAGCGGCGACGTGGTCATGCTCGGCCCGATCACGGTCGGCGAGATCAGCTACGGCGTCGACGTGCACCTGACGATCGCCGACCTGGAGACGTCCTATCACGTGCTCGCGCCGCTGACCGGCACGCTGCGCTCGCGGCACCGGGGCGCCGTGGTGATCGCCGACCCGACCCGGGCCGCGGTCTTCCGGCCGGTCGGCGACATCGACCTCGACTGGCCGGCCGACTGCCGGCTGCTCAGTGTGAAGGTGGAGCGGGCCGCGCTCGAGCGGGAGCTGGACGCGGCCCTCGACCAGCAGATCGTCTCGCCGCTGCTGCTGGGCGAGAGCTTCGACACGGCCGAGGGCCCGGGACGCACCTGGGCGGCGCTGGTCCGGCTGCTGCACTCCGAGCTCTGCGCCGAGGACGGGCTAGCCACCCAGCCCCGGATGGCGGCCCGCTGGCGCGACATGGTGGTCAGCGGGCTGGCGCTGACGGTCGAGCACCCGTACGGCGACGAGCCCGCCGGTCTCCAGGGGCCACGTCGTCCCCGTACGGTCAAACGCACGCTCGACGCCATGCATGCCGAACCGTCCCGTCAGTTCACCGCGTCCGACCTGGCGGCGATAGCCGGCGTCGGCGTCCGCGTGCTCCAGGAGTCCTTCCGCCAGCACGTGGGCATCTCCCCGCTGGCCTACCTGCGCCGGCTGCGCCTGGACGGGGTGCACCACGAGCTGTCCCGCTCCGACCCCTGGCAGGTGAACGTGTCCGAGGTCGCCTACCGCTGGGGCTTCACCCACCTGGGCCGTTTCGCCGGCGCCTACCGGGCACGTTTCGGCGTCCCGCCGTCCCAGACTCTGCGCGACCGCCGCTGACTGGGATCGCCCCCACGCATTCTCCCCGGCCGGGGAGCTGGCCGCCACAGGCCGCACGAACGCCGAGATCGCGGCCGAGCTGTCCCTGAGCCCGCGCAAGGTCGAGTGGCAGTTGCGCAAGATCTTCACCAAGCTCGGCATCTCCACCCGCCGCGACCTCCCGGCGAGTCTGGCCGACCGCTAGGGTCCGGAGCACTTTGCTCTGCTTACCTATACGCGCATCGTGCATATCGATTCACCGCCGCACCTCGTCAGCGCCGCGCCGTGGAGACGTGCAGCTCTGCTTACCTTGGCGTGCCTTTCCAGCCTTGGCGTCCCTCTCCGGCGACGTGAGCTTCTGGAGAGCGCGCAGGAATTGTGGCGCTACTGACTCTTGTGTGGGTCAGTTCTAAGGTCGGTGCAGCATTTCGTTGGCCTTTTCGGGCCTTGAGGTGCGCCGTTGAATTGGCATGATCGAACAGTTGTCGGGCGGTGGTGGAAAGCGGGACAATGGTGCATGCGGCAGATCTCATTGTTCCCTCGGGGTGAATTGGCCGCGATGCGTGACCGCACGAGATCTCGCACTTGGTCGCCGCGGGCGCTGCGGTTCCGGCGCGAACATGAGCGGCATCGGCAGTGGGGTCTGGACCGCCGGCACGCCGCACGTCTGGGCCGGGTGGGTCCGCGGGTCGTGGTCGATGATCGTGAGAGGCTGGCTGCTTCGCCGCCGCGCGAGACGTCCACAGCACCAGCACCAGCACCAGCACCAGCACCAGCACCAGCACCAGCACCAGCACCGGTGCCGGCTGCTTCGCCGCGGAGTGCGGGGGCGCCCGCCGCGTCGGTAGCGACAGCACCCAGGGCGCCGGCTGCGACAGCACCCAGGGCGTCGGCCGCGGCGGCGGCTGCGGCGGCACCCGCGGCGGCGGCAGCACCCACGGCGCACGACCGGACGGTCGCAGCGGCAATGGGAAGCCAACGCGACCCCGCCGGCGCAATGCCCGAGCCGACGGCGACGACATTGGTGTGGGTATCGGCGGACCCTCCCGCGGCCACCGGGTCACCTCCCGACCCGCCGTCGGCCCGCATATTTCCGCCTTTCTCGGCCACGTTATCGCGCCGCAACGACGGCCCTGGCGAAATCCGGCTTGAGGACCGCCCGAGAAAGCGCCCACGCGAAAACAAGACCATTCTGCATCGCCGGCCGAGGCGCATGACGATATTTGATCGAATGCTCATTTCGACCGTCGCCGACCGAGCGCGCCCACGCATCGATCACAAGAGCCGGAATTGTCGTAGGCGGGTGGTCGAATCGCCGCCCACCCGCAAGGGCGTGGGAGGCGGCGGGCGGAGACGGCGAGGCGGCGGGCCGGGCCGGGGAGGCGGCGGGCCGGGCGGGAGCGCGGCGACGCGGGCAGCGGGGAGGGCGCGGCGGCGTGACAAAAGGGCAGCGGGGCGGGCGGGGCGGCGTGACAAGAGGGCAGCGTGACAAAAGGGCAGCGCGACAAAAGGGCAGCGCGAAAAGGCCGCCCCGCACGAGGCGGGACGGCCCTTTCGGCGGCGACGAATGGGTCAGAGCTCGACCCGCTGGCCCTTGCCGATCACGACGATGCCGTTGTCCGAGACGGTGTAGAGCTTGCGGTCCCGGTCCAGGTCGACGCCGATCTGGGCGCCCTCCGGGATGGCCACGTTCTTGTCGATTATGGCGTTTCGGACGATCGAGCGGCGGCCCACCGAGACGCCCTCCATCAGCACCGAGCCCTCGACGTGGGCCCACGAGTTGACGCGCACGTTCGGGGAGATGACCGAACGCTCCACCAGCGAGCCGGAGACCACCACGCCGGGGGAGATCATCGATTCGATCGCCCGGCCCTGGCGGTCGTCGTAGCCGTGCACGAACTTTGCCGGCGGCCACGAGCCGTAGTTGGTGAAGATCGGCCAGTCGTGGTTGTACAGGTTGAAGATCGGCAGCGTCGCGATGAGGTCCATGTGGGCCTCGTAGAACGAGTCGAGCGTTCCCACGTCGCGCCAGTAGCCGCGGTCGCGGTCGGTCGAGCCCGGAATCTCGTTGTCGCGGAAGTCGTAGACGTTGGCCTCGCCCCGCTCCACCAGCATCGGGATGATGTTGCCGCCCATGTCGTGCTTGCTGTCGGGGTTCTGCGCGTCCTTCGTCACCGCCTCCATCAGCGCCCGCGCCGTGAAGACGTAGTTGCCCATCGAGGCGTACACCTCGTCGGGCGCGTCGGGCAGCCCGACCGCGTCCTTCGGCTTCTCGCGGAACGCGCGGATCTTGCGGCCGTCCGCATCCACGTCAATCACGCCGAACTGGTCGGCCAGCGAAATCGGCTGGCGGATGCCGGCCACCGTGACCGCGGCGCCCGAGGCGATGTGCTGGTCGACCATCTGCTTCGGGTCCATGCGGTAGATGTGGTCGGCGCCGAACACGATGACGTAGTCGGGCGACTCGTCGTTGATCAGGTTGAGGCTCTGGTAGATCGCGTCGGCCGAGCCGGCGAACCACCGCGGACCGAGCCGCTGCTGGGCCGGGACCGGGGTCACGTAGTTCCCCAGCAGCGTGGACATCCGCCACGTCTTCGTGATGTGCCGGTCGAGCGAGTGCGACTTGTACTGGGTCAGGACGACGATCTTGAGGAAGCCGCCGTTCGCCAGGTTGGACAGGACGAAATCGATCATCCGGTAGATGCCGCCGAACGGCACACCGGGCTTTGCCCGGTCGGCGGTCAGGGGCATCAGGCGCTTACCTTCACCACCGGCCAGAACGATCGCAAGCACCTTGACAGCCATGGAAGGACGCTAACTTTCCGCCAGCCCGAGCGCCAGCCGAACAGGTGGGCAAACCGAGGAACAACAGGCTACCTGATCTTGACAGCCGCCGCGCCGGATCGGGCGGGAGGCACTAGGCTGCGGGGGTGACGCGCGTGGATCTGATCACCAGGGAGTACCCGCCCGAGGTTTACGGCGGCGCCGGCGTGCACCTGGAGTACCTGTCGCGAGATTTGCGCAATCTGGCCGACGTACGCGTGCATTGTTTCGGCGCTCCGCGCACGGAGCCCGGGGTGACCGCCTACCCGGAGCCCGCCGAGCTCAAGGATGCGAACGCCGCGCTGCGCACGATGGGCGTCGACCTCGAGATCGCGGCCGGCTGCGCGGGCACCGACATCGTGCACAGCCACACCTGGTACGCGAACTTCGCCGGCCACACGGCCAAGCTGCTGCACGGCGTCCCGCACGTGGTCACCACGCACAGCCTCGAGCCGCTGCGCCCGTGGAAGGCCGAGCAGCTCGGCGGCGGCTACGCCCTGTCCAGCTTCTGCGAGCGGGTCGCGATCGAGAACGCCGACGCCGTCATCGCGGTCTCCGGCGGCATGAAACGGGACGTGCTCACCGCGTACCCCTCGGTCGATCCCGACAAGATCCAGGTGGTCTACAACGGGATCGACACCGAGCAGTACCGGCCCGACCACGGCACCGACGTGATCGAGCGCCTCGGCATCGACCTCAACCGGCCCAGCGTCGTCTTCGTCGGCCGGATCACCCGGCAGAAGGGCCTGCCCTACCTGATGCGGGCCTGCACCGGCCTGCCGCCCGAGACGCAGATCATCCTGCTCGCCGGCGCGCCCGACACCAAGGAGATCGCGGCCGAGGTCGAGGCCCTCGCGGTCGAGCTGCGCGCGGCCCGCGACGAGCACGGCGTGATCTGGGTGCAGGAGATGCTGCCCAAGACCGAGGTCATCCAGATCCTCACGCACGCGACCGTCTTCGTCTGCCCGTCGATCTACGAGCCGATGGGCATCGTCAACCTCGAGGCGATGGCCTGCGAGACCGCGGTGGTGGCGACGGCGACCGGCGGCATCCCCGAGGTGGTGGCGGACGGCGAGACCGGCATCCTGGTGCCGATCGAGCAGGTCACGGACGGGTCCGGCACGCCGGTGAACCCGGAGAAGTTCGTCGCCGACTTCGCCGCCGCGATGACCAAGCTGATCAAGGACCCGCAGCGGGCGGCGGCGATGGGCCTGGCCGGCCGGCGGCGCGCGGTCGACCATTTCAGCTGGTCACGCATCGCCGAGGACACGATGGCGGTCTACCGGACGGTGCTCTGAGCGGAGACGATGGCCCGGGCCGCGGCACGCCCGCTGAGCCAGGCCGTCTGCACCCGCGGCTTCCCGAAGGCGTCCCCGCACAGATAGACGTTCCCGTGCCGCGCGAACAATCCGTGACCGGCCCGGGGCGAGGCGTGCGGCCAATGACGGACGGTCACCGTGGGCTCGTCGGCGATCTCCAGCAGCTCGCCCACCGCCTTCGCCATGATCGGGCCGGGATCGGTCGCAGTCTCGGCGAACGCACCGGTCGAGTGGGCGACGAGCACGGGGGCACGGTCTCCGCGGCGGGCGCCATCATCACACACCGTGGCGAGCACCGGGTGGTCGTTGACAAACGCGCCGTCAAAATCGTTCCAAGCCCTTTGCCCGTACGTCAAAATCGCCGTCACCACCGGAGACCAGGACTGCGACCGCGCCGCCGGGAGGTCCACGATGCGCAGCGCTTCCGGCCCCGGCATCGCCAGCACGACGGCATCCACCCCGCCGGGAATGTCGGAAATATCGGAAACCTCCGAACCGAGCGATATCTCCAGCTCGCGGGCCAGGTCGTGGGCCAGCGAGCGCAGCCCGCCCGGCGCCGCCCAGCGAAGAACGGCCGGACCCTGCTGATGGAGAAGCGTGTCCGTCCACGGCCGGGCCAGCCCGTCGATCCGCCACGTCTGCAGCCGCCCGAGGAAGGCCGGGTCGTCGGCCGTCAGATAGGCGGCCCCGGTGTCCACCCACCGGTCGTTCAGCCACTCGCTCGCGAGCCGCCCTCCCACCTGATGGGAACGCTCCACGATCCGCGCCGGAATCCCGGCATCCACCAGCTCACGGGCACACGCCAGGCCGGCGATCCCGGCTCCCACGACGACGACGGTCACACCATCGGACTCTACGGGTGTCACGTCCCGTTCGAGGGCGAGGCAGACTGTTGGGCATGCTCCGCCGCCGTCCCCCCGTCCGGCTCGTCCTCGTCCTCGCCGCATTGCTGTTCGTGCTCGCGATCCTCGGCCTCGGTCTCGTCCGGGCCGCGATCTACCGCCCGCCGGCCGTCTCCGGCGACGCCGCGCCGGTCGAGGCGACGCAAGGTCCGGCCAGCTCGGGGCGGTGCGCGGGGGTGCCGGCCACGGCGACGCGGCAGCTGCGCGGCATGTGGCTCACCACGGTGGCGAACATCGACTTCCCGAGCCGGCCCGGCCTGTCCGAGGCCGCGGTGAAGGCGGAGTACCTGCGGTGGCTCGACCTGGCCGTCGCCCAGCACCACAACGCGATCTTCGTGCACGTGCGGCCCAGCGGCGACGCGTTCTGGCCGTCCGACTACGCGCCCTGGTCGGAGTGGATCACCGGGCGGCGGGACGGCCGGTCGCCGGGCTGGGACCCGATGGCGTTCATGGTGAGCGAGGCCCACGCGCGCAATCTCGAGTTCCACGCCTGGTTCAACCCGTACCGCGGAACCCAGCCCGCCCCCGAGGGGCCCGGCGCCGATTTCGCGAAGCTGGCCCCCAACCATCCGCTGCTCAAGCACCGCGACTGGGCGATCGCCTACCCGAAGGGGTCGGCCGGCCGGCTCTACTTCGACCCGGGCAACCCCGCGGCCCGCAAGTTCGTCGAGGACGCGATGCTCGAGGCGGTCCGGAAGTACGACATCGACGGCGTCCACTTCGACGACTTCTTCTACCCGTACCCGGTCGCCGGGCAGGACTTTCCCGACAACGCCAGCTTCGCCAAATACGGGGCGGGCCAGTCCCGGGCGAACTGGCGGCGCGGCAACGTGAACACCCTCGTGCGCGAGATGGACCAGCGGATCAAGCAGGTCAAGCCCTGGGTCAAGTTCGGGATCAGCCCGTTCGGCATCTGGCGCAACAAGTCCACCGACCCGGCCGGCTCCGACTCGCAGGGGCTCGAGGCGTACGACGCGATCTACGCCGACACCCGCAAGTGGGTCAAGGAGGGCTGGCTCGACTACATCGTGCCCCAGCTCTACTGGAACATCGGCTTCGCCAAGGCCGACTACGCCAAGATGCTGCCCTGGTGGGTGTCGCTGGTGAAGGGCACCGGCGTGCAGCTGTGGATCGGGCAGGCCGACTACCGGGTGGGGGAGAAGGGCGCCTGGAGCGACCCGGCCGAGCTCGACCGGCATCTGACCCTGGACGAGAAGGCGGGCGTACCGGGAGAGGTGCATTTCAGCGCCAAGCAGGTGCGGGCCAACCGGCTCGGGTCCGTGACGCTCTACAGCCGGAAGCATTACGCCGCGCCCGCGCTGATGCCGCCGATGAAGCGGCTGCCGGCCAACCCGCCCGGCGCGCCCCGGCTCACCGCGGTCCGCAAGTCGGGCGCCGGCCTGGGCTTCGACACCGCGGCCGGTTCCGGGCCGGCCGCGACGAGCTGGGCGCTCTACCGGGTGAACGGCGCGAGCGCGGCGCTGGTGGCGACCGGGCGCAGCGGCTCGCCGGTGGGCGACCCGGCCCCGGCGAAGGGCGCGGCCGTCTACTGCCTGGCCGGCCTCGACCGTTCCGGCAACCAGGGGTCGATGAGCGCGCCGTTCACCGCGGTCAACCCGTGACCTTGCCGTCGGCCACCTCGAGGTGCCGGGTGGTGGCGACCGCCTCCAGCATCCGGCGGTCGTGGGTGACCAGCAGCAGCGTCCCGGTGTAGCTCGCGAGCGCCGACTCCAGCTGCTCGATAGCGGCCAGGTCGAGATGGTTGGTGGGCTCGTCGAGCACCAGCAGGTTCACCCCGCGCGCCTGCAGCAGGGCGAGGGCGGCCCGGGTGCGCTCGCCGGGCGACAGGGTCGCGGCCGGCCGCAGCACGTGCGCCGCCCGCAGGCCGAACTTCGCCAGCAGCGTCCGCACGTCGGCGTCCGAGAGCTCGGGCACGGCCTGGCCGAACGCCGTCATCAGCGCCTCGTCGCCGAGGAACAGCTCGCGCGCCTGATCCACCTCGCCGACCACGACGCCGGGACCGAGGTGCGCCGTGCCCTCGTCGAGCGGGATCCGGCCGAGGAGCGCGGCGAGCAGCGTCGACTTACCCGAGCCGTTGGCGCCGGTGATCGCCACCCGGTCGGCCCAGTCGATCTGCAGCGTGACCGGCCCGAGCGTTAAGCCGCCGCGGTTCACCACCGCATCGCGCAGGGTGGCCACCACGGCGCCGGCCCGGGGCGCCGCGGCGATCTCCATCCGCAGCTCCCACTCCTTGCGCGGCTCGTCGACCACCTCGAGCCGCTCGATCAGCCGCTCGGTCTGGCGCGCCTTGGCCGCCTGCTTCTCGCTGGTCCGGACGTGGAACGCCTTCGAGTTCTTGTCGTTGTCCGGCGCCTTCTTGCGGGCCGCGCGCACGCCCTTGTCGGCCCAGGCACGCTGCATGCGGGCCCGCTCCAGCAGGTCGTCCTTGCGCTCGGCGTACTCGTCGAACTGCTCGCGCGCGTGCATCCGGGCCCGCTCGCGTTCCTCCAGATAGGAGGCGTACCCGCCGCCGAACAGGTTCACCTTCTGCTGCGGAAGATCAAGTTCCAGGACCTTGGTGACCGTACGGGTGAGGAACTCCCGATCGTGGCTGACCAGCACCGTGCCGGCCCGCAGCCCGCGCACGAAGTCCTCGAGCCGGCGCAGCCCGTCCAGGTCGAGGTCGTTGGTCGGCTCGTCGAGCAGGAAGATGTCGTACCGGCTGAGCAGCAGCGACGCCATCCCGGCCCGGGCCGCCTGCCCGCCGGAGAGCGCCGTCATCGGGTGGTCGAGCGCGACGGTGAGGCCGAGCTCGGCGGCGATCTGCTCGGCGCGCTCCTCGAGGTCGGCGCCGCCGAGGTCGAGCCACTTCTCCAGCGCGGCCGCGTAGACGTCGTCGGCGCCGGGGCGGCCCTCGGCCAGGTCGGTCGCGGCCGCGTCCATGGCGGCCCGGGCCGGTCCCACCCCGGTGCGCCGGGCGAGGAAGTCGCGCACCGTCTCGCCGGCCCGCCGCTCGCGCTCCTGCGGCAGATAGCCGACGTTGGCGGTGGGCGGGCTGAGCGCGACGGTCCCGCTCTCCGCGGGGACGATGCCGGCCAGCGTACGCAGGAGGGTCGTCTTGCCCGCGCCATTCACCCCGACCAGGCCGATCACGTCGCCCGGCGCGACGACGAGGTCGAGCCCCGAGAAGAGAATGCGGTCGCCGTGGCCCGCGGCAAGTTCCCGGCCGATCATCGTCGCGCTCATATCGGCGCCTATTTTATGGGCACCGCGTTCCCGCTCACCCGCACCCCGGCCTCGCCCGGCACCAGCGTGACCGTGAGGCGGCTCGGGCGGCCCAGGTCGTCGCCCTGCCGCAGGTGCAGCACGGCGTCGCCGGGGACGATCGACAACGCGCGCAGGTACCCACCGAGGGCGGCGGCCGCGGCGCCGGTGGCGGGATCCTCGTAGACGCCGCCGACCGGGAAAGGATCCCGTACGTCGAAGGTGTCGTCGGCCGCCCGGTGGATCAGCTGGATGGTGGTCCAGTCCCGGGACTCCATCAGCGCCTTGAGGGCGTCGAAGTCGTAGTCGAGCTCGGCAAGCCGGCGACGGCTCGCCGCGGCCAGGATCGGGTGGTGGGCGCCGGCGTACGCGACCTTGGCCGGCAGCGACTCGTCGAGGTCTTCCGCACGCCATCGCAGCGCCGCCAGCAGCTCGGCCAGGTCGGCCGCCGCGATGTCCGCCACCTCGGGGTCGACGCTGGTCAGCGTGGCCCGCCCGGCGTCGTCGACGGTGACCGGCACCTCGCCGGCGTTGGTGCGGAACAGGTGATCGCCGGGCCCGAGCGCGACGGCGGTGGCGACCGTGGCGTGCCCGCAGAACCGCACCTCGGCGAGCGGGCTGAAGTAGCGCACCCGGCTTCTTTCCCCGCGGGCGGTGATGAAGGCCGTCTCCGAGTAGCCGACCTCGGCCGCGATCGCGAGCATCTCGTCGTCGGACAGGCCGGACGCGTCCAGGACGACGCCGGCCGGGTTGCCGCCCTCGGGGTCGTCGGTGAACGCCGCGTACCGGAGGATCTCCATCGCCAGATCGTATTCCCGCTCCCGGTGCCGTATCGATCACACGGTTCTGTCACCGGGGCGGAGTAGCGTTCGTCGCGTGACTGAACCGCCAATGGATCTTCCGCGCACCCTCGGCGAGCTGCGCGCCTCCGGGCACGAGTTCCGCACAGTCAAAGAGGAGCTGCGCGCCAACCTGCTCGACCGGATGCGGCGCGGTGAGCAGCGCTTCCCCGGCATCGTGGGCTACGACGACACCGTGCTGCCCGAGGTCGAGCGCGCGCTGCTCGCCGGGCACGACATGGTGCTGCTGGGCGAGCGCGGGCAGGGCAAGACCCGGCTCATCCGCGGCCTGATCGGGCTTCTCGACGAGTGGACGCCGTTCATCACCGGCTCCGAGCTGCACGAGCACCCCTATCAGCCGCTCACACCGGCCTCGCGGCGGCTCGCGGCCGAGACCGGCGACCTCCTGCCGATCTCGTGGCTGCACCGATCCGAGAGGTACGGGGAGAAGCTCGCCACGCCCGACACCAGTGTCGGCGACCTGATCGGCGACGTCGACCCGATCAAGGTGGCGGAGGGTCGCGCCCTCGGCGACCCGGAGACGATCCACTTCGGGCTGGTGCCGCGCACCAACCGGGGCATCTTCGCCGTCAACGAGCTGCCCGACCTCGCCGAGCGCATCCAGGTGTCGCTGCTCAACGTGCTCGAGGAGCGCGACATCCAGGTCCGCGGCTACCAGCTGCGGCTCCCGCTCGACCTGCTGCTGGTCGCGTCGGCCAACCCCGAGGACTACACCAACCGCGGCCGCATCATCACGCCGCTGAAGGACCGGTTCGGCGCCGAGATCCGCACCCACTACCCGGTCGACCTGGCGCTGGAGACCGCGCTCGTGCGGCAGGAGGCGTCGCTGGTCGCGGCCGTGCCCGATCACCTGATCGAGGTGCTGGCGCGCTACACGCGCGGGGTGCGCGAGTCGCCGGCGATCGACGCCCGCTCGGGCATCTCGGCCCGGTTCGCGATCGCGGCCGCCGAGACGGTGGCGGCGTCGGCACTGCGGCGGGCCGGCCTGCGCGGCGAGCGCGAGGCGGTGGCCCGCGTCTGCGACACCGCCTCGGTGACCTCCACGCTGCGCGGCAAGGTCGAGTTCGAGAGCGGCGAGGAGGGGCGCGAGACCGAGGTCCTCGCCCACCTGCTGCGGGTGGCGACGGCCGAGACGTTCCGCGACCGGCTGGGCGGGCTCGACCTGTCCGGCTTCACCGACCTGGTCGCCGAGGGCTCGATCATCGAGACCGGCGACCTGGTGTCGGCCGAGGAGCTGCTCGGCCAGATCGGGACGGTGCCGGGGCTGGCCAAGGTCCTCGACCGGCTCGGCCTGGGCGACGCGCCGTCCCCGGGGCAGGCCGCGTCGGGCATCGAGTTCGTCCTCGAGGGGCTGCATCTGACCCGCCGGCTGGCCAAGGAGCTGACCGACGACGGACGCATGCTGTACGGGAGCTGACCATGGCCGGCAACCGGTTCCGGTACGGCGCCTGGCGGGACGGGCCCGACCCGCTGGCCCCGCCCTACGACGTGCGCGCCGCCGTCGACGAGGTGGGGGAGCGGGTGCTCGCCGGCGACTCGCTGCGCGACGTGCTGCGCGACCTCGTCCGGCAGGGGCCGCGGCAGGGTCGCGGGCTCGACGAGCTGCGGGCCCGGGCCCGGCGGCTGCGGCGGGACGCTCTGCGGCGGGGCAACCTGGATGGCGCCGTCACGCGGGCGCAGCAGCTTCTTGATCAGGCCCTCGCGGCCGAACGGGATGAGCTTCGTTCGCGGGACTCCGACGAGGCCCGCTTTTCCGAGGCCATTTTGGACAACTTGCCTCGGTCGACCTCGCGGGCGGTTGAGGAATTGTCGTCCTACAACTGGGCGTCGTCCGAAGCGCGTGATTTGTACCAGCAGATCTTGGACGGTCTGCGGCGTGAGGTCGTCGAGCAGCGCTTCGCCGGGATGAAGCAAGCCCTGGAAAACGGCGACATGTCGGGTGTGTCGGAGATGGTGTCCGACCTCAACGACCTGCTGGCGCGGCACGCCCGGGGCGAGGACACCTCCGACGCGTTCCAGCAGTTCATGTCCAAGCACGGGCAGTTCTTCCCGGAGAACCCGGAGAACATCGAGGAGCTGATCGACTCCCTGGCCCGGCGGGCCGCGGCGGCCGAGCGGCTGATGCGGTCGCTGAGCCCGCAGCAGCAGGAGGAGCTGTCCCGGCTCATGGAGCAGGCGCTCGGCGACGGCCCGTTGCGCGGTCAGCTCGCCGAGCTGACCGACAACCTGCGGGCGTTGCGTCCCCAGCTCAACTGGGGCCGGGGCGAGCCGCGGATGCGCGGGCCGAACGACCTCGGCTACGGCGACGCGGCGTCGGCGCTGGGCGAGATCGGCGAGCTGGACGATCTGCTCGACCAGCTCGGCCAGGAGCACCCGGGCGCGACGCTCGACGACGTCGACGTGGAGATGGTCGAGCGGCAGCTCGGCCGGGGCGCGGCCGACGACGTGCGGCGCCTGCGCGAGCTCGAGCGCGAGCTGACCCGGCAGGGCTGGGTGACGCGCGACAGCGAGGGGCTGACGCTCTCGCCCAAGGCGTTGCGGCGGCTCGGGCGTACGGCGCTGGCCCAGGTCTTCGACGAGCTCAAGAGCAAGCGGCAGGGCCAGCACGACCTGCGCGACGCCGGCGCGGCCGGTGACCTGATCGGCTCCTCGCGGCGCTGGGAGTACGGCGACGAGCAGCCCCTGGACGTGGTCCGCACGATCGGCAACGCGGTCCGCCGCCGCGCCGGCTCCCGGGTGGCCACCGTCCCCGTGCGGCTCTCGCCCGAGGACTTCGAGGTGGCCGAGACCGAGCGCCGGGCCTCGGCCGCGGTGGCCCTCTGCGTCGACCTGTCCTACTCGATGTTCGCCGACGGCCGCTGGGGCCCGATGAAACAGACGGCGCTGGCCCTGTCCCACCTGGTGGAGACCCAGTTCCCGCAGGACTCGCTCCAGATCATCGGCTTCGGCCTGTACGCCAACGTCCTCTCCCAGGGCGACCTGGCCGCGATCGACCCCACCATGGAGAAGGGCACCAACCTCCAGCACGCCCTCAACCTGGCCGGCCGCCACCTGCGCCGGCATCCCGGGGCCGAGCCGGTGGTGATGGTCGTGACCGACGGCGAGCCCACCGCCCACCTCGAGGACGGCGACGCGATGTTCTGGTGGCCGCCGCTGCCCGAGACCGTGCGGGCGACCATCCAGGAGGTGGACCACCTGACCCGCTTCGGCGCCACGCTGAACTTCTTCATGCTCGGCGAGGACCCGGGCCTGCAGCGTTTCGTGGGTGCGGTGGCCGAGCGCAACGGCGGCCGGGTCTTCAGCCCCGACGCCGCCGAGCTGGGCCGCTACGTGGTCGACGACTACGTCCGGGCCCGCCGGGGCCGCCGCCGCTGATCTTGCCGCCGCTGATCCGCCGCCGCTGATCCGCCGCCGTGCGGTCGGCCCAGCGTGTCCTCGACAGCCCGCAAAGCCCGACAAATCATCAATGCCCACGGCGACCGCAGCCTGCAAACTAGGTTCCTAGGATGCCGGACACGGTGTGCGTCACGCTACGGGTGCCGGGCACGGGACGCGGGGCTGGTTATAGTTGCTCGGCGAGTGACCGGTGCCCACCGGTCGGGGGACCGCTGCCCGCGTGGCGCCACCAACACGTCGCCGGGTGTTTTGCCGTGCCGGCCCGGGTGCGACCGGCGCCGGAGGGGGAGAGGAAGTCGCGATGTCGCAGCAGCCTGCGCCGTCCATCGCCGCCTCCGATCGGATCTGGACGATTCCGAACGTCATCAGCTTCATCCGGCTGCTGGGCGTGCCGCTGTTCCTCTATCTCCTGCTCGGGCCGGAGAACGACGTCGCCGCGGTGATCGTGCTGGCGATCGGCGGGACGACGGACTGGGTCGACGGGTTCGTGGCGCGGCGGATGAACTCGGTGAGCCGGCTCGGTGAGCTGCTCGACCCGTTCGCGGACCGGCTGTACATCCTCGCCACGCTGATCGGCTTCACGGTGCGGGGCGTCGTCCCGTACTGGCTGACCGGCGCTCTTCTCCTCCGTGAGCTGGTCCTCGGCATCGCGCTTCTGGTGCTGCGCCGGCACGGGTACGGGCCGCCGCCGGTGCACTACGTGGGTAAGACCGGCACGTTCGTGCTGCTCGCGGCGTTCCCGGTGATCCTGCTGGCGCAGGCCCTCGACGTCGGCTGGCTCGCCTCGGCCGGGTGGGGCCTGGCCTGGTGGGCGCTCGGGCTCTACTGGGCCGCGGCCGCCCTCTACCTCATGCAGACCGCGCGGCTGCTGCGCGCGGACCGGGCCGAGCGGGCGCGGGCGGCCATCGGATGACGACGGAACCGGAGGAGACTCCGCCTCCGCCCCCGCCGAAGCGGGTCTTCCAGCCCGACTTCCTCACCGAGTTGTTCCGCAATCCGCTCGACCCCGGCTATGCCGACGCCGCGGCGCGCAAGGCCCGCGAGGGCGAGCCCTCCGGCGTACGCAAATGGACCGCGGGCGGCGTCGCCACCCTCACGCTGGTGGCCCTCGGGTTCCTGTTCGTCGTCGCCTACCAGCAGACGGTCGCCGACGAGCCGGCCCGCACCACGGCCCGCGCCACGCTGGTCGAGCAGGTGCAGAACCGTCGCGACGAGACGGTGAAGCTGCAGGACCGGGCCGACGAGCTCGGCGACGAGGTGTCCCAGCTGCGGGAACGGGAGCTCGGCGGGGAGACCGCGGCGCGGCTGCGCGACCTGGAAGCGGCCACCGGCCTGGCGCCGGTCAAGGGCTCGGGCGCGAAGGTCCGGCTGGCCGACGGCCCGACCCCGATCAACGCGGTCACCGGCGAGCGCAACACGGTCGCCCGGGTCAAGGACACCGACCTCCAGCTGGCCACGAACGCGCTCTGGTCGCTCGGCGCCGAGGCGATCACGATCAACGGCCAGCGGTTGACCGCGACGTCGACGATCCGGCAGGCCGGGGAGGCGATCCTGGTCGACTTCCAGCCGGTCACCACCCCGTACGAGGTGATCGCGATCGGCCCGGACGATCTCGCCAAGGACTTCGCCGACGGGTATGCCGGGCATTTCTTCAAGAAGCTCGCCGCCAAGTACGGCATGTCGTTCGACGCGTCCGAGGCGCACAACGTGACGCTGCCCGCCGCGACCGAGCTCAAGCTGCGGGTCGCGCAGCCGTCCACGCCACCGCCGGCGCCCTCGGGCTCGGCGGGCACTTCCGAAAGCCCGCAAACGAAATCGTCGGAAGGCGGCCGATGATCGCCGTACTTGCCCTCGTCGCCGGTGTCGTCCTGGGCATCGTGTTCCATCCGACCGTGCCCGCGGCGCTCCAGCCGTACCTGCCGATCGCCGTGGTCGCGGCCCTGGACGCGGTGTTCGGCGGCGTGCGGGCCAAGCTCGACGGCATCTTCGACGACAAGCAGTTCGTCATCTCGTTCATCTCCAACGTGCTGGTCGCGGCCCTGATCGTCTACCTCGGCGACCAGCTCGGCGTCGGCGGCCAGCTCTCCACCGGCGTGGTGGTCGTCCTCGGCGTGCGCATCTTCGGCAACGTCGCGGCGATCCGCCGCCACCTCTTCCGGGCGTGACGCGCATGACTGACGAGCCCGACCAGCAGCGTCGTACTTCTCCTTTCGCGGGTACGCCCGAAGCGGCGGCCCCGGAGGAAGGCACTCCGGACGAGATGCCGATCGCCGGCCGCCCTCCGTCGGTGTCGCCGTCCGCGGATCTCCCCGTCGCCGGCCGTCCGCCGTCCGCACCCGATCTCCCCGTCGCGGGCGGTCCCGTCGCCGGCCGTGCCGCGGACGCCAAGCCCGGCCCCGATCTCAGCGTCGCCTACGTGCGGCCGGCCCCGGGCGCGGCGCTGCAACCGCCGGTGCCGCTGTCGGAGCGGCCGACCGTGGTCGAGGGCGAGCTCCCGACCAGGGACTTGTCGCGGCCGGCAGCGCAGATCGCCAAGACACCGAACCCCGACGACGAGGAGACGACCCGGCTGTCGACGGTCGCCGCCGATCCCGACGGTCCCACCCGGCGACTGCGGGTGGGCGCGAACAAGCCCGACGACGCGAATCTCCCGGCCGACGCGGACGTCCCGGCCCACCCCGTTCGGGTGGGGCCCACTGAAGCACCCGGCACCGACATTTCCGCGCCGCCGTCCACAAGCGCCGGAGACAACGCACCCGAGGACCCGAACCTCCCGGCCGCCGCGGATGATGTCCCACCCCACCCCGTTCGGGTGGGGCCCACACAACCACCCCCGACCGACACTTCCGCCCCGTCATCCACAGGCGAACCCCCCGACGACCTCCCCCACGGCGATTCCCTCGAAGGGGCGACTACTCCCGGCGTACGGGAAACCGAACCCCCACCCGGCGGCAAGCTCGCCCCCTGGCGTCGGCTCTCCTCGGCCGGCGCCCTCATCTGGGTCCTGCTCGCTCTGTTCGGGTTCACGCTCGTGGTCCAGCTCCGCAGCAACGACGGCGACCAGGGCCTCGCCACCGCGCGGCAGGAAGACCTCGTGCGGATCCTCTCCGATCTCGAGGCGCGCGACAGCCGGCTGCAGAGTGAGATCAGCGCGCTCGAGACCAGTCAGCGGCAGCTGACCTCCGGCGTGGCCGGGCGGCAGGCGGCGCTTGCGGAGGCGGAGAAGCGGGCGGACGAGCTCGGCCTGCTCGCCGGGACGAAGCCGGGGCGGGGGCCGGGTCTGGTGATCACCGTGGACAAGGTCAAGGCCTCGGCGATCCTCAACGCGGTGCAGGAGCTGCGGGGCGCGGGCGGCGAGGTGATGCAGATCGCGGGGACCAACGGTCAGACCGTGCGCATCGTCGCGTCCAGCTATTTCGTCGACGCCGAGGGTGGCGGAATCATCGTCGACGGTGCCAAGCTCAGCGGGCCTTATCTGCTGTCCGTCATCGGATCGCCGCAGACGATGCAAACCGCGCTGCAGATCCCCGGCGGGGTGGTCGCGTCGGTGAACAGCGGCGGCGGTAGCGTGACGATGGAACAACGCTCCACGGTCGAGGTGACCGCGGTGCGCCAGGCGACGACATTGCAGTACGCCCGGCCGGTTTCCTGACGGATCCGGTTCGCGACTACGGGAGAGATTGCGTGATTCCTGAGGACCTGCGGTACACGGCGGAACACGAGTGGGTGTCCGGTGACGGCAGCGGGCCCGTGCGGGTGGGCATCACCCACTTCGCGCAGGACGCGCTCGGCGACATCGTCTACGTCCAGCTGCCGGACGAGGGCACCAAGGTGGCGGCGGGCGACTCGCTCGGCGAGATCGAGTCCACCAAGAGCGTCTCGGAGATCTACGCGCCGATCGCCGGCACGGTGGTTTCCAAGAATGGGTCGCTGACCGACGAGCCCGAGCTGATCAACGCGGAGCCGTACGCGGCGGGCTGGCTCGTGGAGATCGCCCCGGATGACCCGGCGGCGATTGCCGGGCTTCTCGACGCGGCCGGATATCAGGCGCTGACCGAGAGCTGATCCGCGCGTCCGGTTGCCCCGCGATATTGCCGCTGACTAGGCTCGCGGGGCAAAAGAATTTGTTCTTCGTAATGGCAAAACCGATAGTCGTGCGTCCGGGCCTGACGGCCGCGGCGGGGGAAGTGACCCGTGCCGCCTCTGGCGACGACCAACTGATCCGTGAGGTGGTCCGATGACGCGCCCAGACGACGAGTTCCCCCCACTCGACGTCACGTCCACGCTGAACCTCGGTGCGCTCGATGAGGTGCTGGAGGGTCCCGACACCGACGTGGTGCCGAGCCGCATGTCCGGCTCCCTGCCTCCGGGCATGGCGCTTCTCGTCGTGCGCCGCGGTCCGAACGCGGGGGCTCGGTTCCTGCTCGATCACGACGTGACCACCAGCGGGCGGCACCCCGACAGCGACATCTTCCTCGACGACGTGACGGTGTCCCGCCGGCACGCGGAGTTCCATCGCGACGGGGGCACGTTCACCGTGCGCGACGTCGGCTCGCTCAACGGCACGTACGTGAACCGGGAGCGCGTCGAGGCGGCGACCCTGAGCAATGGGGACGAGGTGCAGATCGGGAAGTTCCGCCTGGTGTTCATCGCCGGTCCCCGGCCGGAGGGCGAGGCCTGATCGTGAATCAGTCGGGGGCTGCCGCACGCGACCCGGGGCATCGTCCCGCGGGTGGGCGCGAGGCTGCGCTGATGAGCATCGGGGAGGTGCTGGCCCATCTGCGCACCGAGTTCCCCGACACCACGATCTCGAAGTTGCGGTTCCTGGAGGCGGAGGGGCTGGTCGATCCCCAGCGCACCGCCTCCGGGTACCGGAAGTACTCGTGGAACGACGTGGCGCGGCTGCGCTTCGTGCTGACCGCGCAGCGAGATCAGTACCTCCCCTTGCGGGTGATCCGGGAGCAGCTCGACCGGATGGACGACGAGCCGGCCGCTCCGGCGCGCCCGTCGCTGGTCGCCGTGGGCGGCGAGAAGGTCGCCGATCAGTCGGACGCCCGGGTGCCGCGCGAGGATGTGATCGAACGCACCGGGGTGACCGCGGAGCTGCTCGATGGCCTGGAGCAGATCGGCCTGGTCACGGCGAAACCACCGGGGTGGTACGACGGCGACGCCGTGATCATCGTCGAGGCGGTGGTCGGTTTGACGAAGTACGGCCTCGAGGTGCGCCATCTGCGCGCGTTCCGGGCCGCGGCGGATCGCGAGGTCGGCCTGTTCACGCAGCTTCTGGCGCCACTGGTGCGGCAGAGCGACCCGGCGGCGCGTGCTCGTGCCGCCGAGACGGCGCGTGATCTGCAGGCGTTGTCGCAGAAGCTGCACGCCGCACTGGTCCGGGCCGGACTGCGCGGCGAGCTCGGTCGCTGACCGGTTCGGCACCCGTGGGATCCGGACGCGAGGCGTGTACCGTGCAGGATAAGGGGGGCCGTGCGAAGCGGCGTTCACGGCTAAAGCGACACGGAGGCCTGCGGTGCGCGAGCTGAGCGTGGTGGGAGTTCGGGTGGAGCTGCCGAGCAACCAGCCGATCGTCCTGCTGCGGGAGGTCGACGGTGATCGGTATCTGCCGATCTGGATCGGCGCCGTGGAGGCTACGGCCATCGCGTACGAGCAGCAGGGTGTGAAACCGGCCCGCCCGCTCACCCACGATCTTCTCCGCGACATCCTGACCGCGCTCAAGGCGCCGCTGCGGGCCGTGGAGATCACCGAGCTGAAGGACAACGTCTTCTACGCCGATCTGCTGATCGGGGAGGACGTGCGGGTGTCGGCCCGGCCGAGCGACTCGATCGCCCTGGCCCTTCGCGTCGGCGCGCCGATCCGTTGCGCCGAGCAGGTGCTGAGCGAGGCCGGTATCGTCATTCCGGACGAGCAGGAGGACGAGGTCGAGAAGTTCCGCGAGTTCCTCGACCAGGTTCGTCCCGAGGATTTCGCGGGCTGAGGCTCGTTAATCCCTTCGGAGATCGACTTCCTCCGTACGCGGCGTGTCGCCGCATTACCTGACTGTTTCGCCGACCGCTGAGATATACGCTCGTGAAGTCCAGGTGAAGCGGCACCGCGCAGCGGGGAGGTAGTCGCGTGCACGAGCAGCCGTTAGAGGGCCCACTCGTCGGCGAGGACGGTTCGGTCGGTTACCGCGGGGTGACGGCCTGCCAGGCGGTCGGCATCAGCTACCGCCAGCTCGACTACTGGGCGCGTACGTCGCTGGTCGTCCCTAGCATCCGCGATGCCGAGGGTTCCGGTACGCAGAGGCTGTATTCGTTCCGCGACCTGGTGGTTCTCAAGGTCGTCAAGCGCCTGCTGGACGCCGGCGTCTCGCTGCAGAACATCCGCCGGGCGATCGAGACGCTGCGGTCGCGCGGCGTGGAAGACCTGGCCGGCATCACGCTGATCTCCGACGGCACGACCGTGTACGAGTGCCGGTCGCCGGAGGAGGTCGTCGATCTGCTCCAGGGCGGGCAGGGCGTGTTCGGCATCGCGATCGGCGGCGCGTTCAAGGAGATCCAGGGCTCGCTGTCGCACCTTCCCGCGGAGCCGGCCGGGACGGTGGCGTCGCCGACGTCCGCGCCCGCTGCCGAGCCGCCGGCCGGCGACGAGCTGGCCGCGCGACGTGCTCGCCGGCGCGCGGGCTGATTTGCCACAACGGCAACTTCTCTAGGACCTTTTCCCGTACGCCCGGAAGCTGTGCACATGAGTGATGAGCAGGCATGGGACGAGCGGTACCGAGAGAGCGACCGCATCTGGAGTGGCAACCCGAACGTGGTGCTGGTCGCCGAGGTGGCGGACCTGCCGCCGGGACGGGCGCTCGATCTGGGGTGCGGTGAGGGCGCCGACGCGGTCTGGCTGGCCCGGCGCGGCTGGCAGGTGACGGCGGTGGACATCTCCGGGGTGGCGCTGGAGCGGGCGACCGGGCACGCGCACGACGCCGGCGTCACGATCTCCTTCCAGCGGCACGACCTGTCGCAGACTTTCCCGTCCGGGGAGTTCGACCTGGTGTCGGTGCAGTTCCTGCACTTCTGGGAGGACTTCGACCGCGAGAAGATCCTGCGCCGCGCGGCCGAGTCGGTGGCTCCCGGCGGCGTCCTGCTGATCGAGGGCCACATGGATCACGGCCCGTTCCGCCACGAGGGCCACCACGAGATCCACTTCCCGACGCCGGACGAGGTGATCGCGTCGCTCGACCTCGGCCCCGGCTGGCAGACCCTGAAGGCGGAGATCCACCCCCGTTCGCAGACCGGCCCCGACGGCGCCCCGGCAACCCGAACCGACGCCACGGTCAAACTCCGCCGGATTTCTTGATCCGCCCCTTGGCCGCGGCCGGTCGCGTACCGTCGGCCGTGTGATTCCGCAGCACTTTCCGCTCTACATCACCGAGCCCGGAAACCAGACGTGGCTGGTGGTGGGCTGGGTCGAGGACAAGGACTCGGGCCTGCCCCGCCAGCCCGTGGTGCTCCTCTGCGGCGCGGAGACCCAGGAGCCGAGGCTGCTGGAGAAGACCGTCCCGTTCCGCGTCGCCGGGACGGGCTCGCACCCGGTTTAGCCGTCTCGCTCTCGCCGGCCTTCGCCGCGTCGCCGGGACGGGCTCGCACCCGGTTTAGCCGTCTCGCTCGCGCCGGCCTTCGCCGCGTCGCGCGGAGTGGACTCGGGCCGTTTGATGGCGGCGGCCGCGAGCGGTGGCCCTTGGCCGGCCTCGACCGACGGTTCGCGGTCTGCGCATCGCTCGGGTCGACCTCGGCGCCGCGGACCGCCTGCGCTGACCAGCCTCAGGCCGATGGGTCGCGGCCCGCGTACATGCCCACCGGGCGGAAACGCAGCGGCCGGTCGGCGTACTCCTCGAGTGCGTGCGCGAGCCACCCCGCGGTCCGGGCCACCGCGAAGATCGCCTCGCTCGCGTCGGGCGGCATGCCGTGCTCGAGGGCCAGGGTGGCGAGCGCGAAGTCGATGTTGGGATGGACGCCCGAGCGGGCGCGCATCGCGTCCGCGACCCGGCTGGCGGCCTCGCGGACCGGCCCGTCGCCGAGCATCGCCATCAGCGTCGTGGCGCGCGGGTCACCGTCCGGGTAGAGCGAATGCCCGAACCCGGCCACCAGCGACCCCGTCCGCAGCCGCTCGGCGATCGGGGTGACCGGATCATTCTCGGACATTGCCTCGGTGAGCAGGTTATAGGCGAGCCCGCTCGCGCCGCCGTGCAGCGGCCCGTCGAACGCGGCCAGCCCCGCGCTCACCACCGCGTAGGGATGCGCCCGGGTCGACGCCGCCACCCGAGCGGCCATGGTCGAGGCCGCCATGTCGTGGTCGGCGAGCAGGATCAGCGTCGCGTCGAGCAGCCGGGTGTCACCCTCGGACGGCACACGCCCGGTCAGCCGGCGCCAAAGCCGCGCGGCCAGGGGAGAGGCGCCGTCATCGGGCAGCTGCGGCGGCAGCGCACCGACCATGGTGCCGATGAGGGCCCGCCCGGTAGCGATCACCGCGGTCGGGCTGGTGTCGAACCGCAACGGATCGGCCGAGGCAACGGCGGCCACGATGACGCGCAGACGATCGGTGAGCCGAGCGTCCACCGGCAGCGGCGCGATCACCTGCTCGGCGAGGGCAAGCTGCCGACTGCCGAGATCGCGATCGCGCGACGACGGACCGCCGGTCGCCCACACGCCGGCAACCGGCGCGCCGGCGAGGGGATCGGCGCTCGACCGCCGACCACCGGCGGTCCGATCCGGTCCGGCGATCGAGGCGCGCCCACCGGCTGCGGAATGGGCGTCGGCGGTCGCGCCGCGACTGCCGGCCGGGGGATGGGCGTCGGCGGTCGAGGCGCGACCGCCGGCCGCGGGTTGGGCGTCGGGGCTCGAGGCGCGACTGCCGGGCGCGGGTGAGAAGTCGGCGATCGCGGCGCGACTGCCGGCTGCCGGATCGGCGCCCGGCGCTTCCGGTGCGAAATCGCCGTGGGTGAGTGAGCCGGTCCAGAGCAGCGTGGCCACGGCCTCGAAGGTCGACTCGCGGGCCAGGTCGCCGGCGTCGTGGCCTCGGTAGTAGACGTGGCCGTTGCGGATCAGGGTTATGCCGGTCTGGGTGGTCGGGGTGGTGGTGCGCTTGCGGCCGGCCACGAAGGCGTCCACCTCGCGCCGGGTGAAGAGGCTGCCCTTGCCGTCGGCGTTGCGGCGGCTCGCGAGCAAGCCCCGGCTCACGTAGGCGTAGACGGTCGCCGGCTTGACGCCCAGCCGCTGGGCGACCTGCTCGGTGGTGAGCGTCGGCACGGCGGGCGATGAAGGGGCGACCGGTGGGTGGGGCTTTGCGGGCATGTGGAGATGCTCTCATGTTGACTGAATCAATGTTGACGTCAACATTGACTAGGCGGATGTTGAGTTCATGTTGAGTGTCAACCCTGGACTTGCCGGTGTCGTCGCGTTCGACACCGAGATTGCCGAGCCCGATCGGGACGGCGGGGCGCTGCGGTATCGCGGCGTCGACATCCGGGAGCTCGCCGGATCGGTGGGCTTTTCCGAGGTGTGGGGGCTGCTCGCGGACGGCGACTTCGCGGAGGGGCTGCCGGCGGCGGAGCCGTACCCGATCCCGGTGCACTCCGGCGACATCCGCGTGGACGTGCAGGCCGCGGTCTCGATGCTGGCGCCGCACTGGGGGCTGCGGCCGCTGATCGACATCGACCACGACCAGGCCCGGCAGGATCTGGCCCGGATCTCGGTGATGATGCTGTCTTACGTCGCGCAGTCGGCGCGCGGCGCTCGCCGGCCGGCCGTGCCGCAGCGGCTCGTCGACGGCGGCCGGAGCGCGACCGAGCGGTTCATGATCCGCTGGCAGGGCGAGCCCGACCCGCGGCACGTGGCGGCGATCGACCGCTACTGGGTCTGCGCGGCCGAGCACGGCATGAACGCGTCGACCTTCACCGCCCGCGTCGTGGCCAGCACCGGCGCCGACGTGCCGGCCTGCCTGTCGGCGGCGGTCGCGGCCCTGAGCGGACCGTTGCACGGCGGGGCGCCCGCTCGCGCCCTCGGGATGATCGAAGATGTCGAACGCGGTGCTGACCCGCGGGCGTACGTGCGCAATGTCCTTGATTCGGGAAAGCGCCTGATGGGTTTCGGTCACGCCATCTATCGCGCCGAGGATCCGCGGGCGGCGATCCTGCGCGAGACCGCGCGGGAGCTGGGCGCGCCGCGTTACGAGGTGGCGCTGGAGCTGGAGAAGGCGGCGCTGGCCGAGCTGCGCGAACGCAAGCCGGACCGGGTGCTCGAGACCAATGTGGAGTATTGGGCCGCGGTGGTGCTCGACTTCGCGGAGGTGCCGCCGGAGATGCTGGCGGCGGTGTTCACCTGCGCGCGCACGGCGGGCTGGAGCGCGCACATCCTCGAGCAGAAGCGGCTCGGGAAGATCATCCGGCCGTCGGCCGACTACGTGGGTCCGGGCCATCGTCCGGCGTCGGAGCTGCCGGGTTGGGAGGCGGCGACCAAGAGGTACGCGTGAAGCGCCCGATCCGGCCGCGCGGAAGGCGGTGAAGGCCCGTCGACCGGCTAGTCGTCGTCGCCGGGCTTGGCGTCCCGCTCCAGGGCCAGATCGAGGGCCAGCGCGCTCCCGATGATCAGGAGCGGGTCCACGCCGGCGGCGACCTGCACCGCGTACGTGTCGCGGATCGTCAGCCAGCGCTTCGAGACGGCCGCGACCTCCGCGCCGTCCTGCTCGATCACGTACTCGTGGTCGAGCAGGTCGCCCTTCATCTCCAGGTCGTCCGGCCCCGGCACGTCGATCGTGAACTTGTCCCGGAACGGCGTGAACAACTTCTTGCGGACCTCGGCCGCCTTCTCCCCACCGATCCGGATCTCGTACGTCGCCCGCAGCGCCACCAGCTGCCGGTGCACCGAGGCGACCTCGTCGCCGTTCGCGTCCTCGATCACCAGCCGGCCCCGGATGCTGAACACCTTGCCGTCCACCCGATAGACCTTGTTGCCGTGCTCGTCCAGCACGTCGAAGTCGTCGCCGATGGCAAAGAACCGTTCCCTGATCAGATACATGCGGCGATTCTCCGCTCCCGGCCCACCCCGTTCGGGTGGGGTGCCATGCAAGCACCCGACTACGACACTTTTCCGCCGCCGTCCACAACCCAAGCGACGTAAAAAGGCGACAAACCAGCGGGCGACACCCCGGCCAACACACCGCCGCGGTATCGCCCGCCGCCCCCCGTTACGCGCCCGTCAAACCCCGGCGCCCTGCTTGAACGGGTCGTGCTCGTTGATGAACTTGTCGATGCGGGCCTGGTCGACGCGGCGCACCACGGTGCCGACCTCCTGGGAGTCACGGACCGTCTTGGCCAGCGTGAAGGCGGAGGTCACCACGTAGAGCAGACCCACCGCGAGGAACGCGCGAATCCACCCGCCGACCGGCAGGTAGAAGATGCCCACCGCGAGGGCGGTCAGCGAGATGCCGAACGACGCGGCGGCCTGGATGTAGAAGGCCGACGTCACCTTCGGTTGCGGGGCGATTTCCATGGCGCACATCCTTCTCGGGCGCGGCGGCCCGGCGGATGAGTGCGAGTACTCAAAGTCCGGCGTGGTTGAGGTAGAGCAGGATCTCCAGGCGGTCGCCGTCGTCGCGCACCAGGAACGACGACGACAGGCGCAGCGGGTCGCCGCCGGCCAGGCGGGGGCACTCCCACTCGGTGCCGATCAGCAGGTAGTTCTCGTCGATGCGGCTCTCGGTCAGCGAGGTGAGCGCGGCCCGGCCCACGCCGGCGTCGGCGAACGCCTGGGCCCGGCGGGGGAGTGCCTGCAGGAACGCCGCGCGCGAGACGGGGCGGGCGCCGCCGGCATCGGCGACCACGAACGGGTCGGCGAAGCACTCGCCGAGCGACGGGTCGGCGCCGGCGGCGGAGAACGACGCGAACAATGCGTGAAGACGTGAGTCAGCCATGGCGGCCACGGTATAACCCAACCGTCCACAATATACCACAAAATGTGGATTTAAGATAGGGCGGAACGGTCAGAAAAGCGCCCGGATTCGCGCGGCGACCACCTCGGCGCCGGGGCCGAGCAGGATCGTGTAGTGATTGACGTCCGGCACGATCTCCGCGCCGGAGAGCAGCTCCCGCGGATACATGCCGGTCTCCTCGTCCTGCAGCCCCCGCGGCGCCGCGATCATCGGAAAGTCGGCCGGGGCCGGCGCCGTGAGCATGTCCCGCGCATCGGCCCGGATGGCCTCGATATTGCACGACGACCCGCTCCCGGTGAAATCCCGCCGGATATATCCGGCGATATCCGAGCTCCAATAATTCCCGAGCGCCGGATTAGCCCGGAAAAAAGCGAGATATGAGGAAATAGTGGGGAAAGTCATCGACAGCCGCCGCATGGCCGGCCCGATCGTCGCCAACAAGGCCGTGTCCACGTCGACGCCCGGAGGCACCGGCAGCGGGCGCCCGCCGTCGATGAGCAGCACCGGCCCGACCCGCCGAGGATGACGCGCGGCGGTCGAGGTCACCACGAACCCGCCCATCGAGTGTCCCACCAGCGCCACCCGGTCCAGCCCGAGATGATCGGCGACGGCCATCAGATCGTCGGCATGCGCGGCCATCCCGTAGGGCCCGGGAAGTGCCGCGCTCCCCGCCCGCCCCCGCAGATCAGGAGCGATCAGCCGGACGCCGCCCGCCAGCTCCCGGGCGACGGCGACCCACGACAGCGCGTTGGACGTGATCCCGTGCGCCGCGATGACGGCGGGCCCGTCCCCGGGCCAGACCACGGTCCGCAGCGTGCCACCGGAAACCGGAACGTCGATCTCTTCCACGGCCGCAGCTTAGAGAACGCCCCGGCGGCCACACATGGCGATCGCCCACATGATTGTCCCGGGCGTCATGTCAGTGGCCCGCGCAGCCGGTGCAGGCGCAGCGCCAGTTGCAGGTCGAGCGCCCGGCCCGGGGACTGCCAGTCGGCGCCGAGCAGGTTCGCTATCCGGTCCAGGCGCTGGGTGACCGTGTTGACGTGCACGTGCAGGGTCTCGGCCGCCCGGGCCAGGCTGCCGCCCGCGCCGAAGTACGCCTCGAGGGTCTTGAGCAGGGCGGTCCCGCGGCGGGCGTCGTAGTCGATCACCGGCCCGAGGGTCGAGCGGACGAACGCGGGAACCTCGCGCCGGTCGCCGAGCAGCAGGCCCACGTAGCCCAGCTCGGTGTGGCTGGCGCCGTCCCCGGCCCGGCCCAGGGCGATCAGCGCCGTCGCGCACGAGTCCGCCTCGCGGTAGGCCGGGGCCACGCCGGCGGGACCCGACGCCGGCCCGGCCGCACCCGCGGTCACCGGCCGGCCCAGCGCGCGGCCCAGCTCCTTCGCCACCGTGCGGGCCATCGACGCCGGATCGTCGCCGGGCAGCAGCAGCGCCACCCGGCCGTCGCGGCCGGCCGCGAGCCCGCCCCGGGCCGTGGCGAACGTGCGCGCCCAGGAGACGGCCCGCTGGCGCAGACCCTCGCCCACCGCCACCAGCACGTGCGGGGCGTCGAGGTCGACGGCGATCCGCTGGGCCCGCGACCGCAGCGCGTCGGCGTCGCGGACCTGGCCGGCGATCAGGTCGTCGAGCAGCTCGCCGCGGACCTGGCCCTCGGCCTCGGCGACCGTCCGGCGAAACAGCAGCAGCAACGCCGTGATCTGCGCGGCGCGCTCGAGAATGCGCTGGTCGGCGCCCTCGAGCGGGTCCTCCGGATGGAAGACGAGCGCGCCCAGGTTGTCGCCGCCGGCCGCCACCGCGGTCACGTACGCGTCGCCGATGCGGATGCTGTGGCCGGCGCGCGCGGCGGCGGGGTCGGCCGAGGGCATGCCGCCGGGCCAGGTCGGTGACTTGGCGGTGGCCAGCGTCCGGCCGTGGGCGTCGAGCACCAGCAGGGCGCCGCCGAGCACGTCGACCAGGTCGGCCGCCACGTCCTCGACGCCGCCGCCGCGCAGCACCACCGCCGTCATCCGGTCGTGGGCGTCGGCGGCCCGCTCGACCGACGCGCTGTGCGCCTGGATCACCCGGTTCGCGGCCGACAGCTCGCCCAGCGCCGCCTGCGTCTCGGTGATCAGGCGCGCGGTGTCCAGCGCCACCGCGGCGTGGGCGCCCAGCGACGCGAGCAGCGCGACCTCCTCGCGGGCGAACGGGCGCTCGGTGCGATTGGCCGCGAAGAGCACGCCGATCACCGTCGAGCCGAGACGCAGGGGCACCCCGAGAATCGCGACGAGGCCCTCATCCCGTACGCCCGAATCGATCTCTGCCGTGTGCCGGAACCGGGGGTCGTCGTTGTAGTCGGCCGTCGAGTAGGGGGTGCCGGAGACCGCGACCAGGCCGCCCAGCCCCGCCCCCGCCGGCAGACGCAGCTGCTGGAAGCTGGCCGCCACCGAGCCGTCGGTGATCCGCATGTAGGTGTCGCCGCGCTCGGTGTCGTTGAGCGTCATGTACGACACGTCGGCCGCCAGCAGGGTCCGCGCCCGGTGCACGATCGCCCGCAGCACGGCGTCCACGTCGCGCAGCCCGGCCAGGTCACCGGCCGTGTCGTACAGCGCCGAAAGCTCCTCCTCGCGCCGGCGGCGGCGCTCCAGCAGCTGCCGCACCCGCAGCGCGGCCACCTTGATCTCCTCGAGCTCGGCGAGCTCGCCCGGGGACGCGCCGGCCTGCCGCGCGGCGAGCGAGGGGCGCTCGAACTCGACGGCGGCGGCCTCCCGGGCCAGCAGGTCCAGGTATTCGCGGGGAGACGGCATGAATCGCAAACTAGTGCGCCGTCCATCCGCCGTCGATGGTGACCGACGAGCCGGTGATCAGGGAGGCGGGTGGGGTGCAGAGGTACGCGAGAAGCTCCGCGACCTCCTCGGGCTCGATCAGCCGCTTGATGGCCGCCCGGTCGAGCATGATCTTCTCGATCACCTCGGACTCGGGGATGTCGTTGATCGTCGCCTGGTCGGTGATCTGCTTGTCGACGAGCGGGGTCCGCACGAACGCCGGGCAGATGCAGTTCGAGGTCACCCCGTGCTCGGCGCCCTCGAGCGCGGTGACCTTGCTGAGCCCCTCCAGCGCGTGCTTCGCGGTGACGTAGGCGGCCTTGTACGGCGAGGCCAGCAGCCCGTGCACCGAGGAGATGTTGACGACGCGGCCCCAGCCTCCCGCGTACATGTGCGGAAGAACGTGCTTGATCAGCCGGTACGGCGTTTCCGTCATCACCCGCTGGATCAGCGCGAACCGATCGTCCGGAAACTCCGTGAGCGGCGCGACGACCTGCAACCCGGCGTTGTTCACCAGCACGTCGACGGCCGCCGGCAGGTCGGCCACCGAGTCGGGCTCGCCCAGGTCGGCCACCACGGCCTGCCCGCCGATCTCCCCGGCCACGGCCTTGGCCGCCTCGGCGTTGATGTCCACCACGACCACGTCGGCCCCGGCCGCCGCCAGCCGCAGCGCGCAGGCCCGCCCGATGCCGCTGCCGCCCCCCGTCACCAGGGCCGTGCGTCCGGACAGATCCAGGTCGACCACATGTGCCGTCGTCATGGCCGTGAACTTACGAGCCCCCGGTGGCTCGCGCACATGTGCGCGGCCCACACACCCCGTCCGTGCACTCTGTGCGATTTAGGGTGCGATTTAGGGTGGGACGGTGACCGAACAGGGGAGCCGGCCCGCGCGGGTCGAGGATGTGCACGAGATCGCCGAGTCGATGCCGCACGTGACGGTCGAGTGGGGGAACGGGGAGAACCCGGTCTACCAGGTCGGCGGCAAGTCGTTCGTGTTCTTCCGCAACCCGCGGCCGGACGCGTTCGACCCGGCGACCGGCGAGCGCTACGCCGACGTGATCGTCTTCTGGGTGGAGAGCGAGGACGACAAGCTCGCGATGGTGCAGGACGGGTCGAGCCCGTTCTTCACCACGCCGCACTTCGACGGCCACCGCTCGGTGCTGCTGCGGGCGAGCCGGATCGGCGAGATCACCCGGGACGAGCTGGCCGAGGTGGTCCAGGACGCGTGGCTGTCCCGGGCCTCGGCCCGCCGCGGCGCGGCCTGGCTGGCGTCCCGCGAGGCGCCGGCGTCGTGATCCGGTGATATGTCACCGCCGAAAAACCGCGGAGCCGATTGATCCGGGACCCTAATCATCGTTCAATTCCTTCGGGAGGTCGACATAATGATGCTGGAACGGATCCGGGACGGGCTGATCGGCGCCGGGCAGGTGCTGGACGGGCCGTTCGGGCCGCGGCGGATCACCTACGCCGACTACACGGCGTCGGGGCAGGCGCTGGATTTCGTCGAGGAGTTCATCGACGGGCACGTGCTGGCCCGCTACGCCAACACGCACACCGAGGCGTCGGCGACGGGCGCGCAGACCGGCGCCCTGCGCGAGGAGGCCCGCGCGATCATCCATCGCAGCGTCGGCGCCGGACCGGAGCACGTCGTGGTCTTCTGCGGCTCGGGAGCGACCTCGGCGGTGGCCAAGCTGGTCGGCATCCTCGGCCTCCGGATTCCCGAAAATCTCGATGACCGGTACGCGTTGAGCTCGCACATTCCCGCCGACCAGCGCCCGGTCATCTTCGTCGGGCCGTACGAGCACCACTCCAACGAGCTGCCCTGGCGGGAGTCGATCGCGGACGTCGTCGAGATCGAGTCCGACCACACCGGTCACGTGGATCTGGACGCCCTGCGGGACGCTCTGGTCGCGTACGGGAACCGGCCCTTGCGCATTGGCAGTTTCTCGGCGGCCTCGAACGTCACCGGGATCCTGACCGACACGGCGGCGGTCTCGACCGTGCTGCGGGAGCACGGCGCGCTGTCGGTGTGGGACTACGCGGCCGCCGGCCCGTACGTGCCGATCTCGATGGCCGGCAAGGACGCCGTCTTCCTGTCGCCGCACAAGTTCGCGGGCGGGCCGCAGACGCCGGGCGTGCTGGTGGTCGACAAGCGGCTGATGACCAACCGGGTGCCGGTGATCCCCGGCGGCGGGACCGTCGCCTACGTCGACCCGACCGGCCACCGCTACCTGACCGACCCGGTGGCGCGCGAGGAGGGCGGCACCCCGGCGATCGTCGAGTCGATCCGGGCCGGCCTGGTGTTCCAGGTCAAGGACGCGGTCGGCGCCGAACGGATCGAGGAACGCGAGACCGAGCTGTGGCAGCGCGCGCGTCAGGTGTGGGCGACCCGTCCGGAGATCGAGATCCTCGGCGACCTCGAGGCCCGGCGGCTGTCGATCGTGTCGTTCCAGGTGCGCGCGGGCGAGCAGCACCTGCACCACAACTACGTGGCGGCGCTGCTCAACGACCTCTTCGGCATCCAGGCCCGCAGCGGGTGTTCCTGCGCCGGGCCGTACGGGCATCGCCTGCTCGGCATCGACGAGGCGCATTCGCAGGAGTTCCGGGGCGAGATCATCGACGGCTGGGAGGGGATCAAACCGGGCTGGACCAGGCTGAACCTCAACTACTTCATCTCCGACGCGGTGGCCGACTACCTGATCTCGGCGGTCTCGCTGATCGCTCAGTACGGTTCGCGGCTGCTGCCGGAATACCGGTTCGACCCCCGCACCGCGCGCTGGACCCACCGCGACTTCCGGCCCCGGCCGGTCCGGATCTCCGACGTCGTGCTGTCGTCCGACGGAAGCGTCACGATGCCGCCCGTGCCGACCGCGACCGTCGGCGAGGAGGTGCTGGCGGGCTACCTCGCGGAGGCCCGGCAACTGCTGGAAAATCTCCACGAGCCCACCGATGGCGTACGCCTGGAGCTCCCGGCCGCGTTCGAGAAGCTGCGCTGGTTCCTGCTCCCCGACGTCTGCCTGCCGGGCGCTGCGACGGCATAGTCATACTGGTGGGCATGGAGGGTAGTTGATGCCCGGCCGGCCGGCCGCCGAGCATCGGCGAACAGGCACGTACCTGATCGACGAGCTGACCTCCGGAACGCCGCCGCCGCGCGGCCCCGCCCCGCCCAGCCGCCTGCTCGACGCCACCGGCCGCGTCGTGCGGTTCACCGGCCGCACCGACGAGATCGCCGAGCTCACCGCCTGGCGCGACGCCGACGCCGCGATGGCGGTGCGGCTCGTGCACGCCGGCCCGGGCGAGGGCAAGACCCGCCTGGCGCACCGCTTCGCCGAGCTCTCCCGGCGCGACCGCTGGATCACCCTGCGGGCCCGGCACAGCCGAGACGCCGCCGTCCGCCCCGTCGAGACGACGGCCGGCGAGGCCCTGGTCGAGGCCCGCAGCCTGCTCGTCGTCGTCGACCACGCCGACCGGTGGCCGGTCACCGACCTGCTGGCCCTGCTGCTCGACCGGCGCCTGCACGGCAGCCCGGGCCTGCGCGTCCTGCTGCTGGCCCGCACGGCCGGCAACTGGTGGCACTGGCTGCGCGGCGAGCTGGCGGAGGCGATCGGGGTGCACGCCGACGGGTCCCCGCTGCGCACACTTCCGTCGACGTACGCGGTGGCCGGCGCCTGTTTCACCCAGGCGCTCGGCCTGCCCGCCGCGCAGGCCCCGCCGCCCGCCGCCGTCGAAGGCCCGGCCCTGATGGTCCACATGGCCGCGCTCGCCCAGGTCCTCGGCGACGACCCCGCCTCGGTCCCGCGCTGTCTGCTGGCCCGGGAGCGCGAGCACTGGCCACCAGGCCCGCCCGTGCCCGGATCGGGACTGCTCACCACCGTGATGGGCCGTGCCGTGTTCCTGGCCGCGCTGACCCGGTCGCTGGACCACGCGGCGGCGGTCGCCGTGGTCGCGTCGACCGGCGCCGCCGACGATCCCGTGCGCGCGGTCGACGAGCACGCCGCGTGCTATCCGCCGCCGCGCGGGCAGGCCACCGCGCTCGAGCCGCTCTACCCGGCGCCGCTGGCCGAGGACTTCGTCGCCCTGCACCACGCCGACCCCTGGGCCGCGCGGGCGCTCGAGACGCTGCTGGCCCAGGGCGCCGGAATCACGGCCCTGCCCCTGCTGGTCGAGGCCGCCGGCCGCTCTCCTCACCTCGCGCAGAACCGGCTCGTGCCCTTCATCGCGGTGAACCCCGACGTGGCGGTCCAAGCCGGTTCACCCACGCTCTGCGCGCTCGCCGCCGCCGCGTACATGCCGCGCGAAGCTCTCGCCGCGATCGAGTCCGCGTTCCCCGCCGACGCCCCCGCCGACCTGCACCCCGGCATCGCCGCGGTCACCGAGCGCATCGCCACCGGCGACGCCGCCTCCGACCTGAAGCTCGGCTGGCGGCTGCTGCACACCGGCCGGGTCGCCGACAGCGTCCGGCTGCTCACCACGGCCGTCGCCAAGATCAGGCGACTGCCCGCCAACCCGGCGCGGCTGGAGTTCGCGCTGCGCAGCCTCGGCCGGGCCCAGCTGCGCGCCCAGGACTGGCCCGGCGCCGCGGAGACGCTCGGCGAGGCGGCTCGCATGTGGACGGCTTCCGGCGTACGGGCAAGACCTCCGGCCGACGAGGTCGCCGCCTGCCTCGCCGACCTCAGCCTCGCGCTGTGGCAGCTCGGCGAGGACGCCGCCGCTCTCGACCACGGCTGGCACGCCGTCACCCACCTGCGCCGCGTCGCCGAGGCCGACCCGCGTCACCGGCGCGCGCTGGTCCGGGCGCTCCTGCAGCACGCCGAACACCTGCGCGCGGCCAAGCGCCACCACGACGCGCTGCGGGCCCTGGACGAGACCGCGACCCTGCTGCGCCCGATGGCGGGCGAGCCCGGCCTCGAGGACGACCTGGCGAACGCGCTGCTGGGCCGGGCCCGAACCCTCCAGTCACTGCGGCAGCTGCCGTCCTCGGCCCGCGCCGCCGCCGACGCCGTGCAGGTCCTCGAGCGCCTGGCCGGGGTCAACGTCGCCTACGACCGGGACCTGGCCCGTGCCCTCGCCGTCCAGGCCGCGGCCCTGGCCGGCCTCGAACACTGGCCGGACGCGCTGGCCGCGCAGAGCCGAGCGGTCTCCATCTACCGCCGCCTGAACCGCCTGAGCGGCCGCCGCTACGGCCTGGACCTGGCCCGCGGCCTGATCACGTTCGCCCGCATCTGCCGCACCGCCGGCCGCCGCCGCCGCGACGCGATGACTGCCCTCTCCGAGACAATGGGCCTGCTGCAACGCGACCGCCACAACCCCACGGTCCGCGACAAGCTGCTGTACGCGGCCCGCTCGGTCGGGGCCGACCTGCTCGACGCCGACGGCCGCCACGCCGAGGCCGACTCCCTGCGCCGAGCAGCCCGATCGGGTCCGTGACAACGCGCCCGCCTTGCCCGGCCGCTTTGCCCGGCCGCTTTTGCCCGGCCGCTTTGCCCGCCCGCCTCGGCCGCGCGCCGGCCTTGCCCGCCCGGTCGCTTTGCTCTGCTTACTCATACGCGCGGGGTCGCTTTGCTCTGCTTACTTATACGCGCGGGGTCGTCTTGCTCTGCTTACCCATGCGCGCGGGGTCGTCTTGCTCTGCTTACTCATACGCGCGGGGTCGCCTTGCTCTGCTTACTCATGCGCGCGCGGTCGCCTTGCTCTGCTTACTCATGCGCGCGCGGTCGTCTTGCTCTGCTTACTCATGCGCGCGCGGTCGTCGTCTTGCTCTGCTTACTCATGCGCGCGCGGTCGTCTTGCTCTGCTTACTCATGCGCGCGGGGGCGACTTCACCCGCTCCGAAGGAGGCGGGCGACGCGGCAGCGGGGCGAGACTGGCCGTCTCGATCGCGCACGAGGGGGACGGCATGGACGCACTGCTGGGCACGCTCGCCGAACCGGAGCTCGCCGTGGTCCGCGAGGCACGCGCCGATCGGCTTGCCGGCCTCGACGAGGACGAGCTCATCGACCTGCACGCCCGGGTTCGCCGGCATCGCGACAAATACGTCAAGCGCTACCGCCGGCAGGCCGCTGCGAGCATCGAGGACGCCGGCGGGCGTGGCAAGGCGCACGCGCGCAACGCCCGCTCCCGCGCGAAGGCTGAGCTGTTCGAGACCATCCTGGCCGGGGTGAGCCGCCAGCTGGCCGTGGCCGCCCAGGCCAGCGCCGACGCCCTGCACGCCGAACGCCTGGCCGCGGAGCACCCGCCGCCGGCCCCGCCTCCGCCGCGCCCGGCAAGGCTGAGCCCGCAGCGGTCCACGAGCCGCCCCGACGCCCCCGACCTGCGCAAACGTCGCGCCTCGACGCGAGCCACGAACGCCCGCCGCCAGGCCCGCCGCGACAAAGCTTGATCCGTCAGGCCCGCCGCGATGGCGCCTGATCAGTCACGGCCGCCGCGACGGCGCTTGATCCGTTAGGCCCGCTGGGGCAGCGCCTGATCAGTCACGGCCGCCGCGACGGGCTTGATCCGTCAGGGCCGCCGCGATGGCGCTTGATCCGTCCCCGGTCCCTCTCCGAGAGCGCCGGCCAGTTCTCGGCGGGAAGCGATGCCGAGCTTGCCGAAGACGTTGCGCAGGTGCCACTCGACCGTGCGCGGGCTCAGGAACAGCTCGGCCCCGATCTCGGCGTTGGTGCGGCCGGCCACGGCGAGGCGAGCGATCTGCAGCTCCTGCGCGGTCGGCTCGTCCCGGGCGCCCGAGCGCGTGCGCCGCACCGTCTCGCCGGTCGCCGCCAGCTCGCGCCGGGCCCGATCGGCGAAACCGGTCGCGCCCATTGCGCCGAATGCCTCGTACGCGCTCCGTAATTCTTCCCGCGCCCGGCCGCGGCGGTCGTCGCGGCGCAACCACTCGCCGTAGAGCAGGCGCACCCGCGCCACCTGCACCCCCAGCAGCGTCCCGGGCAGCCGGGCGAGCGCCTCCCGGAAATGATCCTCGACCCGGCCGGCCGGACCGGTGAGCGCGTCGGCCAGCGCCTGTTCGCCCAGCGCCCAGTTCGTACCGGAGGCGGAGGTCCGCTCGGCGAGCATCTCCCGGGCCTCGGCCGCGGCCGCCGGCTCCCCGGACCGCGTGGCTGCCTCGATCAATTCAACGAGCACCCAGTTGTACGTGCCCAGGTCCGCGAACTCGGCCGCCCGGCGCGCCGCCTCGAGCGCCGCCGGGAAGCGGCCGCGCCCGTTGTGCAGGATGGCGCGGGCCAGGTCGGCCAGGCCGAGCAACCGGCCCTCGCCGCGCGCCGTGCCCTCGGCCGTGAGCGTGTCCAGCAGCCGGAGCGCCCGCTCCTCCGGATAGGTGTGCGCCGCCAGCAGCGCCGACGCGGACGGGAACGGCGCCTGGCCGGTCTGCACCTGCATCGCCTGTGCCTCGTCGAGCAGCCGGGACGCGTCGGCGAACCGGCCCGCGTAGACCAGCGCCCCGGCCTGGAAGGCCAGCGCCGTCGGCAGCACCGACAGGTCGCCGGTGGCGCGCGACACGGCCGCCGCGCCGTCGGTGAGCCGCAGCCAGCTGACGTCGTCCCAGACCTCGTGGGTGAGCGGTCCGGCCAGCCAGAGCAGCCCGTGGTCGCGCTCGGCGTCCATCGCCCGCAGCGCCTCGGTCAGCCGGGGCACGCCGGCCGCGTACCCGTCCAGGATCCGGGCGGTCAGGCCGCTGACCAGCATCCCGGTGGGATCGTCGCCGGCCGGGGCCTGTCGTGCCGCGACGGCGGCCTCGCGCAGGTCATCGCCGCCGAGCCGGCCCGCGTGCACGGCGGCGCCGAGGGCGAAGAAGTACGTCTGCCGCGCCGCCGCCGGATCGAGCCCGGCCAGCCGCCTGGCCGCCGTCAGCAGCGGCGGCCCGGCGTCGCGACCGTGGTTGACCGCGAACGCCACCCGGGCCCGCAACCGCTCGGCGCCGGCCTTCTGCAGCGGGTCGAGCGGGCCGATCTCGGCCGCGGCCAGCAGGTCGGGCACGGCCGCGGGGGCGCCGGCCGCGAACCGGGCCTCGGCCGCGGCCAGCAGCCGGGCGCCGCGCGCGCCCGGGTCGAGGCTGAGCTCGGCCGCCCGTTCCAGGAACGCGGCGGCCGCGGCCTGGCCGCCCCGGTCGCGGGCCCGGCCGGCCGACCGTTCGAGATCGGCGGCGACCTCCTCGTCCGGGCGGGCCGACGCATGTGCCCGGTGCCAGGCGCGACGGTCGGGATCGCGTACGGGATCGGTGACCTCGGCCAGAGCCGCGTGAATGCGCTGCAGCTCGCCCGGCTCGGCCGCGCGCAGGCCGGCCGAGCGCACCAGCGGGTGCCGGAAGCGAACCTGGGCCCCGATCTCGAGCAGGTCCGCCCGCTCGGCGCCGATGGTCGCGCCGGTGGTGACGCCCAGCAGCCGCAGCGCCCGCCACAGCAACTGGACGTCTCCGGTCGGCTCCACCGCCGCGGTGATCAGCAGAGTCCGGGTGTCCGGGGCCAGCGCAGCGATGCGCTGCTCGAAGCCGGCCTCGACCCGGCCGGTCATCGACGCCCGGCCGCCCCCGAACCCGAACGCCAGCTCGGCCGGGGAGAGCCCGCGGGGAAGCTCGAGCAGCGCGAGCGGGTTGCCCCGGGTCTCGGCGACGATCCGGTCGCGGATCCGCCGGTCGACGGGCCCGGCCAGCACCGAGTCGAGCAGGGCTCGGGCGTCGGCGTCGGCCAGCCCGCCGACCGTCAGCTCGGGCAGGCCGGTGAAGGTCTGCTCGCGGGAGGCGAAGACCAGGGCGACCGACTCGGCGTGCAGGCGGCGGGCCACGAAGGACAGGATCAGCTCGGACATCGGGTCGAGCCAGTGCGCGTCGTCGACGATGCCGAGCAAGGGCTGGGCGGGCCGATCGGTGGTGGGTCCGGTGGTGGCCCCGGTGGTGGGTCCGGCGGCGGTCCCGGCGGCGGCCTCGGCCAGCAGGCCGAGGACGCCGAGCCCGATCAGCAGGGTCTCCGGTTTCGGGCCGCCGGACAGGCCGAAGCCGCTGGCCAGGGCGTCCCGCTGCGGTCCGGGCAGCTTCGGCAGGTGCCCGAGCAGGGGCGCGCACAGTTGCTGCACCGCCGAGTAGGGGATCTCCCTCTCCGCCTCGACGCCGGCCGCCCGGACCACCAGCCCCGGCGCCTTGCCGGCGAGATGGTCGAGCAGCGCGGTCTTGCCGACGCCGGCCTCGCCGCGCAGCACCAGCGCCCGGCTCTGTCCTGCCCGGACGTCGCGCAGCAGCCGGTCGAGCACGTCACGCTCGTGCCGCCGGCCGAGCAGACTTCTGTTTTGCAAGTGACCCCCCAGGAGCGGGAGGCTACCGCCCTACGCTGCGCTGATCGGAGTGGGCTCCAGCCCGTCCCACGACCAGCGCGGGATGCGGAGGTCTCCCGGGACCTCGTCGGCGGACCGGTGGTAGCGGTTCATCGACTCGACGGTCGCCCACGCGAAGTAGTCGTGCAGCACCTGCCGCAGCGGCTCGGCGGTCAGGCCCGCGTCGGCCAGCGCGACGTCGAAACAGTCGATCGCTCGCCGGTTCATGTCGTCGTGCGGGCCGTTGCCACTGTGCATCCGCACCACCGACGTCTCGTCCCCGTAGGAAGCGGTGTAGGCGGCCGGCCCGCCGAGCGCCTCGGCCCAGTACGCGGCCAGGCGCTCGGTGTGATCGGGATGGTAGCCGTGACTGAAGGCGTGGCTCACGACCTCGTCGGCGAGCACCCGCTCGTGCCAGGCCGCGGCCAGCCGGATCAGCCCGTCCCGCCCGCCGGCCGCCTCGTAGACGCTCGCCAGCACGCGGAACTCGTTGCCATCGGGGTCGGTCATCTCGGCATATCCTTCCGGAGCGCCGATCTCATGGAGAGCGATCAGCTCGAGGATGATCCGGTTTCGCCCGGTCTTGGGCGCCACCGGCGGGCCGCCCCACGAGATCTTCATGCCGCCGTGCGGGGCCTGGATCGCGGTCTCCTCATCCTGATCCCAGACCAGGGGCCAGCCCAGGGTCTCGCTCCAGAAGAGGCCGACCTCGCGGGTGCCGTCGCAGGACAGCGCCCCGACAACGCCGCAGCCGGCGAGGAAGTTGTTGCCCGGCTCGACGACGCAGAACGGGTTGCCGTCGGGGTCGGCGAGCACGACGTGCCCCTCCTCGGGCCGCTGGCCGACGTCGATGTGCCGGGCGCCGAGGTCGAGGGCCCGCGCCACGGTCTCGCGCTGATCGTCGTGGCTCTGGCTGGTGAGGTCGAAATGGGCGCGGTTCGAGGCCGCCTTCGGCTCGTCGCTCGGCGGGTCGCTCGGCTCGTCGCTCGGCCTGCCGCTCGGCTCGTCGCTCGGACTGTCGCTCGCGTCGTCGCTCTGGAGGAACCTGATGCGGACCTCGGTGTCGTCGCGGGGCGGCAGCGTGCGTTTGCCGGGCCCGATCTCTCTGCGCAGGACGCCGGACCAGAACGTGGCGAGGCGCTCGGGGTCGGGGGAGCTTATGCAGATCGCGTGGAGGCGGGCGGTGGTCATGCCGGGAGAGTAGCCCTTTCGCTACCGGGTCAGCTCTCCTGTTTCGGCAGCCTGTGGATAGCCACTACACCCCGCATGCCCTGGACTTCCTGGAGCAGGGCGGGGTAGTCGGACGGGACGTCGAGTTCGAAGGTGAAGAAGTACGGCAGGGTGGCGACCGCGTCGGCGGGGACGGCGGCGCCATCGCAGTACTCGGCCCGGAACGCGGCGGAGGACGGGTCCCAGACCAGCTCACCGTCGCCGCCGGCCCAGCTGCGCCGCATGGCGGCCGTGATCAGGGCCCGGTCGTGGTCGGTCGACGCCGGGTCGACGTACACGTGCACGGACTTGCTGTTTTGAATCGCCGTTGCGGGCGCCTCGGCGGGAGGGCCGGGCCTGGGGTGGCAGGGCAGCGTGGCCAGCTGTTTTCCGGCCTTGGGGAGCGTGATCGCGACCAGCGCGCCGATCGCCAGGAGCGCGGCGGCCGTGATCGCCAAGCGAGGGTGCCGCCGGATCGGGCTGGGGCCGATCAGGACCGCGGCGATGAGCATGATCGCCGCCAGGAAGACGGGGATCGAGACGCTGGTGAGGCCGTTGTCGAGGCCGGCCCACCACGGCGCCTGGCCCGGAGAGTCGGGAACCGGGATCAGCAGCATCGACGGGAGCAGCAGAAACAGCATGATCCCGGTGACCGTGCCGGGCAGCCCGCCGGGGACACGGGCGGTGTGGAAGCGGCGGCCGGTCCAGGCCGCGAGCAGCCAGGCAACGGCGAACCCGAGCAGCGCGCCCGGCCACGCGAACAGGCCGAGCCACGGCGGTTCCTGGCGGCGCAGCGTGAGGGTGCTGCCGCCGTCGGAGTCGTAGTCGGGCATGCCGGTCCACAGGTCGTCCTCGAAGCCGAGCACGAGACCCGGCCGGTCGGCCCAGAACGTGACGCTGCTGTCCTGGCCGCGGTCGACCATGTCCTCCGGCGGCTGATAGGTGTAGTCGTGCACCCGCCAGCCCGCGGCGATCAGGCGATCCTTGGCTCCGGTGGCGTAGGTGGGGAGGTCGCGGGTCGCGTCGGTGTGGCGCAGCCAGTAGGTGACGTAGCCGTACTCGATGCCCTCGCCGTCGCTTTGCGGGACGATGACGTCCGCGTCTCCGCCGCCCCACACCTTGAGTCCCGGAAAGACGGTCCCGGTGATCTCGGCGGCCGCCGCCCCGCTCGGTATCGGAGGCGCGAACTCCCAGCCCAGCCGGTGTCCGGCGGCTCCGCCGAAGTAGGCGCCCGCGAGCGCGACGAGAAAGACCAGGACCACTACGGCACCCCCGCGCGGATAGCCCATCCGGGCGCGCAGGCCGTGCCGGATCAGGTTGCCGCCCTCCCGTGCGGTAGGCCGGCGTCGTCCCGCCTCGAGCAGCGTGCCCCGCAGTTCCGCCCGTCGCGCGCCACGCGGATAGACGTGGAGCAGCCATCGATAGGAGCGACCGAGTTCACCGGACATGCTGGGCAATATAAAGGTGATCTTTATATAGCGTCAAGGGAGGCTCGGGTGTTACGCCGGACTGCGTCGGGCGAGCAGGCTGCGGGCGAAGCGTGCCTCGAGCAGCGCCGCAGCCCGGGCGACCATCGGCAGCGTGGCCGCGAAGGTAGCCGCCACGATCAGGTAGAAGCCGACGTTGGTCGGGTAGGCATCCCCGAGCCCGAGCATCTCCGGAACCTCTCGGTAGGCCGGCCCGCTGGGCAGCGCCCACCCCCAGAGCGCCCACGTGGTTCCGCCCAGGACACCCGCCCACCAGGTGACGACGAACGAGAACCCGATCGTGCTGGGAATGAACCGCAGTCCCGCGTGCGCGAGGTCCCGCCAGCTCTGCGGGTCACCCACGACGGCCAGCGCCCGGCGCGGCATGCTGTCGTCGGCGCTCGTCCGATAGGCGGGCTCGGCGATTGCTTCCTCGAGGACCGGCGCGATTCGTTCGCGCTCGGCCGTGGCGAAGGCACGAGCCTTGAGCATGGCCGCCAGCAGGATCGGCACGCCGACCCAGACGACGGAGAGTCCCGCCCCGACGGCGACCCCGGTGAGGCACACGATGGCGGCCACCACAGCCACCGGAAGCCCGGTAACGACATAGCGAGTGTCGGCAACAAGCCGAGGCCAAACACGAACGGCCGGAGCAGGAGCAAGAGTCACATCGATCTGCGTCGTGGTCATGCCGTTGACGCTATGCACCGAGGCCGCCGCAACCGATCCCGCAAGCCACCCGATCGACGGTAGGGCTAGCCCCACCCCTTCGCCTCCCTCCTCGCCACGCGGTGTTGATGGGCGCCCCATCACGACGCGGCGGGGGCGGTATCGCTTCGCAGGTAGGCGAGCACGGCCAGGACCCGGCGGTTGGAGTCGTCGGTCGGCGGGAGGTCGAGCTTGGCGAGGATGTTGCCGACGTGCTTGCCGACGGCCGGCTCGGAGACGATCAGGATGCGGGCGATCGCGGCGTTGGAATGACCCTCGGCGATCAGCGCCAACACCTCCCGCTCCCGCGTCGAGAGCTGCGCGACCGGGTCGCGATGCCGGCGCAGCAGCTGCCGCACCACCTGTGGGTCGACCACCGTGCCGCCGCCGACGACCTGCCGCAGCGACGCGACGAACTCCTCGACGTCGACCACGCGGTCCTTCAGCAGGTAGCCCACCTTTCGCCCGCCGTGCGAGTCCAGCAGATCGGACGCATAACCCTGCTGCACGAACTGGCTCAACGCCACCACCGCCAGATCCGGTTGGTCGCGCCGAAGCTCGACGGCCGCCCGCAACCCCTCGTCGGTGAACGTCGGCGGCATCCGGATGTCGGTGACCACCAGGTCGGGCCGATGCTCGACGACGGCGGCCCGCAGCGCCTCGGCGTCACCGACCGCGGCCACCACCTCGAACCCGAACCGGTCCATCAAGCCGATGAGCCCCTCCCGCAGGAGCACGCCGTCCTCGGCCAGGACTACTCGGATGGTTCGCTCTGTCGACACGGGATCTCCACACGAATCAGGGTCGGCCCGCCGGGCGGGCTGGACAGGTAGATGCGGCCATCCGCCACCGCCACGCGATCGGCCAGTCCGGTGAGCCCGGTGCCGCGCGCCGGGTCGGCGCCGCCACGACCGTCGTCGAGAACCTCGACGGCGAGGACGTCATCTCGTGAGGCGACGGTGACGGTGGCCGACGCGGCCTCGCTGTGCTTGAAGACGTTCGCGAGTGCCTCGGTGGCCACGAAGTACGCGACCGACTCCACGCCCGGGGGTGGCCGCGCCGGCAGATCGGCGCGCACGCGCACGGGAATCGGGGCCTGGTCGGCCAACTCGCCCAACGCTCCCGGCAGCCCGACCTCGGTCAGCGTCTGCGGCCGGATGCCATGGATCAGCTCGCGCAGCTCGGCCATCAGCATCTTGGCCTGATCGTGCGCGCCGGCCACGGCCTTGCCGGCGGAGGACTCCTTGGGCAGGTCGACCCGGGCCAGCCCGAGCTGCAGGGTGAGGCTGACCAGCCGCTGCTGAGCGCCGTCGTGCAGATCGCGCTCGATCCGCCGCCGCTCGGCCTCGAACGCGTCGACGAGCCGCGCCCGGGAGCGGGAGACCTCGATCAGTTCGGCTCGCAGCCCGGCGTCGGACTGCCCGGTCAGCAACAGTCGCGCGGCGGCGGCGTGCGTGCCGGCGAGCAGGGCCAGCAGGTACGGCACGGCGGGCAGCAGCGCCACCGCGAACAGCGCGTAGGGAATCGCCTCGCCAACCGTGGACACCTGGCCGATGCCGAGCGAGATCGGGCCCTCGCCGTCGACCAGGAACGGGCTGACGATGAAGATGCCGACCACCACCAGGAAGGCCAGCACCGCGCCGTACCAGATCGGAACGCCACCGGCCAGCAGCACGGTGTAGCAGAGCTCGCGCCAGGTCGCAGGCTCCGAATATCGGAGCCGCAGCCACCGGCCCGGGCCGGTGGGAACCGGCCGGTGAGCGGACCGTGCCGGCCGGGTGTCGACCAGGCCGAGCCTTCGCCGCTCCACCGCGCCGACGGGGAGCGCCACCAGGGGGCCGAACGCCGCGATCAGCGCCGCGCCCCCTAGTAGGAGGAGAGCCAGCTCGACGAGCGACGGGTCGTCCCACTGCACCAGGCGGCGGAGCAGGATCGCCCAGGGCAGGCCGAGCACCAGCATCGGCACGGCGGCCGCGAGCGCGACCGGACCGGTGGTCACCAGGTAAGCGGTGGCGCGCCACGGCCACGCGGACGCCAGGAACCGGCGGCGGGTGACCGCCTCGAGCGCGGTTCTCGGCGTGGGCATGCCCCAACGCTAATTGGCGGCCCGCTCGGCCGCGGTATGCCTAGCCATACCTTTTTCCGGTGCCTGGCCGTAGTGCCCGGCACCCTCCGCCGGTGATGGGCTGGGCACCCCACCAAGCGGGAGCGGAGACATCTCATGCGGCTACGACCTCTGATTCCATTCGTCCTGGTCATCTCGATCGCGGGTTGCGCCGACGTCGGCGCGATCAACGAGACGCGCGAAGACCAGCGCGACTTCACCCTGAGCGGCCCGCTGCTGGTGATCGACAATCACGGTGGCGATCTGCGCCTGGTGGCCGGCGGCGGCGATGCCGTCGCGGTCCAGCGGTCGCTGACCGGCAAAGCCACGGTCAAGGGGAACGCGTCCTGGTCGCTGACCGGCGGCACGCTGCGGCTCGGCATCACCTGCAGCGGGTTCGTGCCCGACTGCGGCGGCCGGCACGTCGTCAGCGTGCCGCCCGGGGTCGCGGTCCGGGTGAGCAGCGACGCCCCGGTTCGGGCGGTCGAGCTCGGGGCTGCCCTCACCGCGTCGGTGTCCGACGCGTGGTTGCGCGTCGAGCGCCCGGCCGGCCCGCTTCGGTTGGAGGCGGAATATGCCGTCGACGTCACGGACGCGCGCTCCCCGGATGTCGCGGCCTCGTCCGGCGGCAACGCGGTCCGCCTGAGCTTCGCCAGTCCGCCGGCCCGGGTCGAGGCCCGCGCCGCCGGTTCGGTGCAGGTCACGCTGCCCGCGGGGCCGGAGACCTACCGGGTGACCGCCGTGCCCGGCAGGTCCGCCCTGCCGACCGATCCGGGCAGCAAGCGGTCCGTCGTCGCGCAAGCGGGCGAGGGGCATACCGCCCTCGTGCGGAAGGCGAGCTGATGTTCGAGCTGATCGATGTCACCAAGGTCTACCGCGGCGGCAAACGGGCGGTCGACGGCATAACGATGCGCCTCGGCCCGGGCGTGGTCGGCCTGCTCGGGCCCAACGGCGCCGGCAAGTCGTCGCTGATGCGGGTGGCCGCGACCGTCACCCGGCCGACCAGCGGTCAGGTGCTGTTCGACGGCACCGACGTGCTCGCCCGGCCCGGCGTTCTGCGGCGCCGCCTGGGCTATCTTCCGCAGGACTTCGGCGTCTATCCGCACCTGACGGCGAGGGAGTTCCTCTCCTACCTCGCGGCGCTGAAGGGCCTGCCCGCCCGGGCGGCCCGAGCGCGCATCGACGAGCTGATCGAGCTGGTCAACCTCACCGAGGCGGTCAGACGGCCGCTCGGCGGCTACTCCGGCGGCATGCTGCGGCGGGTCGGCATCGCGCAGACGCTGCTGGCCGATCCGCGGGTGCTCATCATCGACGAGCCGACCGCCGGGCTCGACCCGGAGGAGCGGGTCCGGTTCCGCAACCTGCTCAGCGAGCTGGCCGTGGACCGGCTCGTCCTGCTCTCCACCCACATCGTGTCCGACGTCGAGTCGGTCGCCGGCGACATCGCGATCGTGGCCCACGGCCGGGTACTGCGCCGCGGAGCACCGGATGATCTGTTGCGCGAGGTGTCCGGGCACGTATGGGAGACGGTGATCGAGCCGGCCGCACTCGCCGCGATGCGGTCGCGGCACACGATCAGCCGGATGGTCCGCACCACGGACGGCATCAGGCTGCGGCTGCTCTCGACCGTCCGGCCCGCTGCCGACGCCGCGCCGGTGCAACCCGACCTCGAGGACGTCTACCTCGCGGTGGTCGGTGGCGTGCGGGAGACGGTCCGATGAGGCCCGGCGCGCTGGCGGCCCTGGCCGTCGCCGACTTCCGTGAGCGGGTGCGGCGCCCGGCGTACCTCGTGATGCTTCTTGCCGCCGTTGGTCTCGGATATCTCGCGGCGCCGGGCGCGGGTGCGCAGTGGACGATCGTCAACGCCGGCGCCTATCGCGGCGTCTACAACAGCGCCTACATCGGTACGGTCACGGCGCTCGCCGGGGCGTTGTGGCTCTCGACCGCCGGTTTCTACGTCATCAGGACCGCGATCGCCCGCGACCGGGAGACGGGCGTGGGGCAGTTGCTGGCCGCGACGCCGATGCGGGCCGGCGAATACATGGCCGGCAAGTTCCTCAGCAACCTGCTGGTGCTGAGCTCGATGGCGGGTGCGCTGGCGGTCACGGCGCTGGCCATGCAGCTCGCCCGCGGCGAGTCCCGGGCCGTCCATCCCGTCGCGCTGCTGCTGCCGTTCGTCCTCTGCACCATCCCGGTGCTGGCGCTGACCGCGGCCGCCGCGATCCTCTTCGAGACGACGCCCGTGCTGCGGGGCGGGCTCGGCAACGTCATCTGGCTGTTCTTGTCGCTGGCCGCCGCGATCGCGGGCCAGTCGGCGAGCGCACCGCTCGGCGGCCTCGGCGTGGGAGCGTTCGCCGAGTCCGTGCGCGACCAGTTCGCCGCCCAGGGCATCCGGTTGGGCGAGCTGTCGCTGGGCCTCATGTATCTGGACGATCCGCCGCGCACGGTCCCGTGGAGTGGCATCGACTTCACCGCTGCCTTCACCGGCGAGCGTCTGCTGCTGATCGTGCTCGGGGCCGCGGCCGCCGTCGTGCCGGCCCTGTGGTTCGACCGTTTCGACCGGGCACGCGCCGCGGCCTCAGCGTCGGAGCCGTCGCCGGCGATGCCGCCTGGTGCGTCCGGCAGCGCCTATGCGTCGGCTCCGGTCTCCGGCGAGATGTCGGTGCAGGGATCGGTCGTTTCCTTGGCCGATCTCCCCAAGGCGTGGCGGGCCGGAGGTTGGAATCTGGGCCCGGTCGTCGTGCCGAGGCGTGGGGCGGGCTTCGTGCGGCTGGTTCGCGGGGAGCTGCGCATCCTCACGCGCGGGGTGTCGCGCTGGTGGTGGCTCGTTGCGGTGGCGCTGGTGGTGGCCGGCGTCGCGGCGCCTCCGGCCGCCGGGCCGTTGTTGCTGGCCGCGTGGATCTGGCCGGTGCTGATCTGGTCGCGGCTCGGTGCGCAGGCGCGGGAGCTCGGGGCCGAGGCGTTGCTCGGGGCTTATCCCTCGCCGGTGCTGCGCACGTTCGCGCAGTGGGTGGCCGGGGGTGTGTTGACGGCCGCGGTCGGGTTGGGGCCGGGGGTGACGATGGCCGTGCACGGGCACATCGCCGACTGGCTGGGTGGTGTGGCCTTCATCCCGGCGCTGGCTCTGGTGCTGGGGGTGGTTAGCCGGACGCAGCGGTTCTTCCAGGCGGTCTATCCGCTGCTCTGGTACATGGTGGTCAATGACGTGGCCGGGCTGGATTACATGGGAGTCCTGGGCGGCGGCCCGTCGCCGCTCGCGGTCGGCGGGGTGGCGCTGGTCCTGCTGCTGGCGGCGCTGGGCACAGTGGCGGTCCGGCACCGGCGGCGATGAGGGGGCGGTGATGCGAGGACGCGATCGGTGGGCCAGGGCCCGGGTGCCCGTGGGAACCAGGGACGATCCCTGGCTCCATCCGGCGGTGATGGTCGGAGTCTTGAGGCATGAACGACACTTACTCGTACGGCTCGTCGGGGCTGGCGGCCCGCGATCGGAGCCACACGCTGTTCGCGCAGACGATGGGGTTTGTTGCGGCTACGGCGGGGCTGTTTGCGCTCGGCGCCTATCTGGGGCGCAACCTCGGCGGCGGGGCGGCGATCGTTTCGTACATCCTCGCGTTCGCGGCGCTGATCGGGATGCAGTTTGCCAGCCGGCGGTCGCGGGAGCTGACGATTGGGCTGCTTGCGGTGTTCGGCCTGTTCATCGGGCTGGGGGTCGCGCCGACGATTGCGTACTACGCGAGCAACGATCCGCAGGCCTTGTGGCAGGCCGGTGGGGCTACGGCGCTGTTCATCGCGGGGTTCGGTGCGGCCGGCTATGCGACGCGGCGCGACCTGTCGGTGATCGCGCGGATCTCGTTCTGGGCGCTGGTGGGGCTGATCGGGTTCAGCGTTGTGCTGATCTTTGTGAACGTCCCCAACGGGGCGCTGATCTACGCGATTCTCGGGCTGGTCATCTTCGCGGGGCTGACCATGGTGGACTTTCAGCGGCTGCGCCGGTCCTCCGACGTCGACTCGGCGCCGTTGCTGGCGGCGTCGATCTTCTTGGACATTCTCAACGTGTTCCTGTTCTTCCTGCAGATCTTCAGCCGGGGGGACGACCGGTGATGGCTAGCTGCCGGTGAGGATGGCTTGGAGGCGGGAGCGGCACTCGGCGACGAAGGCGGGCCAGGACTCCCGGTAGTACGAGACGCCGCTGATTCCGACGGCCACGGCCCACGCTCGGGCGCGGGTCCAGGTGAGATCGTCGAGGTTCAGGGCGTCCCAATATGCGTGCCGGGCCGCGGGTGGCAGGTCCCAGACGGCGGCGTGCTCGGCGGCGGGCGCGCCCACGGACAGGCCGCCGAAATCGATGACGGCGTGCAGGCGGCCGTTCCGGACGAGCAGGTTGGAGGGCTTGAGGTCGGTGTGCAGCCAGACGTGCGGGGTGGGCGGCTCGGGCAGCTCGAGGGCGGCGCGCCAGAGGTGTTCGAGGGAGTCCAGATCTAGGTCGGCGGTCGGCGTGCGCCGGCAGTCGTCGAAGTAACCGGCTATCCACTCGTCGCAGTCCTTCAGGCTGCCGCCGCGATATCCCGACAGGGCGCCGGCGCGGGTCGCGCCCATCAGGTCGAGGGCGTGCAGCTCGCGGACGAAGGCGGCCAGGTCGGTGCCGAAGGCTGACCAGTCGCACACGGTGCCGGGGCGGGCGTCGGTGCGAAGGTGGGCGTCGGTGCCGAGGCGGGCGTCGGTGCCAAGGCGGACGTCGGTGCCAAGGCGGACGTCGGTGCTGGGGCGGGCGTCGGTGCCGAGGCGGGCGTCCGTGCTGGGGCGGCCGTCGGTGCCAAGGCGGGCGTCGGTGCCGGGGCGAGCGTCGGTGCAGGGGCGGACCTCAGTGCCGTCGATCCAGCGGTAGACGGCCCACGGGAGCGGGAACTCGGGAGCCGGCGTTCCGGCGTGAAGCGGCTCGGGGATCTGCATGGTCAGCCGGGTGCCCAGCCGGGGAAGCCACGCCAGCTCCTTAGTCAGGGCGCGCGCCTTGTCCGGCGTTCGGGGCAGGCGGACCAGAAGGTCGTCGCCCAGCCGGTACATCGTGTTGTCGGTGCCCGCCCCGGCCGGCGACAGCGCCAGCGCGGCCAGATCCGGGTGCTGGGCGCGGAGTAGCGACCGCACGATCGTCTCGTCCACGGGGATCTCGTTCTCGTGAAGCGCCACGCACCGGATCATTCCGGCGGCGCGGAGGCGGGGCGAGCGAGTTTCGGCGAAACGCAATCGAGGGGCGGCGCAAAGGCGGGGCAAAGGCGGGGCAAAGGCGAGGCAACTGAGATCCGGTGCAACGTCAGCAACTCTCGGCGCGTCGAAGAGGGCATGCGATCGCGCGGACTTCTCCTTCTGGCTCTGGTGCTTGTCGTGGCGGGATGTGCCGGGCGGCACGACGGGCCACCGGCCCGCGGCGGGACGGAGCCGATCGTCCTGATCGAATGGCATCCGGGATTCTCGCCGCCGGGGGAGCGGTGGGCGCCGCCGACCTATGTGCTGCTGGGGGACGGGACGGCGTTTGCGCGCGCCGCGGATCAGGGCGTCATCATGGCGGCGACCCGCCGTAGCCTCACCGACGCGCAGGTTGCCGACCTCTATGACCGCGCCGGTGATGCGGGGCTGTTTCGGGACCGTAGCTATCGCAGCGACGTCCTGGACGCCTCGGGGCTCGCCGTTCACATCACGTCGGCGAAGGGGCGGTTCGCGACGTCCGTCGTTCAGCCGGATCCGGACGAGGGCGGCGCTCGCGGGCGCGTCGCGCGGTTTGCCGATGAGGCTCCGGAGATCGGCGGGCCGACCGGCGCCTACGTGCCCGATCGGGTCGCGGTCGTCCCGATCGCCAACGGCGGCGACGACACCGCCGATATGCGCCCATGGCCGCTGAAAGAAACCCAGCGCTGTCAGGTCGTGGCGGGCGATCAGGTGCAACCGCTGCTGGCCTCGGTGCGCACGGCCACGTTGCAAACCCGATGGAGGGCCGGAGAACACGTGGTCTCGCTGCGCGTCCGGCCACTTCTGCCGTACGAGAAGGGCTGCGAAACGGCGGGGTGAGCCGGGCAACTTCAGACGAGACGGGACTGGATGCTCACGGCGGCCGCCCCGCGGGCCCAGTCCTCGAACGGCAGCGGTCGGATCGACAGCGGACAGTCCGCGGCCGCGCCGAAGGCCTGGCGCTCGAAGGCGGCTCGGATGTGTGGTTCGAAGAGGTCGTAGGCGGCCAGGCCCTCGCCGGAGACGACGATGTGGGCCGGGCCGACCAGGTTGGCCACGGCCGCGATGGCCAGGCCGATCGCCTCGCCGGCCCGGGCGAGGACGGCGGACACCGCGGCGTCGCCGCCGCGGGCCAGGGTGTAGGCATCCTCGATCGTGAGGCCGGCGCGACCGATGGCGGCCAGAATGGACGACGTGCCGGCGATCGCCTCGACGCAACCGCGGCTGCCGCAGTGGCACGCGGGGCCGGCCGCGTCGACGCAGAGGTGGCCGATCTCGCCCGCCACCCCGTGCGAGCCGGAGACCGGGCGACCGTTGACGACCAGGCCGCAACCGATGCCGGAGCCGACCGTGACCAGGGCGAACGAGTCCGCCCCGGCGCCCTCGCCGAACCAGTGCTCGGCCGTGGTGAGTGCCTTGACGTCGTTCTCGACGGTGACGGTCAAGCCCGTCGCGCCGGCCGCCAGCTTGGCCAGGTCGACGTTGTGCCAGCGCAGGAACGGGGAGTAGCGGACCAGGCCGGTGGCCCGGTCGACGTCACCGGAGACGGCCAGGCCGAGCCGGCTGGTGCGGGCCCGGAAGGGCCCGTCGAGCAGCTCGCCGACCAGCAGCACGATCTCGGCGAGCACGTCGTCCACCGCAGAACTCCCCAGCCTGCGGTGGACGACGGCCCGCACCTGCGCGGTCAGGTCACAGACCACGCCGATGAGCTCGTCGCCGGTCAGCTTCACGCCGACGAAGAACTCGCGATCGGGATGCACCCGCAGCGGGCTGGCCGGACGGCCGGCGCCGGGCCCGGTGCGCTCGGTGGCGTCGAGCTCGGCCAGGTAGCCGGCGTCGATCAGCGGCCGGGCCGCCTTCGTCACCGCCGCCGAGGAGAGCCCGAGCTTGCGCGCCAGCGTCACCCGGCTCTGCGGCCCACCCGTGACCAGCGCGGTCAGGATCGCGGCAGCCGCGGGCGACGCGCCGAGAGCGGAGGGAGCGGCCATCACCGAAAGCTAGAGCTAATAATTAACTTCGTCAAGTATTGATTTCCGCACCGGAGCGCTCCTACGCTCGGCCCCACATCGACGTGTAACCGCGAGGACCCCGCATGCCTGTCGCCTTCGATGCCCACCGCTGCCTCTGGCTGCTGAGCGGACCGTCCACCGCCTACGCCGTGCGGCTCGACGCCGACCTCGGCGTCCGCCACGTGCACTGGGGCGAGCCGATCACCATGGCGCAGGCCGCGGCCCTGTCCGCCGACCGGCCCGACCCCGCCGCCAGCAGCTTCGAGCAGGGCCCCGGCGCCGCCGAGCTGCCGGTCGAGGGCGGCAGCCGGTTCGGCCCGGCGGCCCTGATCGTGCGCTTCGCCGACGGCGCCCGGGCGGTCGAGTGGGAGTACCGCGGCCACGAGATCGACGGCGAGCACCTGGCGATCCGTCTTGCCGACCGGCACTACCCGCTGGCCGTCACCCTGCACTACCGGATGGCCGGAGAGGTGATCGAGCGCTGGACCGACGTCCGGAACGTCGGCGAACAAGAGATCACCGTGCTGCGCTGCGACTCGGCGGCGTGGACGGTGCCGACCGCCCCCGGCTACCGGGTCAGCCACCTGGTCGGCGCCTGGAACAGCGAGTTCCGCCTGCACCGCGCCGAGCTGCCGGTGGCCGAGACGACGCTGACCAGCCGCCGGGGCGTGACCAGCCATCATGCGAGCCCGTGGCTGGCGGTCGACGACGGGACGGCCGGCGAGGAGAGCGGGGAGGTGTGGAGCACGGCGCTCGCCTGGAGCGGGAGCTGGCGCGTCACGCTGCACCGCGATCCCGGCGGCCGCACCGGCTGGACCGGCGGCTTCGGCCACGAGGGCCTGACCTGGCGGCTCACCGCGGGGGAGACCCTCGAGACGCCGGTGTTCGCGGGGGTGCACAGCACGGCCGGCTTCGGTGGCGCGAGCCGGATCTGGCATGCGTACGCGCAAATGATCTTGCCGGGGAAAGACGACCGCCCGGTCCTCTACAACTCCTGGGAGGCGACCGGCTTCGACGTCACCGAGGCCGGGCAGATGGCCCAGGCGCGACTGGCGGCAAGCCTCGGCGCGGAGCTCTTCGTCATGGACGACGGCTGGTTCGGGAGCAGGGTGAGCGCGCACGCGGGCCTGGGCGATTGGTTTCCCCACCACCAACGATTCCCGTACGGGTTGAAGCCGCTGGCCGACGAGATCAGACGACTGGGAATGGGCTTCGGCCTCTGGGTCGAGCCCGAGATGGTCAACCCCGACAGTGATCTCTACCGCGAGCGTCCCGACTGGGTGCTGCACGAGCCGTACCGGCGCCGCACCGAGATGCGCCACCAGCTCGTGCTCGACCTGTCCCGCCCGGACGTCGCCGCCTGGACCCACGACTGGCTGGACCGGCTGGTCGGCGAGCTCGCCCTCGACTTCCTCAAGTGGGACTGCAACCGCCCGTTCACCGAGGCCCCGGATCGCGCCTACGTCGACCACGTCCGGGCCGTCTACCAGATCATGGACCGGCTCCGCGCCGACCACCCCGGCCTGCGCATCGAGTCGTGCGCCGGCGGCGGCGGCCGGGCCGACCTCGGCATCCTGCGCCGCACCGACCAGATGTGGCCGTCCGACAACACCGATCCGGTCGACCGGATCGCCGTCCAGCACGGCTTCGCTCAGCTGTTTCCGGCCCGGGTGATGAGCGCCTGGGTCACCGACAGCCCGAACGTCACCACCGCGCGGGAGACCCCGCTGCGATTCCGCTTCCACGTGTCGATGGCCGGGGTGCTGGGCCTCGGCGGCGATCTGACCACGTGGACCCCCGAGGAGCTGGCCGAGGCCGCGAGCCTGGTCGCCGCCTACAAGACCATCCGGCCGGTCGTCCAGAACGGAACCGCGTTCCGGCTGGCCGCGGCCGGAACCACGCTCACCGGCGTGCAGTACGTGCTCGGCGACGACCACGTGATTCTCGCCTGGTGCCCGATCCGGCCGTACGGGCACAGCCCCGGGCCGCTGCGCCTGGCGACCGGCGACGGCGACTTCGCCGACCTCGACACCGGCGCCACCTACTCCGGGGCGGACCTGCGCCGGCGGGGGCTGCCTCTCGAGCTTCCCCCTGGCGACCACGCCAGCGTGCTCGTCCGTCTCCGCCGAGTCTCCCGGAGCTCCGAGGGCCCGCCGGCGGCGGCGTGACCGCTACGGCGCGTAACCGCGCAGCATGAGCAGCGCGCCGTCGAGGGCGGCCTCGAGCGGCACGATCGAGTCCTTCGACTGCATCACGAGCAGCCCGCCCTGGAGGGCCGCGAAGAGGGCGAGCCCGAGGCGCCCGGGGTCGGCGTCCGCCCGGATCAGGCCGTTCTCCCGCATCCGCCGCAGGCCGGCGACCAGGAGCTCGTACCAGCGGTCGGCGTGCCCGGCGACGTCGGCCGCCAGCTGCGGATCGGTCGGCGCGACCTCGTTGACCAGCGCGCTGATCGAGCAGTACTTGTGGGTCAGGCCGCGGTAGTAGTCGACCACCGCGTCCCGCCAGCCCTGCCACGACTCCCACGAGTCGAGCCGTTCCAGCCACGGCCGCTGCGCCTCGAGGACACGCGCGCTCTGGAACGCGGCGATCGCCGACACCAGGTCGCTCTTGCCGCCCGGGAAGTAGTGGAACAGCTGGCTCTTGCTGGTCGCGGTGCCGGCCCGGATCTCGTCGAGGGTCATGCCGCCGACTCCGCGATCGAGGATCAGGTCGGTCGCGGCCCGCACGATCCGGTCCCTGGTCGCGGCGCCCTTGGCGGTCAATCCGGTCATGGTCACCACGCTACCGGGATGGACTCCCGGGTCCAAATTCATCCAGGGCGGTGGGAAGCTCGCGGCGCGACGCGATGCCGAGCTTCGTGAAGATCTTGCGGAGGTGCCACTCGACCGTGCGCGGGCTCAGGAACATCGCGGTGCCGATCTCGGCGTTGGTGCGGCCGGCCACCGCCAGCCGGGCGATGTGCTTCTCCTGGGGCGTGAGCTCCTGGCGCACGCCGGCCGCCCGCCGCGGCACCGTGTCGCCGGCGGCGGCGAGCTCGCGGCCGGCCCGCTCGGCGAACGCCTCGGCGCCGATCGTCGTGAACGCCTCGTGCGCGGCCCGCAGCTGCTCCTGGGCGTCGGCGCGGCGGCTCTCGCGGCGCAGCCACTCGCCGTAGAGCAGGCGGGCCCGGGCCACGACCAGCGACAGCCCGTCGTTGCCGAGCCGCTCGATCGCCTCCCGGTAGCGCTCCTCGGCCCGCGTCGGCGGCCCGGCCAGCGCCTCGCCCAGCGCCCAGACCCCGCGCGCCCACTCGGTGCCGGCCGCCTCGGCCCGCTCGGCGAGCCGGTCCCGCGCCTCCTGGGCCGCCTCGTCGTCGCCGGCCCGCACCGCCGCCTCGGCCAGCTCGGGCAGCGTCCAGCCGTAGATCGCCATGTCCGGATACGCGACGGCGGCCCTGGCCGCGGCGAGCGCCGCAGAAGGGTCGCCGAGCCCGTTGTGCAGCACCGACCGGGCGTACTCGGTGAGCCCGAGCAGACGGCCCTCGTCGCGCTGCCGGGCGTCCGCGACCACCGACTCGATCAGGTCGAGCGCCGGCCGGGCGCGGCCCTGGAAGGCGATCAGCGCCAGGGACGCGAACTGCGGGAAGCGGATGCCGATGGCCTGCGACAGCGCGTTGCCCTCGTCGAGCAGGCCGGCCGCGTCGGCGAAGCGGCCCATGAACAGCAGCGTGCCGGCCCGGTACGACAGGGCGGTCGGCAGCAACGAGACGGCCCCGGTGGCGCGGGCGAACTCGACCGCCTCGCCGGTGATCCGGTAGGCGGTCTGCACCTGGAACAGGTCGTGCGCGGCCGGCGCGATGAGGAACAGCAGGCCGAGGTCGTCGTCGGCGGTCAGCGCGCGCAGCGCCCGGTCGAGCAGCGGCTGGGCGGTGCGGTAGTCGTCGAGCACCCAGGCCGTCATGCCGGCCAGCAGCAGGCCGGCGAAGTCGTCGCCGGCCGGCAGCCGCCGGGCCGCGGTCGCGGCCCGGGTCAGGTCGTCGCCGCCGAGGCGGCCCGCGTGCACGGCGGCGGCAACGGCGAGCAGGTACGCCCGCCGGGCCGCCCCGAGGTCGAGCGGCTCGAGCCGCTCGGCCGCGGCGAGCAGGCCGGGACCGGCGGCCCGGCCCGGGTTCAGGGCGAAGGCCAGCTGTGCCCGCAGCCGCTCGATCCGCGCCCGTTGCAGCGGCTCGAGCGGCGCCATCTCGGCCGCCGCGAGCAGGTCGGGGACGGCGGTGGGGGTGCCCGCGTCGAGCCGCGCCTGGGCCGCCCCGAGCAGCAGCGAGGCCCGCCGGTTCGGGTCGAGGGTCAGCTCCGCCGCCCGCTCGAGGAAGGTGGCGGCGGCGGACCGGCCGCCCCGGGCCAGGGCCCGATCCGCCGTCCGGGCCAGCTCCGCCGCGACGTCCTCGTCGGGGCCGAGCGCGGCGTGCGCCCGGTGCCAGGCCCGCCGGTCGGGGTCGCGGGCCGGGTCGGTGACCTCGCCCAGCGCCCGGTGCGCGGCCCGCAGCTCGGCGGCGTCGGCCGAGCGCCAGGCGGCCGAGCGCACCAGCGGGTGCCGGAACAGCACCCGGGTGCCGATCGTGATCAGCCCGGCCGCCTCGGCCTCGGCCGCCGCGTCCGGCTTGATGCCGAGCCGTTCCAGGGCGCGCAGCAGCAGCGGCACGTTGCCGACCGGCTCGACCGCGGCGGTCAGCAGCACCTGGCGGGTGTCCGGCGGCAGGGCGGCGATGCGCCGCTGGAAGCCCTCCTCGACCCGGCCGGCCAGCGGCGTCCGGCCGTACCCGCCGAACCCGAAGGCCAGGTCGGCGGGGGAGAGGCCGCGGTGCAGCTCGAGCAGGGCCAGCGGGTTGCCGCCGGTCTCGGCGATAATCCGGTCACGCACGCCGGCGTCGATCGGCCCGGGCAGCACCGAGGCGAGCAGGTCGTGGGCGTCGGCCTCGGGCAGCCCGGCGACGACCAGCTCGGGCAGGCCGCGCAGCACCCGGTCGTCGCCGGGGCTGCGGCAGGCGAAGACCATCGCCACCGACTCGGCGTCCAGCCGGCGGGCCACGAACGTGAGGATCAGCTCGGACATCTGGTCGAGCCACTGCACGTCGTCGACCATGCAGACGAGCGGGCGCCGGGAGGCGACCTCGGCGAACAGGCCGAGCACGGCCAGGCCCAGGAACAGGGTTTCCGGCGGCGGGCCGGCGCTCATCCCGAACGCGGTGTTGAGGGCTTCGCGCTGCGGGGCGGGCAGGCGGCCGAGATGGCCGAGCATGGGCGCACACAATTGCTGGAGCACCGCGTACGGGATATCGGTCTCGGGCTCGACGCCGGCCGCGCGGGCCACCCGGCAGCCCGTCGCGTTCTCGGCGAGAAGGTCGAGCAGGGCGGTCTTGCCGGCGCCGGCCTCGCCCCGCAGCACCAGCACCCGGCTCTGCCCGGCCCGCACGTCGTGCAGCAGCCGATCGAGCGTCTCGCGTTCCCGCCGTCGTCCGCGCAGCTCGAATCCGGGCATGCCCCCACCTCCCCCGAGCAGGAGGTTACACACCGCCCGGAGGTTGTCGATCAAGCAGCGGACCGCCGGTGTGCCCGGGGTCACCGGGCGGCCCGCGACCGGGCCCCGGACCCCCTGGGGCGGCCACCAGGGGGTCCGCCAGTGTCCGACCCGGGGTCATGTCCGTGGCCGACCGGGCAGGTTGAGTGGCGAAGCAACGAGCGGAAGGCGAAGTCGTGATCAACATTGACGGACCGGTGCTGCGGGGTCGGCGGCGGGAGCAGGAGAAGCTGGACCAGCTGCTCCGGGACGTCCACGGCGGCCGCAGCCGGGTGCTCGTGCTGCGCGGCGAGGCCGGGGCCGGCAAGACGGCGCTGCTGGAGTACGTGAACGGCGCGGGCGGGGCCGGCCGGGTGGTGCGGACGGCCGGGGTCGAGCTGGAGACCGAGATCGCCTACTCCGGCCTGCAGCAGTTGTGCGCGCCGCTGACCGGCCACCTCGACCGGCTGCCCGCCCCGCAGCGCGAAGCCTTGAACACCGCTTTCGGAATGAGCGGCGGGGACACGCCCAGCGTGCTGCTGCTCGGGCTGGCCGTGCTCGGCCTGTTCGCCGAGGCCGCCGCCGAGCGCCCCCTGGTCTGCCTGGTCGACGACGTCCAGTGGCTCGACCGGGTGTCGGAGATGGTCCTCACGTTCGTGGCCCGCCGGCTGGACGCCGAGTCGGTGGCGATGGTCTTCGCCTGCCGCAGTCCCGGCGACGACCAGATCCTCAGCGGCCTGCCCGAACTGCCGGTGGCCGGCCTGCCCGACGCCGACGCGCTGGCGCTGCTCGACTCGGTGCTGACCGGCCCGGTCGACCCGCAGGTGCGCGACCGGATCGTGGCCGAGACCCGGGGCAACCCGCTGGCCCTGCTCGAGCTGCCACGCGGCCTCACCCCGGCCGAGCTGGCGTTCGGCTTCGGCGGCCAGTCGGCGGCGCCGCTGATGGGCCGGGTCGAGGACGGCTTCCGGCGCCGGGTGGACGAGCTGCCCGCCGATACCCGTACGCTCCTGCTCGCCGCCGCCGTCGAGCCGGTCGGCGACGTGCCGCTGCTGCTGCGCGCCCTGGACCGGCTCGGCGTCAAGCTCTCCGCCGCGTCGCCCGCGGTCGCGGCCGGCCTGATCGAGCTGGGCACCCGGGTCCGGTTCCGGCACCCGCTGGTGCGCTCGGCCGTCTGGCGGTCCGCCGACGCCGACGACCTGCGCGACGTGCACGGCGCCCTGGCCGACGTCACCGACCCGGGGCAGGACCCGGATCGGCGGGCCTGGCACCGCGCGTACGCCGCCCTGGGTCCGGATGAGGAAGTGGCCGCCGAGCTGGAGTGTTCCGCCGAGCGCGCCATCGCCCGCGGTGGGCAGGCGGCCGCCGCCACCTTCCTCGAGCGGGCCGCCGAGCTCTCCCCGGAGGCGAAGCCCCGCGCCGCCCGCACCCTGGCCGCCGCCCGCGCCCGCCTGGCCGCCGGCGCCCCGGCCGCCATTCCCGGCCTGCTCGCCGCGGCCGAGCTCAGCCCCCTCGACCCGCTGCAGCAGGCCGAGCTGGAGCGACTGCGGGCCCAGGCCGCGTTCACCCTGAACCCGGGCCGCGAGGCGGGCGGCCCGCTGCTCGCCGCGGCCCGCCGCCTGGAGGACCTCGACCCGCTCGCGGCCCGCGAGACGTATCTGTCGGCGCTCGGTGCGGCCGTGCACGCCGGCCGGCTGGGTGGCGACGACCGCCGCCGGGCCGCGCTCGCCGCCCGGCAGGTCCCCGAGGGCACCGAGACCGCGAGCCTGTTCCTCACCGCGCTGTCGACCTGGAGCCTGGACGGGTACGCGGCGTCGGTCCCGCAGCTCCAGCAGGCCCTGGCCGCCCTCGCCGAGGACGAGGACGTGAACCTGCTGTGGCTGTCCATCCCGGTCGCGCACGAGATCTTCGACGACGTCGCCTGGCACGGCCTCAGCGAGCGGGCGGTGCGGACCGCCCGGCAGACCGGCGCGCTCTCGGTGCTGCCGTCCGCGCTGTCGTTCCGGGCCGGCGCGCTGCTGCACGCGGGCCGGTTCGCCGACGCGGCCGCGCTGATCGACGAGATGGAGGCGCTGGCCGAGGCGACCGGGCTGCCGCCGGACCCGTCCGGCCCGATGAACCTGCTCGCCCTGCGCGGCCACGAGCAGCAGGCGCTGGACCTGATAGCGGTCACCGCCAAGGACGCCGAGTTCCGCGACGAGGGCCGCCCGCTCGACATGGCCGACCACGTGCGGGCCGTGCTGTTCAACGGGCTCGGCCGCTACACGCAGGCGCTCGAGGCGAGCCGGCGCGCCGCCCAGTACACCGATCTCGGCTTTCACCACTGGGCGCTGAGCGAGCTGGTCGAGGCGGCGGCCCGGGCCGGTGACGTCAAGGAGGCGGCCTCGGCCCGCGAGCGCCTGGCCGGGCTGACCGGACCGGCCGGGACGGCGTGGGCCCGGGGCGCGCAGGCGATCGCCGACGCGCTGGCCGGCCCGGCCGGAAAGATCGAGGACAACTTCCGGGCGGCGATCGACCTGCTGCCGCCGAGCCGGCTCGGCCTTCAGCGATCCCGGGCCCGGCTGATGTACGGCGAGTGGCTGCGCCGCGAGGGCCGGCGCTCCGATGCCCGGGCCCAGCTGCGGGCCGCTCACGACTCGTTCACCGCGATGGGCGCCGAGGGGTTCGCCGAGCGGGCCGGCCGCGAGCTGGGCGCGACCGGCGAGACGGTCCGCAAGCGCGCGGCCGGCACGCCCGACGAGCTGACCCCGCAAGAGGCACAGATCGTGCGGCTGGCGTCGCAGGGACGGACCAACCCGGAGATCGGCGCGGTGCTGTTCCTGAGCCCGCGCACGGTCGAATGGCACCTGCGCAAGGTGTTCACCAAGCTGAACATCACCTCGCGCCGGGAGCTGGACGCGGTGGCGGCCGAACGCTGAGCTTTCGGCCCCCGGGATCGCGCCCGGGATCACCCTGGGGCGACCGGTCACGCCGTACGGCCATCGTGGACCGTATCGGAAGCGATGCGGGAGGTATGCCGTGGTGACTTACCAGCTCGAGCTGATCGTGCTGCCGGTTCGGGACGTCGCGCGGTCGCGGGCGTTCTTCGAGGGGATCGGTTTCCGCTCGCAGCCGGGCGGCCCGGTGATTACGCCGCCCGGCTCGGGCTGCTCGATCGCCCTGGCCCCGGGACCCGGCCGGGTCGAGAACATCCACCTGGTCGTGCGCGACATCGAGGAGGCCCGCGCCGAACTGGTCGCCCTGGGCGTCGCGGTGAGCGAGATCTTCCACGACGAGGACGGCGTCTTCCACCACGGAGGCACCGCCAAGCGGGCGCGGGGGCTCTGCCCGGGGCGGCGGTCTTACGGCTCGTTCGCGTCGTTCGCCGACCCGGACGGGAACGGCTTCCTGCTCCAGGAGGTGAGCGAGCGATTCCCGGACTAATGCGGGCTGACCCGCAGGTCGGGCGCGGGTAGGCCGTCGAACCAGGACGCCTCGCGCAGCGTGTCGAGGATCCGCTGCCGGCCCGCCTCGTCCTGGCGGTCGATGAACAGGACGCCGTCCAGGTGGTCGGTCTCGTGCTGCACGCAGCGCGCCAGCAGGCCGTTGCCGACGATCTGCACCGGGTCGCCGAGCTTGGTGTAACCCTTGGCGGCCACGTTCATCCGCCGGCGGGTGTCGAGGTAGATGCCGGGGATCGACAGGCAGCCCTCGGGGCCGTCCTGGGTCTCCTCGTCGGGGAACTCGAGCACCGGGTTGATCAGGTGATCCAGCTTCAGGTCGTTGCCGGGCAGGTCGGGGTGGATGGCGAAGACCCGCAGGCTCACGCCGATCTGCGGCGCGGCCAGGCCGGCGCCCTTCGACTCGGCCAGCGTCTGGGTCAGGTCCTGCACGAGGCGGTCGAGCTCGGCGTCGAAGTCGGTCACCTCGTCGGCCCGCCGGCGCAGCACCGGGTCACCGACCTTCCGAATGTCCAGCACGGTCATGACATCCATCTTGCCGTACGGGCTCGAGCGCACCGGGGTCCCGGGGGCCGCCCGCCAGGGGGCCGACCAGGGTGCCGCACGGGCTCGTACCGGCACCCTGGCGGAGAAATGTGGATCCCATCGACGAACAACCCCGGGGGATCGACGTGACCACCACCGCAATCGCCGCCGCCGACGAGGCCCGGCTCACCGCACTGCACGAGGAGTACGCGACCGTCCTGCTCGGCTATCTGGCCGGGTTCACCGGTGGCAACCGGGAGAAAGCCGAGGACCTGTTCCAGGAGACCATGCTGCGGGCCTGGAGCAGCCTCCGCGTGCTGCCCACCGAGCCCGAGCACACCCGGCGCTGGCTGTTCACGGTCGCCCGGCACGTGGCGATCGACGCCATCCGCCGCCGCCGGGCCCGGCCGGTCGAGGTGGACGGCCTCGACGCCCTGCCCGCGCCGCCGCACGCCGACGACACCACCGACACCGTGCTGGCCCTGGAGTCGCTGCGCCGGGGCCTGGGCACGCTGAGCCGGGACCACCGCACGGTCCTGGCCGAGCTCTACCTCAACGGCACGTCCACGGCCGAGACCGCGCGACGGCTGGGCGTGCCGGTCGGAACGGTCAAGTCCCGGGCCCACTACGCGCTGCGCTCGCTGCGCGAGTTCCTGGCCGGGGCGCACCGGTGAACCCGCTGACGAGCGGCGCGCACCGGGTCGAGCTGGGCGGCCTCACCCAGCGCTACCACGTCAGGGGACGCGGGCCGGTGCTGGTCGCGATGCCCGGCGGTCCCGGGGTGCACTGGGAGTACCTGCGGATGCCGGCGGTCGAGCGGCGGATGACCGTCGTCTACGTCGAGCCGCTCGGCACCGGCCAGTCCGGGCGTCTTCCCGGCCATCCGCACGGCTACACCCGCGACCTGTACGCCGCGGCGCTCGACCGCCTGCTCGACCACCTCGGCCAGGATCGGGTCCTCCTGCTCGGCCACGGCTACGGCGGCAACGTCGCCCAGCTGTACGCGACGCGCCGCCCCGAGCGTCTGTCCGGCCTCGTCCTGTACGCGAGCACGCCCGTCACCGGCCCCGAGCACGTCGCCGAGACGACCCGCCAGCTCGAGCTGTTCGTCCGCCGCAACCAGTGGAACCCGGAGCTGCCCGCGGTGCTGGACGCGATCCGGTCGCTGCCCGGGATCACCGGGGACGCCGGACTCGGGGCCGCCGTGCGGGGGCTGTTCCCGGCCTGCGTGGCGCACTACTGGGCGCGCAAGCGGGAGCTCGCGCCGCTGCGGGGCCGGCTGCGGGTGACGCACGTCTCCGGGCTCGACGCGATCGGCCTGCCCGAGGTGATCGACGACCGGGCCGTGCTGCCCGGGATCACCGTGCCGACCCTGGTCGCGGCCGGCTGCTACGACCTCTACGGCGGGCTGCGCTGGGGCCGGGAGCTGCACGCCCTGATCCCGGGCGCGCGGTTGCTGCTGCTCGCCTACAGCGGTCACATCGGTCACGTCGAGGAGCCGGAGCGGTTCGCCGAGGGCGTCTTCGGCCTCGTCTCGCCGATCTCGTTGAACCATCGCCTCGTCGGTACGTCTCGGAGGGCGTGGAGCACGAGCACAAACTTCTGACCAACGCGGCGTCCCTGCTGATCTGCGGACTGCTCGGGGGCGTCGTCGTCGCGGCGGCCGCCTTTCCCGCCACCGCCATGTCCGGTCTCGCGGCCAAGGCCGGCGGGGAGACCTTCGCGAGCCTGCCCAGCGAGGTCAAGGACTACAGCTCCCCGCAGATCACGCGCATCTACGCCAGCGACGGCAAGACGCAGATCTCGCAGTTCTACGACGAGTTCCGCAGCGACGTACCGCTGAAGGACATCTCCCCGTACATGCGCCAGGCGATCGTCGCGGCCGAGGACCGGAACTTCTACCACCACCACGGCGTCGACTTCAAGGGCGTCGCCCGCGCGCTCGTGAGCAACAGCGGCGGCAACTCCCAGCAGGGCGCGTCGACCCTGACCATGCAATGGGTACGCATGTCGCTGTCCTACTCGGCGACCAGCGCCCGGGAGGTCATCGACGCCACCAAGGACACGCCGAAGCGCAAGCTCACCGAGATGAAGTACGCGTTGCAGGTCGAGAAGGAGATGTCGAAGGATCAGATCCTCGAGCACTACCTGAACATCGCGCCGTTCGGGAACCAGGCCTACGGGGTCTTCGCCGCCAGCCAGATCTACTTCCACAAGAAGCCGAAGGACCTCACGATCGGTCAGGCCGCGATGCTGGCCGGCATGGTCAAGGCCCCGACCAGCTTCAACCCGACGATCAAGAGCGGCTACGACCAGATCAAGGACCGGCGCGACAACTACGTCATCCCCGGCATGGTCGCGCTCGGCTCGATCACCCAGGCGCAGGCCGACAAGGCGCTCAAGGAGCCGATCCCGAAGCAGGTGACCCCGGTCGGCAACGGCTGCGTCTCGGTCGCCAAGAACAGCTGGGGCTTCTTCTGCGACTACTTCTACCGCTGGTGGATGTCGCAGGAGCCGTTCGGGGCCACCCCGTTCGACCGCGAGCGGCGCCTCAAGAGCGGCGGCTACCGGATCGTGACGTCGCTCGACGCCAAGGCCCAGGACAACGCCCGCAAGCGGATCAGCGACGAGATCGCCGACAAGAACAAGAACGCGCTGCTGCTGGCCGGGGTCGAACCGGGCACCGGCAAGGTCCGGGTGCTGGCCACCAACCGCAAGTACAAGCTGGACGACCCCGCGCACCCGCAGAACCCGCTCTCGCCGAACCCGGCGCTGCGTGCTCGCGGCGTCCGGGCCTCCTATCCCAACACGACCAACCCGCTGATCACCGGCGGCGGCGACATCGACGGCTATCAGTCGGGCTCGGTCTTCAAGATGTTCACCATGGTGGCGGCGCTGGAGAAGGGCCTGCCGCTGGGCTACACGATCAACGCGCCGGGCCGGTACCACTCGCACTACCCGGTCGAGGCGGGCTCGAAGGCGGCGTGCCCGGGCACGAGCGACTGGTGCCCGAGCAACTCCAGCATCAAAGAGGCCGGGGTCTTCGACATGTGGAGCGGCTTCGGGCACTCGATCAACACGTACTTCGTCCCGCTCGAGGAGACGGTCGGCGCGGACAAGGTGGTCGCCGTGGCCAAGCGCTTCGGCGTCCAGTTCCGCAACTCGCTCGACGCCCAGTACGCGTCGCCCGCGTCCGCCGCGACGTGGGGCGCCTTCACCCTGGGCGTCTCCGCCTCCACGCCGCTGGACATGGCCGACGCGTACGCGACCCTGGCCGGTGACGGCATGTACTGCGCGCCGACGCCGGTCGAGCAGATCTACACCCAGGACAACCAGAAGCTCGACTTCGGCAAGCCGCAATGCACCCGGGCCACCAGCAAGGACGTCGCCCGGGCCGCGATCGACGCGGCGCGCTGCCCGGTCGGCGACTCGGCCCAGCTCGGCAACTGTCACGGCAGCGGCACGGCGCCCGGCACCCGCGGCATCGTCGGCCATCCCGTCTTCGGCAAGACCGGCACCACCGACGCCGACAAGACCGCGTCCCTCATCGTCGGCACCACGTCGATGGTGGTGGCGGGCTACATGGCCGATCCCGACTACCAGAACCACCCCGACCACCTGGACCACCACGAGGTCAACAACGCCGTCATGTGGACCATGCACGACTTCATGAAGGGCAAACCCAAGATCCAGTTCAAGACCCCGGGCAACAACAAGATTGCGTACGGGGATCAGCGCTCGATTCCCGGTGTGAAGTGCCAGTCGATGGGTTCGGCGACGGCCGAGCTGGAGGACGCCGGGTTCGCCCCGACCACGGGCGCGGCGGTCGACTCGGACTGCCCGGCCGGCACGGCGGCGTCCACGAGCCCGAGCGGCCGGACCATCAAGGGCGGCGTCGTGATGATCCAGCCGAGCAACGGGAAGGGCGCCGGTAAGCCGGACAAACCCGGCGGTCAGTGACGCCCGGCGGGAACGGCGACGCCGGCGAGGCGCTCGGACTCGGCCCACAGGCGTGCGCGCACGCTCTTGTCCAGGGCCCGGCTCGTCGGCCGGGCCTTGGCCGCCGGCCCGATCAGCCCCCACCGCGGGCCGTAGTAGCCGCCGGCCACCGCGTCCGGGCTGGTCGCCGCGTACAGCAGCGGCTCCGCGCCCTGCTCGGGGCCCTGGCCCGGGGTGACGCGGAAGGAGATCCGCATGCCCAGGCCGGCCTTGCCGCCGAGGTTCGGCCCGGCGGTGGTCAGGTTCGTCTTGGTGTAGCCGGGGTGCGCGCCGTTGGACATCAGCGACCAGCCGCGGGCGGCCGCGATGTCGGCCAGCTCCATCGTCAGCATCAGGTCGGCGAGCTTCGACTGGGCGTACGCGCCGACCGGACGGTAGCCGGTCGCCGACTGCAGGTCGCCGAAGTTGATCCGGCCGCGGGCCGCGGTGCCGCTGCTCATCGTGGCCACCCGCGGCGCCGGGGCGGCGAGCAGCAGCGGCAGCAGGCGCACGGTCAGCGCGAACGGCCCGAGATAGTTGCTCGCCAGCTGCAGCTCGAAGCCGTCGACGGTCTCCGTGCGGTTCGGCACCATCATCACACCGGCGTTGTTGAGCAGCAGGTCCAGCGGACGGCCGGCGGCGAGAAGGCCGTCGGCGAAGTCGCGGACCGAGGACAGGTCGGCCAGATCGACGCGGCGCACCTCGACCCGGGCCGACGGGTGGGCGGCGAGGATCTCGGCGCGGGCCTGGTCGCCCTTGGCCGGGGTGCGCACCGCGAGGACCACTTCCGCGCCGGCCCCGGCGAGACGCTTGGCGGCCTCCTTGCCGGTGCCGCTGTTCGCGCCGGTCACCACGGCGAGCTTGCCGCTCTGGTCGGGTACCTCGTACATGAGCGCTCCTTAAAGACCGTCGGTCTGTTATGCGTCCGACGGTAACAGGACAGGCGGTCTGTTAACAAGAGACTGGAGGTCTGTAAGCTCCCGGCATGGAGTTCAAGCGCGCCCGCACCGACGAGCAGCGGAACGAGCGGCGACGGCAGATCCTGGACACGGCGGCCGCGATGCTGACCGAGATGCCGGTCGCCAAGCTCAGCCTCAACGAGCTGAGCCGCCGCGTCTGCCTGGCCAAGTCGAACGTGCTGCGCTACTTCGAGTCCCGCGAGGCGGTGCTGCTCGAGCTGCTGGACGCCGAGGTCGGGGAGTGGCTGGCCCACCTCGATCGCGTCGTCGAGGCCGGCGACGGCACCGCCCGGGAACGCGGCGACCGGCTCGCGGCGATCCTGGCCGAGTCACTGGCCGAGCGCCCGGTGCTCTGCGACCTGACCAGCGCCCACGCGGGCGTGCTGGAACACAACGTCTCGGCCGAGGTCGCGCTGCGGCACAAGCTGGCGACCAGGAGCTGGTACGAGACGCAGGCCCAGCTGTTCCTCCGATGCCTGCCCGAGCTCGGCGCCCAGGACGCGGCCCACCTGGCCGCCACCGCCACCCTGATCACCGCGGCCGCGTGGCCCTACAGCCGGCCGCCCGAGGCGATGCTGGCCGCCTACGCCGCCGACCCGAGAGCGGCCGCCATGCGGGTCGACTTCACCGACCTGCTGCGGCAGAACCTGGCGGTCACCATCTCCGGCCTCATCGCCCGGCACGAGAACCGCCCGGTCGGCGCGGCCGCCCTCGACGCCCCGGCGCCGGGCGGCATCGGGGGCTGACGGGCGCTACCGCGCATGCTGCCGGGCCTGCTGTTGCGCGCCGCCGGGCCTGCTATTGCGCGCCGCCGGGCCGATGGACGCCGTCGGGCGCCATCCCGCTCCAGCGGGATCGGCGGATCCGAGGCGCACGGCACGCGGCCGGCCGCGCGCGGGGTGGAAAGAGCGCGGAGTCTGCCGAGCCCGGCCGGACGGTGGCCGGGCCCGGCATTCCCCGAGCACGGGGCGCCGCGCCGGGGGTTCACCCGGGCGGCGCCCCTCCCTCACCCCGCGACCCGGGAAGCGTTGTACGCCTCCGCGGTCACGTGCACGCCCCGGCATCCGTTCAGCCGGGACGGCCAGGTCACCGCCACCCGCCGGGACTCGCCCGGAGCAGCCAGAAATAGTTGTCGGCGTAGCGCGCGGGCAGGACCCGGTCGCCCTTCTCGTCACGCAGCGCGAGCCGCACGAGCGGGGCGACGGACGACGAGACAGGCATCCATGCCTCCAGATTTGACAACGTTGTCAGGCTGCTCGGCCGTTTCCAAAAAATCAAGACTTGAAATGTAAGTTGATCTGCCAGAAACTGCGGCTGGTCGGCCGGACCCCATCCCGGCCGCCATCGCTCGCCGTGCCACCCCCTCCGGACCGGCGAGCCGGCAGCGTGCCCGGCCAGGTCCGCCACCTCGGCCGGGCACGCGTTGCCCACCCCAAGCGGCCGGGCACGCGTTGCCCACCCCGCGCGGCCGGGCACGCGTTGCCCACCCCGCGCGGCCGGGCACGCGTTGCCCACCCCGCGCGGCCGGGCGCGCGTTGCCCACCCCGCGCGGCCGGGCGCGCGTTGCCCACCACAAGCGGCCGGGCACGCGTTGCCCACCCCGCGCGGCCGGGCGCGCGTTGCCCACCACAAGCGGCCGTGCACGGGCGAGCCGGCCCCGCGGCCGGGTCGCCCTTGGGCGGGCAGATGCTGCCGGGCGGCGGCGGCAGGCAAGGTGGCTGGTCACCGGCAGCGCAGCCCAAGCGGCCGGGCGGAGTGGCGGCCGGGCGGAGTGGCGGCAGCGCAGCGCAAGCGGCCGGGCGGAGTGGCGGCGGGCGGAGCGGCGGCGGGCGGCGCGGCGGCGGGCGGCGCGGCGGCGGGCGGAGAGGCGGCGGGCGGCGCGGCGGCGGGCGGAGAGGCGGCTGGGCGGCAAGGGCGCCCACGCGGCGTGGGGCCTAGCCGGCCGGGCAAGGCGCGGTCAGGTGCGGGCGGTCCAGGCCGCGATCAGGTCGCCGCCGCGGGCTCGGTTCTCCTTCAGGTGGGCCAGCCATGCCGGGCCCAGTTCGGTCAGCTCGACCATGTTTCCGTCGGGGTCGCGGACCGCCGTGATGCGGGACTCGGCGCCGAACTCGGCCGGCGGGTAGCAGAGGTCGACCCCGTGCGAGGCCAGCCGCGCGATCTGCGCGTCGAGGTCGAAGACCATGAAGGCCAGCTTGATCGGGCCGGGCGTGAGGGGCTCGCCGGGGTAGTCCGCCTCGGGGTGGATCGCGAAGTGGACGTCGCCGAGCTCGCAGGCCCAATGCGGCTCCGAGTCGCCGTGCTGCTCCTCGACCAGGGGCACGCCGAGGACGTCCCGGTAGAAGGCGACCAGGCGCTCGGGCCGGGCCGACACGACGATGATCCCGGAGAGGAACCGGAGGCTTTCGGACATCGAGGCCATTCTAGGAGGATCGTCCTGCCGCTCACCTCTCCGCTCTGGAAGCGCGCGACGACCTAGCGACGGCCGGCGTCGACGAGCGCGGCCGCCGCGTCGCGCGGGCTGTCCTGGGTGACCAGGCCCTCGCCCACCAGCACGGCGTCGGCGCCGGCCGCCGCGTACCGAAGCAGGTCCTCCGGACCCCGCACGCCGGACTCCGCCACCTTCAGCGCCCCACCGCCCAGCTCGGGCGCGAGTCGCTCGAAGACACCGCGGTCGACCTCGAGCGTGCGCAGATCGCGGGCGTTCACGCCGATCACCCGGGCGCCGGCGTCCACCGCCCGGCCCACCTCGCCGGCGTCGTGCACCTCGACCAGCGCGGTCATCCCCAGCTCGTCCTCGAGCAGGGCCCGCAACCGGCTCAGCGTCGGCTGGTCGAGCGCCGCGACGATCAGGAGAGCCACGTCGGCGCCGAACGCGCGGGCCTCGTACGCCTGATAGTCGCCGAACAGGAAATCCTTGCGCAGCACCGGAATCCCGACCGCCCGCCGCACCGCCGCAAGGTCGGCGAGCGATCCGCCGAACCGCCGCTGTTCGGTCAGCACGCTGATCCAGCTCGCGCCGCCGGCCTCGTAGTCGGCGGCCAGCGCGGCCGGATCGGCGATCGCCGCCAGCTCACCCTTGGACGGCGAGCGGCGCTTGACCTCGGCGATCACCGAGACACCAGGGCGAGCAAGCATCCCGTACGCGTCGAGCGCCGCCGGCGCCTCCGCCGCCCGCCGCCTGATCTCCGCCAGGCTCGTCCGGGCCTCGCGCCCGGCGACGTCCTCGCGTACGCCCGCCATGATGTCGTCCAGCACGTTGGTCACCTGCCCAACCTAGTTCCCGGGCGTCTCCAGGTGATCGCGCAGGGTGCTCAGGATGTCGTCGAGCGAGGCGAACTGCTCCGGCGTCAGGGCGTCGCCGAAATGCCTCTTGACCGCGCTCATGTGCGGCCCGGTCGAGGCCCGGAACGTGCGCGCGCCCTCCTCGGTCAGCAGCACCTCGGCGCCCCGGCTGTCGGTCGCGCACTCGACCCGCTCGATCAGGCCGCGCTTCTCCATGCGGGCGAGGTGGTGGGAGAGGCGGCTGCGCTCCCAGTCGATCGCGGCGGCCAGCTCCGACGAGCGCAGGCGGCGGCCGGCGGCCTCGCTGAGCGCCAGCAGCACCGCGTAGTCGCCGGGGGAGAGGCCCGACTCGGCGGTCAGCTGCGCGGTGAGCCGGCGGCGCAGCTCGGCGGTGGTGTCGATCAGCGACCGCCAGGTCACCATCTCCTGCGACGTCATCCGCCGCCGCTGGGCTGCTCTCATGACCGACCCCCCGGGTTGTTGACACATCAATGTTATCTCGGCGGCATGCCCCACTCCCGGTCGACGATCTGGTCGAACGCCGCCCGCACCGCGGCCCGGTCGTTCAGGTCGATCCGTGCCTCGTCCGGGGCGCGGTGCGGCCCGGCGTGAAGCGGCACGGCGTGGAGCGGCGCGTCGTCGTCCATCGCGGCCAGCGCCTGCCAGAGGTACGTGATCCAGCCCTTCATGTCACTTCTCCTCGCCGAGGTGGGTGGCGGACCACTCCTGGATCGCCCGCAGCAGCGGCACGACCGAGCGGCCCAGGTCGGTGAGCGCGTACTCGACCCGCGGCGGGTGCCGCATGTACAGGTTCCGGGTGACGAAGCCGTCCGCCTCGAGCCGCCGCAGCCGCTGGGCGAGGATGGCCGTGCCGACCGGCGCCAGCCGCCGTTGCAGGTCGCCGAAGCGCGTCGGGCCGTTCTCCGCGAGCACCCACACGAGGTGCGGGGTCCAGCGCGCGAAGAGGAGCTCGACGGCGGGGGAGAGGGGGGTCGGCTGCGTTCGGCTCACATCCGGTACAACGCCGCCGTCCGGCTCCTGTTCATCGCTGTGACCGCCCGCACCGGGCGCCGCCCTCAGGCGGCCCGGACCGCGGCGGAACGGCATTGCGGCAGGTGGGCGATGCGGCGGACGGCGGCGGTGAACATCTGCATGGTCTCGCGATCCACGTTCTCCAGGACGTGGCGGCGCACCGCCGACGCGTACGCCTGGCGGCTCGCCCGCAGCCATTCGATGCCGGCCGGGGAGAGGACCGCGTTCCAGCCGCGCCGATCGCCCTCGGCCTGCTCGCGGTGCACCAGGTCCTGCTGTTCGAGCTTCTCGACGATGCGGCTGATCCGGCTCAATGACAGGAACGTCGCCGCCGCCAGCTCGGTCATCCGCAGCCGGCGATCGGGCGCCTCGGCGAGCCGCAGCAGCGTCTGGTACTCGCTCAGGGTGCGGTTCCGCTCGTACAGCAGATCGCTGTCGACGTTGCGCTGCACCGTCATCGCCGCCCCGAGGAAGGCGTCGAACAGGGCCGCCTCCTCGGAGGTCAACCTGTTCTCGGTCATCGGACCCCGCCTCCTCGCCGCTCGGTCGCTCCCTCACCCACGACGAGCCGACGGGGTCCGAGGTTCACGCTATTTCGCGTTCTCGTGCGCGGCCCGCTCGATCAGCTCGGCCACCGGGCCGGGCTGCGAGACCGTCAGCGCGTGACCGGCGCCCGGGATCTCCTCGGCGCTCCGCGCGCCCGCCCGGTCGGCCATGAAGCGCAGCGCCTCGGCCGGGATGTTGCGGTCGGCGCCGCCCCAGACGTGCCAGCTCGGCACCGTGCGCCAGGCCGGCTCGCCGACCAGGCCGGCGGTGAGCGCGGCCTCGGCGACCGGCCGCTGGGTGGCCGCCATCAGCGCCGCCTCGGCCGGGTCGACGTCCGCCGCGAACTGCTGCGGGAACTTGCCGGCCTCGATGGCGAGCTCGGCGCCGCCGGCGGAGAGCGGCCTGGACCGGACGGCGTCGCCGAGCGTGCTGCCCGGGAACTTGCCGGACAGCTCCAGCGCGCTCTCGCCGGTCTCGGGGGCGAAGGCGGACACGTAGACGAGTGCCTTCACCGCCGGGTTCCCGGCGGCGGCCTGGGTGATGACCTGGCCACCGTACGAGTGGCCGGCCAGCACCACGGGCCCGTCGATCGAGGCGACGACATCCCGGACGTACGCGGCGTCGCCGTCGAGGCTGCGGAGCGGGTTCGCGACCGCGATCGCGTCGAGCCCCCGCTCCTGCAGCCGCGCGATGACCCCGTTCCAGCTGGCCGATTCCGCGAATGCGCCGTGCACGAGCACGACTACCGGCTCGGTCATGACTACCTCCCGTTGCAATCCCTGTGCTGTCACACGGGACTACGCACCGGTCGGTGCCCGGTTCGACGGGCGTGTCTCAGGCCACTGTCACCCGGGTGAGGGTCTCGCCCGCGCGCGCCGCCGCACGCAGGCGCCGGCCGCCGCGTACGGCGTCGAAATGAGGCGGAAGGTGGCGCACGATGATCTCGCCCTCGTCGCCGGTCTCCGGCGTCGGCCGCACGCGGCGGGGGTCGAGGTAGCAGAGCGGCTCGGCCGGAACGCCGTCGAGCGCCGCGACGATGCGATCGATGATCTGCTCGGGCGTCGCGCGCGTGGTGTCGCAGATCAGGTCGTAGTTCTGCAGACGGGTCTTGTCGGCGCCGTAGCGGTCCAGGAAACGCTGGCGCTCGCTCTCGCTGCGGGCGGCGAGCTGCTCGCGGGCCTCGGCCAGGTCGCGGTAGTTCTCGACCGGGTCGCCCGGCCGGCCCAGCACCCGCCGGGCCGCCACCTCCGGATCGGTGACGAGGTGCACCTTCAGCGCGTCGGTGAAGAAATGCCAGGCCAGCCGGCTGTCGACGACCAGGGGCTCGCCCGAGGCCGCGATGTCGTGCTGAAGCTGGTCGATGATGTGGTCGATCTTGTCGTCGAGCTCGGCGTGCAGGTTGAACTGCAGCGCGGTCATGCCGTGCTCGGCGGCCATCCGGCGGTAGAGGTCGCCGATGCTGATGCGGCGCACGCCCAGCCGTTCCGCGAGGGCCACCGACACGGTTGTCTTGCCGCTGCCCAGATCCCCGTTGATGACGACCGTCATGGATGCGAGTGTGGCATGCTCGGGCCATGAACCGGGCGGACGCGGAGTGGGTCACCGTGCTGGGCTGTGCGAGCGAGGCGGGCGCGCCCGGTCCGATGGCGGCCGTCCGCGGTTGACTGCGCGAGCGAGGCATCGACTGGATGCCCTTCGCCGCTGCCGATGTCTCCGGCAGCCTGGCCTGCGGGCCCGGACCCGATGGGCATTGGCACGGCTGGTACACGATCCGGATCCGGGCCGGCGCGCTGCGTCGCCTGGGGCTGCATCCCACTCAGCCGGAAGCGGCGGTCAGCGGTAGCTCGCCACCCGCGTGGTGGCACGCGGCGGCCGAGCGCGCTACATCGGCCCGAGTCCATCCGGTGACGCAGCGTGACCGGTGACACCCCAGGGACCCACCCTGGGGCGATCGGGCGCGCGCCCGCGTGAGGGTGGGCGCCGGGTGCCGTTCGGGGCCCGGAACGCTGAGGAGTCGCAGATGGTCGAGTACAAGCTCGAACTGATTGTCCTGCCGGTTGCCGACGTCGACCGCGCCAAGGAGTTCTACGCGCGGATCGGTTTCCAGGAGGACCTCGACTACATCGACGGCGATTTCCGGGTCGTGCATTTCACCCCGCCGGGCTCGCCCGCGTCGTTCGCGATCGGCAACGGAATCGGCGAGGCGGCCCCGGGATCGATGGAGAACGTGCATCTGGTCGTCACCGACATCGAGGAGGCCCGCGCCGACCTGATCGGCCGCGGCGTCGAGGTCAGCGAGATCTTCCACGACGAGGGCGGCGTTTTCCACCACGGCGGCGACCGCAAGCGGGTGCCGGGCCTCTATCCCGGGCGGCGCTCGTACGGCTCGTTCGCCGCATTCACCGACCCCGATGGCAACGGCTTTCTGCTCCAGGAGATCACCGAGCGTTTCCCGGGCCGCTGACCAGCCGCACCACCTCGTCGGCGCACCCCCAGGAAAGGGTCATCCCGGCGCCGCCGTGACCGTAGTTGTGCACGACCCGGCGGCCGTCCGGGCGGGTCTCCAGCTCGACCCGGGGCCCTTCCCGGCGTACCGGCCGAAGTCCGATTTTGGTGTGCAGGACCCGCGCTCCCGCCAGTTTCGGCTCCAGCGCGACGCACCGCTCGACAATGTTCCGCGCCTCGGCCGGATCGGGTTTCGTGTCCCGTTCGCCGACGCCGAACGTGCCGCCGAGCACCACATCGCGGGTGCGCGGATGAATGTAGGTGTCGCCCCCGGCATCGCGGATCGACACGTCCAGCCCCGGATTCTCGGCAATGACGACGTGCCCCCGCGCCGGTTCGACACCGTCGTCCCCGCAGAGCTCCCGCGCGGCGAGCCCGGTGGCATTGACAATGACGGGAGCCGTTACGTCGTCGAGGCGGCCCACCCGTTTCCGGACGACGTCGACCTGTCCGGCGAGCCAGGAGAGATAGACGTCCATCTCGGCCAGAGGAGCATCGAAGACCACCTCTTGCGCGTACGGGGTGACCGAGTCCCGAAGCTCGACCCGTCCCGCCGCCGCCGTCCACCAGGGCAGTTCCGCGAGTCGTTCGCGGTGCAGGTTCCGGGTCCGCCGCATCAGCGTCCCCGGCACGCCGTCCGCGATCTGCCGCCGGAACTCCGCGTAGCTGTCGCCGGCCCACCGCAGCACGTCGCCACCGCCCGCGATCCGCGTCGGATACCAGACGGCCGCGGCCACCGCGGAGACGGTCTGCGCCGGATCGTCGGCGGTCCAGACCTCGACGTCGGCCCCGGCCTGCCGCAGCCGGACCGCTGTCGTCAGCCCGATGACGCCCGCACCGACCACCACCACATCAGCCATGCCCCGATCCTGAGCGCCCGGCGCGTGCGACTCCAATTGACGTTGCCGCCCGAGCGATAAGTCGCGCTTATCGCTCCCGGGCCGCCACCCGGCCGGCCGGTAGGCGAAGATGCTCCGATGCGTGCGCCCATGATCGTCCTTGCCGTCCTCGCGCTGGCGGCCGGCACCATGTCGGCCTGCGGCGCCGGCCCGGAGTCGCGGCCGAACCCCGGGTCGTCGGGAGACCCATCGCGGACCGTTCAGCTCTACCACGCGGGGGACAAGATGATCACCGTGGACTTCGAGGTGTCCGGCGAGGGGCAGGCCGAGATCTCCTACACGCTGCACTCCGGCGACGAACCGACCCGCCTCACCGCGGCGACGCCGTGGACCCGCACGTTCGAGGTGGCGGTCGCGGAACCGGGCCTGGCCCCGGCGCTGACCGCCCGCAACGCCGACCCGGCGGCGCCGATCGCGTGCCAGATCGTGACGACCCAGCTCGCGACGTCCGTGAGCACGCCGCACGGGCCGCAGGCGGTCGCCGAGTGCTCCGTGAAGGTGCGCGGCGGAAGCTGAGGCGCGTGTCTATCCTCCGGGGATGAGCGAGGCGCGGCTGGCCGGCACGGATCTCGAGCGGCTGCGGTCGTTCGCGGTGCTCGCCGTGGAGTTGAACTTCACCCGGGCCGCGGCCCGGCTGCATCTCACCCAGCCCGCCCTCAGCCAGCACATCCGCGCCCTCGAGCGGCAGCTCGGGACGACCCTCGTCGAACGCCACGCACGTGGGTGCACGCTCACCGAGGTGGGCGCCAAGGTGGCGGCCGAGGCGGAACGGCTCATCGCCGAGGCCGACGCCGCGGCGGGGCGGATCCGGGCGGCGGCGGACGGGCACGACGGCCGGCTGCGGCTCGCCTACACCCGGTCGGCGCGGGGCGGGCGGGTCGACGAGCTGGTGGCGCGCTTCCGGCGGGCCCATCCGGGCGTCGAGCTGGTGCCGGAGACCGGGTGGACCGCGCTCAACGTCGACGGCCTGCTCAACGGGCGGTTCGACGCCGCGTTCGTGCGGCCGCCGCTCGACGAGCCGGCCCTGGAATGCCGGCACGTCGACCGCGAGGAACTGCTCCTGGCCGTGCCGGCGACGCATCCGCTGGCCCGGAAGCGCCGCATCACACGCCACGACGTCGCGGGGCGGCCGGCGGTCATGTGGCCGCGGGAGAACGGGCCGGGCATGTTCGACCGGACCATCGCCCAGATCTGGCCGGACGGCGGCTTCGAGCTGGTGCGGCACGAGCCGGACGACGAACAACTGCTGCGCGCGGTGGCGGAGGGCACGGTGATCGCGGCGGTGCCGGCGGGGCGGGCGCGGGCGCTCAAGATGCCGGGCGTACGCCTGAGGCGCTTCACCGAGCCGCTGCCGACCGTGGACATCGGCTTGGCGTACGCGAAGGAATCGACCAACCCGGCGGTCGCGCTGCTGGCCCGGCTCGCGGGGTGAACGGGTCTTCTGGTGCCGGAGTGGCGGCCGGTGCCGCCGCCGGTGTCGCGGCCGGTGCCGCGGTCGGTGTCGCGGTCGGAAAAGAATGAGCGAGCTGTCCTCATGCGGCCCGCATTTCGTCCGATACTGCGAGCGTGCTGATCCATCCGCCGTCCTCGTCGGCCACCCACCACGTCCACGTGGCGAGGCAGCCGATCTTCGACCGCGAGGGTGACGTCGTCGCGTACGAACTGTTGTTCCGCGGGGCGATGGATGCCGTCGAAGCGGGCCGGCGTGACTCGTTCGCGACCAGTCAGGTGATCGTCAACGCGTTCACCGAGTTCGGCCTGGACGAGGTCGTCGGCGACCGCACCTGCTTCATCAACATGACGCGGGAGTTCCTGGTCGGCAACCTGCCGCTGCCGTTCGGCCCCGAGCAGGTCGTGGTCGAGGTGCTGGAGAGCGTCACGGTCGACGACGCGGTGGTCGAAGGCGTCACGGCACTGGTCAAGGCCGGCTACCGGATCGCGCTCGACGACTTCGTCTGGGGCTCCGGGCACGAGCGGCTCTTCCCGCTCGCCTCCTACGTCAAGCTCGACCTGCTCAACGGGGTCACCGAGCACATCGACGACATCGTCGCCGCCTGCCGCGAGTACCCGGCGATCCAGATCGTGGCCGAGGGCCTGGAGACGCTGGAGCACCTGGCGCTCAGCAATCACTACGGATTCGAACTGCGCCAGGGGTACGTCCTCAGCCGCCCCCAGGTGATGACGGCGGTCGCGGTGTCACCGTCCCGCCTGCACCGCCTCGAGCTGGTCGGCGCGCTCAGCAACGGCGACGCCGACATCGAGCACGTCCTGGAGATCATCCAGAGCGACCCGGCGCTGACCATGCGGGTGCTGCGCGCCAGCAACAGCGCCGCGGTCTCCCCGGCCAGCCGCATCTCCTCGATCCGCCAGGCCGTCGTCATGCTCGGCCTCGACCAGATCCGCTGCTGGGCGATGCTGATGGTGGTCGACGACGTGGCCGAGACCACCGAGGCCCAGCTCGTCGAGGTGCTCACCCGCTCCCGGCTGTGCCAGAACCTCGCGCCCACCTTCGGCGCCGACCCCGACGCCGCGTTCGTGGCCGGCCTGGTGACGGCCGTAGCCGCGCTGCTGGCCGTCACGCCCGCGATGCTGGCCCAGCACCTACCCTTGACCGACGAGATCGAGATCGCCCTGGCCCGCGGCACCGGCGCCCTGGGCCGCCTGCTGCGCACGGTCGAGGCCTACCAGCGCGGCGACGTCGGCGCTCTGGCCGAGCGCTATTCCGGCAGCGACCTGACCCGCACGGTGATGGAAGCGATGCGCTGGTCACACGCCGCCATGCCGGCGGCGTAGCACCCGCCCGCCCGGACGACCGATCGCCGTGCCCGCGCGGCCGGCGCCCTGTCGATTCGGCCTGCCCACGGGGCTGGTCGCGCGCTGGATCTGTGTCGCGTTGCGGTCCCTGCGGCGGGCATCGGCGGCGATCGGCGGGCATCGGCGGCGATCGGCGGCGATCGGCGGGCATCGGCGGCCATCGGCGGGGGAGATTGCTTCCTCATTGCCGCAGGTCGGCGGACACGCTGATCCGCAGGTAGGCGTCAACCCAGGCGTTCATGGCCTCCTCTCCGGGGTCCGGCCCGAGCAGCCCGGCGAGCGTCGTCATCTCCCCGCCGGCGCGCCCCAGACCGAGACGTTTCAGCCCGGCCGCCCCTCGGCGCAGCCGCTCGGCCATGGTGGGCGGCGCGTGCAGAAGCCCACGGTGGGCGATTTCGGCAAGCAGCCCCGCGGCTTCCTCAAGCGCGCGCCCGACCGGGTCAGCGGTCGGATCGGGCCGCTCAAGCGGGTCGGCCCGCTCGCCGGCGGGGGAGAGATCGGGCACCACGACGCGGTGGCCCACGTCCCCGCCGCCCACGGTCGCGCCGCCCACGGTCGCGCCGCCCACGGTCGCGCCGCCCACGGTCGCGCCGCCCACGGTCGCGCCGCCCACGGTCGCGCCGCCCGTGGTCGCGCCGGTCGTGGGTTGGCCGGCCGTCGTCTCCCCGGCCGTGGAGCCGCTGCCCACCGCGAAGCCGATCGGGTCGATGACGATGCCGCCACCGCCGCGCCGGACGGTGCCCGCCACGAAGCGCGGGGCCGCCGCCAGGGCCGCGGCCACGGCGTCGAGCCGGCCGGGAGCGCAGGCCGCGTAGGTGGCGGTGATCGTCGCGGCGGTGCCTGCCTCGTCGGTGATCACGGCGTCGAGGCGTTGCGCGCCCGGTGAGTAGCCGATCGAGACGACCCCGGCGATCGGGATCACGCGCACCAGTTCGGCCTCGACCCGGGCGCGAACCGGCCTCGGCGGCAGGGCGTCCAGCTCGGCGGCGAGCGCGGTCAGGTCGGCGGCGAGCAGCGCGCGTGGCAGGTTCTCCCAGGCGCCGCGGGAGGCCATCGCCTCGGTACGGCTCAGCCGGCGGGCGCCCAGCCGCACGGTCCGGCTCGCGCTGCGTGTCGCCGACTCGGTGATCACGGCCCCCGACGCGAGCGCACCGACGGTCACGCCGGCGACGCGGCGTTCGGCGAGACGGGGTCCGGCTTCCGAGGTCTCGTACGCCCGGCGCAGCACCAGCACGGCCGAGCTGTCGGCGTGGGCCAGGAAGACTTCGACCCTACGCTCATCGCCCGCCCCGGACACCCGTGCGCCGAGCCCGTCGAGCCGCGCCCACCGCAGGGGTGTCTCCGACGCCTCATCGGTCCCCAGCACACGCGAGGCCAGACTCGCCCCACCGCGGGTAACGGCCCGATGCCGCGCGAACAGCTCCGCCACATGATCGGCGAGCGCCTCGGGCCGATACCGCGCCGACCGCTCCCGATAGGCATCGAGCTGCCCCACCAGATCGTCCACGGCCAGCAGAGGCCACCGCATCCGCCCCGCCTCGAGATCGCGCCGCACCGCCGCCACCTCACCGCCAATCCCCGCCCCGAGATGCACGGCCCCTTCCCGAAGCACCAGCCCCGCCAGCGCGACGGCCCGCTCCAGCCCCGCCGGGCCGCCCACGACCCCGCCGCCCACCTGCACCCGAACGTCGACCTCACCCGGCGCCCGCTCATCCGCCACCCGAAACGCCCAAACCGCCAGCGCGAGCACGTCATCCCGAACCCCGGCCACCGCGTCGGTCCGCGCGAACGCAAGATTCCCCGGCACCAGAAACCGCACGGTGACCGTAGGCAGCTCGACGCTCGGAACCGGATCCCCCGGCCGCCCCCGATAGACCCGAGCCACATATCCGGCCCGCTCCACCCGCCGCGCGGCCGCCATCATGCGCTCCCCGATCCGCGCCGCAAGCTCCGCGTCCCCGAACGCCCCCGGAGACCACCCACTGCCGCCCGCCGCCGCGCCTCCCGCGCCTTCGGCCGCACCGCCCGATGCCGTGCCCGCGACGCCTTGGGCCGTGTCGCCCGATGCCGTGCCCGCGGCGCCTTCGGCCGCGCTGCCCGCCGCCGCGCCCGCGGCGCCTTCAGCCGTGCCGCCCGGTGCCGCGCCCGCGGCGCCTTGGGCCGCGTCGCCCGCCGCCGCGCCCGCGGCGCCTTCGGCCGCGCTGCCCGCCGCCGCGCTGCCCGCCGCCGCGCCCGCGCTGCCCGCCGCCGCGCTGCCCGCCTCCGCGTCGGCCGCCGTCTGGCCCTGGTAGGCCAACACCAACCCGACCACGTGCCGGCAAACCCCCGCCGCCCCGCAGCTGCACCTGCCCGCTTCAAGCCCACCCGCCGGCAGAGCGGTAACAACGCCGTCGGGCGCTACCGCGTGGACCGTCCCGTCCGCGTCCTCGCTCACCGCCGGCGCCTCGCGGTCGACCTCTCGCGCGGCCCGCTTCACCAGGCCTCGGTTGGTCAGCTCGGCCAGCGTCTCGGCGGTGAGCGCCATCAGGTCGGGCCTCATCGGGACACCTGCTCGGCCACGAACTCGGCCAGCTGCCCGGGCGTCATCGCCCCCACCGCCGCGCCCACGTCGGCCAGCTTCTGGCCGGTCTCGCGGTCGTACGCCGGCGTGGCCCGCGAGTCGAGCGCCGCCAGGCAGAGCACCTTCGTGCCCTGCTCGATCAGGTCGCGGACGGCCCGCACCAGCGGCCACTCCGACCCGCCCTCGCAGAAGTCGCTGATCACCGCCACGATCGCCCGGCGTGGCTGCTCGATCAGGCTCGCTCCGTACCGTACGGCCGCATGAATGTCGGTGCCCCCGCCCAGCTGCACCTTCATCAAGAGCTCGACCGGGTCGTCGACGTCGCTGGTCAGGTCGACCACCGACGTATCGAAGGCGACGAGATGCGTCCGTACGCCCGGAAGCCCCCACAGGCAGGCGGCGGTGACCGCGGAATGGATCACCGAGTCGACCATCGAGCCGGACTGGTCGACGAGCAGGATCACCTGCCACTGGTCGACGTGCCGCCGCGTGCGGGAGAAGAAGTGCGGGGTTTCGATGTACAGCCGGCGCTCGTCGGGGCGGTAGTGCCCGAGGTTGGCGCGAAGCGTGCGGGTCACGTCGAAGTCCCGCGCCTGCTTCCACCGGCTGGGCCGCCGCGCCCGCGTGCCGGTGAACGCCGCCCGCACCTCGGTCGCCATCTTCGCCATCAGGTCGCGGACCACCGCCTCGACGATCCGCCGCGCGAGCCGCAGCACCTCCGGGTTCATCAGGTGCTTGGTCTGCAGCACGGCCCGCAGCAGGGCCGGGTTGGGCTCGACCGACCGCAGCACGCCCGGATCGGTCACGATGTCGGTGATCTGGTAGCGCTCGATCGCGTCCCGCTGGAGCCGCTCGATCGTCTCCTTCGGGAACAGCTCGTTGACGTCGGCGAGCCAGTCCACCGTGGTCAGCACCGACGGCCCGTCCCCGCCCGGCCCGCCCCGCCGCACGTCCCGCCGGTCGTGCTCGCCGTCCCGCCCGTAGAGCCAGTCCAGCGCCGCGTCCCGCCGGGCCGCCTCGGCGCCGAGTTCCCCGGCCGCGGCCGCCGGCTCGCCGAGCACCAGCCGCCACCGCTCCAGATCGGAATCAGTCACGCCCCGCTCCCAGTAGTCCCTCGCGCCGGAGCGCGGCATCGACCAGCTCGTCGAGCGCCATCCCGGCCGCGACCACCGCCGGATCGTCCCCGCCGCGCAGCAGCCGCCGCCCGCTCCCACTCAGACCACGCCGCGCGAGCACCCGATCGGCGATCGCCTCCCGCTCCCGTGGCGGGAAGTACTCGTAGGCCTGCCGGAGCGCCGGCAACGCGACGAGGAAGTCGTCGGCCGCCATGCCCGACATCAGCTCGTCGAGCACCTCGACGACGCCGGGATCGTGCAGCACCTCCTCGCGGGCCAGCGCGAACAGCCCGGCCAGCCAGTCCCCGGCCGACCGGGGCCGGAACGCCCCGCGCACGGCACGCACCGGATCCGGCTCGCCGGCGGCTCCGGCAGGAGAGGAAGCAGCAGCGGAAGCAGCAGAGGAAGCAGGGGAGGAAGCAGGGGAGGCGGAAGCGAAGGAGGCATCGGACAGCGCCCACCGAAGGCCGAACGCCGCGCCCCGCAGATCGGGCGGCGCCCCCACATCGGCGGCTATCCGGGCCGCGATCTCCCGCGCGGCCACCGGGTCGAGCCCCAGCCGCGGGCCGGCGTGCCGCAGCGCGTCCCGGCACGCGGCCAGCGCCCCGATCCGGGCGGGCGAGGCCGGCTCCGAGCCCCCGCGCACCCCCTCGGCCAGCCACAGGATCCGCCGCACCGACGTGGCGATCACGACCCCGAGCGTCGGGCTCTGCGCGGTCCCCAGCACCCGATCGTGCCGCCACATGGTCAGCACGACGGCGAGCATCCGGCCCAGCGCCCCAACATCGACCGCCCCACCCGCCGACGCCTCGATGTCGGCCAGCGTGCGACCCGAGACGTCCGCCGTCCCCGACAACGCCGCGTCGAACAGCACCGCGGCCAGCGCGTCCACGTCTCGCCCGGCCCGCGCCGCCCGCTCGGCGAGCACCGCCGCGCAGGCATCGGCGAGCGTCGCCCCGTACGCGCCCGCCTCGATCACCGCCGCCAGCCGCTCCGGCCCCGGCCGCAGGGTCCATTTCTCCCGCAGCACCGGCTCCAGCCCGGTGGCCGGCCCCTCGTCCCGGCGGAAGCCCGGCACGTCGAGCACCCGCACCCGATGCAGGATCCGGCTGCGTTCGCGGTCGGCGTCGCGGGTGAGGTCGAGATCGAGCGACGCGCTCCCGTCCAGACCCGACCGCGCCAGCTCGGCGCCGAGGTCGTGCACGAGCGGCGGCGCGGGCGTGCCGGGATGCAGCCTCCCGACGCGCGTCCCGCTGAGTGCGGCGACCATCTCGACCACGACCGGATGGCTTCCGGCCCCGAGCGTCCCCCGCGACGACCACGGCAGCGGTACGTCGAGAGCCTCCTTCACCAGCGCCGACGCCAGCCCGTCGAGCACGTCGGTCCGCCCCGGCGCATGGTGCCCGCGCACGATCGCGAGCCCGTCCGCGGTGGTCCGGGCGGCGATCAGATCGGCCGTCGACACCGGCTGCTTGCGCTCCCGCAGGCGCCCGGCCACCGCCTCGACCAGGTGCCGCGCCGCGCCCGAAGCCCCCGACTCCCACAGCTCCTGGTAGTAGCCGGGCGACGGCATCCCCGACTGGTAGCCGTCGAACGAGTCGAGCCGCTTGAACGAGTACGGCACCAGGAAGCTCCCGCCGATCGCCCCGTCCGGCATGGCCGGCACCGCGGGCCAGGCCGCGGAGCTGCCCGAGAACGCCGCCACCAGCGCCGGCCGATGGAAGCCACCGGTCACGACCACGACCGGCCGATCACCGGCGGCGCCGGCCGCGGCGGCGACCCACGACGCCATGTAGGCCTCACGCGCCGCATCCGACTCGCCGGCCGCCGACTCGCCGCGAACGAGGTCGAAGTACGTCGCGAGCCGCTCGGCCAGCCCGGCGGCCGGAGCGATCTCGACCAGGTGGTCCCACAGGGCGTCCACGTTGTCGACCTCGAAGCCGCGGCACAGCCGGTCCACCACCTCGGCGTAGCGCAGCTCGGCGTCCGCGTACCGGTTGCTGCGCCCCGCGAACGCCGGATGCCACGCCGGCAGGTCGATGAACCGCAGCTCGGCCCCGGCCCGGCGGCCGGCGGTCAGCGCCACCCACTCGGGGGAGTAGTCGCACAGCGGCGCCCACGACGCGTGCCGCCGCTCCTCGTCGCGGTAGCTGGAGAACACCGCCACCGGCAGGTCGTGCCCGAGCAGCAGCTCGTCGATCCGGTCGTTGAAGTCGGCCGGGCCCTCGATCAGCACGTACGCCGGCCGCAGCTCCTCGATCGTGGTGGCGACCAGCCGCGCGCAGGCGGGGCTGTGATGGCGGACGCCGATGAACGTGACCGGCATGGCTCAGCCCGGCAGCAGGTGGCGGGCGCGGTGCAGCGCCGTCCACTGGTCGCCGTCGCGCCACGTGACCTGCTGTTCCAGGTAGCGCCGGAGTTTGGCCAGGTCTTCCGGGTTGTCCTTGGCCGCCGTGCCGGCCAGGCAGGAGACCAGATCTTCGGCGTTGCCGGGCTCGCCCCGCAGGAACCAGCCGCGCAGCCCGATCGCGTGCGCCACCGAGACCGCCTCGGCGGTGGACATGACGGCCGAGAGGCGGTCCATCGAGTCACCCCGGGACGTCTCGCCGGTACGCAGCTCGCGGAACGTGGTGACCAGCACCTCGAGGACGTCGCGGCGGGGCTCGGCGGTCACCCCGGAGCGGCGCAGCAGCTTGCCGGCCTCGTCGGCGACCAGGGACAGCTCGGTGCGGAAGTCGGCGATCGGGAAGACGGTCTCGAAGTTGAACCGCCGCTTCAGCGCCGAGCTCATGTCGTTGACGCCGCGGTCGCGGGTGTTCGCGGTGGCGATGATGTTGAAGCCGTCGCGGGCGAACACCATCGCCTCGGGCCCGGTCAGCTCGGGCACCGCCAGCACCCGGTCGGAGAGCGGGGAGAGCAGGCAGTCCTGCACCTCCAGCGGGCAGCGGGTGATCTCCTCGAAGCGGACCGTGCGCCCCTCGCGCATGCCGCGCAGCAGCGGCGCCGGCACCAGCGACCGGGTCGACGGCCCCTCGGCGACCAGCAGCGCGTAGTTCCACGAATAGCGGATCTGGTCCTCGGTGGTGGCCGCGCCGCCCTGGATGGTCAGCGTGGAGTCGCCGCTGACCGCCGCCGCGAGCAGCTCGGACAGCAGCGACTTGGCGGTGCCGGGCTCGCCGACCAGCATGAGGCCGCGGCTGGTGGCCAGCGTGATCAGCGCCCGGTCGATCAGCGACGGGTCGCCGACGAACTTGCGGCTCACCTCGAGCTGCGGGTCGCCGACGACGAACCGGCGGGCGGCCTGCACGCTCAGGTGCCAGCCCGGCGGCCGGGCGGCCCGGTCGGCGGCGCGCAGCCGGGCCAGCTCGCCGGCGAAGCGGACCTCGGCCGGCGGGCGCTGCACCGCGTCGGCGGGCTCGGTGACCTCGACGATGGCGGTCATCGGCTGATCTCGGTGAGGTCGCGGATGATCTCGGAGGCGGCGACCGGATCGAGCCGGGCCAGCGGAAGCCGGCCCGCGGCGCCCCGCCGCCAGCCGGTGCCGCTGCCGTCGTGCAGGAAGACGCCGGTGAGCTTCTGCTCGGGGAACTCGGTCACCATGCCGACCGCGATGCCCGGCTCGAGCGCGACCGCCATCTCGAGCTTGGGGCCGAGCTTGAGCTCGATGTAGCCCTGCATGCCGGCGTCCTGCGGCTGCTCGCGTTTCCAGCCCCGCCGTTCGAGGCCCAGGATCTTGGTGGTCGGTAGGGTCAGGCCCTCGAACCGGGTCAGCTCCGGCGCCGCCGCCTCCTGCGGGCTCAGCGCGAACGTCGAGCGGCTCAGCTGCGGGAAAGGTTGCAGGATCTCGTAGTCGGCGAACAGCTCGGACCAGGCCGGCAGCGCGTCACCGAGGTGCAGCGGATGGGCCACGCCGACGATCGCGTCACCGGCGATCGTGGTCTCGTCGTCGTCCACGGTGGAGAAGGTGCGGTCCTCGGCCACCCGGACGGCGCCGATCAGCTTTCCCGAGGAGTCGAAGACGCCCCAGACCAGGCGGCGCACGATGTGCCACAGCAGCGGGTGCGCCACGAACAGCTCGCGGAACTCGGCGCCGGACCAGCGACGGCCGGTCACCATGGCGGCCTCGAGGCGGCGGATCTGGTCGGCGGCGACCGTGCGCACGTCCTTCTTCAGCGCCGAGAACCGTTTGTACGCGGCGGGGGCCAGCTCGCCGTCGTCCTTGGCGCCCGGTTTCGGCAGGGCCTTGAGGTGCTTGCCGGCGGCGTCCGCCACGTAGGGCCGCAGTTGCTCGTCGAAGCCGACCACGAACTGCCGGGCACCGTAGTCGAGGCGCAGGCTGCCGCCGGGCTCCAGGCCGAAATCGGGCACGAGGCGGTCGGCGAACTGCTCGGCGCTGAGCCCGAGCCCGGCCGCGACCTCGTCCATCTTCTGCTGGGCGCTGGTCTTGAGGCCCTTGAACTTGGCTCGCTGGCTGATCCCGTGCAGGTGCATCAGGGCCACGTCGGTGCCGATCGACGCCAGGATGCGCACGCCGGTGACCGCCTTGGCGTGCCCGCCCTCGCCGGGCCAGGCCAGGATCAGCGGGGTCAGCCGCCGGACGGTCTCGTCGTCGCCGATCAGGCCGAGCACGTCGAGCGCCCAGTTCTCCTTGGCGTTGGCGCCGGAGGAATGCCAGCGCTGGAACAGCTCCCACCCGAACGCGGCGAGCGACTCCGGATCGCAGACCTCTTTGACAACATCGATTCCCGCGTACGGGTCATCCGTGCGCGACAGCGCCAGAACGGTGACCACGTTGGCGACCGCCTCCGCCGGCAGCGCGCCCGCCCCGCCGCGCAGCTCCAGCGGCGGCAGCAGCCCCGGCACCGCCCACGCCGGGTTCGCCGGGATCTTGGCGGGCAGGACGTTCAGCGGGTCGGCGGCCAGTAACGTCTCGACGGCCATCTCGGCCCAGGTGCCGTAGCCGGCGGCGGCCGCTCGGACGGCGTCGGTATGCCCGTCGGCGTGCAGCGCCAGCAGCGCCCGCTCGGCCTGTCGGCGGGCCGTGCCGGCCTTGCCGGCCGCGGCCGGCACCAGCGCCCGGGCCGCCTCGGCCGGGTGCCGCCGCAACCAGGCCAGCGCGGTGCCGCGCACGCTCTTGAGCCGGGTCAGCCAGTCCGCCATGGACGTGGCGATCTCGTTGCTGAAATAGGGCAGCAGGGCCGGGGCGATCTCGGCCGGCGACTTCTCGGCGGTGCGCACCAGCACCGGCAGCGCGTCGAGCTCGAACCGGGCGGCGATCACCCGCATCCAGGAGCCGGCCTGCCAGGTCTGCTCCGGCGTCCACCGCGACAGCAGCGGCCGGGCGACGAGCTCGGGCGCGCGGGTGAAGAACTTGATCGGCTCGTACCAGCCCGAGCGGCCGGTGACGATGCCGGCGGCGAGGGCGGCCCAGTTCTCCTTGCCGTCGAAGTGCATGTCGGACGCCGCCTCGCGCCACTGGTCGCGCTCGCCCGGCAGCCACGTGATCGACGGCCGTTCGTCGCTGGTCAGGCCCTCGACGACGATCGGCTTGGCGGGCTTGGCGCGGTGCTCCCACGGCGGCGACGCCAGCAGCGGCGGGACCGCCCCGGCCGGCGCCTCGACGACGGCCGCGGCGGCGCCGGTGATCGCGGCGACCCGGGCCGCGGCCTCGGCGCCGAGGCCGGGGAGGACCTCGTCGACCAGGTCAGGATGGGCGGCGACGTGGGCGCGCAGCAGGTCGGCGATCGGTCGTGCGGCGCCGGCCTCGGCGAGCAGGCGCAGGGCGCGGGCCGGGAACCGCTCGGCCGCCTCGAGCAGCGCCGGCGACACGTACTTGACGTCGATGCGCTGGATCAGCCCGCTCATCGGCTCGTCGCCGGGCAGCGCGGCGAGCGCCGCGAGCAGGCGGCGCCGGATGTCGGCGCCACGGTCCTCGTCGAACCACTCGAAAAGAGCCGGGGCGGCGGCCGGGCCGAGCCCGTCGACGAAGGTGGCCAGCAGCGGCATCGACCGGCCGACCGCCCACGCGTTGGTCAGCGGGGCCAGCGCGGCCGCCTGCGCGCCGGTGCCGGCCGCCCCGATCAGGGCGGTGACCAGGTATTGGTCGTTGGCCGCGACGGCGTCGGCGATGTCCTGGTCGACCCAGTCGCCGCGCTCGGGGGCGAGCACCGAGGCGGCGACCCGGGCGTAGAGGCTGCCCGCACGGTAGCGCGCGAGCAGCGTGAGGGCGGCCGCGTAGTCGTCCTCGGCGGCGGCGGCGAGCGCCTGCCGGGCCCGGAACAGCATCAGCAGGTGGTCGTCGACCTGCCAGCTGTAGCGGCTCTCGCCCGGCTGCATCGGCCGCACGCAGTAGCGCTGCCCGCTCGTGCCACGGGCGCCGTCCTCGCTGACGCGCAGGGCCATCGCCTCGGCGGCGGCCTCGACCGCGAAGAGCACGCCCCGCTCGGCGAGCCACACGTCGGGAAACGCGTTCATCCGGTGCAGATCGCTCCACTTGCCGAGGGCCGCGGCGACCGACACGGCGGCCGCGCCGGCCGCGGGCGCCCCGGGATCGCCGCCGAGCCAGGCGAGGCCGGCCTGCCGGATGTCGCGGGGGCTGCCCGGCGCCTCGAGGATCAGCCGAACCTGGTTCGGCACGCGGGCGACTTCCTCGTCGACGACCGTGCGGGCCTTGGCGTCGGGCACGAACCGGCCGGCCTCCGCGCCGGCGCGCCGGGCGATCCGGTAGCGGTTCCACGCCTGGGGGAAGACGAACACGTCCTTAGTCATGCTGTGCCTCATCCATGCCGAGCCCTCCTCGAAGATCTGGCCGGAACGGTAGCCGGGGCCTACGACAAAATTGGATTGCATGCAATCTCGGTCTGGATCTTGCTTTGGTGGGACGGCAGGGCCAGGATTGCATGCAATCCAACCGAGGAGGCCCGGTGCGACCAGCGGCGGAGCAGGCGGCGCAGTCCCTGCGGAACGAGATCCTCTCGGGCGCGATCGCCTCCGGCACGAGGCTCGGCGAGGCCGATCTGGCCGGCCGCCTCTCGGTGAGCCGCACCCCGATCCGCGAGGCGCTGTCCCGGCTGGCCGCCGAGGGACTGGTCGAGCTCCAGCCCAACCGCGGCGCCCGCGTCGCGACCTGGAGCACCGAGCAGCTGCGGGAGATCTTCGAACTTCGGCTGCGGCTCGAGCCCTATGCCGTACGCCAGGCCGTGCCCCGCCTGACCGAGGAGCACCTGACCGAGCTGGACGACCTGGCCGGCACCATGACCCGGGCCGGCAAGCCGGGCCGCGGGCAGGACCTCACCGTGATCGTGGAGCTGAACCGGCGCTTCCACGGCCTGTTCATCGACGCCGCCGGCTCGCCCCCGCTGGCCGGCGCGCTGCGCGGCGTCACCCACGCCGCGGTCGTGCACCAGAACTTCCACGACTACACGCCGGACGCGCTGCGCCGCAGCCTCGCCCACCACGTCGAGATGGTGGCGGCGGCCCGGGCCGGCGACGGCGACTGGGCCGAGGCGATCATGCGCGCCCACCTCTACAACGCCCGGGCCACGATGATCGGGGGACGGAAATGACGCTGCCCCTGGCTGACCTGCGCGTCGTCGAGTTCGGCCAGCTGCTCGCCGGACCGTTCTGCGGCCAGTTGCTGGGCGACTTCGGCGCCGAGGTGATCAAGGTCGAGGACCCCGGCCGGGGCGACCCGATGCGGGAGTGGGGCCGCGAGAAACCGCACGGCAAGTCGCTCTGGTGGCCGGTGGTGGCCCGCAACAAGAAGTCGGTGACCTGCGATCTGCGTACGGCCGAGGGCCAAGCCCTGATCCGCAAGCTGATCGACACCGCCGACATCGTGGTCGAGAACTTCCGGCCCGGCACGCTGGAGCGCTGGGGGATGGCGCCCGAGACGCTCTGGGAGACCAACCCGGGCCTGGTCGTCACGCGGGTCACCGGCTACGGCCAGACCGGCCCCTACGCCGGCCGCGCCGGGTTCGGCTCGATCGGCGAGGCCATGGGCGGCATCCGGTACGTGATGGGTGACCCCGACCGGGCCCCGGTCCGGGCCGGCATCTCGCTCGGTGATTCGCTGGCCGCGACGTACGCCTGCTTGGGAACGCTCGTCGCCGTTCACCACCGGGAGCGCACCGGCCGTGGCCAGGTGGTCGACTCCGCGATCTACGAGGCCGTGCTGGCGATGATGGAGTCGCTGCTGCCGGAGTGGGCGATCGCCGGCTACCAGCGCGAGCGCACCGGCGCCGTGCTGCCCAACGTCTCGCCCAGCAACGTCTACCCGACCGGTGACGGCGACCTGATCCTGATCGCCGCCAACCAGGACAGCGTGTTCGGCCGGCTCGCCGCGGTCATGAAAAGGCCGGAACTGGCGACAAATCCGGAGTACGCCACCCATTCGGCCCGCGGCGCTTCCATGGCCGAGCTCGACGTCCTGATCGCCGAGTGGACGGCCACCCAGCCGGCCGACGATCTGCTGGCGATGCTGCACGAGGGCGGCGTGCCCGCCGGAAGAATCTTCCGGGCCAAGGACATGTTCGCCGACCAGCACTTTCAGGCCCGGGAAGCGATCGTCACGGTCCCGCATCCCGACTTCGGCGAGATCCCGATGCAGAACGCGACCCCGAAATTGTCGGTGACCCCTGGCCGAGTGCGCTCCGCCGGCCCGGCCCTGGGCGAGCACAACGACGAGATCTACGGCGGCCTGATCGGCCTCGACGAAACGGAGCGCGCGCGCCTGCGCCAAGACAAGATCATCTAAGGAGAAGCATGTCCTATCGACTCGGCGTGGATGTGGGCGGCACGTTTACCGACGTGCTGCTGGTCGACGAGGAAACGGGTTCGACGTGGCGGGCCAAGACCGCCTCGACGCCGAGCGATCAATCTGTGGGCGTGCTCCACGGCATCGACAAGGTGTGCGCGGAGGCCGGCATCGACCGGTCCGCGGTCGCCCACGTGCTGCACGGCACCACGGTCGCCACGAACGCGATCCTCGAGGGAAAGGGCGCCACGGTCGGCCTGGTGACGACCGAGGGCTTCCGGCAGGTGCTGCAGATCGCCCGCTCGTTCGTGCCCGGCGGCCTGGCCGGCTGGATCATCTGGCCCAAACCCGAGCCCCTGGCGGCCCTGGAGAACACGGTCGAGGTTCCGGAACGAACCGGCAGCGACGGTACGATCGTCCGCCCGCTCGACGAGGATAAGGCGCGCGAGCAGCTGCGCCGCCTGCGGGCCAACGGCGTCGAGGCGCTCGCCATCTCGCTGATCAACGCGTTCGCGAACGACGCGCACGAGCGTCGCCTCCTCGAGATAGCCCGGGAGGAGCTGCCCGGCATCGAGGTCTCGCTCTCCAGCGTGGTGCTGCCCGAGATGCGGGAGTACGAGCGCGCCCTGACCACGGTCGCGAACGGTTACGTGCAGCCGCAGGTGTCCCGCTACGTCGCCAGCCTGAAGGCGAAACTGGCCGGCGAGGGCGTGCCGGCCGAGCTGTCGATCCTGCGCAGCGACGGCGGTCTGTCGGCGGCCGAGGCGGCGATCGCGGCGCCGGTGACCATGCTGCTGTCCGGCCCGGCCGGCGGCGTGACCGGCGCGGTCTGGGTGGCCGAGCAGTCCGGGCACACCGAGCTGCTCACCTTCGACATGGGCGGCACCTCGACCGACGTCGCGCTGGTGCAGGGCGCGCAGGCGCGCATCGGGCGCGAGACCAAGGTGGGTGACCTCACGGTCCGTGCCTCGGCGGTGGACGTACGCACGGTGGGCGCCGGCGGTGGATCGGTCGCCCACGTTCCGCAGCTGACCCGCGCGCTCCGGGTCGGGCCGCAGTCCGCCGGCGCCGAGCCGGGCCCGGCCGCCTACGGCAAGGGCGGCGCCGACCCGACCGTGACCGACGCGAACGTGGTGCTCGGCTACCTCCCGGCGGCCCTGGCCGGCGGCGAGATCACCCTCGACCGCGAGGCGGCCCGCGCCGCCGTCCAGACGATCGCCGACGCCATGGGCCTGGAGTCGGCCGAGCAGGCCGCGGCCGGGATCATCGACATCGTCAACGAGAACATGCTCGGCGGCCTGCGCCTGGTGAGCGTCCAGCAGGGTTTCGACCCGCGCGAGTTCGCCCTGGTCGCGTTCGGCGGGGCCGGCCCGCTGCACGCCAACGCGCTCGGCCGGCTGACCGGCGCCTGGCCCGTGATCGTCCCGCCCTCGCCCGGCGTGCTCTGCGCCCTCGGCGACGCCACGACGTCGGCCCGCGACGAGTCGGCCCGGACGGTGCTGCGCAAACTCGGCGACCTGTCCGCCGAGGAGTTCGCCGGCATATTCCGGGACTTGTCGGAATCAGCGGCCGCGCGGCTCGCCGAGCAGGGTGTTCCTTCCGCGCAAATCGGATATTCCGCTGATGTCAGGTTCGTCGGCCAGGGCAACGAACTGCCGGTCACCTTTGACCTCGACGACGGCCCATCGGGGCTGGCCGCGAAGTTCGACCGGGAGCACGAGCGCCTCTTCTCCTTCACCCTCCCGGTCGACCACGAGCTCGTGAACGCCCGGGCCACGGTGACCGGCCCCCGCCCGACCGTGACCCCGATCCACCTGGAGAAGGGCGACGGCGACCCGGCCGGGGCCCGCACCGGCGACACCCGTATCTACGTCGACGGCCACTTCGTCGACGCCGCCCTCTACGACCGTCTCAAGCTGCGCGCCGGGGACGTCATCCCCGGTCCCGCCATCGTCACCGAGATGGACTCGACCACCCTGATCCTTCCCGGACACGCGGCCACCGCCGACCCCAGCGGCAGCCTCCTGATCCGCCCGACCGAGACCCAGGAGGCCTAGCCATGGCCCGCATCGTGGAGACCGGCGGCGACCCGGTCGCGAAGGTGGACGTCGACCCGGTCACGCTCGACCTGGTCGAGAACGGGCTGCGCAACGCCCGTTACGAGATGGACGAGGTGCTGTTCCGCACCGCCCTGTCGCCCGGCATCCGGGAGCAGCACGACGAGTTCCCGCTGATCGCCGACCCCGGCGGCAAGATGGTCGTCGGCCAGTTCGGCCTCTCCATCCCCGACTTCCTGGCCGGGTTCGCCGGCGACATCGGCGAGGGCGACATCCTGCTCACCTCCGACCCGTACGCGTGCGGCGCCGCGATCAGCCACGCCAACGACTGGCTGGTGGTGATGCCGATCTTCGTCGAGGGCCGGGTCGTCGGCTGGTCCTCGATGTTCGGCCACATGTCCGACGTGGGCGGCAAGACGCCGTCGTCGATGCCGACCGACGCGAAGACCATCTACGAGGAGGGCGTGGTCATCCCGCCCTTCAAGCTGTACGACGCGGGGAAGCTCAACGAGGACGCCTTGCGCATCATCCTCAACCAGGTGCGCGTGCCCGACTGGAACCGCGCCGACCTGAACGGCCTGGTGGCGGCGTGCCGGACGGCCGCGCGGCGGGTCACCGAGATGTGCTCCCGGTTCGGCGTCGCGACGTACCTCTCCGCCCTGGATGCTCTTCTCCAGCGCAACTACGACGCCATGAAGACGCTGCTGCACGTGGTCTTCGAGGAGGACCGCACGCTCTCGTTCACCGACTACATCTGCGACGACGGGGTGGGCTTCGGCCCGTACGAGCTGAAGCTGTCCCTGACCCGCACCGGCGACAAGGTGCACCTCGACTTCACCGGCTCGTCCCCGCAGGCGATCGGCCCGGTGAACTACTACCTGAACGAGAACCTGGCCCGGATGTTCTTCGGCATCTACATGATCACCGTGGCCGATCCGCAGATCCTCTGGAACGACGGCTTCTACCCGCTGGTCGACGTGACGATTCCCGACGGCTCGTACTGGAAACCTCGCCACCCGGCCGCGCTGAACGCCCGCAACCACGGCATCGGCCGGGTGTTCGACCTGTTCGGCGGGCTGCTCGGGCAGACCAACCCGGCGCTCCTGAACGCGGCCGGCTTTTCCTCGTCGCCGCACTTCATGTATTCCGGGAACTACTCCGGCGGCGACCGCAAGGGGGAGTGGTTCCAGCTCTACTCGATCGGGTTCGGCGGCATCCCCGGGCGGCCGCTCGGCGACGGGCCGGACGGTCATTCGCTGTGGCCGAGCTTCGTCAACATCCCGTGCGAGTTCCTCGAGTCGTACTACCCGCTGCGGATCGAGAAGTGGGAGACGGTCGCGGACACCGGCGGCGCGGGACTGCACCGCGGCGGGAACGGGGTCGACGTGGCCTACCGGTTCCTCGAGCCCGGCACGATCGCGATCCACGACGACCGGTGGCTGACCTATCCGTGGGGCGTCAACGGCGGCGAGCCCGGCGCGCGCGGCCGCAAGTGGATCGACCGGGCGTCCGGCGAGCGCGAGATGCTGCCCAGCAAATGCCACGACGTGCCGGTGCGGCCCGGCGACGTGCTGCACTTCGTGACCTGGGGCGGCGGCGGGTGGGGAGATCCGCTCCATCGTGACGCGGCGCTGGTCGCCCTCGAGGTCCGGCGCGGGCTGGTCACGGAGGCCGGCGCCCGGCGGTACGGCGTGGTCGTGGCCGCCGACGGGACGGTCGACGACTCGGCGACCGACGCCTTGCGGTCGTCGATGCGGCGCGAGGAACTGCCGGTGTTCGACATGGGACCGCCGCTGGAGGTGATCCTGGAACGCTGCGAGGAGGAGACCGGGTTGCCGGCGCCGACCCGGCCGGTCTGGACCTGACCGGTACGGGCATGCACCACCGGGTGGCGGCGGCGCGCTTACGGTCCGGTCATGACGCCACGACCGACGGCCGACCCGGCCATCGGCGACCGGATCCAGGCCCGCCGCCACCGGCACGGGTGGAGCATCCGGTACGCCGCCGCCCGCGCCGGACTCTCCCACGCCACCTGGAGCCGCATCGAGCGCGGCCTCCAGGCGGCCGACAACCGGTTCACCCTGGCCGACATCGCCGCCGCGCTGGAGTGCGCCCCGTCCGACCTGGCCGGCACCCCGGTCCCGGCCGCCGACCGCGAGGCGGCGGCCGCGCTGGCCGCCGTGCACGGCATCCGCCAGGCGCTCATCGACATCGACCCCGCCGAGCCGCCGTCCGCCCCGCCACCGGGCGGGCTCGGCGAGGCGCCTTCCGCTCCGCCGCCGGGTGGGCTTGGCGCGCGGCTGGCCGAGGCCGACACGCTGCGGCGGGCCTGCGACTATGCGGGGGCCGCCCGGATGTTGCCGGATCTTCTGCGGGACGCGCACGCGGCGGCGGAGTATCGGGTGCTGTGCGATGCGGCGTTCATCGCGTCCTCGGTGTTGCGCAATCTCGGGCACGTCGCGGAGGCCTGGCTCGGTGCGGAACGCTGCCGTGACGCCGCGGCGGCCTCGGGCGATCCCGTTCTCGGGGCCTACGCCGCCTATGCGCGGGCCTGCGCGGCCAACGCCTGCGGCTCCTACGCGCGGGGGCTCGCGATCGCGGTTCGGGCGGCGGACGAGCTGGCGGCGCACGTCGGGCAGCCCGGCGGGGCGGAAGTGCTCGGCACGCTGCAACTGCTGTGCTCCTGCTCGACCCGCGCGCTCAAACGGGGCGACGAGAGCCGTGGGTGGGCGGCCGAGGCCGGGGAACTGGCGCGGCGGACCGGGGAGACGACCACGCTCGGGCTTTACTTCGGACCTACCAACGTGGACATCTGGCGGGTCGGGATCGAGGCGGACGGCGGGGATCCGGGGGAAGCGGCCGCCATCGCCGGTGGGGTCAACCCGGCGGTCGTGCCGGTCGGGTTCCGGCAGGTGTTCCTCTATGCCGACACGGCGCGGGCTCTCTCGCGGCTGCGGGGGCGGGACCGGGACGCGATCCGGTTCCTGCTGACGGCGGAACGGGTGGCGCCGCAGCACGTCCATACGTCGGCGGTTGCCCGGGAGACCACGCGGGTGCTGCTCGAACGGTCCCGGCTGCGGGCCGGAGGGGCTGAGCTTCGGGGGTTGTCCGAACGCTTCTCCCTCACAAGAACGACATAAACGATAAATTGCGGTATGCGATGGGAGTCGAAGGCCCTGATTCAGAAGGCTTGCGCGGTGGCGCCCGGCGGGGCCGCGCTCTACCAGGTCATCCAGCGGCGGTTCGGCCGGTTGTCGGACGATCCGTTCCGGCGGCTTCCGCAGCACGCGGCCATGCTGCGGCGGCTGGTCGACCAGGGCTTCCGGCTGGACGGGATGCGGTGCCTCGAGATCGGCACCGGGCATCTGCCGGCCGCGCCGGTCGGGTTCTATCTGGCCGGCGCGTCCGAGGTGGTGACGGTCGACCTGCACCGGCGGCTGAATCCCGGGTTGACCCTCTCGATGCTGCGGCGGCTCACGGCGTACGGGAACCGGGTCGTTGATCTTTATGAAGGTTTGATCCCGGCCGACCTGTTGCGCCGGCGGCTCGCCGTGATCGCCGAGATGCACGGCCGGCCGGTGCACGAGATCCTCGACCGGATCGGCGTGCACTACGAGGCGCCGGGGGACGCCTCGCGGATGCCGGACGCGGACGGCAGCTTCGACCTGAGCTTCTCGATGACCGTGCTCGAGCATGTGACCCCGCGGGCGCTGCGCGACATCCTGGCCGAGTCGCGCCGGCTGCTGAAGCCGTCGGGCTTCGCGGCGCACCTGATCGACCCGAGCGACCATTTCGCGCACCAGGACCCGCGGATCACCCGGATCAACTTCCTGCGCTTCTCGGCGAGCCAGTGGCGGCGGGTGGGCGGCAACGAGTTCGCCTACTGCAACCGGCTGCGCGGCTCGCAGCTGGAGCGCATGTTCACCGACGCGGGCTTCGACATCGAACGGTGCGAGCGCACGATCGACGAGCCGTCGCGGGCCGCGCTGGAGGGCGGCTTTCCGGTGCACCCGGATTTCGGCCGTTTCAGCCCGGCCGATCTGTGCACGACGGAGATCGAGGTGTACGCCAAGCCGCAGGCCGGCGCCTCATCCGCGCTGGATGAGGGGGCCGGGCTCGCGCCCGATGCCGCGGCCGGGCTCGCGCCGAATGCCGCGGCCGGGCTCGCGCCCGATGCTGTGGCCGGGCTCGCGCCCGAACCCGCGCGCGAAGATGCGGCCGCGCACGACAAGGCCGGCCGCGCACGATAACGCCCGCCGCGCCCTGACTAAGCGGCGCAACGCCAGGGATCAGCGGCCCGTCCGCCAGCGATAGTTCCGGACCGCGAGGGCCGCGACCGCACCCAGGGCGACCGCGCACGTGAGCACCACGCCGCGCCAGCCCCAGGCGACCATCGCCATCGAGAGGAACGCCCACACCACGCCGCCGACGATCAGGACCGTTATCAGCAGCGGGCGCGGCCAGGGTGCCGTGCCCGTCCGTGCCAGGGACGGGTAATCGGCGGTCAGTCGTTCGACTATGCCGTCGAACTCCTGCCGCGTGTCCTCGGTGCCCATCCGACGCCCTCCTCCTCGAGCCGACACGCCGGCCCGACCGGTTCGCAGGACCGCTCAGGCCGGAAGCGTACGTCCTGAACCTGTCAAAACGATCCCTCTGAACGGATGAGCCGCGCCCACCGCGAAGGTGGGCATTACCGGATGCTCCCATCTGTCCGGAATATCCGACTGGGTGGAGGACGCTTCCGCCTACCCCTCTGTTTACACCCGGAATCCGCCGATGACCCGGCTCAGCTCGCGGCTCGTTTCGGTGAGGTCGGCGATCGCCCGCTGGGAGTCGTCCACGGCGGTCACCGTCGCCGTCGCCGCGTCCGAGAACTCGCCCATCGTCGCCGCGATGCTCGTCGCCCCCGTCGCCGCGTGCGAGACGCTCCCGCGCAGCACGTCGCTGGTGGCGCTCTGCTCCTCCACCGCCGCCGCGATCGTGTTCTGGTGCTCGCGGATCCGCTCGATGACCGAGGTGATCTCCTCGATCGACGCGCTCGTCTCCCGGGTGTCGGCCTGGATGGCGGCGACCTGCTCGATGATCGCCTCGGTGGCCTTGGCCGTCTCCTGCGCCAGATCCTTGACCTCGCTGGCGACCACCGCGAACCCCTTGCCGGTCTCGCCCGCCCGCGCCGCCTCGATCGTCGCGTTGAGCGCCAGCAGGTTCGTCTGGTTCGCGATCGCCGTGATCAGCTCGACCACATGCGAGATCTCCGCCGACGACTGCGACAGCCGCGCCACCTGAACCCCGGTCCGTTGCGCGGTGTCGCTGGCCTCGGCCGCCACCTGCGCCACCTCGGACGCGCTGCGCGCGATCTCCTGAATGGTCGCGGTCATCTCATCACTTCCGGTGGCCGCGTGGCTCATGTCGTCGGCGACCGTACGCGTATCGCCGCTCACCCGTCCCGACCCGTCGCTGACCTGCCGCGCCGATCGCTCGACGATGGCGGTGCTCCCGTTGAGCCGGTCCGTCGAGCTCGCGATCGTGGTCGACGACCGGGCCAGCACCGCCACCGTGTCGCGCATGACCGCCACCGCCCGGTCGACGTCGCCGGCCATCACGCCGATCTCGTCGCGCCGGTCCATGTGGAGCGTTCCGGTCAGGTCGCCGTCCGCCACCGCCCGCAGCACGTGCGAGACGCGTCCCATCGGCCGCACCACCCCGCGCACGACGAGGGTGCCGACCGCGGCCGCCAGCAGAAGCCCGATACCCAGCACCGTGAGCACGAGCGCCCGCCGGTCGCGGTACGTCCGCTCGACGTCCGCCGCGGCCTGCTCGGCGTCCTTCTCCTCGTCCGCCGCCATCGCCTCGATCGCCGCCGCGGCCTGCTCGTAGAGCGGCTGGGCCTGATCGGCGTTGACGCTCTCGAACCGCTCCCGGTTGTCGGCCCGGCTCAGCGGCAGCAACGTCTCGTCGCGCAGCTTCTGATAGGCGAGCCAGGCCTTGGTCAGCGTCCCCAGCTGTTCCGCGCTGCCCGCATACTGCCCGCTGACGTAGTCGGCGAGCGCCGCCTCGAACGCGGCATCGTCCGCGTCGAGCTCCTTCTCCGCCGCGTCCATCTGCGCGCCGGTCGGGGACGCGTTGTGGTTGAGCAGGTGGATCGCCGTGTCCGCGATCGTCTGCCGCACGGCCGCCAGCTGCGCCGTGTTGGTGAGGTTCTCCGACGAGATGGCGTCGGCCTTGTCCGCGACGCCGCGGAGCCCGATCACCCCGACGACCCCGACGATGACGGCCGCCAGCGCCATCACGGCCAGGGCCGCGCCCACCTTGGTTCGCAGCCGACGATCGCGAGCCCAGTCGCCGAGAGCCACCGCACCACGCCTCTCTGACGGTCGTGTTCCCCGCAACTAAGTTCGACCGTTTCCGAAACCACCTGAGCAACGAAGATCCGCTAGTTGGGGTCGGTGGCCTTGCTCTGCTTACCTGGGCGCGCCGGGGGTGGTGGCCTTGCTCTGCTTACCCAGGCGCGCCGGGGCGGGCCGGGTGCGCGGTGACGGTGGGGCGCGTCGGATGCGCTGTGAAGGCGTGGGGCGCGCGGTGACGGCGGGGCGGATGGTGCCGTTGGGGGAGCGGGTCACGTTTGGGCGGGCTGTTTCGTCGGGAGAGGGGAACGAGGGGGGACCATACCGATGACCAGCGCGATTCTGAACGAGCGGCGGCAACTGCTGAACCTCGCCTACCGGCTGCTCGGCTCGCTCGCCGACGCTGAGGACGTGGTGCAGGAGGCCTATGCCCGCTGGTACGCGATGCCCGAGCCGCGGCGGGAGGCGATCGACAACCCGGGCGCCTGGATGATGCGGGTCGCGGGGCGGATCTGTCTCGATCAGTTGCGGTCGGCCCGGGTGCGGCGGGAGCGGTATGTCGGGGAGTGGCTGCCCGAGCCGGTGCCGGGCGACGGGGCGATCGACGACCCGGCCGATCGGATCACGCTGGACGAGTCGGTCAACATGGCGTTTCTGGTGGTGCTGGAGTCGATGACGCCGGCCGAGCGGGTCGCGTTCGTGCTGCACGACGTGTTCCGGTATCCGTTCGCGGACGTCGCCGACATCGTCGGGCGGACGCCGGCGGCGTGCCGGCAGCTGGCGGTGTCGGCTCGTCGTCGCGTCGATGTCGCGCGGGCGCCGGTGACCCCGGTGGCGCAGCAGGCGGCGGTGGTGCGCGACTTCAAGCGGGCGTGGGAGGCGTGCGACATCCGGGCGCTGATCGGCGTGCTCGACCCGAACGCGGTGGCCGTCGGCGACGGCGGGGGCGTGGCGACCGCGGAGCCGCGGCCGGTTTCCGGGAACGAGCGGATCGCGTACGGGCTGGTCGACATCGCGTCCCGGGCGGGCGCGATGACGCTGCTCGAACGGACGGTCAACGGGCGGCCGGGTCTGATCGCCCAGCAGGACGGGGTGACGACCACGGTGCTGGCGTTCGAGGTCGCCGGCGATCGGATCACGCGGATCTGGGCCGTTCGCAATCCGGAGAAGCTGCGGCCGTGGGGGCGCTGACCGGGCTTCCCGGCATAGAACGCTAGATCGGTTCAATTAGGACGGCGGGCCGGAATTTCGGGCGCGGCGGGCCTTGACTGTGCAATTGGGAACGTTAACATCTTCGTGTGCTGCGGGATGAAATACGCCCGGCGTAATACTCGCGTGCTCTCCTCGGCCCGGGTTTACGCATCCCGCCTCGCTGCATTACGAGGAGTCAATACGTGCTCAAAAAAATAGGTGTCCTGGTGATGGTGCTCGCCCTCGCGGGCTGCGCCGATTCGGGAAACGTGAAGGTGAAGTCGGCCCGGAAAGGGCAGATCACGATCGGATTCTCGCAGATCGGGGAATCCAGTCGCTGGCGCGCGGCGAACACGAAATCCATCAAGGACTCGGCCGGTATCCAGAATGTCCGCCTGATCTTCGCGGTGGCGGGCCTCAGCCGCGAGAAGCAAATTTCCGATATCGAGGGATTTATTCGGTCGAAGGTCGACGTCATCGCGTTCTCGCCCGTGGTCGAGGACGGCTGGGACGACGTCCTGCGGAAGGCCAAGAAGGCCGGCATCCCGGTCATCCTGACCGACCGGGCCATCCAGACCGCCGACCCCAGCCTGTTCACCTCGTCGCTGGGCTCGAACTTCACGGCCGAGGGGAGCAACGCGGCGGTATGGGTGAAAGGCGCCTTCCGTAACACCGCCAAAACGGTCAATATCGTCGAACTCGAAGGCACCACGGGATCGGCGCCGGCCATTCAGCGCAAGGCCGGGTTTCTCGAGGGGCTCGGCAAGGACCCGCGGTTCCGGATCATCGCCTCCGGCAACGGGAACTTCGCCCGCAAGCAGGGCGAGACGGCGATGAAGGCGCTGCTGCAGGAGCACGACGACATCGACGTGGTGTTCGCCCAGAACGACGACATGGGAATCGGCGCGGTGACCGCGATCGAGGCCGCCGGAAAGCAGCCCGGAAAGGACATCAAGGTCGTTACGATCGACGCCATCCGGGACGGGCTGGAGGCGTTGTCGAAGGGGAAAATCAACTTCATCGTCGAGTGCAACCCGCTGATCGGGCCGCAACTCATGGCCCTGATCCAGGACGTTTTCCTCGGCATTGCCGTGCCGCGCCGGGTGGACACGAACGAGACGGTCTTCTTCCCCGACAACGTGAAGGAATACCTCGGCGCCCGGGAGTACTGAGCGGGTCAGTCCGCCGGCAGCGCCGCGTAGCCGGCCAGCAGGATCTCCACCGCCTCGTGGAAGCGGCTGTCGAAATCCAGCCCCGCGCGGGTGCGGATCACCTCGGTCAGGTTCGGGAACTCGGCCGGGTCCAGCTCGTCCGCGTGCTGGTCCAGGTCGGGTTCCGTGCCCTCGTGCCCCGGCGTCTCGCCGACCTCGGCCAGCGTGTGGCCGATCGTGAACGTCGCCAGCACGTTCACCAGGTCCATCGAGCGGGCCAGCGACAAGCCGGCCGCGCGCATCGCCGCCAGCCAGCGCTCCGACATGCGCAGGGCGTCGGGGGAGTTCACCGGGCGGGTCGCCGCCAGCGGCAGCACGCCGGGATGCGCCAGCAGGGCCGCGCGCAGGGCGTGGGCGAACTGCCGCAGCCACGGGACCCAGTCGTCGCCGGGAACGGAGAGGCCGGCGAACGCCGTCTCCATCACGCGGTCGACCAGGCCGTCGAGCAGGGCGGCCTTGTTCGGCACGTGCCGGTAGAGCGACATCCCCTCGACCCCGAGGTGGGCGCCGAGCTTGCGCATCGACAGAGCCGGCAGGCCGTACGCGTCGACGTACTCCAGCGCCGCGTCCAGCACCCGCTCGCGACTCAGTCCGGCCTTGGCCACGCTGCCCCCTTGACGATGTTTACGGTGTAAGCCATCCTAGCCATGCTTACGCCGTAAGCATCTGCTCGAAGGAGGCACCCGTGCTCGCCATCGCCATCACACTCACCCTCGCCGCCGTCGCCTACCACGCCCTCACGACGCTGGTCGACCTCTACCCGCTCAACAACGTGCGCGGCGCCAAGCGCTCCGAGCAACGCACCGAAGTCCTCATCAACGGGCCGGTCATGGCCCTGCCGGCGGTCCTGCTGGGGCTCGCCGCGCTGCTCGGCGTGCCGGCGCTGGGCTTCATCGGCGGGGCCGTCGAGCTGCTGGCCGTCGCCGGCGGGCTGGTCCTGTGGTGGATGCCCTACCTGGTGGGGGTGACGGCGCCGTGGGCCACCGCGGGCACCGGCGCCTCGTGGTCCGAGCTGCACTCCCGCACGTACGCCCGGACCCTGATCGTGCTGCCCCGCATCGGTGACCGGCCCCGTCCCAATGTGGAGCACATGGTCCTGCACGGCCTCATGCTCGCGGCCGCCATCTGCATCTTCGTGGCGAGCGTGGGGTTGACCCGATCATGACCGGCGGGCCGGCAGGACCCGCTCGACCACCTCGTCGACCATCGAGGCCGGGATCGGGCGGTGGGCCACGAAACGGCGGTAGAAGAACGGGGCCGCCAGCAGGTCGACGGTGAGATCGGGGTCGAGGGTGGGCGGCAGCTCGCCGCGATCGCGGGCCCGGGTCAGGGCGGCCAGCATCGGCTCGCGACGGCGGCGGGTCAGGTCGGCGTGCAGCGTCTTCAGGGCGGGGTCGCGCTCGGCGGCGTCCATGAAGGCGGCCAGCAGGCGCGGGTACCGCGGGCTCGCGAGCTGGGCGGCGAAGGCGTGCAGCAGCTCGGCGACGTCGGTCTCGACCCGGCCGGTGTCGGGGGCCGGCAGCGGCCGGAACGTCGCGTCCATCGCGTCGACCAGCAGCGCGCCGGCGGTGGGCCAGTGGCGGTAGAGGGTCGCCTTGCTCGCCCCGGCGCGGCGGGCCACCGCCTCCATCGTGAAGCCGGCCAGGCCGTCGTCGTCCAGCACCTCGAGCGCCGCGTCGAGCACGCGCTTCCGGGCGCCCGCCCCGCGCGAGATCGCCATTGCACCCCCTCCATCGAAACGGTAGCGTATCTCTAAAGGTACGGATCCGTTTCGATGGAGGGATCCGATGCGACTTTCGTACGGCTACTGGGCCGTCACCTCGATCGTCGTGGCCGAGAGCGCGATCGGCGGCGCCCTCGATCTGGCCAAAGCGCCGCCGTTCTACCCGGCCATGATCGAGCTGGGCTATCCCGGGTACCTCGCCACGATCATGGGCGGGGCCAAGCTCGCCGCGGCGGTCGTGCTCGTCGCGCCGCGGCTGCCACGGCTCAAGGAATGGGCGTACACGGGCATCATGATCAATATGGTCGGGGCGGTCGCCTCGAATGTCGCGGCACACCAGCCGCCGACCGCGGTGATCGCGCCCTCGATGTTCGCGGTGCTGACGCTGCTCTCCTGGGCGTGGCGCCCGCCGTCGCGCCGGCTCTGAGTAAGGCGCCGGCTCTGAGTAAGGCGCCGGCTCTGAGTAAGGCGCCGGCTCTGATTCAGGCGCGGTCCTCGCCGCGCACGTGGACTTCCGCGCCCTCGCGCCGCAGGTCCTCGGTGACCTGGCCCTCGGTCATCGCGACCAGGTGCGTGTCGATCGTTGCCTCGTCCTTGAGCTGCGCATAGGTCGCGTGGACGCGCTGGTCGAGCTCGGCGCGGTCCACGTCGGGGAACCGCTGGGCCAGCGCCTCGACCTCGCGGTCCAGCGCGACATCCGGGTTGACGACACCATCGGCGGTCATCGCTCTCACTCCTCGTCGGTCGGTTGCCTCCTTCATTCCCCGGAAGCGCGCGGTGACACCCGGCGTCGATACGATGCGGGAGTGAGACGGCTCGGTCCGTGGCTGGTGGCCGCGCTGCTGTTCGGCCTGGCCGTCCCGGTCGGCCTGGCCGACGTGGACAACGGCGCGTGGGGCTTCGTGCTGCCGGTCCTGGCGGTGGCGGTGGCCGCGCCGCTCTTCGTGGTGCTGCACGAGGGCGCCCACCTGCTGGCGGCGCTGCTGCTGAGACTCCGGGTGGCCGGCATGCGGGTGCGATGGGGCGACGGCTCGTACGTCCAGGTCCGTCCCGACCTGGCGGCGCCGGCCCTGCCCGCGCGGTTCGTCGTCTTCTACCTCGCCGGGCCGGCCATCGACCTGGGCCTGGCCGCCGTGCTGTCGCGGGTGGCCTTCGCCGTCACCTCGGAACTGCTGAGCCACTGCCTGCTGGCCTGCGCCCTGGCCGGGGCCCTGTTCGGCCTCGGCAACCTGTGGCCGCGCCGCCTCCGGACGGCGACGGGCACCGACGGCTCGAACGCCCTTCGCTGGGCCTTCCGCCCGGGCCGTGAGCTGACCGCGTTGCAGGAAGCCGGGGCCGCGCCGCACTGAGCGCGACCCCGGGCGGCCCGGTCACGGGATCGGCGGGCTGGTCTGCTGGATGAGCTGGAAGCTGTCGAACCGGTAGAAGTCGCAGCGGCCGGTCGCCGTGGCGTGCATGTAGAGCGCGTGCACGCCGGTCGGGGTCGAGGCGGTGCCGAGGCGCTGGCTCGACTGGTACCACTGGTCGCAGTTCGCGCCGACGATGGTGAACGTCAGGAACGGGGTGGCGGTCGGGCTGTCCAGGCGCAGGTCGATGGTGCCCGGCGAGGTCGAGCAGGAGCGCCACTTGGCGTAGCCGCTGGCCTGGGTGTAGGTGCCGAAGTCGACGGCGTCGAAGCGGAGCCAGTCGCCACCGGAGAACGCTACGGCCTTGCCGCCCGAGGCGGCCAGATCATGGAACACGCGTACGGCGTGCGCGGCGTCGAAGCTCTCGGCCTCGACCACCGCGCCGAACTGGCGGGGCGCCGGGGCCGGGGCCGGCGCCGCCGCGAGCAGGCTGAGCAGGGCGGCGCCGGCGATCGTGGACAGGGTCATGGACCGGACTCCTTGGGCTAGAGGACGGTGCAGGCGGTGCCATTGAGGGTGAAAGCGGCCGGTACGGGGTTGCTGCCCGTCCAGCCGGCCAGGAAGCCGACCGACTGCGAGCCGCCGGCGGGGATCGCGCCGTTCCACGACGCATTGACGACCGTAACAGTGTTGCCGCTCTGCGAGACCGTTCCGTTCCACAGTTGACTGATCGTCTGGCCGCCCGCGAACGTCCATCCGAGCTTCCATCCGGCGATCGCCGCGGTGCCCGTGTTGGCGATCTTCACGTCGCCCTGGAAGCCGCCCGGCCAGCTGCCGGTGACCCGGTAGGTGACCGCGCAGTTGCCGGCCGGCGCGGTCGTGGGCGAGGTGCTCGCCGGCGACGACGTCGAGGTGGCCGGCGTCGGGCTGGTCGTGCTGCTGCCGATCTTGGTGGGATCGACCACGCCCCAGTACGCGGACTTGGCCTGCAGGCGGGTGTCGAACAGCAGCGGGGCGTCCTTGCGAGCGACCGGGTACGTGTCGAGCCACGTGTTGTCGTCGGCGAGGCCCCACAGCGTCACCGACGTGATGGCCGACTTGTACTTGCGGAACAGCGCGAACATGTCCCGGTACACGTACGCCTGCTGGAGAAGACGGTCGGCCGGCGGCGTCGGGAAGCTCTCGCCGCTGCTGGTGTAGATGCTGACGTCCATCTCGGTGATCTGCTGCTCGACGCCGAGCGGCACGAACTTCTGGATCATCGCCTCGGTGTCGGCGACCGACGGCCAGCTCACGTTGATGTGCATCTGGTGGCCGACGCAGTCGATCGGCACGCCCTCGCCCTTCAGCTTCGAGACCAGGTTGTAGAGGGCGTCCCGCTTGGCCGCGACGTTGGTGTTGTAGTCGTTGATGCACAGCTTCGCGGCCGGCAGCACCTCGCGCGCCACCGTGAACGCCGTGCGGATGTAGTCGAGCCCGGTCACGTTGTACCAGGCGCTGCGGCGCATGCCGTCCGACTGCGACTCGTCGATGACCTCGTTGACCACGTCCCAGGTGCCGATCGTGGCGCCGTAGTGGGCGGCCACGTTGCGGATGTGGTTCTCGAGGCGGGACAGCAACAGCGTCTTGTCGTCGGCGGTGCCGGTCATCGCGGTGCCGTCGGCGCGGGTGAAGACCCAGGACGGCGTCTGGTTGTGCCACACCAGCGTGTGCCCGCGCACGGCCATGGTGTGGGCTTTCGCGTACGCGATGAGCGGGTCCGCCTGGGCGTAGGTGAACGTGTTCTCGGTCGGCTCGGTCGCGTCCCACTTGAGCGCGTTGCCCAGGGTCACCGAGTTGAAGTGCCGGGCCAGCAGGTCGCCGTGCAACGTGACCGTCTCGGCGCCGGTGATCGCGGCGCCGACCGGGAACTCGGTGACGACGCTCTTCACGGCCGGGATGTCGGTCTGGATCGGCAGCGCCGGCACGTACGTGACGGTCAGGTCGTCGACGTTGAACCCGGCCAAGGTGGACGCCGTCTCCACGTACAGATGAAGGAAGTCGACGTCGGCGGCCAGCGTGTAGTGCCCCGTGAGGTTCGTCCACCCGCCGCTGGTGACCGCCGTGTTGCCGACCACGGTGTCGTAGGAGGCCGTCGTTCCCGTCCGGCGCTCGGCGCTGAGCCGGGCGTTGTCGGAGCCCTCGGCCAGGCGCACCCAGATCGAGATCGTGTAGGAGGTGCCCTTCTCGAACGTGCCGAGCACGTCGAGCGAGGGCCCCTGCCAGGCGGCGGTGCGGCCGGTGACCGCGAGGCTGTGCGTGCCGCCGTGGGCGACGGTGGTGCTGTTCGCGAGGGTCTCGGCCGAGCGGCCGGTCCAGCCCTGGACGGTGCCGTCCTCGAAATCGCTGGTGAGCACGGTGACCGGCGCGGGATCGTCGGCCGCGTGGGCGACGGTGGTGACGGTGACTGCGGCGATGGGGGCCGCGACCAGCACGGTGGTCACGGCGAGCCGCGCTAGAGCGCGCATCTGCGGGGTCCTTCGGGGGCAAGACGTACGCGGGTGAGGAAGTGACGGTCATCGTTACATGGGAGCGCTCCCATCACAATGGCCGGCTTGGGATGGCCGGGCCGGGCGGCGCGTCGCTCTGCTTACCTATGCGCGCCGGGTGGGGTTGGGGTGGCGCGTGTTGTGCGCGTCGCTCTGCTTACCTATGCGCGCCGGGACGGGTCGTGGTGGCGCGTGGTGGGAGCTTTGCTCTGCTTACCTATGCGCGCCGGGTGGGGTTGGGGTGGCGCGTGTTGTGCGCGTCGCTCTGCTTACCTATGCGCGCCGGGAGGGGGTCGGCGCGCCGGGAGGGGTCGGGTGGCGCGTATAGGTAAGCAGAGCAAGAGGGGCGGCACGGTCAGCGGTAGCTCGGCGGGAGGCGGCTCGGTCCGAAGTGGCTCGGCCCGAACTGCCCCGGCCCGGGCCGGGGCGACCAGGGAGGCGGTGGCCCAGGTGGGAACGGCGCCCCCGGGGCGGCGGGCGGCGCCGCGGGCGCGGCCCACCCCAACGCCGACGCGGTCACGCCCAGCGCGAGGGCCAGGGCCGTGACCACCGCGGCGATCACCATGCGGGGCTTCGAGTCCGAGATGGTGCGGATGCTACGAGAAGGGCCGCAACACATTCAAGTCCATCACTATTGCGGCCAGGCCGGCGATGGTCAGGGCGGCCAGGTAGGCGAGGACCAGGCGCACGTCGCGCAGGCGGCAGGAGGAGCGGCGCAGGCCGAAGCGCCACGCTCGGACGTAGCCCGCGAAAGCCAGGGCCGCGAAGCCGGCCACCGCGATCGGGCCCAGCCACCAGGTCAGCGCGGCGACCGTCGCGTAGACGCACAGCGGCAGCGGGTCGCGTCTCATCGAGCGATCGTGCGGGGGAGGCGCTGGGCGGAGAGCTGCGGCCACGCCTGCACGGCGCAGAACGGGGCGCACTGGTCGCGGTCGCCGTTGCGGGTGCCGACGTGGACGCAGCACTGCGCGAGGCGTTCCTCGATCATCGTGGCCAGGTCCATGAACGGCTTGACCGTGATGCGCTTGACCCGTTCGGCGAGCATCCGGCGCAGGCGGGCGCGGCCGCCGGGCAGGGCCGACGACGCCAGCGTGGTGAGCGTGCCGATGCCGAGGTCGCAGGCGGTGCAGATGTCCTGCCACAGGTCGCCGACGCGCGGGTGGGACAGCGAGGACTGCTCGGACAGCAGGCCCAGCAGCGAGTCCCGGGCGGCGGTGCGCAGGCCGGCCGGCAGGTCGGCGTCGGCGATCCGGTTCGCGATCAGATCCGGGGCCAGGTCGAGCAGGCTCAGCAGACGGTCGGCGCCGATCAGGGCGGTGAGCGACCGCCAGGCGCCGGAGTCGTCGCGCAGCAGGTACCCGACCGAGCAGCAGTGCGGGTGGGAGCAGGGCAACGCGGTCAGGTCGCGCCAGGTGACGAGGTCGCCGGTCTGCGGGCCGAGCCGGGCCAGGACGCCGGTGTGGGTCAGCCGGTGGTTCTCGTCGATCGGGCCCGAGCGGCCGGAGCCGAACTGCGGCTGAACGACCACCCCGCCCACGTACGGCGTGTCCAGCGCCCGCTTCACGACGGCGCCGATCTCGTCGTCGTTGACGTCCAGGGCGGCGGTCATGGTGAGCGTGGTGAAGATGCCCCGGGACGAGAGACGGTCGATCGCCTGGTCCTTGAGGCGGCGCAGGTCGGCGCCGCGGTGGTGGCGGTGGGCGCGCTCGCTCAGGCCGTCGTACTGGAGGTAGACCTCGACCCGCTCGCGATGCGACGTGAGCAGGTCGAGCAGCGCGTCGTCGCGGGCGATCCGCAGTCCGTTCGTGTTGATCAGCGTGCGCACCACCGGACGCGCCGTCACCTCGTCGAGCAGGCTGCTCAGGAAGGGGTAGAGCGTCGGCTCGCCGCCGGAGAGCATCAGCACGTCCAGGCGCTGGTTCTCGCGCGCGAGGCGGGCGTCGAGCGAGGCGAGCACGCCGGCGAGCGGCACCACCGACTCGATCGCCGGGGACGAGTCGGCGAAGCAGGTCGGGCAGCGCAGGTTGCACGAATCGGTCAGGTCGGTGAGCAGGATGCAGGTGTGCTGGGTCTGCATCTCGGGGAGCCCGTCCAGGTAGGCGGCGGGAATCGGGGCGAAGTTCCCGCGTACGTCCGCCGTGTGTTGTTTGGTGGGAGCGGTCCACAGCTCCAGGTAGCGCAAGATCTCCGGGTCCTCGTCGTACAGGGTGCTGACCAGCCCGTGCCGGGGGCAGCCGCGCTCGAGCCACACCGCGCCGTCGCGGATCATCAGGCGGCCGGAGAGGCGCTGCACGGCGGCGACGTCGGTGTGGTCGCACCGCGGGCAGAACGCGTTGACGTAGCGATGAATCCGGTCGGACCGCAACGGCATGCCAGGACCGATCATGCCTGCCCCGATCACGCGATGCCCTCGGCCACGCGGCGGTCGGCGCCGAGGCGCCACACCCGCCAGGCGAGCAGCGGCGAGCAGGCGAGCAGGAACAGCTGCGGCCGGGTGAGCCCGGCGGCGACCACCTCGTTGCCGCGCACGAACTCGACGACGAACCGGAAGACGGCGTAGGCGACGAGATATCCGGTGAACAGCGCGTCGGGCAGCGTGACCCGATCGCGCAGGCGGAGCAGGACCACCAGCGCGACAAGATGAAAGATGATCTCGTACGCGAACGACGGGTGCAGCGGGACGCCGGCGCGCGTCCCCGGGAAACGGGCCGCCTCGGCCGCGCCGAGCGTGACGCCCCAGCGCCCGCCGGTCGGGGTGCCGGGCAGCTCGGTGAGCAGGCAGCCGATCCGGCCGACCGCCATGCCGGCCGCGATCGCCGGGGCGAACAGGTCGCCGGTGTGCGACTCGTAGCGGCACAGGCGCTTCGCGACGAGCACGCCCGCGTACGCGCCGGCGAGACCGGACAGGATGCTGCGGCTGCCGTAGAGCCATTGCTCGGCGGGCCCCGCGTTGGCGGCCGGCGAGAGATGCCGCAGCCAGGTGCCGAGCCGCTCGAAGATCGCGCCGCCGACCAGCGCGCCGGCCACCAGGTACCAGAGCCGGAAGTCCGACCGGCCCCGGTGGCGGGTCTCGGCGGCGAGCACGATCCCGGCGACGATCAGCCCGAGAGCCACGAAAGCGCCGTGCGTGATTCCCGCCGTACGCCCGATATGCACCTTTTGATCGTAACCTAGGGGACGTGCGACGGGACCAGGCAGTCCAGGGTGTCGACCAGCGGATCGCCGCGATTCTGCTGGCGCGCGCCGACCCGCCGATCACCGGCATGCCGATCGCCGCGCCGGAGATCCCGCCGTTCGCGCTCGCGCCGCACGAGACCGGCACCCGCGTGCACCGCGGCATGACCCTGCTGGTCCCGCCCGGCGTCGACGTGTTCGCGCTGTTCGCCGGCGACTGGCAGGCGGCCGGCTTCGAGCCACGCGCGTGGACGGCGCACGAGGGCCCGGCGCTGATGGCCCGGGACCGGACCGGATTCGTGCTGGTGCTGCTGCAACGCGCCGGGCAGGCCGAGCTGCACGTGACCTCGCCGCCGGTGACCACGTCGGTCGGCGGGCTCTTCTACGGCGGCCTGGCGCTCGGCGCGATGATCGGTCTCGTCGGCCCCTGCTTCTCCACGATCGCGCTCATGCGCGCCCTCGACGACGAGCTGGACTACCTGGCGTTCGTTCCGATCCTCCTGCTGCTCGGCGGCGGGCTGATGGTCTCGCCGAACAGCCGCCAGTTCGGCCTCGGCGTGCTGATCGGCGGGGCCGCGACCGGCATCGTGACGGCCGGGGTGTGCGCGTCGATGCTCGGCTAGGACGGGTGCCTACGAACGCCAGGAGTGCTGTGGGTCGTACCCCAGAAGGCGCTTTGCCTTGTCGATCGACAGCATCGTCTCGTGGTCGCCCAGCTCCTTGCGCACCTCGACCCCGGGGTAGACCTCGGCCGCCAGGCTCGCCGACGAGCGGCTCATCACCGTGTCGGCGTTGGCGATGATGAAGACCTCGACGCCGGTGGCCTGGTAGTCGAGGGCCTTGCGGACCGCCTGGGCGCCGTCGCGCGCGTCGATGTAGCCCCAGAGGTTCCATTTGCGCAGGTGGGGGTCGGCGTCGAAGGACGGGAACTCGGCGTAGTCGGACGGGTCCATCACGTTCGAGAAGCGCAGGCCGACCATCTTGAGCTCGGGGTTCCAGCGGCAGAACTGCGCCGCCATCGTCTCCTCGAGGTGCTTGGCCAGCGAGTAGCGGGACTCCGGGCGCGCCGGATATTCCTCGTCGACCGGGATGTACGGCGGCGGGGTGTCGAACGGCAGGCCCAGCACCGTCTCGCTGGACGCCCACACCACGTTCGTGATGCCGGCCGCCTTGGCCGCGGCGAACACGTTGTAGGTGGCGATGATGTTGTTCTGGAACGTCGCCGCGTTGCCGGTGATGCCGGGCGCCGGGATGGCCGCGAGGTGCACCACCGCATCGATCTTGTCGTACCGGTCGTCGATGGCGGTGAGCGCCTCGATCGTCTGGCCGTAGTCGGTGAGGTCGATCCGGATGTCCGGCCGCTCGGCCGCCGCATCCAGGTTGATCACGTCGTCGCCGCTCGCCCTGAGCCCGGCGACCACGGCCCGCCCGAGCTTGCCGGTGCCGCCGGTGACCGCGATCCGCATGACTGCCTCCAAGATTTTCGGTTCGATTGGGAAGACTGCCAGATACCAGCGATGAGTTTCCGTCCGGCGGCCGGTCTGTACCGGCAACACACTGAGCGAGGAGAGCCCCGATGAGCTACGCCGAGGTCAACGGCATCAACCTCTACTACGAGACGCACGGGTCGGGCAGCCCCCTGATCCTGCTCCACGGCGGCCTCGGCTCGGGCGAGATGTTCGGTCCGAACCTGGCCGCACTCGCCGCGAGCCACCAGGTGATCCTGCCCGACCTCCAGGGGCACGGCCGCACGGCCGACGTCGACCGCCCGATCGACGTACGCACGATGGGTGACGACATCGCGGCGCTGATCGATCACCTGGGCCTCGACCGGCCCGACGTGGTCGGCTACTCGCTCGGCGGCGGCGTGGCCATGCAGCTCGCCTTCAACCACCCGGAGAAGGTCGGCCGCCTGGTCTCGGTGTCGGCCGGCATCCGCCGCGACGCCACCTACCCCGAGATCCTCGAGCAGCAGGGCCAGGTGGGCGCGGCGGCGGCCGAGTTCTTGAAGGAGACCCCGATGTGGGAGCTCTACAACCGGGTCGCGCCCCGCCCCGAGGACTTCCCGCGCCTGCTCGACAAGATGGGCCGGTCGATGGCGAACGACTTCGACTTCTCCGACCAGGTACGCGCGCTGACCGTCCCCACGATGATCGTGGCGGGCGACGCCGACATGTGGCCGGTGACGCACTTCGCCGAGGTCTTCAAGCTGCTCGGCGGCGGCCTGCGCGACGGCGGCTGGATGGGCGAGAACCGTCCCGAGGGTGGCCACGCGCTGGCCATCCTGCCCGGCGTCACGCACTACTCGATGGGCACGTCACCGCTGCTCGCGACCGTGACCCTGAGCTTCCTGTCCCAGAAGAACTGACCGACCCCCGCGCCCGGCACACGGGGGGCCGGGCGCGGTTCACGGGCGTTCGGTCCGTACCGGGTTTCCGCGGACGAGCTCGTCGTGCACCCGCCACCGGGCCGCGGTCTGTTCCCGCTCGGCCGAGTGGTTGCCCTCGTCGAGACGCTCGCGCAGCAGGCGCATCGCGAGGCCGCGATTGAGGCTGAGCTTGCGCTCGGTGTCGACCACGACGACGGCCCCGGTCGGGCGGTGGGTGGCCCGGACCGCGGTGCTCGCCTTGTTGCGGTGCTGGCCGCCCGGGCCGCCCGTGCGGATCGGCACGACCTCGACGTCGTCCTCGCGGAACACCCGCGTGACGGTCTCCACCTCGCAGCGTTCGGCGATCACGTACCAGTTCTTGCGGCCGTGGCCACGCCGGTACGGGCTCGTGGCCTGCCAGCACAGCGTCCCCGTCCAGCTCGCCGCGAAGGGCTCGTCGCCGATGCGCAGCAGGACCGAGCGGAACGTTCCCGGGTGGTCGCCGGGGACGGTCTCGACGCGCTCGACGGTCACTCTCGTGCGGGCCGCCTCCGTTTCCAGGCGGCGCAGCAGGCGCGCGACCGCCCACGTGCACTCCCGCGGGCCGCGGCCGGCCGACAACAGCAGGTGGGCGGTCATCGGCGGCGGCGCTTTCCGGGCACGTCGGCGGTCTTGTAGGTGACCAGCGGGACCGTCGTCGCGACCGGGGTGGCCAGCTCGTGCCCGGCCAGGTCGCCGACCACCTGCTCGATGCGCTTGTAGGCGGTCGGCGCCTCCTCGAACAGCAGCTGCCGGTCGCCGCAGACGACAACGGACCCCACCGGCGTACGCCGCAGCTCCTCGACGGTGTGCTTGACCTTTCCCCGCCGCAGGGCGTCGGCCCGTGACATCTTGCGGCCGGCCCCGTGCGCGACCGAGAAGTTCGCCTCCGCGCCGGCGTGGGCGGCGACCAGGTATGACCGGGTGCCGCGGGTGCCGGCCACCAGCACGTCCCGCCCGTCGCCGCGGGCCGCGCCCTTGCGGTGCAGGTAGACGCCGTCGTCGCGGACCTCGACCAGGTTGTGGCACTCGTCGACGATCGGCTCGGCCGGCTCGGCGCCGAGGGCACGCGCCACCCGCGCCGCCATCACGCGGCGGTTGAGCGACCCCCACCGTACGGCCTCGTCGTGGGCCGCGAGATAAGCCGCCGGATCCTCGGCCGGCCCCGCGCCGTGCACCTCGGTGTGCCGCCGCAGGATGCGCTCGCCCAGCCGCGCGAGCCGCTGTGCACGATCAGCACGAGGTCGCCGGCCTCGAGCTGCAGGCGCCGCGCGTGCTCCTGGTCGAGGACCGCGTCGACCCGGGCCAGCTCGACGAAGTGGTTGCCGCGCCCGACCGTGCCGAGCCCGTCGAGGTGGCCGCCCGGAACGCCGCCCGCGCCCGAGGCCGGGACGCCGGCGGCGTCGAATGCGAGATCGGTGACCGGCTCGTCCAGGTCGGGGAAGCGGGCCGCCAGCTTCTCGGGGGAGGGCCGCTTGAGCCGGATCGGAAAGACGGCGATGCCGCAGCCGATGTCCGACCCGACGAGGAACGGATAGAGCACGGTCGAGGTCATGGCCGCCCCGATCGGCGCACCCTTGCCGGGGTGCAGGTCGGGCATGCCGGCCACATGAATCATGCCGTCGAGGGCCGCCACCTGATGGCACTGCGCGACGGCATCGGACTCGATCCAGCTGCCATCGGACGCGAAGACGCGCACCGAAGCCAGCGAGCGCTGGTCGGACAAAAGAGACACTCACTTCCGGAAGAAGCCGGGAAAGCCGGGAGAAGCCGGAAAAGACAGGGGAGCGGGGAAGTGAGGTCAGCGCGTCATGCCTCAGAGCGTCCCGGAATCGCCGGCCGGCGACAACCGGATTACGCCCCGACCTGCTTGGTGTAGCGGCGGCACGGCACCCGGATCGAGGCCGCCTCATAGTCGAAACCGCCCGAATCCGTCCAGCCCGCGCGCTCGTAGAAGCGGCGTGCGCGGGCGTTTCCGGGGACCACCGCGAGCCACGCCACCGGGTGGCCGGCGGCCGCCACCTGACGTTCGGCCTCGGACAGCAGGACGGCGGCCACGCCCGAGCCGCGGTGCGCCTCGCCGACGTAGACCTGCTCGACCTCGTCGCCGGTGACCATGATGAAACCGGCGACCGCGTCGCCCAGCTCGGCGACCGTCGTGTCGCCCACGCGGGCCGCCGCCCGGGTGGCGAACGTGTCGGGGGTGCGGACGGCGACGAGCTCCTCGGGCACGTGGCCGAGATGGCCGTCGCGCCAGCCGGACGACCAGATCGACGCCACGGCGGCGGCGTCGGCGTCGCGGGCCCGGCGCAGCTTCGTCGGCGGCAGGTGCAGCAGGTCGCGCAACCGGGCCGCCAGGACTCCGAGCCGTTCGTTGGCGGCGGCCTGCTCGGCGGGGTCGCTGCGCCGCACCTGGAAGTCGGCGAAGGTGCGGCCCGTGGCGTACAGGCCCTCGAATCGCACCCTCGCCCGCCGGATCGCCTCGTCGTCGGAGGCGTCGGCCGACAGGCAGGCGGCGATCTGCCACATCCGCTGTTGCCACACGTGGCCCTCGCGGCTCTCCGCGGCCAGCAGCGTGGCGAGATCGCCGGCCGTGCGGCGGGCCGTGTCGCGTGTGCTCATTCCGATGGAACCCCCGGTTCTCACTCGTCCGCCGAGTGGGCGCCGCCGCGGCGGCGGGCCCGGTACTCGGCGACCACCAGCTCGGTCAGCTCGTCGAGCGTCACCTCGGCGGTCGGCTTGTCGAACGTGATCGTGCCGTGCTGCAACAGGTTGACCCGGTCGCAGACGTCGAGAACCTGAGCGTAGTTGTGCGCGATGATGATCACCGAGACATCGCCGCGGGTTTTCAGGTCGCGGATCAGGTCGAGGATCAGGGCGCCCTCCTTGGCGCCCATGGCCGCCAGCGGCTCGTCCAGCAGCAGGATCTTCGCGTCCGAGTAGACGGCCCGGGCCACCGCCACCGCCTGCCGCTGGCCGCCGGAGAGCTTGGCGACCTCGGCGTTGACGTTGGCGATGTTGACGCCCATGTCCTCCAGGTGCGCGCGGGCCTGCCGCCGCATCGCCCGGTTGTTGAGCAGCGGCCCCAGCATCAGCTCCCGGTTGAGGAACATGTTGTGGTAGACCGACAGCTCGTTGATCAGGGCGAGTCCCTGGTAGACGGTGTCGATGCCGAGCGCGCGGGCGTGGTCGACGCTGCGCAGCACCACCTCCTCGCCGTTGACCACCAGCCGCCCGGAGTCGGGCCGGTGATAGCCGCAGATGACCTTGATGAGGGTGGATTTGCCGGCGCCGTTGTCGCCGATCAGCCCGAGTACCTCGCCCTTCTCCAGCCGCAGGTTGACGTCGCGCAGCGCGGTCAGCGCGCCGAACCGCTTGGCCACGTGCTCGACGGCGAGAACGTCCATCACCCGCCTCCCGTCCGCCGCAGCCGCGACAGGTACTGGTTCGCGATCATCGACAGCAGGATGGCGCTGCCCAGGATGATGTTGAACGGGTTCGCGCTGATCCCGATCAGGTTGAAGCCGTTCTGGAGCTCGGCCAGGATCAGGGCGCCCAGCAGCGCGCCGATGACCGTGCCCGAGCCGCCGGCGAGCGCGGTGCCGCCGATGACCGCGGCCGAGATCGCGGTGAAGGTGAGCGCGGTGCCGCCGCCGATGTTCGGGTCGATGCTGTTGATGCGGAACGCCTCGAGGATGCCGGCCAGCGCGCCGAGCATGGCCGCCATCATGAAGTTGCCGATCTTGATGCGGTTGACCCGGATGCCGGCCTCGGTGGCGCCGATCAGGTTGCCGCCGACCGAGATCGTGTGCAGTCCCCAGCGCGTACGGGTGAGAACGATGTGGTAGACCCCGACCACGCCGAGGCACCAGATCAGCGACGACCAGTCGGCCGCCCCGAAGATCGACTGGATCTTGCCTTGAGCGGCGGTAGGGATCTGGGCCGGGTACGCGTGCGAGGTGGTCAGCAAGATGCCGAGCAGCAGATAGTACGAGCCCAGCGTGGCCACCAGCGACGGCACCTTGAACTTGGTGACGATGACGCCGTTGCAGAACCCGATGAAGGCCGAGACCGCGAACGCGATGAGGAACGCCGGGATCACCGGGATGCCGTAGTTGTCGACGGCGTAGTGCACGAGGAACGGGGCGAGCGCCGCCACCACGCCGACCGACAGGTCGATCTCGCCGGAGACCAGCAGCAGCACGATGCCGACCGCGACGATCGCGGCCGGGGCGGTGGCCTGCGCGATGTTGCGCAGGTTGTCATGGCTGAGGAAGACGTCGTTGGACGCCCGGAAGTAGATCGCCATGGCGATCGCGACGATCAGCACGCTCGCCTCGCGCCAGCGGACGAGCACGGTGCCGCCGCGGCGCAGCACGGGAAGGAAGCGCCGGCCACTGGCCGCCGGCGCTTCGCTCCGTTTCGGAAGGGTCCCGGTCATGCGTGCGCGATCGGCCCGGAACGCTCGACGAGTTTCACGTCGGTGGACGAGCCCTCGTAGCGCGTCTGGGTGCTCTGGTACTGACCGACGTTGTCCTTCGTGACGAACAGCAGCCCGGTGTTGGTCTGCGGCGGCGAGATGAGGCCGCCGGAGATCTTGAACAGGTAGAGGTAGAGCACCGGCAGGAAGCCCTGCAGGTACGGCTGCTGGTCGATGGTGTAGTCGAGATCGCCGGACTTGATCGAGGCGAGAGTCTCCGGGATCAGGTCGAAGCCCCCGGCCACTTTCAGGCCTTTGGTGCGCATGTTGTACTTCTTCACCGTCTGCCCGACGGACTGGGTCGAGCCCGCGTCCACCGCCAGCATCCCGGCCAGTCCACTGTGCCCCTGCGCGTACGCGTCGATGATGGACAGACCCTTGGTGACGTCGGCGTTGGTCGCCACCGAGGTGAACTGCACCGCGCCGCCGGCGTCCTTGAACGCCTGCGCCGCGCCGTCGATGCGGGGCTGGATGTTGAGCTGGCCGGGGGTGGCGATGAAGCCCACCACGGCGCCGGACTGCACCTGGGTCAGCGCGCGCTGGCCCAGGGCGTACCCCGACTCATAAAGACCTTGGCCGATGTACGTGAGCCGGTTCGTGCCCACGTCGTCGCGAGCGCCGTCGGCGTTGTACGACACCACCGGGATGCCCGCCTCGAGAGCCTGGTCGACCGGCGCCTTGAACGCCGACTTGTCCACCACCGCGATGGCGAGCCCGTCGGCCTTGCCGCTGATCGCCGTGTTGGTGGCGTTGACCATCTCGGCCACCACCGAGTTCTGCGACCCGGTCCACTGGTACGAGCAGCCGAGCAGCTTGCACGCGTCCTCGGCGCCGTACTGGGTCGGGGTGAAGAACGGGTTGGTGGTGACGTGGTTGACGAAGACGAACTTCCAGTTGGGCGTCTTCGGGAAGTTCCCGATCGCGTCCGACGTGGTCTTGTCGTCGCTCTTGCTGCACGCGGAGAGCAGCCCGGTCGCGGCCAGCGACGCGCTGGTCAGCCCGGCGCCGGCCAGCAGCCGGCGCCGGGTCGTGCCGCGTGGATCCAGTTTCTCGGCCGCCTCCTCGACGACCCGGGGCAGATCAGGCATGTCGCGCCACGCCGAGGTGATAGATGGTCGTGGTGTTGTACGTCTGCCCGGGCCGCAGAACCGTCGACGGGAAGTTGGCGTGGTTTGGCGAGTCGGGGAAGTGCTGGGTCTCCAGCGCGAAGCCGTCGCCCTGCCGGTACATGTGGCCGCTCGTGCCGATCAGCGTCGCGTCCAGGAAGTTGCCGGCGTAGAACTGGATGCCGGGCTCGGTGGTGTAGATCGTCAGCTGCCGCCCGGTCGCCGCGTCGGTGGCCTTGGCCGCGAACTCCAGCTTGCGGAACGAGCTGTCGCGCCGGTCGAGCACCCAGTTGTGGTCGTAGCCGCGGCCGATGACGAGCTGGCCGAAGCTGTCGCGGTTGCGGGCGCCGATCGCGGTCGCCTTGCGGAAGTCCATCGGCGTGCCGGCGACCGGGTCGATCGCGCCGGTCGGGATCAGCGTGGCGTCCACCGGGGTGTAGCGGCTCGCGTTGAGCTGCAGCTTGGTGGTGTCGATCGTCCCGGTGCCCTCACCGGCCAGGTTCCAGTAGTTGTGGTTGGTGAGGTTGACGACCGTCGGCTTGCTGGTGGTCGCGATGTAGTCCATCCGGATGTCGTGGTCGCGGGTCACCGTGTAGGTCACCGTGGCCTTGAGCTCGCCCGGGTAGCCCTGGTCGCCGTCGGCGCTGGTGAGCTGGAGCTTGAGCGCGACGCCGTCGCGGACCCGCAGCGGCGTGGCCGTCCACACCCGCTTGTCGAACCCGACCGTACCTCCGTGGAGGCTGTTGGGGTCGTTGTTGATCGGCAGGTGGTAGGTGACACCGTCCAGGGTGAACTGACCCTTGGCGATCCGGTTGCCGTACCGGCCGATCAGCGCCCCGAAGTAGGGGCTGCCGGCCTCGTAGGCGGCGATGTTGTCGAAGCCGAGCGCCACGTTGGCGGTGTGGCCGTGCCGGTCGGGCACGTCGATGGACTGGAGGATGCCGCCGTACGTCAGGATCTTGACGCGCATCCCGTTGTTGGTGAGGGTGTAGCGGTCGACGGGGATGCCGCCGGCCGTCTTGCCCCAGGCCTGTTTCGTGATCGTGGCGGGACCGCCGGCGTATGAGGTCGACGCCGAGACCACGCCGACACCTCCGACCATGAGCAGCACCGCGCCGAACCGGACCGCAGTCCGGCCTAAAGACATCTTGGGCATCGTGCCTCGCCTCTCTCAGCGGCGCCACGCCCGTGCGTGGCTGGGCAGAGTGCGATAGAGGGCGACCACGGGGAGGGGGAGTCATCACCCCGGGGCGTGGTGAGGAACGTCTCGCCTGTGGGGTTAAAAAAGTCGGTTCACCGGCGAAACCAAGAGCGCGGGGTCGAACCTACAATTTGCCCAATAGCAATGTCAACACCGCTATTTGCCTTTGCGCTTTTAAAGAATCAATACTTTTCCCGTACGACTGAGGCCGCCCGATCTCGAAGATCGGGCGGCCTCATTGATCGTCTTTTGCTCAGGCTTGATCAGGTGCGCTGTTGAGCTCCTGCAACTGCTGCGTGACGTGGTTGTTGAGCGCCTGGTGGTAGCTCTGCGCGAGCTGGCCGAGGCGGTCGATCTCCTCGAGCAGCGCGGCCCGCTTGGCGCCGATCTGGCTCATCGCCTCGGAGTGGTTGCGCCGGGCGTCGCTCTCGATCGTGGCCGCGCTCAGCTGGGCCTCGCTGGTGACCTGCTCGGCCTTGGACCGGGCGGTGGAGATCAGCGACTCGACCTCGCGCTGGGCGTCGCGCATGTGCTCGTCGGCCGTGCGCTGCGCCATCATCAGCACGCGCGCGTTGCGGTCGTCGTCGCCGACCTGGGCGAACGAGCCCGACGGGGTGGCCGAACGGGCCCGCTCGAGCTGGGACTGCATGCTGCGCGCGTTCTGCTCGGCGCGGGCGCGGGCCTCCTGGAGGCGGTCCAGCTGCGCGGCCAGCTCGCCGAGCTCGGCGTTGAGCGCCATGTTCGACGGGCCGCCACCCTGGGCCGGGCCCGGGCCGGGGCGCTGCATCTGGTCGCGGAGGACCCCGTTCTCCTCGAGGAGGCGGATCAGCTCCTGCTCGACCTCGTCGAGGAACGCGTCGACCTCTTCCTCGTCATATCCACGCTTACCGATCGGTGGCTTCTTGAACGCCACGTTGTGGATGTCTGCTGGAGTGAGCGGCATCGTGCTCCTCGGTTTCCCGTCGTCACCGGTGTTGCAGCCCGACATGCTACGCAACCCGGCTGAGTAGCGCCCGTCGGCGTGATCGCTACTGCCCTTTTGTCGCGCTTTGGAGCAGTGTGATGATCGCCAGGGTAACTTCCGGCTTGACCTTGCTGCCGCACGACGTGTACCGGACGATGCCCTGGCCGGTCGCCACCACGTAGCTGAACGCGTCGGCGCAGCGCACGGCCTCGCCGTTCTTCGCGGCGGCCTCCTTGGCCAGCCTCGGGTCGGCCAGCAGCTTCTTGAGCTGGGCCCGCTGGGCGGCGGTGAGCCTGCCGGTGCGGGTCGGCTGGCCGCGATCGGTCTTGACCGTCCAGCTGCCGTCGGGGAGCACGGTGATGGTCTGGGTGATGCCGGCGAGGCCGCCGGTCCGGACGATCTGCACGGCGTCGAGGGTGCGGGCCGGGGGCCTGGTCGTGGTGGTCGCCGCGGCGGTGGGGGCGGTCGTGGCCGGCGTCGTGGTCTCGGTCGAGGGCGTCACCGGCGCCGGCGTCGTGATCGGGGCCTCGGTGGTCACCGGGACGGCGGCCGACGGGGCGGGCTGGGCCGTGGGCGTGCTGGAACACCCGGCCAGCGCCAGCACGGCGGCCGTGGTCACGCAGAGCAATCTCGAGGTTCGGGGCATCGTCGGCGAAATTAGGTGCCCGCGCCGGGCGTGTCAAGCGCGGCGGCGAGCTGGGCCGACCACGCGCGTACGACCCGGGCCCGTCGCCGCGAGTCGTCGGTGAGCACGCCGGCCAGTGCCAGGCCGCGGGCCATGTCGAGGGTGGCCTGGATGAGGACGCGCAGCTCCGGGTCGCCGTCGTCGACACCCAGCAGGCGTACGGCACGCCGGTGCACGCCCCGGGCGAAGCGCCGTTCCAGCGGCACCACGGCCGCCCGCAGCTCCGGGTCGGCGGCGGCGACGGCCCAGACCTGCAGGGCGGCCCGGAACAGCTCGCCCCCGATCCCGTCGACCAGCCCCGCGACCACCGCGTGCACCCGCTCGGGCCCGGTCGCCGGCGGCTCGGGAAGCGCGTCGAGCAGCGCCGCCCGCTCCTCGAACATGAACTCCAGCGCACCCAGGATCAGCGCCTCCCGGGTGCGGTAGTGGTGCTGGATGGCGCCCCGGCTGATCCCCGCCGCGGCCGCGATGAACCCGACCGTGGACGTCTCCCACCCGTGCTGGGCGAGGCAGCGGATCGTTGTCTCGAGCAGATGCTGCCGGGTGGCCCGGCTGCGGTCCTGCTTGGGGGTGGTGACGTCAGTCATCGGCGGGGGTCACGACGGCCAGGGGCGTGCCCTGGGTGACCTGGCGGCCGACCGTGACCGGCAGCTCGGCGACCACGCCGGCGGCCGGGGCGTGCACGGCGTGCTCCATCTTCATCGCCTCGAGCCAGACCAGCGGCTGGCCGGCCGTCACCGCGTCGCCGAGCGTGACCGCCACCCGGACCACCGTGCCCGGCATCGGGGCGACCAGGGCGCCGGTGGGGACGCGGGCCGACGGGTCGGTGAAGCGGGGCCGGGGGCGCAGCTCGAGCGAGCCCCGCGGGCCGTCCACGACCACCCGGGCGTCGTCGCCGGCGCCGAAGCGGCCCACCGTCCAGGTACGCCGGACCCCGTCCACGTCGAGCGTGACCCGGCCGGCGTCGGCCGACACCAGCGTCACGCCGTCGAGCCCGTCGACCTCGATGCCGCCACCCCGCACAAATCGATAACGCACCGAAATTTCGTCATCACCGTGGAAATAGGGGCGATGGCGGTATCCGACGGAAATGTTGCGGAAGCCGCTGAGCAGGCCGGGCAGCAGCGGACCGCGTTCGGCCGCGGAATCGGCCAGCGCCGCGACCAGCGCCCCGATTTCGGGACGGTCGAAAGAAACGATCAACGAGGCCGGGGGATGGTCGGCGTAAAAGGCGGTGCTCGCCGTACCGGAAAGAAATTGTTCGTGCCGGAGACTTCCCACCAGAAGATCGCGATTGGTGGTCACGCCGTGCACCCGCGACCGTTGCAGGGCCGCCGCCAGTTGCCGGGCCGCCGCCTCCCGGCCGGGCGCGAAGGAGATCACCTTGGCCAGCATCGCGTCGTAGTGGGTGCCGACCACGCTGCCGCCGGCGACGCCGGCGTCGACCCGGATGCCGTTCGCCCGCGGGTTCTCGAAGGCCACGCCGGCCACGTCGAAGAGGGCGATCGTCCCGGCCTGCGGCCGCCAGCCGGCGGCGGGGTCCTCGGCGTACAACCGCGCCTCGATCGCATGTCCGGTCATGGCCGGCTCCTTGCCGATCAGCGGTACGCCGGCGGCGACGTCGAGTTGGAGGCCGACCAGATCGGTCCCGGTCACGCACTCGGTCACCGGGTGCTCGACCTGGAGCCGGGTGTTCATCTCCAGGAACCAGAAGCCGCCCTTCTCGTCGGCCAGGAACTCGACCGTCCCGGCCCCGCGGTAGCCGACCGCGGCCGCCGCCGCCCGCCCGGCCGCAAGCAGCCGCTGCCGCAGATCGCCGCCGAGCCGGTCGACCAGCGGCGACGGCGCTTCCTCGATCACCTTCTGGTGGCGGCGCTGGAGCGAGCACTCCCGTTCGCCGAGCGCCCAGATCGTGCCGTGCTCGTCCGCCATGATCTGCACCTCGACGTGGTGGCCGTCCTCGAGGTAGCGCTCGCAGAACACGGTCGGGTCGCCGAACGCGGACGCGGCCTCGCGGGCGGCCGACGCCACCGCCTCCGGCAGCTCGCCGAGGGCGCGGACGATCCGCATGCCCCGGCCGCCCCCGCCGGCGCTCGCCTTGACCAGCACCGGGAGGTCGTCGGCGGTCAGCGTCGCGACGTCGAGCCGGTCGAGCACGGGCACGGCGGCGACGGCCATCCGGCGCTTCGACTCGATCTTCGAGCCCATGACCTCGATGGCCTCGGGGCTCGGTCCGATCCAGACGAGGCCGGCGTCGCGTACGGACCGCGCGAAGTTGGCATTTTCGGACAGGAAACCGTAACCGGGGTGGATGGCGTCCGCGCCCGCCCTCCGCGCGGCCTCGATGATCAGGTCGCCGCGCAGGTAGGTGTCGGCGGCCGTCTCGCCCGGTAGCCGGACGGCACTGTCGGCCTCGCGCACGTGCGGCTCGTTCGCGTCCGCGTCGGAGAAGACGGCGACCGTGGCGATACCCCGGCGGCGGCAGGTGGCGAAGACCCGGCGGGCGATCTCACCGCGGTTGGCGACCAGGACACTCGTGATCATCATCTCTCACATCCGGAAGACGCCGTAGCCGTCGGCGCCCCGCACCGGCGCGCCGTGGATGGCGGACAGGGCGACCCCGAGCACGTCCCGGGTGTCGCGGGGGTCGATCACGCCGTCGTCGTAGACCATGCCGGAGAGCACCAGCGGCATCGACTCGGCGGTGATCTGCTGCTCGATCATGTGCCGGACGACCTGGGCGCCGTCCTCGTCGAACGGCCGGCCGCGGGACAGCGCCGACGCCTTGGACACCATGTAGGTGACGTCGGCGAGCTGCTGGGCGCCCATCACCGCGGAGCGGGCGCTGGGCCAGGAGAAGACGAAGCGGGGATCGTACGCGCGCCCGCACATGCCGTAATGCCCGGCGCCGTACGAGTTGCCGATGAGCACCGAGATGTGCGGAACGGTGGAGTTGGACACCGCGTTGATCATCAGGGCGCCGTGCTTGATGATGCCGCCCTGCTCGTACTCCCGGCCGACCATGTACCCCGTGGTGTTGTGCAGGAACAGCAGGGGCGTGTGCGACCGGTTGGCGAGCTGGATGAACTGGGCCGCCTTCTGGGCCTCTTCGCTGAACAGGACGCCGTTGGCGTTGGCGAGGATGCCGATCGGGTAGCCGTGCAGCCGGGCCCAGCCGGTGACCAGGCTTTGCCCGTAGAGCGGTTTCACCTCGTCGAAGTCACTGTCGTCGACGATCCGCGCGATGATCTCTCTGGGGTCGAAGGGCGATTTGAGGCCACTGGGCACGATCGCGAGGAGGTCTTCCACCTCGTACCGTGGCCGCTTGGTTTCGCTTGCTTGTTGTCCTAATTTTTCGTGATTCAGGCGCGCCACGATGCGTCGCCCGATGCGGATCGCGTCCTGCTCGTCGGCCGCGAAGTGGTCGGCCAGCCCCGAGACCCGCGCGTGCATCTCGGCCCCGCCCAGCGACTCGTCGTCCGACTCCTCGCCGGTGGCCGCCTTGACCAGCGGCGGCCCGGCGAGGAAGACCTTGGAGCGCTTCTCGATCATCACGACGTGGTCGCTCATCCCCGGGAGGTACGCCCCGCCGGCCGTCGAGTTGCCGAAGACCAGCGCGATCGTCGGGATGCCCTGCTGCGACAGGCGGGTCAGGTCCCGGAACACCGCGCCGCCCGGGATGAACACCTCCTTCTGCGTCGGCAGATCGGCGCCGCCCGACTCGACCAGCGCGATCAGCGGCAGCCGGTTCCGCAGCGCGATCTCGTGCATCCGCAGCGTCTTCCGCAGCGACCACGGGTTGCTGGCGCCGCCCTTGACCGTCGGGTCGTTCGCCACGATCAGGCACTCGACGCCGCTGACCACGCCGATGCCCGCCACCACGCTGCCGCCGACCGCGAACTGCGAGCCGTAGCCGGCCAGCGCCGCCAGCTCCAGGAACGGCGAGTCCAGGTCGAGCAGCAGCTCGATGCGCTCCCGGGCGGTCATCTTCCCGCGGGCGTGGTGCCGCTCGACCGCCTGAACGCCGCCCCCCGCAACGGCTTTCGCGGTCTCGGCCGCGATCTCACCGAGCGCCTCGAGCATGGCCTCCCGAGCCGCGACCGCCTCGGCCGATCCGGTGTCGAGTGTGGACCGCAGCACGCTCACGACGCCTCCAGAAGCTCGATCGGAATGTCGACGTACCGCGAGCGAAGCCACTCGCCGAGCCCCTTGGCCTGCGGATCGAACCGGGCGCCGTAGGCGACGCCTTGCCCGAGCAGGCCCTCGATCACGACGTTGACGGCGAGGATGTTCGGCAGGCGGGTGATGTGGATCGGGAGGTCGGCGGTCTCCGGGAGCAGCTCGCGGATCCGGTCCTCGACGATCAAGTTCCGGAGCCAGCCGTACGCCTCGGGTCGCCTCACCCACAGGCCGATGTTGGCGTCGCCGCCCTTGTCGCCGGAGCGGGCCCCGGCGAGGGTCCCGAGCGGAAGGCGCCGCGAGTCCCCTGTGGATTCCGCGCCGATTTTGTCGTACCCGGGTGGGTTGCTCAACGGCTCGAGCGCCCGCGTCGCCGGCGGCGGTGCGATCCGCGTGACCGTGCCGTCATCGTGGACGACCTCGTGCTCCGGCTCGTCCTGCGGCACGAACCCGGCCGTGAACACGCCATAGGGATGGGCCGGCCCGGGCGGCGTGGTCGCGAAGAAGCCCGGATACGACCCCAGCGCGACCTGGACGGCGGCATTGCTGAACGAGCGGTCCACGACCTTGCGCTCCGGGTCGCGCGCCACCGCCGTGAGCAGTGCCGACGCCTGGTGCTGCGTCGGCGCGTCCGGCACATCCAGCCGCGACAGCTGCCAATCCAGCTCGGCCGGGCGCCGAGGCAGGCCGGCCTCGAACTGCCGGCGGAACAACGACGCCTTGGCCTCGATGTCCAGCCCGGTCAGCACCGTGGTCATCTCGTTGCGGTACCCGGCGAGCGAGGTCTGCGAGACCTTCAGCGACGGTGGGGGCGCTTCACCGCGTACGCCGGAAATCGCCACCCGGTCCGGACCCGCCTGCCGCAGCGAGATCGTGTCGAGGCGCGTGGTGACGTCCGGTCCGGCATAGCGGGCGTCCTGCACCTCGTACACCAATTGGGCCGTCACCGTGCCGACGGTGACCGCGCCGCCCGTGCCGGGATGTTTCGTGATCACGCTGGAGCCGTCCGGGCTGATCTCCGCGATCGGGAAGCCGGGGTGACCGAGGTCGGCGATCTCGGTGAAGAACGGGTAGTTCCCGCCGGTGGCCTGTGTGCCGCATTCGATGACGTGCCCGGCGACGGTGGCGCCCGCGAGCCGGTCGAGGTCGTCGCGCCCCCAGCCGAAGCGCGCGATGGCCGGGCCGATCACCAGCGAGGCGTCGGTCACCCTGCCGGTGACGACGATGTCGGCGTCCATCGCGCCCGCAATCCCGAAGGCGCCCAGGTACGCGTGCCGCCCCGGGCCGAGCTGATCACCACGCACGAGCGCGACCGTGGGGGAGAGGCCCTGCTCGGCGGCGACCGAACGGATCGCGGCGACCAGCGCCGCCGGGTTCACGCCGCCGGCGTTCGTCACGATCTTGACCCGCCGGTCGAGGGCGAGGCGCAGGCAGTCGCGCAGCTGGGTGAGGAACGTGCGCGCGTACCCGAGACCGGCGTCCTCCCGGCGGTCACGCTCGAGGATGAGCATGGTCAGCTCGGCCAGGTAGTCCCCGGTGAGCACGTCGAGCTCGCCGGTCCCGCCGGTCCCGCCGGTCCCGCTGGTCTCCAGCATCTCGCGCATCGCGGAGAGCCGGTCCCCGTAGAAGCCGGAGAAGTTGCCGATGCGGATCACCCGCCGAGGCTCGCACAGCCGAGAAAAACAAGCAAGCGCGCTTGTTTTTTCGATCCCGGAAAAGCTACCTTGCGGTAATGCGGCTCAACGAGGACCACCAGGCCTTCCGGGACAGCGTCCGACGGTTCGTCGACACCGAGGTCAACCCGCACGTCGACGCCTGGGAGGCGGCCGGGCGGGCGCCGCTGCACGACCTGTTCCCCAAGGCCGCGGCGCTGGGGCTGCTGGGGCTGGAGTATTCGCCCGAGTTCGGCGGGGAGGGCGCCGACCACAGCTTCCAGCTGGTGGCGGCCGAGGAGTACGGCCGGATGCACGCCGGCGGCGTCGGCATGGCGATCGGGGTCCAGGCCATGATGGCGACGCCGTCCCTGCACGACTTCGGTTCCGCCGAGCTGAAGGAGCAGTTCCTCGCCCCCGCGATCGCCGGCGCCGCGGTCACCGCGATCGCCGTCACCGAGCCCGACACCGGCTCGGACGTCTCCCGGTTGCGCACGCGGGCCGTGCGCGACGGCGACGACTGGGTAATCACCGGCCGCAAGGTCTACATCACCAACGGCGCCCAGGCCGACTGGCTGTGCCTGCTGGCCCGCACCTCCGACGAGGGCGGCTACCGCGGCATGTCGCAGATCGTCGTGCCGACCGACCGCCCCGGCTTCTCGGTCGTGCGCACCTTCGACAAGCTGGGCAACCGCTGCTCCGACACCGCCGAACTGGAACTCGACCAGGTGCGTGTCCCCGTCGCCCACACGATCGGCGAGGCCGGCCGCGGCTTCCAGCAGCAGATGCGCCAGTTCGTCACCGAGCGCATGTTCGCCGCCTACACCACGGCCGGCCAGTGCCAGTACGCGCTGGACCGCACCCGCGCCTTCGTCCACGAGCGCTCGGTCTTCGGGCGCCCGCTCGCCGACCGGCAGTACGTGGCCTTCCGCCTCACCGAGCTCCAGGCCGAGGTCGACCTGCTGCGCAGCCACAACCTGCAGACCTGCGAGGCGCTGATGGCCGGCGAGGACATCACCCGCATGGCCACGGTCGCCAAGCTCAAGGCGGGCCGCCTGATCCGCGAGGTGGCCGACTGGTGCCTCCAGTTCCACGGCGGCGCCGGCTACCTCGAGGAAACGTGGACGGCCCGCATGCTCCGAGACGTACGCCTGACCTCCATCGGCGCCGGCGCCGACGAGGTGATGCTGCAGGTGCTCGCCCGGCTGGACGGCCTCCCCGCCTGACCCTCGCGCACCGCCCGCCGCCGCACGCCGCGCCGCCGCACGCCGCGCCGCCGCACGCCGCGCCGCCGCACGCCGCGCCGCCGCACGCCGCGCCGCCGCACGCCGCCGCACGCCGCGCCGCCGCACGCCGCCGCACGCCGCGCCGCCGCACGCCGCCGCACGCCGCGCCGCCGCATGCCGCCGCATGCCGCTGCCCGTCGCCCGTCGCGGCCCGTCGCGGCCCGTCGCCCGTCGTGCCGGGGCAGTCGCCGCTTCGCCGGGCACCCCTTCGGAGGTAGCCGTGGCGACACCGCGCCTCAGCCGCTTGCCGCCTGTGGGCCGACCCGCGCGAGCCGTGCCACGATGGCGTTCTGGTTACGGCCGAACTCGGCCATCAACTCCGCGACCGTCGCGCCCTCGGTGGCCCGCCGGGCCAGGCGGTCGTCGTCGGTGCGCGCCCAGCGCTTGTGCGAATTCGGGTGTTTCTCGCGCAGGTCGGCCATCGTGTAGGCCGGCTCGCGCGACGCCGGCCGGGGCGGCCGGGGCGGCCGGCGGTCCGGTGGCCGCAGGAACACCCGCCCCAGGCCGCCGATGTGTCTCAGCTCGGGCACCCGGCCCGAGAGGCGGGCCACCACGCGGCCCTCGCGTTCGGTGCAGACGACCCGCACGGTATATCCGCCGGGCCCGGCCGTCGCCGTCGGATCGACCTGACGGTCGTTGTCGTTGAGCTGCCAGTAAAGAGGTGTGCCAACCATGCCGGGGAGATTAGGCCCACCCTCTGACAGTTTCAGGGGACAAGCAATACCCGGCCTATCGTCGCTCGGTCCTCCAGCAGCCGATGGGCCTCGGCCGCCGAAGTCAGCGGCAATGTCGCCCGGACTTCGGAACGCAGGCTTCCGTCGGACAGCAAGCGGCTCACCTCCTCCAGATCCGCGCGAGCCTCCGACGGGCGGGCGGCCCGCCACGCCAGCAAGGAGAATCCGGTCACCGTGTGGAGACCGAAGAACGCGCGGAGCGGCAGATCCACCAGGTCACCGCTGGCGGCGCCGTAGACGACTGCTCGGCCCAGCGGGGCCAGCAGGGCGATGCCCGCGGTCAGCACCGGGCCGCCGACGGCGTCCAGCAGCAGGTCTACGCCGTCGGGGGCGAGCTTGCGGACCTGGTCGGGCCAATCAGGAGCGGTGTAGTCGACGGCGAGGTCGGCGCCCAGGGAGCGGGCGTGCTCGCGCTTCCGCTCGGTGCTGGCGGTGGCGATCACCGTACCGGCGCCGGCCTGCCGGGCCAGCTGGATCGCCAGCGCGCCGATGTTCCCGGCTCCGGAGTGGACGAGCACGGTCTCGCCCGGCTCGAGCCGGGCGATGCGCAGCAGTCGCAGGGCGACGGGACCGGCGACCGAGAGCAGGCTGGCCGCGCCCGGCGACATGCCCGCCGGTGCCGGCGCCAGCCAGGCCGCGTCGGCCAGCGCGAAGTCGGCGAACGCGTCGGGATCGACCAGCGCCGCCACCCGGGCGCCGGTCAGCCCGGGATCGACGCCGGGGCCGACCGCGTCGACGATGCCGATCACGTCGCCGGTGGGGGAGCCGGGCAGCGGGCGGACGAAGATCGAGCCGGCGCCGGCCCGGATCTTGGTGTCGACGTAGTTTGCGCCGATCGCCTCCGCCCGCAACCGGACCTGACCGGGGCCGGGCTCCGGCCGTACGGCCTCCTCGATCTTGAGAACTTCGGGCCCGCCGTACTGGTAGTAGCGCACGCGTTGCATGATTGCCTCCTGGTAAATTGGACCAGCGGTCAACTTCGTCGACCGTAGAGCATAAGTTGACCGACGGTCCAGTTATTCGGGAGACAAAGCATGCCGGAGCGCGCCGACGCGGCCCGCAACCGCCGGGCGATCCTGCGCGCCACCGAGGAGCTGCTGACCCGGCTGCCGCCCGAGCAGATCTCGATGGAGCAGGTCGCGGCCGAGGCCGGCGTGGGCAAGGGCACCGTCTTCCACCGGTTCGGCAGCCGCGCCGGGCTGATGCGGGCCCTCATGCAGGAGCGCGCGATGGCGCTGCAGGAGGCGGTCGAGGGCGGTCCGCCACCGCTCGGCCCCGGTGCGCCCCCGCGCGACCGGCTGCTGGCGTTCGTCGACGGCGTCATCGAGGTCGTGTCCCGCAACAAAGGGATGCTCGCCGCGCTCGATCACGCCGAGGCGGTGGTGCAGGCGCGGGTCCCGGGCGAGGATCCACCGCCGCTGCACGCGATCTGGCACCGGCACATCGCCGGCCTCATTCACGAGGCCCGGCCCGATCTCGATGCCGAGGTCGACGCTCACCTGATCCTGGCGTCATTGCACAGCGAGCCGATCCAGCGGTTGCTGGCCACAAAGGACGGCGCCGACCGCCTCGCCGCCGGCCTCAAGGCCATCGTCACGGCGCTGCTCGGGCAGAAGGCGGGTAAAGCGATGCGACCGCCCCGGGTGGGGCGGCCGCATGGAGCGGATCAGCCGAAGTCGTAGCTGCCACCGGTGCCGGTGACCTTGACGGGCAGGCCCTTGCGGATCCGCTCGCCGCGGATCGCCACCTCCACGATGTCCTTGACGCTGCCGAGCAGCAGCAGCGCGATGATGCCCAGCGACAGCCAGTGCTTCACGTCCACGCCGTCGCCGATGTCGGCGAAGCTGTGGAACTCGGGGTTGAAGAACTTGTCGGCCGCGAGCAGGTAGATCAGCGCACCGGCCGAGAGCACCTGGAGGACGGCGTTGACCACGGTCACCGTGCGGTTCCACGTGCCGAGCCGCCACACCCACACCTGGTAGGCGCCCTGCAGGATCAAGACCACGATGAGGTACGGCCACCAGAACGTCCAGTTGGCCGGATCGAGCACGGGGACATCGCTGAACGTGAACTGCTGGAGGATCAGCGCCGCGATCAGCAGTGCGGGCCAGACCAGGCCGACCGCCATCTGGTGGGTGGGCATCCCGTTCGGCTCGTAGCGGGGCAGGTCCTTGAGCGACCACCGGGCCTTGAGGTTGATCTTGCCCCGGCCCGCCCGCTGGACGATGGCGAAGGTCAGGGTCGTCCAGAAGACCATCTGCACGCCCACGGTGAGCGTCGTGGAGATCGCGGTGCCGATCACGTCGCCGACGGTCGGGTCGTCGAACAGCTCGATGATGACCGCCACCGCGACGACGATCGGCAGCACCGCGCTCAGCATCAGCACGGTCAGCCGCCGCCACGTCGGGTAGAGCTCCGGGCCGATCAGGTAGTTGGGCCGGTCGGCGTAGCTGTCGGCCAGCCGGTCGGGGTCGCCGAGCTCGGTCAGCGTGGTCTCGACGGCGGCATCGCGGCTCTCGCCGGCCTCGACCCGGGCGTCCACCGCGTCGTCGATGGAGGCGCGCAGCTCGCGGTCGATGTCGGCCCGCTGCTGCTCGGGGACGCGACGAAGGGCGGTGTAGACGTAGCGGTCGACGAGATTGGTCATCGTGTGCTCCCCGTGATGTCGAGATCGGTGATCGCCTTGTCGAGCCGCGCCCACTCCTCGCGCAGGACGGTGGCGAGCGTGTCGCCGTGCTCGGTGGTGCGGTAGAACTTGCGCGGGCGGGCCTCGTCGGTGTTCCACTCGCTGGTCAGCAGCCCCTGCGCCTCGAGCCGGCGCAGCAGCGGATAGAGCGTGTTGGCCTCGACCTCGAAGCCGGCCTCGCTCAGGGTCTCGAGCAGCGAGTAGCCGTAGCCGGGCTCACGCAGAACGGTGAGGCTCGCGACGACAACCGTTCCCCGCCGCAGCTCTTGCAGGTGCCCCGAGAGCGTCGCATCCGTTGTCATGCTCAACACGATACTGTGCGACACACACTATGGCAACCAAATACACCAATGTGCCGTACGCCAATGACGTGTCAGAGAGATTGTTGGCTCAGAAGGCGGCGGCGATCTCCCGGTCGTACCGGCGCATGATGCGCAAGCCCTCGCGGGCCGTGCGGTCGCCGCCCTCCGCGAGTCCCGCCATGCGGCTGCGCCAGAAGGTCCACCGGGGCACGCTGAACGCCTCATCCGACGACACCGACCCGAGCCGGTCGGCGAACGTGCGCCCGTGCACCGTGGCGTCGACCAGCGCGGGACCGGCGTGCTTGAACCACTCGACCGCCGCCGGCACGTGGCGGGCCGGGTCCGCGTGCGTCTCGAGGGCCTCGCGGATCGTCCACAGCCCCAGGCGCCGGAAGTCCACCACGGCCGGGGTGAGGCGGGCGGCGAAGGAGTTGAGCCGGGTCCAGGAGCCGTCGGGGCGGGGCTCGTTCCAGGTCTCGCGCATCTGCGCCCCGAAGACCGGCAGATCGGCGAAGACGCGCAGCTCCCAGACCCGGCAGTCGCCGGCCGCCGCGACCGCCTTGACCCCGGCCACCAGCGCCACGAGCCGATCGAGGTCGGCGCCGTCGGCCGCGGCGGCCACGACCGTCTCCCAGGCGGCCCAGAGAATCGGCTCGACGTCGGGGGAGACCGCCCACGGGAACGACTCGCCGTCCGGGGAAGGTGCGGCCGGGGGAGGTGCGGCCGGGGGAGGAGTGGCGGCCCCGGAGCACTCGGCCACGATCGGTGCGGCGAAACCCGCGACATCCCCGGCGGCCACGATCGGCGGGTAGTAGGCGCGCGCCTCGTCGTAGTTCACGGGCTTGATCCTGCCGGACGCCGCCGAGCGGGAAGAGACCCGATCAGACCGCCGACATGGCGGGGCTTTTCTCCTCAGCGGGGGCCGCGGACCGCGTACGGAGGAATCCGAAGGCCACCAAGGCCGCCGCCGCGACGGTGAGCGTCAGGGCCGCGATGGTGATCGCCGAGCGGAACTCGGCCGTCTGGTGCGGGCTCCAGGCCGGCGTCGCGATGCTGCCGGTGAACATGGCGGCCAGGATCGTGCCGGTCACCGCGATGCCGGCACCGGAGGTGACCTCGGTGGCCGTGTCGGTGAGTGCGGCGCCGATGGTGGTGCGGTTCTTGGGGAGGCCGCGCAGGACGTTGGTGCCGGCCACGACGCCGACGACGCGGATGCCGGCCGCCACCAGCACCAGGGCGACGGCCACGAAGACGTACCCGAGGTTGCCCAGCAGGCCGTAGACGGCCAGGCCGGCCACGACGGTGGCGGCGCTCAGCCACGCGGCCCGCTCGAGGCCGACCCGCTTGACGAACGGGGTGAGCAGCGCGCCGCCCGCGACCAGGACGATGACCTGCGGCAGCAGGCCGACGGCGGCGAGGCCGGCCGACCAGCCCCAGTCGAGCTGCAACTGAAGGGTCACCATGTAGCCGAGGCCGGCGACCGCCAGCCCGGCCGCGGCCTTGAACGCCAGGCCGCTGGAGACGAGGGGATGGGCGACCAGCTTGAGGTCGAGCAGCGGGTGCCGCGCCGAGCGCTCGCGGAGGACGAAGAGCGCCGCGGCGACGACGACCGCCGCGGTGGCCGCCCACGGTTCCCACGAGCCGGCGCCCTCGTCGACGAACAGCGTCGGCGCGACCAGGGCCAGCACGATCGCCGCCGTGCCGAGCACCGCGCCGGCCCCGTCGATGGGGTCGCGGTGCAGGTCGGCGGGGGCGTCGGCGGCGACGCCGAACCGGATGCCGGCGAACGCCAGCGCGGCGATCGGCACGTTCACCAGCAGCAGGGCCTGCCAAGGAGCGACCGCGAGCACGAAGCCGCCGGTCGTGGGGCCGACCGCGAGCCCGACCAGCCCGACGGTCGAGATGATGTTGATGGCGCGGACCCGGAGGCCGTCGTCGTCGAAGAGCCGGAAGGCCAGCGCCATCGAGCCGGGCGTGGTCATCGCGGCGGCGACGCCCATCGCCGCGCGGACCGCGATCAGCTCGCCGGCGGTGCTGACGAACGCGGTGGCCAGGCTGGCCAGGGCGAGCAGGACCAGGCCGGCGAGCATGACACGGCGGCGGCCGAACCGGTCGGCGACGGCGCCGAACGCCAGCATCAGGCCACCGAAGACGACCGCGTACGCGCCGGTGACCCACTGGAGTGCGGTGGTCGAGGCGTGCAGCTCGCGTCCGATCGTCGGCAGCGCGACGTTCAGAATCGAGTTGTCCAGCATCTCGACGAGGAATACCGCCGACAGGCCGGTCAGGGCCACCCATGCTTCCCGCAACGACGTCATGGGACTAAGTTAAGCCACTAAGTTTAGTCGCACAAGAGAGTGAGGTCACATGCCCCGGACCGGAGAGCGTGGCGGGCCGCAGACCCGTGCCCGGATCGCCGAGGTCGCGGCCCGGCTGTTCCTCGAGAACGGGTTCGACGCGGTGACCGTCGCCCAGGTCGCGCGGGAGGCCGGGGTGTCGAGCGTGACGGTGTTCAACCACTTCCCGCGCAAGGAGGACCTGTTCCTGGACCGCTCGGTCGAGGCCGTCGCGCTGCTGCGGGCGGCCGTCCGCGACCGGGAGGCCGACGTGCTCTCGTCCCTGCGGGAGCTGACCATGCGCCTGGTCGACGAGCGTCACCCGCTGTCGGGGGTCAACGACCGGTCGGTCCCGTTCTTCCGCACGGTCGCGGCGTCGCCGGCCCTGATCGCGCGGGCCCGGGAGATCGGCGCCGAGCTGCAGCGGGCCCTGGCCGAGGAGGTGGACGGCGACGGGACGCTGCTGGCCGCCTTCTTCATCGCCGGTTACGGCACCGTGCTGGTCGAGACCGCGCGCCGGCTCATCGCCGGGGAGACACAAGATGCCGTGCTGGCTGATCATCGGGAGCGGTTCGAGGGGCTGTTCGACGCGCTCCGGAACGGAGTCTCCAGGCGGTAAGAGCGGTAAGAGTCGCCGCGATGATCAACCCGACCCACAGAAACGGAAATGCCGGCTTGCCGGCGGCGTGGATGGTGTCGTCGATCCAGTCGGCCACGACGTCGGTGCGGGCGGCGAAGTCGGCGCCCTCGTGCGGGCAGCCCGGGCCGGTGCTGACCACCGCGACCAGGGTGGCGGCGCCGTGCGACTCGGTGAAGTAGGGGCCGCCGGAATCGTGCAGGCAGGCGCTGGTGTCGGGGCGCGGGTCGCGGCCGGAGACGTCGAGCAGGGAGTCGCGCACGCCGTCGACGGTGAAGCGGCCGGTCCGCAGGCCGGGGGAGCCGGCCGACTCGTCGCCGGAGGTGAGCCCGTACCCGGTCAGGCGCAGGATCTCGCCCGGCCGCGGCGCGGTGGTGCCGATGCCGATCGGGGTGACGCCGGTGACCTCGGTGGCCAGCTCGGCGAGGGCGACATCATGGTCTTTCGCCTGGTACGCCGAGACGACCTCGACATCGCGGCCGGCGACCGTGGCGATGGTCCGGCGGGCGACCGTCTTGCTGACCCGGCGGCCCTCGGCGTCCCGGAAGCAGTGGCCGGCCGTGATCACCCAGCGCGGCGCGACGAGGGCGCCCGAGCACCAGCTGTCCCGGGTCTCGCCGTCCGTCGTGGGGATGCCCGTCATGGTGAGCTTGGTGGCGAACCGGTATTTGCCGGCGGCGACGCGATCGCCGTGCGCGATGGCGGAAGCGGGTGCGGCGGGCGCGACGAGCAATGCGGCGGCCGCCAGCAGGCTGACGAGGTACTTTCGGGGCACGGTGACCATGCTGCGGACCCGGCCGTCGGGCGAGCGTCAGCGGACCGTTTACGGAACCTTTATCCCCGCTGTGCGAGCCTGGTGTGCCCGGGATGGGGGAGGACGCGTGCGAGTGCTGCTGGCCGACGACGAGCGGATGCTCGCCGACACGGTCGCCGAGGGGCTGCGACAGCTGTCGATCGCGGTCGACGTGGTCTACGACGGCGACAGCGCCCTCGAGCGGCTCGGCGTCAACCGCTACGACGTGGCCGTCCTCGACCGGGACATGCCGGGACGCACCGGCGACGAGGTGTGCCGCCGGCTGGTCCAGGAGGGCGCCAACACCCGGGTGCTGCTGCTGACCGCCGCGGCCGGCATCCGCGACCGGGTCGAGGGGCTCGGCCTGGGCGCCGACGACTACCTGACCAAGCCGTTCGCGTTCGCCGAGCTGGTCGCCCGGCTCCAGGCGCTGGCCCGGCGGTCGGCGCCGGCGCTGCCGCCGGTCCTGGAGCAGGACGGCGTCACGCTCGACACGACCCGGCACACGGCGTCCCGGGACGGCCTGGTGCTGTCGCTGTCGCCGAAGGAGTTCGCCGTCCTCGACGTGCTGCTGCGCGCCGGCGGCCAGGTTGTCAGCGCCGAGGACCTGCTCGAGCAGGCCTGGGACGAGAACGCCGACCCGTTCACCAACTCGGTCCGGGTGACGATCATGACGCTGCGCCGCAAGCTGGGCGACCCGCCCGTGATCCACACCGTGCCCCGCGTCGGCTATCGGCTCGGCTCGTGACGAGCCGGTCCCCGGCCCGGCGGATGCTGCTGGTCTGCGCCGTCCTGCTGATCGCGGCCTCGTTCGCGCCACGGCTCGCCGACGAGCTCATGTACCTGTGGGGCGAGCTGGTCCCGTCGCCGTGCCGGGACAGCACCTCGTACGTCTGCGTGCAGTTGTTCCGTCATCCCAGCGTCGCCCCGGCCACCGCCCGCGCCGTCGTGCTGCTGGTCATCCTCGGCGTCTGCCTCGCGGCCGTCCGCTGGTGCCTGGCCCCGCTGCGCGACCTGATCCCGGTGATCGCCGACGTCGGGCCGCAGAACCTCGGTCACCGGCTGCGTCCCGGCCCGGGCAAGGGCGTGGTGAACGATCTCGGCCGCGAGATCGACGACATGATGGACCGCATCGCCGTCGGCTACGAGGCCCAGCGCCGGTTCGCCGCCGACGCGTCGCACGAGCTGCGCACGCCGCTCGCCGTGCAGCGCACGCTCATCGAGGTCGGGATGGCCCGCGAGCTCAACCCCGGCCAGATCGCGCTGCTGGCCGCCCAGTTGCTGGAGACCAACCAGCGCAACGAGCGGCTCATCGAGGGCCTGCTGGTGCTCAGCGAGAGCGACCGGGGGCTGGTGTCCCGCGCGCCGGTGCGGCTCGACGAGGTCACCGCGGCGGTGCTCGACGCGCACCGGGCGCGGGCCGGGGAGGCCGGCATCACGATCACCAGCACGCTCGCGCCCCGGGTGGTGATCGGCGAGCAGGTGCTGCTCGAGCGGCTGGTCACGAACCTCGTGCAGAACGCGATCAAATACAACCGCGAAGACGGCACGATCGACGTACGGGTGGGAGACAGCCCCGCCCTCGTGGTGGTGAACACGGGCGACGACGTCCCGCCCGAGGACGTGGCCGGGCTGTTCGAGCCGTTCCACCGCCTGTCCGGGATCCGCATCGACCACAGTGGCGGGGCCGGCCTCGGCCTGTCGATCGCGCGGTCGATCACCCGGGCCCACGACGGGACGATCGCCGCTCACTCCACCGGCCACGACGGCCTGCGCGTCCAGGTTTCCTTTCCGCAAGCAATTACCCAGCGTAATTAAGAATGCAATGTTGGATTCTTGTGGGGTTCTCGTGGGTATCCCGTCTTAAGTAGCCAATCGCCGGCGGAGCCCCGTAATCTCGGGCGCCATGCGTGTGTTGCGGAAGATCCTTTCTCATTTTCGGCTCAGCTGCATCCATTACGCAGCGTATCTTCCGGCTCGCGCATCCCGAGGTGCGACCGCATGAGCCCGACCGGCGAACCGCAGTCCCCGCGCGCCCGGGCCGCCGTTCCCGGCCGCGCCGCGCCGCCCCCGGACGCCTATCGCCGCAAGGCCGGCGGCCGCGCTTCGGTCGGCAGTGCCTCAGTGGGCAGTGCCTCGGTCGGGAGCGCGTCGGTCGGGAGCGCGTCGGTCGGGAGCGCGTCGGTCGGTGGCCGAGCGTCGGTGGGCAGCGCGTCGGTGGGCAGCACCTCAGTGGGCAGCGCGTCAGTAGGCAGCGCCTCGGTAGCCCGCGCCGCCGTCCGTCCCGGCGACCAAGCGCCCGAAGCGCCGCGCACCCCCGGCGCCGGTCCCGCCCGCAAGGCCAAGGGCAAGGACAGATCGAAGGCGGCCAAGCGCCGCCGCCGCACCAACATCCTCACCGCCGCGGCCGCCGTCGTGGTCATCCTCCTGGGCGCCGGCGTCGTCGGCGGCACCTACTTCTTCGACGACGTCGCCCTGCCCCCGCCGGTCACCGAGGACCAGTCCAACGTGATCCTCGACGCCAAGGGATCCGTCCTGGCCCGCCTGGGCGAGGCGAACCGCACGGTCGTCCCCGAGGAGAAGATCAACAAGGTCGTCGAGCACGCCGTCGCGGCCGCCGAGGACAAGAACTTCTACACCCACCACGGCATCGACGTGAAAGGCATCGTCCGGGCCGCGTGGAACAACTTCACCGGCGGGGCGACGCAGGGCGCGTCGACGATCACGCAGCAGTACGCGCGGCACGCCGCCGATCTGAAGGCGATCAGCATCAACCGCAAGCTTCGTGAGGCGGTCATCGCCCGCAAGCTGGAGTCGCAGTACAACAAAGACCAGATCATGGGCATGTACCTGAACTACGTCGACCTCGGTGAGGGCCGGTACGGCATCGAGGCCGCGGCGCAGGGCTACTTCGGCAAGTCGGTGACCACCCCGGCCGGTCAGAAGAACGCCATCACGCCGAGCGAAGCGGCGGTCCTCGCCTCGATCATCAAGCAGCCCTATCCCGACGACACCTCCCGGGGGTTCGACCCCAACTACAACCTCCCGGACGCCAAGGACCGCTGGGAGTACACGATGAAGAACATGCTGGAGAAGAACTGGATCACTCCGGCCGAGTACGCCGCCCGCAAGTACCCGGCGGTCCGCAAGCCCAGCGCCAGCTCGTGCAAGACGTGCGCCGCCGACAAGCCGGTCGGCATGATCTTCCGGCACGTGAAGGCCGAGCTGACGCAGCTCGGCATCGACCGGTCGGAGTTCGACAAGGGCGGCCTGACCATCACCACCACGATCGACCCCGACGTGCAGAAGGCGGCCGAGCAGGCGGCCTCCCGCACCAGCAAGACCTCGCCGATGCACGACACCCCGAAGACGTACCAGGCGGCGCTGGTCGGCATCGATCCGGCCACCGGCCGGGTGCTCGGCTACTACGCCGGCGACGACCCGAACGGCACCGACTACGCCGGCTACCTGTCCGGGGACGGCACCCAGATCCTCGGCGGCCAGTCGCCGGGCTCGAGCTTCAAGGTCTACACGCTGGCCGCGGGGCTCAAGGAGGGCGCGTCCTTCAAGAGCATCTGGGACAGCACGCAGAAGCGGACCAACGGCACCGAGATCAGCAACGCCGGCGCGGACCCGGGCAAGATCTGCGGAAGCCGGCCCAAGGACTGTGATCTCGAGACGGCGACCGTCAAGTCGTACAACTTCGCCTTCTATTTCCTCGCCGACGAGATCGGACGCGACAAGGTCATCTCGGCGGCGAAGGCGGCCGGCCTCAAGCATCTGTGGACCGACGGCAACAAGCAGTTCCCGAACGGCAAGCTGGTCGACCTCACCAAGACCGACAAGTCGACCTGGCTGAAGTCCGGCTACTTCGACAATGAGATCGCGTTCGGCCAGTACCGGGTTCTGCCGCTCGAGCACGCCGAGGGCGTCTCGACGATCATCAACGGGGGCGTGCACCACGCCGCCCACTTCATCCGGCAGGTCAAGCGGGTCGACCCGGACACCGGCAAGGTCTCGTACCTGAACCCGGAGAAGGTCGGCGGCAACCGGGCCTTCGGCGCCGACGAGATGTCCAACCTCAACGGCGTGCTCAAGAAGATCGTCATCGCCGACGACCTCGACCTGCGCAACGGCCGCGAGAGTGTCGCGAAGTCGGGCACCTGGGAGTACACCAACGGCGGCGGCCGCGACGGCGGCTCCGGCGACTGCTGGTTCGTCGGCGGCATCCCGCAGCTGTCGGCCACGGTGTGGGTCGGCGGCAAGGATCAGCGGGTGCGGCTCAAGAACCCGGACACCGGCGGCGACATGTTCGGCCGCGCCACCCCGGGCGAGATCTGGAAGAAGTTCCTCGACACCGCGGCCGACAAGCTGAGCCTGAAGAACGCCGACTTCCCCCAGCGGGTCGACACCGGCGACCCGGAGAAGTTCGGCAACGGCGTGAAGCCGGCCGCGCCGCCGCCCCAGCAGCCGGCCAACACCTGCGCGCTCACGCTGGTCGGCGGCACCTGCGACCCGCTCGGCGGCAACAACGGCGGCGGCAACAACGGCGGCGGCAACAGCAACGGCGGCAACAACGGCGGCAACAACGGCGGCAACAACAATGGCGGCGGCGGCACCAACGGGGGAGCGACGAACCCCCATCGATGACCGCCGCCTGACCTGGCCCTTACGTGACGCTTACACGGGCGGCCTAGCGTCGTCCGCATGACGGACCGACGCGTGGTTTCCCACGTCCTGCGGCGGCTGACGTTCGGGCCGACGGCGGCCGAGGTGGACGCCGCGGCGCGCGACGGGCTCGAGGCCACCGTGGCCCGGGTTCTCGCGCCCGCCGGCGTCGCCGAGCTGCCGTCGCTCGGCGCCGATCCGGCGGCCGCGCCGGCCAAGGGCGCTTCCCGGGAGGATCGGCAGAAGGCGCGCCAGGCCGCGGCGGCTCAGGTGGCCGACGCGGCGGCCTGGTGGGTGGGCCGGATGGCCGCGGGCGGCACGGCGGCCGAGAAGCTCACCTTCTTCTGGCACGGCCATTGGGCGACCAGCGTGCAGAAGGTCCGCTCGGCCGGGCTCATGCTCGGACAACAGCAGACCTTTCGCCGGTACGGGTCGGGAGCGACCGGGCCGCTGGTCCGGGCCATGCTGCGCGACCCGGCCCTGATCGTGTGGCTGGACGGTCAGAAGAACACCCGCAAGGCGCCGAACGAGAACCTGGCCCGCGAGGTCATGGAGCTGTTCACGCTCGGCGTCGGCCACTACACCGAGGACGACGTGAAGGCCGCGGCCAAGGTGCTCACCGGCTGGCAGGTCGATCGCGCCGCCAGCACCAGCCGCCTCGTCGCCGGCCGGCACGCCACCGGCCCGGTCACGCTGCTCGGCCACACCGGCCCGCTCGACGTGGACGGCTTCGCCGACCTGCTCGTCCGCCACCCCGCGCACGTGCCCTTCCTGGCCGGCCGGGTCTGGCTGCGCTACGGCTCCGGCGACCAGCCCGTTCCGGCGTCCCTGGCCGGCGCGGGCAACGACGTGACCGCCATGCTCCGGGCGCTCGCCCTCGATCCGGCGTTCCCGCAGACGGCCGGGCACCTCGTGAAGCAGCCCGTCGAGTGGACGCTGGGCGCCGTACGCCAGCTCGGTGTTGATCCGCAGAAGGGCCGCAAGCAGATCCTCGCCGGTCTCCGCGCGCTCGGCCAGATTCCCCTGCGGCCGCCGAGCGTGGGCGGATGGCCGGCGGGGGAGGCCTGGCTCACCACCGCGGCCGCCCAGGCCCGGCTGCGCACCGGGCTGGCACTCACCGCGCTCGCCCCCGCCGCCGTGCAGAAGCTCACCGACACCGCCGCCGGCGACCGGCTCGACGCGCTCGCCGCCCTGCTCGCCGTCGATGCCTGGAGCGACCGGACCGCCGCCGTGCTCACCCCCGTGGCCAAGCAACCCAAGCGGCTGCTCGCGCTCGCCCTCGCCACGCCCGAATACACCGTCCACTGAGGAGGCCACGACCATGGACGCCATCACCCGCCGCCGGTTCCTCGTCGCGAGCGGCGTCGCGGCCGGCGGTCTTGCCGTCGCCGGCGGGGGCGCCTACGCGCTCACCGACATCCTGCGCACCGCCGGCGACCGCGATCCCTCGGCGCGAACCCTGGTGCTGGTGACGCTCTACGGGGGCAACGACGGGCTCAACACCGTCATCCCGTACGCCGATCCCGCGTACGCCAAGGCCCGACCGGCCCTCGCCTACGACGCCGGCAAGGTCCTCAAGCTCGACGATGCGTTCGGCCTCAACCCCGCGATGACCGGCCTGCACCAGCTTTTCCAGGCCGACCGGCTGGCCGTGGTCCGCGGCGTCGGCTACCCCAAGCCCGACCGCAGCCATTTCCGGTCGATGGACATCTGGCAGTCCGGCCGCCCCGACCGCCCCGAGAACACGGGCTGGCTCGGCCGCTGGCTGGACGCGTCCGGCGGCGACCCGCGGCTCGCCGTTTCCTTCGAGCCGGTGCTGCCGCCCCTGCTCGCGGGCGCGCACAGCGCGGGCGCCACCGTCCCCGGCGGTTCGGTCGACCTGCCCGCCGGCGTGACCACCGCCGAGCTGACCGCCCTCGGCCGCGCCGACGCCGCCGAGCCCGCCGCCCGGGCCCGCGCCGCCGCCTGCTTCACCGACCTGACCCGCATCCAGGACCTGATGCACGACGTCGCGGCCGCCGCCCCCGACGACGACGAGGACTCCGTCGCCACCGCCACCGGCGGCGCCACCCAGCCCCTGGAGGCCCAGCTGGCGCTGGTCGCCAAGTGCGTCGAGGCGGGCGCCGCGACCCGCGTCTACTCGGTGTCGCTGGGCGGTTTCGATCTGCACGCCGACGAGAAGGCGGCCCAGGAGAACCAGCTCACCAAGCTCGACAAGCCGCTGGCCGCGTTCGCCGACCGGATGTCGCGCACCGAGGCCGGCCGCAACGTGGTGGTCGCCGTCTACTCGGAGTTCGGCCGCCGCGTCACCGCCAACGCCTCCGACGGCACCGACCACGGCACGGCCTCGTCGATGTTCCTGCTCGGCGCCGGCGTGAAGGGCGGCCTCTACGGCGAGGCGCCCAGCCTGACCGACCTCGACGAGGGCGACCTCAAGTACACGACCGACTTCCGGGACGTCTACGCCACCCTGCTGGCTGACGTCCTGGACAGCGACCCGGCCCCGACGCTGAACGGCTGGAAGGGCCGCCTCGACGACATCCTGGCCGTTTAGGAGCCTCTCCTGGCCGGCGGGCGGGACTTCTGGCCATGGCGTTCGAGGTCGCCGGTGAGCCACCGTATTCACGAGCTGAATATTGGTGGGCGGGTCAATCTTTTGGCGGGGAGGTCCGCGTTTCTGGTGGCGGTTTTCCGCCGATCGGCGACGGTGGCGGACAACGTCACGGGATCGTGTAATACGCACTCCGGCTGACCTGAAAGGCGCGGCCCGGCCGACGCCGTGTGGTTGCCCGGAAAGCACTCGAGGCGCGGAGTCTTCCGTGCCCGCCGAGGTGGCGGCGGCGCGGCTTCCCGGTTCGCTCGGCGGGCGGTGGTCTGCCGGGCGTTCGAGTCGAGGCCGGCGTCGGGGAATGCGGGTCTCGGGCCATCCGTTCGGGCCGGTCTTGACCTCGATCTCCGGCCAGTCGGGGCCGCCCTGCTCACGACCGCCCGACTCAGGGTGGGCCGGTGCCGGTGGGACGGCCCGGTGCGGTGCCGGGCATGCGCAACCCGGAACTCCTCGGCCGCCGCCCGGCACCGGCCGGGAAAGGCGCGCAAACAACGGGACCGGGCGTCCTCCACCGCCGCCGGCAAAGCGTGCCGCCCGCACCAACTCGGCCCGCTCAGCGTCGGACAACGTCACCGCAGCAGCAACCGGACTCGGCATCGGCCGGGTCTAGCCGCCGGTGATGAGCAGGACGATGGAGGCGCCGGCGGCCAGGAGACCGGCCTGCTGGCCGCGGTTGATGCGTTCGCGCAGGACGGCGGCGGCCAGGATGACGGTGAACGCCGGGTACAGGCCGGCCAGGACCGCGGTGATGGTCAGTTGCCCGGCTCCGGTGGCGAACAGGAACAGCAGGTTGGCGCACGCGCCCAGCAGCCCGGCCGCGCCGCCCCATCGGGCGACGGCCGCCGCCTTCAGCGGCTCGCGGGCGCGGCGCATCCGGACCATCGCCGGCACCGCGGCCGCCACCACGATGGCCAGGGCGACGAGCTGCCCAGGAAGCAGCGGCCAGGCGCGGGCGTCGGTTCCGGCCCGGTCGAGGGCGACGAACAGAAGCCCGAAACCGAGGCCGGCGACGAGGCCGTAGGCGGCGTCCGCCGTCCGGAAGCCGGCGCCGGGCCCGGACCACGAGGCCAGGGCCACGGCGGGGAGCGCCAGGACGATCCCCAGCCAGCCCCACCCGGTGAGATGGTCGCCGGAGAGCAGACCGACCACGGCCGGCAAGGCCGCGGTGATCACGGCCGAGAGCGGAGCGACGACACTCATCTGCCCCGTGGCGAGGCCGCGGAGCAGGCAGATGTTGCCGATTCCGCTGCCGATTCCGCTGAGCGCGCCCCAGGCCAGAACGTGGGAGGTCGGTGTCCCGCCGAGCGCTACGACCCCGATGACCGCCGCGAGCACCCCGACGATCTGGACCGCGACCGGCATCAGCGCGGGCGGGGAGCGCCGGCCGCCGAGGCCGCCGACGAAGTCGCCGACGCCGTAGGCGAGCGCGGCGAGAAGCGCCAGGACGACGCTCATCGGCGACGCGGCTCGGCGGGCTAGGAGCCGGAGCCGGAGCTGCCGTCGGTGAGCAGGAGCTCGGGGTGGCGGCCCAGGTAGTTGCGCAGGTTGTCGTCGGCGGTGGCCTTGAACAGGTCCTTCGTGCTCTGGGTGATGCCCTCGCCGCTGCCGAGCAGGGACTTCGCGTACGTGCCGTTGTTGGTCTTGACCGGGATCAGGTCGCCGGCGGCCAGGCCCTTCAGGCCGAACATGAAGTCCTCGACGCTCACGCCGTGGGTGTCCATCTTCAGCGACGTGCCGGCGGCCTTGAGGATGGCCGACACCTTGGCCGGGTTGGTCAGGATGCCGGCGCTGGTCGCCTTCTTGGCCATCGCCCGCAGCAACTGCTGCTGGTGCCGCTGGCGGTCGTAGTCGCCGTTGCTGGAGTGCCGGATGCGGGAGAACTCGAGCGCCTCCCACGGCTTCATCTCGCGGCAGCCCTTCTTGAACCAGAGGGCGTTCCTGGGCGGGGACTGCGGGTCGGCGCCCACCGCGTACTGCACCTTGCCGTCGACGATGATGTAGTGGCTCGACCAGACGTCCTTGTCGACGCACATGTAGACGCCGCCCATGGCGTTGAGCATGCCCTGGAAGCCGTTGAAGTCGATGATCACGACGCCGTTGAAGTCGATGCCGGTCAGCTCGTGCACGGTCTTAGTGGCGAGCTTCGCGCCGCCGGTCCAGCCTCGCTTGTTCTCGGAGCCGGTCGCGTACGCCCCATTGATCTTCCCGACCTGGGCCGGCGTGCCGAGCGTCCGGTCCGCCGGGATCTGCACGTCCATGTCGCGCGGGATCGAGATCATGTACGCCTGCTGGCGGTCGGACGGGATGTGCAGGATCAGCATCGTGTCGGAGCGGGACGTCTCGCCCTTCTCCTCCCAGCCGGCCCGGGTGTCGAGGCCGAGCAGCAGCAGGTTCATCGCGCCGTCGGGCAGCTTGCCGGCGGCCGTCTTGGTGCCGGCCGTCTCGTCGTCGAGGACGCTCGACGTGGTCTGGATGTTGTTGGTCAGCTGACCCAGGAAGTACTTGACGCTCACGATGCCGGTGATGGCCAGGACGGCCATGAACGTGCCCACCGCGGTGACCGCTTTTGCCCAGAGCGGGGCCTTCTGCCGCTTCGACTTGAGCTTCGGGACCTTGCCGTTGGCGCCGGCGCCGTTCACGCGAACGTCGCGGGGGCCTTGAGAGACGGTCTGTCCCGGCATCCGTCGATTCCTCCTGACACGAGCGTGTTATCCAGCCCCGCAAGCAGGGGTCGCCCGCGCCGGGCAGAACATCGCAAAGAACAGATATATCTTCACGTTGCGCCAGTCAATCCGCCGTTGGGACGGTACGTCACCGTTGTGACCGGTTGTGATCTTCCGGTTCCGGAACGGGGTGTTATTGACTGATCTCTATCCGACCGGTGAGGATCATTTCCGGGCCACGAAATCGTGGCGAAATACGACGAAGGGTCACCGACTCATGCGCCGTACCCGTCCTCTTTCCCGGATCGGAGTCGCGGCCGGCATCGCCGCCCTCCTCATTGTGGTCCCCGCCACACCCGCGCTCGCCGACCCGCCGCACAACCTCCCCCAGAACGCCGGCGGCTACGAGCAATCGTTCTCCCCGGCCTACGACTACGACACCGACGGCTGCTACGCCGTCCCCGCGATCGGCCCGGACGGCACGCTCAACGCGGGCCTCAAGACCACCGGCGCGGTCAACGGCAGCTGCCGCGACCAGTGGGATCTCGACAACTCCCAGACGTACGCCCGATCGAAGTGCGACCACGGCTGGTGCGCGGTCGTCTACGCCAGCTACTTCGAGAAGGACCAGGCGGTGGCCGGCAGCGGGCTCGGCGGGCACCGGCACGACTGGGAGCACGTCATCTCGTGGGTGAACCAGGCGACCAACCAGGTCGAGTACGTGACGACCACGCAGCACAGCTCGCAGGTGACCTACGCCCGGTCGGCGGTGCGCTTCGACGGCAGCCACCCGAAGGTCGTCTACCACAAGGACGGCGCCTCGACCCACTTCTTCCGGCTCGCCAACGGCAACGACGAGCCGCCGGAGAACCACTACCACAACTGGCGTTACCCGCCGCTGGTCGACTGGACCGGATGGCCCACCGCCGAGCTGCGCGACAAGCTGATGGCGGCGGACTTCGGCGCGGCCACCATCAAGATCAAGGACGGCTCGTTCGAGTACCTGCTCAACGTTTCCAAGCCGGCCGGGATCCCCTTCGACGCGTACGCGTAGAGCCCCTCGTGTCACGGACCGTCCACTGTGCCCCCGGCCCAGCGGGCGGCCCGCAGGGTGTTCGCCATCAGCATGGCGATCGTCATCGGGCCGACCCCGCCCGGCACCGGCGTCACCCGGGCCGCGACGCCGTCGACCTCGGCCGCGCGCACGTCGCCGGCCAGCCCGTCCGGGGTGCGGTGGATGCCGACGTCGACGACGGTCGCGCCCGGCTTGACGTGCCCGGCGCCGATCAGGCCGCGCACCCCGGCCGCGACCACCAGGATGTCCGCCTCCCGGGTCACGGCCGCGAGGTCGGGGGTGTGCTTGTGGGCGAGCGTCACGGTCGCGTCCCGCTGGGTCAGCATCTCGGCCATCGGGTGACCGACCAGCGCCGACCGGCCCACCACGACGGCCCGCGCGCCGCGCATCTTCACGCCCTCGGACTCCAGCAGCTCGATCACGCCGCTCGGCGTGCACGGGCGCAGGCCGTGCTCGCCCCGCGCCAGCAGCCCGGCGCTGTGCGTGGTGAGCCCGTCGACGTCCTTGCCGACCGGGATGCGGTCGATCAGCGCGGCCGCGTCGAGGCCGGCCGGCAGCGGCAGTTGCAGCAGGATGCCGTCGGCGCCGGGGTCGGCGGCCAGCTCGTCGAGCACGGCCGCCACCTCGGCCTGGGTGGCGGTGGCGGGCAGCGAGCGGTGCAGGTCGCGCATGCCGGCCTCGCGGACCGCCCGGCGCTTGCTCGCCACGTAGACGGCGCTCGCCGGGTCGTCGCCGACCAGCACGGTGGCCAGGCCGGGCTTGCGGCTCAGGGCCGCCACGTCCCGGCCGACCTGGGCGCGGACCCGGGCGGCGACGGCCTTGCCGTCGATGTGCACGGTCATCCGGGGAACACGATCGTGTGGTTCTCGTGCCGGATGACACGGTCCTCGCTGTGCCACCGGACCGCCCGGGACAGCACGGCCCGCTCGACGTCGGCGCCCCGGCGCTGCAGCTCGGCCACCGAGTCGGCATGGCTGACCCGTACCACGTCCTGCTCGATGATCGGTCCTTCGTCGAGATCCTCGGTGACGTAGTGCGCGGTGGCGCCGACCAGCTTCACCCCGCGCTCCTTGGCCTTCGCGTAGGGGCCGGCGCCGATGAACGCAGGCAGGAACGAGTGATGGATGTTGATGATCGGCACGCCCGCCCCGGCGATGAAGCCGCCCGACAGGATCTGCATGTAGCGGGCGAGCACCACGAAGTCGACGTTGCCGCGCAACAGCCGCAGGTGCTCGGCCTCGGCCGCCGACTTGTCCGCCCCGGCCGACGGCACGTGGAAGAACGGGATGCCGAACGCGCGCACCTCGTCGGCCGTGTCGGCGTGGTTGGAGATCACCATGGACACGGCGATCGGCAGCTCGCCGCGCCGGTGCCGCCACAGCAGGTCGAGCAGGCAGTGGTCGGCCTTCGAGGCGAAGATGGCCACCCGCTTCGGGATCGACATGTCGCGCAGCGTGAACTCGAGCTCGAATCCCGTGCCGAGCCCGGCCTTGAGGTCGGCGTCCAGCTGCGGGAGAGCGGCCTTCAGGTTGTCGAGGCCGAACACCGTACGCTGGAAGAAGGCCCCGCCGTGCGGGTTGTCGGAGTACTGGTCGAGCGACACGATGTTGGCCTTGTGCCGGCCGAGCACGGCGCCCACCGCCGCCACGATGCCGGTGCGGTCGCGGCCGTGCACGATGAGCGAGGCCTGATTCGGTGCTGGTGTGGGCGACGTCTTCATCAGGGGCGCTACCTGGGTGATCGTCACGTCAGCCCTCCTTCCGCGAAGGTGGTTATCCACTCCGACGTCGCCCGCAGGCCGCCGAACGTGTAGAAGTGCAGCTTGATCTCGCCGTGCCGGCCGGGGTGGTAGTCGGTGGCGAGCGTGCGCAGGAAGCGGTCCGGGCCGGCCGTGCCCATCAGGTTGGTCAGCGACAGGCCGTACTTGCGGGCGATGCCGGCGCTGGTGCCGACGCCGAACCGGGACGCGAACCGCAGCAGCCGCCGCACGCCGGCCGGGCCGGGCACGCCGATCCGCACCGGCGCGTCGATCCCGCGCTCGCGCAGCGACTCGATCCAGTCCAGCACCGGGTCGACGTCGAAGCCGAACTGGGTGATGATCTCGCAGGCCAGGCCCCGTTCGCGCAGGGCCGCGTGCTTGTCGGTCAGGGCCGGCCACAGCACGTCGCCGGGGATGCCCGGGTGCCCTTCCGGATAGCCGGCGACGGCGACCCGGCGGACGCCGAACCGCTCCAGCAGGCCGGACCGGATCAGCGACAAGGCGTCCGCGTACGGGCCATGGGGCTCGCTCGGATCGCCGCCGACCGCGAAGATCTCCTCGGCCGCGCCCTCGGCCCGCAGCGCCGCGAGGAACTCGGCCAGCTCGGCCTCGGAGGTCAGCCGCCGGGCCGAGACATGCGGGACCGGCACGCACGACAGGTCCTTCACGGCCCGGGCGGCGGCGACCCGCATGGGCAGGTCCTCGTTGCCGAGGAACGTGACGTTGATCCGGGTCCCGGCCGGCACGACCGACCGCGCCGCGGCCAGCTCGGCGACGTCCTTGCCGGTCATCTCCAGCGAGAAGCCGTCCAGCAGGGTGAGCGCTCCGGTCATGTCTCAGTCGCGCCGGTACTGGGTGCGGGCGTGCTCGTTGTACGGCGCGGGCTGCACCGTGGCGCGCAGGCGCGGGAAGTCGGCCGTTTCGCCGGTGCCGGGGTCGTCGCCCCAGACCACCTCGACGCGGGTGCCGGGGGTGGCGTGCTCGACGTTCACCAGCGAGAGCGCGAGGACGGCGTCGTAGGGCGCCAGCGAGGCGGTGTGGTACGTGGTGCCGACCAGGTCGCCGCCGGTCGTCTCGATGCGGTTGCGGGCGTAGCTGAGGAAGAAGTCCCGGGCCGGCAGATCCTCCTGATCGAAGACCAGGGTGACCTTCGAGTACCGCACGTTGTCCTTGGCCTTGGCCAGGGCGTCCCGGCCGATGAAGTCGTGGTCGAGGTGGACCAGCCGGCCGTACCCGAGCTCGTACGGGGTGACGTAGTAGTCCTCGATGTCGGGGGAGTGGAAGCTGCCGTGCAGCGGGCGCTGCCCCTCGATGCCGAAGAACGGCAGCCAGCGCCGGTACTCGGCGAGCTCGGGGTCGGTGTAGACGGCCGGCGTCGGCGACGGGATCCAGCCGCTCTCCACCGAGGCCGTCGTGTAGGCGAGCGCCCCGACGTGCACCAGCCCCAGCGGTTCACCGGCCTTCATGAGGGCTTCCTTGACGTACGCGGAATCCCGCCAATCGCCGATGAACTCGTACCCGGCCTGCCCCGCCATCCCGTGCCGCAGCGCCCGGAAGTTCCGGCCGCCGAGCGTGACCAGGGTGGTGTGGAAGAACTTGGTGACCGGCAGCGGCCCGCCGAAGGCCGACTCGACCAGCTGCTGGGCCAGCGGCCCCTGGATCTGGTACCGGAACAGCCCCGGATCCCCGCCGCCCGGCCGGTACGCCGAGGAGGGGTCGGTGGTGAAGGCGACGTCGTAGCCGCCGCGCTCGCCGTGCCACTGCACCCAGTGCTGGGACGCGGGCACGCCGCTGAGCGTGTACTCCCGCTCGGCCCGGCGCAGCAGGATGCCGTCGGTGACGATGAAGCCGTCGCGGTTGACCGGGACGATCTGCTTGGCCTGCCCGATCGCGAACTTCTCGTAGTTGTTGGCGCTCACCGCGGCCAGCAGCCGGGTGGCGTCCGGCCCGGTGATGACCATGTCGTACATGTGGTGGGAGAGGTCGGAGATCGACACCCCCCGGTGCCAGGCCGCCTGCTCCTGGCGCCAGCCCGCGTACTCCCGCTCCACCACCTCCGGCGTCCACGGCGCGGCGCCCGGTCTCCAGAGCATCGCCACTGGTGAGCCGGCCTTGTCGATGCCGTCCTGAAGACTCGGTCCGGGCATGGTTCCTCCCCTGGTAGAGCGCCACTTAATCGAGCTAGCACTAAATCGAGCTAGTGACGAAAGCTACAGGCATGTTTCGAGAGTTGGCAAGGGTCGGTAACGTTCAGCCATGACCGAGACCCGGCGCGCGACGCTCAAGGACGTGGCCGCCGCCAGCGGCGTCTCGCGGGCCACGGTCAGCTTCGTGCTCAACGAGACCCCCAACCAGACGATCTCGCCGGCGACCCGGGAGCGCGTGCTGCGCACCGCCCGCGACCTCGGCTACGTCCCGCACGGCATCGCCAAGGCGCTGCGCGAGGGCTCGTCGCGGATCGTCGTGCTGCACATCGAGAGCGGGCTCGAGGGCAACTACTCGCGCAGCTACATCCACGGCCTCGACCAGGAGCTGGCCGCCCACGACCACGTGCTGCTGGTGCGGCACGGGCCGCCCACCGACTCGGCGACCAAGCAGATCCTCGACGCGATCCGGCCCCGCGCGGTGCTCAGCTTCGGCGAGATCTACCGCACCGGGCGCGAGCTCGACGACATCGGCGGCGGCTGGCAGGACGGCCTCGCGGCGCACGCCGACATGCAGATCCGCTACCTGGCGTCGCGCGGGCACACCCGGATCGCGCTCGCCACCCCGGTCGACCCGCCGCTCGGCGAGGTGCGGCTGCGCTTCTCCGACCTCGCCGCGTCGGCGGCCGGGCTCGCGCCGCTGGCCTGCTTCGCCGTGCCCCGGCCGCGCGCGGCCGGCGCCGAGGCGTTCGCCGCCTTCCGGCACGCGCACGGCGGGGTGACCGCGATCGCGGGCTACGACGACGACACCGCCCTGCGCGCGCTGACCGCCATGCACGACCTCGGGCTGTCCGCGCCCGGCGACCTGGCCGTGATCGGCTTCGACGACTCGGAGTACGGCGCGCTCGCCACCCCGGCGCTGACCACCGTGCACATCGACGGCGAGGGCCACGGCCGGCGGGCCGCGCGCTCCGCCCTCGGCCTCGAGCCGGACGACCTGGTGCCCACCCACGGCCGATTGATCATCCGCGACTCGGCGTAGCGCTTCCCTTTTTGAACCCTCGGCGCCGCTGCACAATCCGGCCTCGGAATGCGTCTCAGAGATGTGTCCCTCCATGTCGTGACCAGGGAAGATCTCTCCCCGGAAATACTCGTCGACGATTTCCGGCACTTCGTGCACGGCATTTCCGGCTCGTTGCACCGCACGGCGTATTTGTTGTGTGGTGATCGCCACTCGGCCGACGATCTGGTGCAGGAGGCCCTCGCCAAGGCGTTCGGCCACTGGCGGAAGGTGCAGCGGGCCGACGACCCGGTGGCCTACGTGCGCCGCATCCTGATCAACGAGTCGCGGACCCAGTGGCGGCGGCAGCGGCATGTGGTGACGGACGCCGACGTCGAGGTCGACGACCTCACCGTCCCCGACTACTCGGACGGGGTGGTGAGCCGCGCCGACCTCCTCCGGGCGCTGCAGGACCTGCCCGTGCGGCAGCGGGCCACCGTCGTCCTGCGCTTCCTCGAGGGGCTCAGCGAGCGGGAGACCGCCCGGGTCCTCGGGTGCAGCGAGGGCACGGTGAAGAGCCAGACCAGCCGGGCGCTGAGCAGACTCAAGTCCGTCCTGAACCGGGGGGAGCACTGATCATGTTCGACACCGAGGAAGACCTCAGTGCGGCGCTGCGCTACCTCGCGGCGGACCGGCCGTTCGTGCCCGATTTCGATCACATCGAGAAGCGGGCCCGGCAGTTGCGGCGGCGGCGTGCGGCGTGGCGGGTGACCGGCGGCGCCGGGGCCCTGGCCGTCCTGGCCGCGGCCGCGGCCGCGTTCGCGGTGACCGGGGCCGGGGCCGGGGCCGGCGCGACGCGGACCGACGCGGCCGCGCCGGACAGCTCGGCTGCGACGTCGGAGGCGGCGAGCACCCCGCTGCTGCAACTGGTCGACTATCTGGCCGCCGAGCGGCGCCCGACCGGCGACGCGACGCTCGTGCTGCGCGACCAGAAGCTGTTCGACGGCCGGCGGGTGAAGGTGTTCGACCTGTTCGCCGACAACGGCGACTACTACTTCGCCCGTACGCGTGCCGCCCTCCCCGCCCAGGTGCAGGCGCACCGCACCGAGGGCGGCGACCTCTACCGCCGGGAGCTGTCGGCGGCCCGGTTCGCGGCCACCGGCGACCTGCAGATCGCCCGGCAGCGGATGGCGTCGGCGCCGAACCCGTCGTCCCCGGTCGACCCGATCGGCCCCGGGGTCAAGGACCGCGGCAAGGTCAACCGGACCGACAACTGGGTGTGGGGCAACGCGATCGACGCCCTGTACGCCGGGGCGGGCGATCCGATGGTGCGGGCCGGCGTGCTGCGGCTGCTGTCGACCATGCCCGAGGTGACGGTCGAGCGCGGCGCCGCCGGCGACCGGCCCACGCTCACGCTGACCGCCGGCGCGCCGGCCTTCGACCCCGGCTACACCGAGAGCCTGACCATCAACGCGTCGACCGGCGAGCCGGTCCGGTTCGTCAGCGACGGCACCACGATCACCTACACGGTGACCCGGGTCAGCCTGGCGAAGGTGGCCAGGGGCGGGTCATGACGACGTACGCCCTCTGCCAGGACCACGGCTCGACGACGGTGGTCGCCGTGTGGCCGACCGGCATCGCGCGCCGGGCCGAAACCGTGTGCCCGTGGCCGCTCTCCCCTTCGTCGGCCGCGGAGCTGTGCGTGGCGCTCACCCGCCTGTCCGCCCGGCTGTGGGAGACGTACCCCTCGTCCTCGCCCTCGTCCGGTCCGCTCGTCGACGCGGGGCATGCGCTGGGCCGGGTGCTCGCCGGGCTCCGATCGCCGGACCTGACCCGGGTCGTGCTGGGCGAGGTGGCGGCCGAGGTCGACGCCCTCGCCCGCGCCGGGCTCGGCGACCTCTCCGGCCGCGCCGCGCAGGCCGCCACCCTCGATCATGCCGACCCGTCGCCGGTGCAGGTCGTCGCCGCGCACCGCATGCTGCACGAGACGCCGCTGGGCGGTCCCGATCTGTTCGCGGCGATGGACCCGGCGGCGGCCTGCGTGGCGGCCGCGCACTGGCTCGCGGCCGCCGCCGAGGTCGCGGCCGGGGTGGCCGGCTGCCGGCCGGTCACGGTGTTCGGCCGGCTCGACGACCTCGACGCCCCGGCCTCCGAGGTGTCGGCCACCGTCGTGCTGCGGATCGTCGCCCACGGCGAATCGCCGCGGGTCGTCGTGACCCAGCTGATCCGCGAGGCGATGGCGGTCGGCCGCGGGCTCGTGCCCGACCCGGCGGCCCTGCCCGGGCTGGTCGACTCCGCCCGCGACTGGGTCGAGAACCTGCTGCCCACCCATCGCGAACAGGCCCTCGCCGGGCTGCTCGAGCGGCTGACCCTGCTCGACCCGCGGCGGCCCGGCCGCAGCCTGCTCGAGCACCTCACCGAGGGCATCCGGTCCTGCCTGCTGATCTACCGGGACGCCACCGGCGCGACGGCGTCACCGTTCGTGACCGCGGTGCGCCATCGGGCCGCCCTGCACCACGACCGCCTCGCCCACTGAAACTTTTCCGCCCGCCGTGCAACTCCCGGGGCCGTCCCCACCGTTTCACCTTCGTCACAAGGGGAGGCAATCGACTTGAAAGCCGAAGACGAACAAGCGTTCCGCGAGTTCGTGACGTTCCAGATGGGGCCGCTGCGCAAGCTGGCGTACGTGACCTGCGGTGACTGGCACGCGGCCGAGGACGCCGTGGCCAACGCGCTGGTGAAGCTCTACCCGCGCTGGCGCAAGCTGGAGCGGCCCGATCTTTACGTGCGCACGATGGTGTACCGGGCCGCGATCGACGAGACCCGCCGCCCGTGGCGGCGCGAGCACTCGGCGGGCGACACCATGCCGGAGGTTCCGCTGACCGACCCGGCCGCCGCGGCCGACGAGCGGCTGCGCCTGCGGGCCGCGCTGAACGCGGTGCCGGCCCGGCAACGGGCGGCCGTGTTCCTTCGGCACTATCTCGGCCTGAGCCTCGAGGACACCGCGGGGGTTCTCGACTGCAACGTCGGGACCGCCAAGAGCCAGTCGTCGCGCGGGCTGGCCAAGCTCCGCGAGCTGCTGGCCGCCGAACGCATCAACCTGACCGGGGAAGCGATGGAGGAGTGGACCAATGCAGTTGCATGACGTGGTGGACTCGGTGACGGCCGACGAGCCGCCCCTGGCCCGCAGCGCCGACGACATCGTCGCGGCCGGCCGCCGGGCCGAGCGCCGCCGCCGGGCCGGCTTCGCGTCGGCCGGCGCGGCCGGGCTGGTCGCCGTGGTGGTCGCGGGCTCGTTCGCGCTCTCCTCCCACGCCTCCTCCCCGGCCACCGGCACGACCACGGCGCCGGCCGCGGCGGCGCCTCCGGTGGCCGCCAAGTGGGTGGAGGCGGCGCCGTTCACCTTCACGTTCCGGGGCTTCGAGGCCGGCAAGTTCCAGGTGCAGGACCCGATCGTGACGTCGACGGCGTACCAGATCGCCTCGGTCTACGAGACCGGCCGCACCTCGAACGACAAGCCCGTCTCCGGCGACGTCTCGCCCGGCAAGCTCAAGGACGGCAAGCGGGAGCCGACCCTGTACGCGTACCTGACCGTCTACCGGCCGGGCGCCTTCAACGCGGCCGGGATCGCCAACGGCAAGCAGGTGACCGTGGCCGGGCACAAGGCCGTGCAGGCGACGCTGCCCACCGGCCTCGACCCGAAGAACCCGGCCGACCCGGCCAACAAGGGTCTCGCCTGGGAGTACACGGACAACGCCTGGGCGATGGTCACGTCCATCTCCAGCGACGACGCCGACCCGTCGTTCGCCGACCTGGGCGCGCTGGTGACCGGCCTCAAGCCGAGCACGCCCACCGCGGCCCCGCTGCCGTTCACCGTCGGCTACGTGCCGGCCGGGTTCACCGCGGTCCAGACCGGCACGCACGCCATGCCCGGCCTGGACGGCATCGCCGCGGCCCGCGAGGGTGACTTCGGCGGGGCGACGTTCGCCCGGCCGGCGCCGGCGGCCACCGGGCTGACCCAGCCGTACGACACCGTCGACGGCACCATCAAGAACAGCTTCAACATCTTCGTGGTGCCGAGCCAGAACTCGAACCAGAGCGCCAAGGCCGGCCAGACCAAGTGCTACGCCAACGGTTTCTGCAACGTCTGGAGCGCCGACGGCAAGGTCCAGGTCCAGATCAGCGACGAGGGGACGGGCGCGAACCTGTCGCCGGGCGAGCTGACGAAGATCGCCCACTCGATCAAGGTGGCCGACGTCCACGACGAGTCCACCTGGACGCCGGCCGCCAAGGCCCTCAAGCAGTAACGTTCCCCGTCCCGCCGTTCCAACGGCGCCGCCTCCCCCGGCGGCGCCGTTGGGCGTTTCACGTCCGGCGGGACGTGTCGCGCCCGGGTCAGGGCATCGACGGCCGTCTCATGTCATGTATTTACGTCGGGCTCGGCCACAGCCCTGCGGGCGAGGGTGAGGCGCGACGCATGCGGCGGTCCAGTGAGTTGCTGTAGTTGGCGTCGTTCGTGAGTTCGGGGCTCTTCCGAGCCCGTCCGGAGAGATGGCAGGCGGGTCCACACGGTCGCCTGGGTCGGCGCCGGTGTGTCCCCGGTCACGTTCTGCGGGTCAGGGCGGTCCCGGTGTCACGTCCGCGGGCGCTGTGTGGTCGAGCCCAGCGAACACGTCACACAGCGAAAAGGAGCTGATTCACCATGTCTCGTTCGTGGAAGCGCCGCCTTGCGGCCGCGGCCGCCGTCGCGCTGGCGGTCACCGCTCTCGGGGTCGTGCGGGCGCCGGCCACCTTTGCCGGCGATCGTCATGGGAGCAAGCCGACCGTGGTGCTCGTGCACGGCGCCTGGGCGGACGCCTCGGGGTGGAACGGGGTCGTCCGGCAACTGCAGGACGACGGCTACCCGGTCGCGGCGGTGCCCAACAACCTGCGGTCGCTGTCGGGGGACGCGGCCAACGTGCGGGCCTACCTCGCGACGCTGCCGGGGCCGGTCATTCTGGTCGGGCACTCGTACGGCGGCGCCGTCATCACCAACGCGGCCACCGGGCTCGGCAACGTGCGGGCGCTCGTCTACATCGACGCGTTCGCGCCCGCCGCGGGGGAAGCCGTGACGCCGCTGGCCGGGCCCGACTCGGCGCTGTCGGTCGCCGACCCGACGACCGTGTTCACGCTGATCCCGCCGACGCTGCCGCCGACGCCGGCCACCGACCTCTACCTGAAGACGCCGACGTTCCTGACCGACTTCGCCAACGGGATCTCGGCCCGCGACGCGCGCATTCTCGCCGCCACCCAGCGGCCGGCCACCATCGGCGCGCTGAGCGAGCCGTCCGGCGCGCCCGCCTGGAAGAGCATCCCGTCCTGGTACCTGATCGGTACCCAGGACCGGATCATCCCGCCGTCCGCGGAGCGGTCGATGGCCGAGCGCGCCGGCTCCGACATCTCCTACTTCAAGGCCGGCCACCTCGGCCTGATCAGCGACCCGAAGTCGGTGACCCGGATCGTCGAGCGAGCGGCGAAGGCGACGGACTAGCGAAACCCAGCACCGCCTCGGCAAACCGGCCCGGCGGCGGGCTCACCGATGTGATCAAGGACGCGTACGCTCGCCCGGTGGCCCCTCTCGATCGATCGGCAGCCATCGGTGCGCTGAGGCGCGGCGACGACATCGAGCAGTTCCTGGGCGGCGTCGTCGTCGGCGGCACACGCGCCGTGCGCTGGGTGGCGATCCGCCCCTGCGAGCGCCGGTTCCGCGTCTCGCTGCACACCGCGCCCGATCGCGACGACGACCGGATCCGCGACCTGACCGCGCTGCCCTCGCTCGATCCGGCGCCCCGGGCCTACGTGGGCGAGGGACGCGAGCTGGGCGTCGTGGACGGCCCGGAGGCGGCCGTCCGGCTGGCCGAGGAGACGGCCGGTGCGTCGGCCGGAAGGTGGGTCGGCGCCGGCTTGGCGGGTGCGGAATACGCAGATTTCGTACGCGTCCGGGATGTCGCCGATCGGGAGCAATTCGCCGACGTGCCCGTCCCCACCCGCCCCGCGGCCGACCCGGACATCGACTGGCTCGCCGTGATGCGGGGCCTGGACGCGCCGGTCGGACGGGGCGAGTGGGTCGGCTGGGAGGTGCCGCACGGCTTCGACCGCGCCCGCGCGCAGGAACGCTTCGATCGGCTGGCCGCCCGGCTGAGTGCCGCCTACCGCCGCTCACTCGCCGCCGGCCGCGGCCCCGAGCAGGACTCCGCCGCCTTCGGGCGGATCGAGATCCCGGCGCGGTTCACCACCACCCGCGCCAAGCGGTCCCGGGAACGGTTCGGGATCGACGTGGTGGTCAGCAACTTCGGCGATCTGGCGACGTACGGCGTGCTCGGAGGTCTTGATGTGCCCCCGGCGCACCCGGACGACGCCGCCCGGATCGAGCACGCGGTCGCCGCCGTTCCCTTCCGGACCGTCCCGCGGGAACTGCTCGATGCGCCCTACGACGGTGCGAACGCCGACCCGGACGTGGAGATGACCTGGTACGACCGCTTCTTCGGCGTGCCCTGAGCGCCGGGCCGGCTCAGCCCGGGAACATGTGGTCGACGGCGATCCGGCCGTCGGCGTCGAGGACGAGGAACTCCACGCCGCCGCCGACCACCTCGCCGCCGGCCACCGACTCCCAGCGGAACATGACGGTGTCGCGCAGGCGGTGGGCCTTGCCGCCGAGGCGGAACGTGAACTTCTGCCCGGCGACGAAATCGTCGTACGCCGTCGTCACCCGCCGCTCGATGGCGTCGTGCCCGACCGCCTCGAACGCGCCGGTGACGCCGAGCCGGTCGGCCTCGGCCCGGGCCACGTCCGGCGGTTCCAGCAGATGCGCGCCGCCGGGCGCCCACAGCTCCTCGATGGTCGTGCGGCGCCGGGCGGCGTCGGGCTCCACCCACATGCCGATGTAGTGCTCGGCCAGGGCATCCGCGTCGCGCAGGATCATGACGTCCCCCATGTGTAGAACGATTGGTCTACCCATTAGATAGAACGTTCGGTCTACGGTCAAGGGCAAAAGGGATGCCCGGCCGCGATCGGCCGGGCATCCCTGGGGTCGGTCAGACCGCGAAGCCGCGGTGCCGGCGGACCAGCTTGCGCAGCATGAAGACGGTCTGCGCGATGGTGGCGAGGTAGAGCACCGGCCAGCCCAGCGACAGGATCGCCGACTGCACCGCGACGCTCTGCTGGCTCCAGGCATAGATCGCGCCGCCGAGGATGGCGAGCAGCACGACCAGCGGCATGATGTAGGCCGAGCCCTTGCCCTTCTCGGCGTTGGCCTGCGCGGCCCAGTTGTCCTTGTCGGTCTGGGCCAGGAACTGCGTCCAGGCGGAGACGAAGTGCCCCATCCGGATCCACATGTAGAGCTCGGCCGGGACGATCATCAACGCGTACACCAGGTCGGACGCGCTCTTGTCCTTCATGGCCAGCGCCAGGCGCAGGTTGAGCAGCGCCGCGATGGCCGGCGGGATGAGCCAGATCGGGTTGAAGACGAACGCGTGGATCGACAGCGCCGCGACCAGCAGCAGGATGAAGCCGATCCGCGAGGACAGGTTGAACAGCATCGAGATGTTCTCGTACCACCGCAGCCGCAGGTTGGGGTGGAGCGGCTGGCCCTTGTTGTCGCCGCGCTGGCCCGGCCAGAACAGGTCGATGGCGCCGAAGTTCCACTTGACCTGCTGGCCGTGCAGCGCCCGCAGGTTCGTCATCGGGCCGACCCAGGCGCGCGCCGAGGCGCTGATCTTCGTGCTGAAGCCGGCGTCCTTGATCTGCAGCGAGAGCTTGCTGTCCTCGACCTCGCTGTCGCGGACCCACGGCGCCTGCTGGTGGTGGCGGATCATGACCATTTCCAGCGCCCGTACGCTGAACAGGCTGCACTGGCCACCGAGCACGGCCATGTTGCGGCCGCGCAACAGGTTGTCCATGTTGAACGCGGCGAACTGCGCCCGCTGGCCGGCCACCAGGAAGCGCGCCATGAGGCCCTTGTAGCGGCTCTTGTCGAAGCTGTAGATGGCGCTGAGGCCGCCGATGCGCGGGTCGTCGGTCATCTCCAGCTCGAGCCGCTCGACGCAGTCGCGGGCCAGGGTGGTGTCGCCGTCCACGCCGAGGATGTAGTCGAAGCCGCGCGACAGGAAGTAGCCGTAGTTGAGCGCGCCGACCTTCTTGTCGGGGTTCGAGCCCATGTCGTGGACCTGGACGACGGTGACGAACTCCTCGCCCTTCACCATCCGGCTGTGCCGGCCCTGGAAGCCGCGGGCGATCTCGGGGGTGTCGTCGTCGGTGTTGTTGATGATGACGTGGATGACGTCCGGCAGCCGGGTCTGCGCGAGGATGCTCTTCAGGACGTCGGCGATCGTGTCCTGCTCGTTGTAGCAGGGGATGATGCAGCTGATCGTGGCGTGGCGGGGGGTGGCGCCGGCCGGGCCGGCCGCGATCTCGCCGGAGACCGCCTCGACCGCCTCGAGCTCGGCCAGCATCGGGGGCGCCGGCGGCAGCGCCAGCGGTCCCGCCTTCGCGCTGCGCGGCAGCAGGATCTGGCGGTCGGTCACCCGGCGCAGGCCGGGACTGTGGTCGGTCATTCGGCGGCACCATTCGTGAGCAGCGGCAACGTCAGAGTGTCGAGGGCGGTGGAGCGGTAGTAGCTGTTCGACGCCGGCGCCGTCTCGACGAGCAGATCGATCCGGACCGTCAGCGTGAGCGTCGTTGCTCCCGTGGTCGCCGCCGGCACCGTGACGACGGTGTTGTAGGGATACGGCGGGGTGATGTCGAACTTGCCGTTGTCGGTGCTGACCACGGCGCGCTTGGTGCCGTCGTCCTGGGTCACCTGGAACGTGCTGATGGTGACCCGGTGGGTGCTGTCGGCGTCCTCGATGTGGGCGGCGACGTTGAGGGTCTTGAGCGACTCGGCCGTGTAGAGCTTGGCGTTGTCGGACGTCCAGTAGGTCAGCTGGACGGTGAAGCTGCCCTGCTTGACGCGGTGGACGACCGAGCCGGTGTCCAGCGGCCCGCTGGGGCGGACGGGCAGCTTGGCCGCGACGGCCTCGGCACTCGGGGATGCCGTCGGCGAGGGCGACGCCGTGGGGCTCGTCGTCGCGGTCTTGCCGATCAGGGGCTTGCTGCTGCTGGTTATCTCCTTGAGGCTGCCGCAGCCGCTGAGACTGCCGCAGAGCACGGCCGCGGCCATGCCGAGTGTGACGCTTGGGGGGAGGCGCACTGGTGACCTTTCGAGTCCTGCGTTTTTTGGACGGGCCAGGGGTCGGTGACCAGGATCGGCGAGGGGCGGCGCCACTTGAGGGTTCGGCCCGTGACCGCGACCACAGGTCAAGGGCTCACGTTCGGCCGCCCCCGGCGAAAGGTGAGCGTTTCCGCCCGCTCGGACCGGGAATCGCGTCCGCCCGGCCGGTTCTCGCTCGACTTCGCGCGATTGACTGAACAAATCCCGCCCGGCAACCGTCGTGATGTCGTGCGCAACTTTCTCCGTCGCCTGGCCTGGTTCGCAGGCGAGCCGGTCGCCCTGCTGCTGGTGGCGATCGCCGCGGTGTACGCGTGGCCGCTGCACAGCGCCCGCCTCGCCCACGGCACCCCCGCGACGCTGACGTTCGCCGCCGCCCGCTCCCGCGCGGTGGGCGCCGCCGACGGCGACGCCCGCAACGAGGACGTGACGCCCGGCTGCCGCACCCGGGCGTTGCTGCACCCGCGGCGCACGGCCAAGGCGGTGCTCATGCTGCACGGCTACGCCGCCTGTCCCGCCGAGCTCGCCGGCCTGGCCCAGACCTACTACGCGGCCGGCTACAACGTGTACGTGCCGCGAGCCCCCGAGCACGGCCTGACATCACCCCGGCGGCACGCCCGGGTGCGCGCCGACGAGCTGGTCTCGTACGCCGAGGAGGCCCTGAACACCACGACCGGCCTGGGCGCCGACGTAGGCGTGGTGGGCGCCGCGGACGGCGCGGTGCTGGCGACCTGGCTCGCCGAGCGCCGCCCCGACGCCGTCGCCCACCTGGTCGCCGTATCCCCGACCTACGCCCCGGCGGCGTTCGGCCGGGCGGTCAAGCCACTGACGGTCCTGTATGGGAACCGCATCCTGCCGGACCACTTCGAGGGCGGGCTGTCGTTCGCGGCGTTGTCGCAGTACGTGCGCGTGGCCCGGAACTTGCCGTCCCACCCGCGCAACCCGAAGCTCCGCTCGGTGACCTTGTCCGGCCCCGCCGACGGCGCGGCCGTCCGCTTGTTGACCAACCTGGCGGCCACGAACCATTTGCGGTTGACCCGCGAGATCACGCCCGGCCACCCCGACCCGGCGATGACGGATCGGCCCGCGCTCTAGGAATCCCTGACGTTCATCCCGCTGCAGGCGCAGACCCGCATCGCGATGATTCTGGGGGTCCTCGAACGCCCGGACGATTTCCGGAGCCCGGCCGTCGATGCCATGGAACGCCGCCCCGCCGGCAGTGGCGGTCACCACGCACCGAGCAGGCTGGCGGTTCGCGCGAACGACGCTCGCCGCCAGGCCGAGGGCGACTCGAACCGACGGCGGGATGGGGGCCTTAAGGCTTCAGGGCCCTGGCGGCCGGACGTCGGTCCCGGCCGGATGAACGTCGTCCCGCGGAAGTCGCCCTCGCGGGCCGCAGCGATGCCGTCCAGGCCACCCGGCCCCAGGGATCGCGCACGCCTGTCGCCGACGCCGGCAGGTGCCCTCTCCGGCCGTCACCACGCACCGAGCAGGATGGCGGCGCGCGCGAAGGCCCCGTCCACCGAGTTGGTGTGCGATGGCCGCCGAACCGAGTTTGAACGTTGCCGGGCTGCTGCGCGAGCGTCTGGAATCGGCGAGCCCTGTGCGGTGCCACCAGCTATCTGCGCGGCGCTGGTCATCAAGGTCCGCGAACACGGCCGCACGATCAACGTGCACGCCCAGGTCGCGGTCGGCGTCATTGCTGACGGCAGCCGGCAAGTATGGGGTCTGGGGATCTCCAGCGATGAGGACAGCGCGGGCTGCTCGCCTTCCTCAGGTCCTTGACGGCCCGGGGTCTGTCCGGGGTCCGCCTCCTGATTTCCGATGCCCACCGCGGCCTGGTCCGCGCGATCTTCGACCAGCCCGGCACCGACGCCGTCAAAGCCCCTTTCATCCGCGTGCCCGGCATCGGCGAACGATTCCCCGATGCCGCCGAACACCTCGACGACGCCCGTGACGACATCCCCGCGTTCACCGCGTTCCCGACCGAGCTCTGGAGACAGATCCGCTCGAACAACCCACAGGAACGGCTGAACAAAGAGATCCGCCGCCGCACCGACGTCGTCGGGATCTTCCCAACCGCCCCGCGATCATCCGCCTCGTCGGCGCGGTGCTGGCCGAGCAGACCAACGAATGCCTCTTGCCCCGCGCCAGCTGGCGTGACCCTGCGAACGACGCTCGCCGCCAGGCCGAGGGCGACTCGAACCGACGGCGGGACAGGACCTCACGGCTTCAGGGCCCCGGCGCGAACCGCGTGTGTGGGTGGTGGGGCAGCGGGCTCGACCGCAGGTGGGGTGAACGTCGCATCCTGGGTGGCTCTGTCGTTTCGCTGGAGCAGCCTCGGAGATTCCGAACGGGCCCGATCGTCGCGAGGTCGTCGGTGTGGTTGTTCGGCGCCAGAAAGATCGGAACCGCTGACAACCTTTGCCTCGGGGCGGGGGTCTTGCAGGGTATGGCGACCTTTCGGCCCGGGCTCCGGGCCTCCCGACGCACGCTTCTTCTCGGCACGCTGGGGGCGGCCGCCGGGCTCGCCGCCGCCGGCTGCTCGTCGGCCGGGAAAGCGGGCGGCGGCGCCGGGACCGAGATCAACACCGTGGCCGGGACCTGGCACGCGCCCTCGGACGGGCCCTCGGAGGGGCCGGCCGCGGCGGTCCAGGTGACCGTCACGCCGGCGGCGGGGGCCAAGGACGTGTCGCCGGGGGAGCCGGTCGTCGTGGCCGTCGCGGGGGGCACGCTCAAGGCCGTCTCGGTGGTCGCGGGCGGCAAGAAGCTGGGCGGCGCGGTGCAGGCCGACGGGGTGACCTGGCGCTCGACCGGGAACCTGTCCTACGGCAAGACCTACAAGGTCACCGCCGAAGTGGTCGACGGCGGCGGGGCGAGCGTCGAGAAGACCGCCACCTTCAGTACGGTCGAACCCGCCTCGGTCGCCGGCATCACGTTCCAGGCCAACGGGCTTTCGGTTCTCGACACCGGCGGCACCTACGGGGTGGGGCAGCCGGTCATCGTCGCTTTCGGTGCGGCGGTCTCGGACCGGGCCGCGGCCGAGAAGGCGATCACGGTCGTGACGACGCCGGCCGTGGACGGCAAGTTCTTCTGGGTCAGCAAGTCGATCGTGCACTGGCGGCCGAAGAAGTACTGGGCCAAGGGCACGAAGATCCGGGTCAGCGTCGACGCCCTCGGGGTGGATCTGGGCAAGGGCGTGTACGGCGGGGCGAACGCCTCGACGCATTTCACCATCGGGCGGGCGCTGGTCGCCGTCAGCGACAACGCCACGCACCGGACCAAGGTCTACGTCGACGGCACGATGGTGCGGGACATGGCGTGCAGCAACGGGCGGGGCGGCTACACGACGATCGCGAACGGCGAGAAGATCCATTTCTGGACGCAGGGCGGCGCGCACGTGGTGCTGTCCAAGGAGCGGACGCACAGCATGAGCTCGGCCAGCTACGGCATCACCGACCCGCACAACCCGTTCTACTACGAGCCGGACGACGTCGAGTTCTGCACCCGCATCTCGTACTCGGGGGAGTTCCTGCACTCGGCGCCCTGGAACCACCAGCTGGGCCAGGCGAACGCGTCGCACGGCTGCATCAACCTGAGCCCGGCCGACGCCCAGTGGGTCTACCGGAACTTCATGGTCGGCGACGTGGTCGAGGTGACGCACAGTCCCAAGAGCCTGCCGGTGTGGGACGGCCTGGGGGACTGGACCGTCGCGTACGACAAGTACGGCGCGTGATGAGGACCGGGTGAGAGCGGATCTGCTGGACCGCCACGCGGAGCGGGCCACCCTCGACCGCGTCCCGGGCGAGCTGCGGGCCGGCCGCAGCGTGGCGCTGGTCGTGCGCGGCGACGCGGGGACCGGCAAGACCACGCTGCTCGACTGGCTCGCGGAACGGTCCGAGCGGGCACACGTCGTGCGGGCGGCCGGCGCCGAGCCGGAGTCGGGGATGGCGTACGCGGGCCTGCATCAGCTCTGTGCCCCGCTGCTCGGGCACCTGCACTGCCTGCCGGGGCCGCAGCGGGACGCGCTGGCCGCCGCGTTCGGGCTGAGCGCGGGCGACCCGCCGGAGACGATGCTGGTCGGCCTGGCCGTGCTCGGGCTGTTCGCCGAGGCCGCCGCGGAACGGCCGCTCGTCTGCCTGATCGACGACGCCCAGTGGCTCGACCCGGTGTCCGGGACCGTCCTGTGCTTCGTCGCCCGCCGCCTCCAGGCCCCGTCGGTCGCCCTGATCCTGGCGGCCCGCTCGCCGGACGCCGACGGCGTGTTCGGCGACGTGCCCGAGGTGCGGCTGGGCGGCCTGCCCGACGCCGACGCGCGGGCGCTGCTCGACTCGGTGCTGCCGGGCCCGGTCGACCCGCGGGTGCGCGACCGGATCGTCGCCGAGACGCGGGGCAATCCGCTCGCGCTCGTCGAGCTGCCGCGCGCCCTGTCGCCGGCCGAGCTCGCCTTCGGCCTCGCCCACCGCGACGCGGCGCCGCCTCCCTCGCGCGCCGAGGACGACTTCCGGCGCCGCATCGCCGCGCTTCCGGCCGCCACCCGTACGTTCCTGCTCGCCGCCGCCGTCGAGCCGGTCGGCGACATCGCGCTGCTGTGGCGGGTCATGGAGCTGCTGGAGGTCGAGCCCACCGCCGCCCTGGCCGCCGAGATCCCGGGACTGGTCGAGGTGGCGCTGCGAGTGCGGTTCCGCCACCCCCTGGCCCGCTGGGCCGCCTGGCGCGCCGGCTCGGTGGCCGAGCTGCGATCCGTGCACCGGGCGTTCGCCGCCGCCCTCGACCCCCGGAGCGACCCGGACCGGCGGGCCTGGCACCTGGCGGCCGCGGCCGTCGGCGTGGACGAGGAGGTGTCGGCCGAGCTCGAACGCACCGCGGGCCGGGCCCAGGAGCGCGGCGGCCGGGCGGCGGCCGCGGCGTTCCTCGAACGGGCGGCCGAGCTGACCGGGGACACGCGTCGCCGGTCCCGGCTGCTGCCGGCGGCCGCCCGGGCGCAGCTCGACGCCGGCGCCCCCGCCCGGGCCGCCGCCCTGGCCGCGGCGGCCGAGCTGGAGACGGCGGATCCCGTGCGCCGGGCCGAGATCTCGGCGCTGCGCGGCGCGATCGCCGTGGCCGTCAACCCCGGCGGCGCCGCGATCCCGCTCTTGCTCGAGGCCGCCGCCGAGCTGGAACCCCTCGATGCGGCGGCCGCCCGGGACGCCTGCCTCCACGCGATCGGCGCGGCCCTGCGGGCGGGCCGGCTCGGCGGCGACGCGTTGCGCCGGGCGGCGTCGGCGGCCCGCCGACTGCCGCCGGCAGACGACGCCCGGGGCCTTCTGCTCACCGGGATGACCACCTACATTCTCGACGGGTACGCGGCGGCGGCCGCACCGCTGCGGCGGGCGCTGGACGCGATGACCGCCGACGAGGACCTGCTGTGGCCGGCGGCGGCGTTCGCGCTGGACCTGTTCGACGACCGCACCGCCCGGCGCCTCGCCGATCGGGCCGCCGGCGCCGCCCGCGACCTCGGGGCGCGCGCCTGGCTGCCGGCCGCGCTGAACCTGCGGGCGGCCGACCGGTTGTACGCGGGACGGCTCGCCGACGTGGCCGGGCCGCTGGACGAGGGCCGGGCCGTCGCGGCGGCCACCGGGCTCGCGTACGACCCGTCGATCGCCTTGCTGCTGGCCGCGTTCCGGGGCGACGAGGAGGCCGCGCTCGGGCCGATCGAGGACGCGGCCCGGGACGCCCGGGCGCGCGGCGACGGCCGGCTGCTCGGGATCGCCGGCTATGCCGAGGCCGTGCTCCACAACGGACTCGGCAACTATCCGGCCGCGCTCGCCGCCGCCGCGTCCGCGGCCGAGCACCCCGATCCCGGCTACCACTCGTGGACGCTGCTCGAGCTCGTCGAGGCCGCCGCGCGATCGGGCGAGCCGGCCGTCGCCGTCCAGGCGCGCGACCGGCTGGCGGCGCGGGCCGGTCCGGCCGGCACCGACTGGGCGCTCGGGGCGCTGGCGCTGGCCGACGCCTTGGTCGCGCCGCCCGACGAGGCGGAGGCGCGGTACGAGGAGGCGGTGCGGCGGCTCACGGCGAGCGGGATCGGGCAGCTGATCGCGCGCGCCCGGCTGCTCTACGGGGAGTGGCTGCGGCGGGAGAACCGGCGCTCGGAGGCCCGCGTCCAGCTGCGGGCGGCCTTCACGGCGTACGGGCAGATGGGCTGTTGTGCCTTTGCCGGCCGCGCCGAACGGGAGCTCGCGGCGGCCGGCGAGCTGGTCAACCGGCCGGTTCCGGGTCCCCGGTCCGAGCTCACCGCGCAGGAGTCGCAGATCGCCCGGCTCGGGGTGGCCGGGCAGTCGAACGCCGAGATCGCGGCGGCGATGTTCCTGAGCCCGCGAACCGTCGAGTGGCACCTCCGGAAGATCTTCACGAAGCTCGGCATCTCGTCCCGGCGCGAGCTGGCATCGGTCATCGCCGGGCCGGCCTGACGCCGAACTTTGCCGCTCCCGGTACGTCTTGGGGAGTGTGGACACGACCGAGCCGCTCTCCGCCGCCGAGCACGACGTCGCCGACGCGTTCCTGCGCGCCGCCGTGGTGGTGCAGCGCGGGATCGAGGCCGACCTGATGGGCGGGCACCGCCAGACGCTCACCGAGTACATCGTCCTGACCCGGCTGGCCGGGGCGCCCGGCACGCGGCTGCGGATGAGCGACCTGGCGAGCTCCTGCAACCTGTCGGTGAGCGGCGCGAGCCGGCTGGTGGAGAAGCTGGAGGCGCAGGGGTTCGTGCGCCGCGAGCCGGCCCTGACCGACGGCCGCGGCTGGCACGCGATGCTGACCGCCGACGGGCGGGCGGCGCTGCGGGCCCGGGCGGAGACCTACGCCGGCAGCGTCCGGCGGCACCTGCTCCAGCACCTGGCGACGCCCGACCTGCCGGGCGTGGAGGGGCTCATGCGGCGGGTCGCGGGGCTGCCTTCGACCGGCGGGCGGCCGCCGGCTCGGGACGGCCGGTGACGGCCAGGCGCAGCGAGCGCAGGGCGTAGTGGATGCGGGACTTGACCGTCCCGATCGGGAGGCCGAGCTGGGTGGCGGCCTCGTCCAGGGTGCGGCCGCGCAGGTAGATCTCGGACAGGATCAGCCGGTGCTGGGCGCTCAGCGCGCCGATGGCGGACCGCATCGCGTCGACCGCCAGCACGGTCTCCGGGGTGCTGTCGGCGTCGCGGTCGGGCACCGCGTCGGTGTCCGGCAGGTCGACCTCGGCCGGCCGCGAGCGCTTGCGGCGGATCGCGTCGATGGCCACGTTGCGGGCGACCGCGAACAGCCAGCGGCGGGTTCCGTCAGGCTCGGCCGGCATGTTCTCGAGGTGCCGCCACGCCCGGATCATCGTCTCCTGGAGCAGGTCCTCGGCGCCGTGCCGGCTGCCGCCGGTGAAGCCGGAGAGGTAGCCCAGCAGCGGCATCGCGTACGTCGCGTGCAGATCGCTCAGCCGGTCGTGGACGTCGAGGGTGGTGGCGTTCATCCGTGCCACGTTGCGGCACCACCGGGCCGGCGCGAGCCGGTGTCCGACCCTGGAGAACGGGTCCGGTGCCCCCGCCCGGATTCGCGGACAACCTTTCCGGCGGATCGGTAGTCGTGCTACGCGACGGGCGGGCGCATCAGCGGCAGGAAGACGGTGAAGACGGTGCCCATGTGGCGCAGGCTGGCGACCTCGATCCGGCCGCCGTGGTCGGCGATGATCCGGTACGCGATGGTCAGCCCCAGGCCGGTGCCGCCGGTCGCCCGCTGCCGGGCCGGATCGGCGCGCCAGAACCGGTCGAAGACGTGCGGCAGGTCGCCGGCCGCGATGCCGACCCCGGTGTCCCGTACGGTCAGCACCGCCTCGCCGTTCTCGGCCGCCACCGTGACCAGCACCCGCCCGTCCCGGTCGGTGTAGCGGATCGCGTTGGTCAGCAGGTTGCCCAGCACCTGGCGGATGCGGTCCTGGTCGGCCTCGACCCAGACCGGGGCGGGCGTCTCGACGACGAGGTCGATGCCGGCCTCGGCGGCCACCGCGCGATGAGCGGTCGCGGTGTTCGCGGCCAGGTCGGCCAGGTCGGTCGGGGTCCGGCGGTAGGTCAGGTCGCCGGCCTCGGCCATCGCCAGCACCTGCAGGTCGTCGAGGATGCGGCGCTGGAGCATGGTCTCCTCGTGCAGGGACGCGAACAGCTCCCGGCTCGGCTCGATCACCCCCTCGGACAGGCCCTCCAGATAACCGCGGAGATTCGACAACGGCGTACGCATCTCGTGCGCCACGTCCGCGACCAGCTGCCGCTGGCGTTCCTCGCTGCGCTGCACCGCCTCGGCCATCGCGTTGAACGACGCCGCCAGCCGGTTCAGCTCCCGGCCCCCGCCGGCCGGCACCCGCACGTCCAGGTGGCCCTCGGCGACCTGCTGCGACGCGTCGGTCAGCCGGCCCACCGGGCGGCTCACCTGCCGCGCGATGAAGAACGTGCCGGCCAGCGCGACGACCAGCAGCCCGACCGCGCCGGCGATGGCCGGCTGCCCGAAGTCGCTGATCTCGACGGTGTTGCGGCTGCCCAGGTAGAGCCGCAGCGGGTCGGGCGCGCCGCCGGCCCGCACCACGTCGGTGAACGCGCCGGTGAGGCAGGTGCTGCTGGTCAGCCCGAGCCCGTCGCCGCGCGCCTCGGCGCACTTGGCGTAGTACGACCAGTAGCGGTCGAACCAGGCCTGGTCGCCGAGGACGGAGTCGGTCGCCCGGCTCGTGCACTCGGGCGAGGCGGCCAGCTGGGCCGCGGTCGCGTACGGCGCCCGGTCGCTCGGCAGCACGGGCGCGTCGCCGCGGGTCTCCTCGAGGCAGCGCACCAGGATCGTGGCCGCCCGGTACTGCGCGGCCTGCCGCAGCACGAGCGCCGGCGGGCTGCCGTCGAGCACGTCGGTCGGGTCCGGTCCGAACAGGGTCTTGGGCACCAGGTGCAGCTTCGGGAAGACCGCCGGCGGCAGCAGCGCCTCGGCGTTGACCGGCCGGATCTGCGGGGTCGGGACGGGCATGATGTCGTACGCCACGGCCTGCACCGGGCCCGACGTCCGGGTGGCCTCGGTGTCCGAGTCGGCCAGCACCGTGCCCTTCTCGGTCTGCAGCTGGATGTGCAGGTGGGTGCGGTCGGACAGGCCGGCGATCAGGCGGTTCACGCCGGGCCAGGCGCCGTGCAGAATCCCGTACCGCTGAATCTCCGCAATGATCTCGGCGCGGTGCCGGCTCTGCGCGGTGAGCGCCCGCGCCACCTCGCGCGAGGTCAGGTTGAGGGTGAGCCACGCGGTCGCCCCGATCGCCGTCGCCGCGACCAGCATGACCAGCAGGAAGATCCGCAAGCGGAAACTCACTGCTCGGCCATCCGGTAACCGCGGCCGTAGACGGTCTGCACGTAGCGGGGCTCGGCCGGGTTCTCCTCGATCTTGCGGCGCAGGTTCACCACGTGGGCGTCGACCGTGCGCTCGGAGATGTCCTGCTCGAAGCCGAACGCCTTGTCGATGATCTGGGTACGGGTGAAGACCCGTCCCGGCTCGCGCGAGAGCAGCTCGAGGATCGCGAACTCCTTGGCCGTCAGCACGACCGGGACGCCGCGCACGCGTACCTCGAACCGGTCCGGATCCACCTCGACGTCGCCCACCCGTACCAGCGAATCGGGCTCGCCCACCGCCCCCACCCGGCGCAGCAGCGCCCGGATCCGGGCGGTCAGCTCGCGCGGGCTCACCGGCTTGGCCATGTAGTCGTCGGCGCCCAGGTCGAGCCCGAGCAGCATGTCGTTCTCCGACGAGCGGGCCGTGACCATGAGGATCGCGATGTCCGACTCGGCGCGCAGGATGCGGCAGACGTCGAGGCCGTCGACCAGGGGCATCATCACGTCGAGCACGACGAGGTCGGGCTTGCGGGCGCGCGCGACGTCGAGGGCCGCCCGGCCGTCACTGACGGTGATGACCTGATGGCCTTCACGTTCCAGATACAGGCGGATGAGCTGGGCGTGTTTGGCGTCGTCGTCGGCCACGAGGATGCGTGCGGTCACGCGGCGATTGTTTCCGAGCATCGCTAGCACGACCAAGGAATGTGCGATTCCGATGAAGTTCGGATCGGATTCCCGCGGCCGTACGGATCTCGGCGTCTTCCGCACAAGTTCTTCACAGGTGGCTCCTTAACTTTCCGGCGACCTACTTTTCAGGGGGATGCCATGTGTGGGCTGACCGTGTTCGTCAGCAGCCGCCCGGTCGCCGGTGCGCCGGACCCGGCGACCAGCGCCGCCTTCGCCGCCGCGCTGGAGACGCTGCACCACCGCGGGCCGGACGACACCCGGGTGGAGTTCGTCGATGGCGCGGCGTTCGGCTTCAAGCGCCTGGCGATCGTCGACCGTGAGCACGCGGCCCAACCCATGACCTATAACGACCGCTGGACGCTGGTGTTCAACGGCGAGATCTACAACTACCGGGAGCTCCGCGAGGAGCTGGTCCGCGACCACGGCGCGACGTTCGCGACCGAGGGCGACAGCGAGGTCCTGGCGGCGGCGTTCCACTACTGGGGGCCGGGCGCGCTGCCGCGGCTGCGGGGCATGTTCGCCTTCGTCGCGTACGACCGCTGGACCGGCACCGTGCACGCCGCGCGGGACCCGTTCGGGATCAAGCCGCTCTACATCCTGGAGACCGTCGACGGGCTGTTCCTGGCCAGCGAGCGCAAGGCCCTGCTGCCGTACAGCGGCTCCTCCCGCGCCACGCTCGACCACGACGCCCTCGCGCACTACCTGACGTTCCAGTACGTGCCCGACCCGATGACCCTGCACCGCGAGGTCCGGCGGCTCCCGCCCGGGCACCGGCTGACCTGGACGCCCGGCGGCGGCCTGCGCCTCGAGCGGTACTTCCGCCCGCAGCTGCGCCCGCTGAGCATGCGGCCGGAGCACGCGCACGCCGCGATCCGGGACGCCCTGCGCGACAGCGTGCGCAAGCACATGCACGCCGACGTCCCGGTGGGCGCGTTCCTGTCCAGCGGCGTCGACTCGTCGTCGATCGTCGCGCTGGCCCGCGAGGTCAAGCCCGACCTGCACGTCTTCACCGCCGGCTTCGCGCAGGACGGCTACTCCGAGGTCGAGATCGCGCAGAACACGGCCGAGCAACTGGGCGTACGCTGCACGCCCACCGTGGTCACCGAGGACGACGTGATCCGCGAGCTGCCCCGGATCGTCCAGCTGCTCGACGACCCGCTGGCCGACCCGTCGCTCATCCCGCTGTACTTCCTGGCCCAGACGGCCTCCCGGTACGTGACCGTGGCGCTGTCGGGCGAGGGCTCGGACGAGCTGTTCGGCGGCTACACGATCTACCGCGAGCCGATGTCGCTGGCCCGCATCGACCGGCTCACCCCCGGGCTCAAGCGCGGCCTGCGCGGCGTGGCGCACGCGATGCCCGAGGGGATGCGCGGGCGCAGCTTCCTCGAGCGCGGCACCACCCCGATCGAGGAGCGCTACTACGGCAACGCGCGCATCTTCTCGCCGGCCGAGAAGGCGGAGCTGATGCGCTTCACCGCCGACCCGCACACCGCGATCACCTCGCACCTGTACGCGGAGACGGCCGATGTCGATGACGTCGCCTCGATGCAGTACGTCGACCTGCACACGTGGTTGCCCGGGGACATCTTGGTCAAATCGGACCGGATGTCGATGGCGCACTCGCTGGAGCTGCGCACGCCGTTCCTCGACCCGGTGGTCTACGCGGCGGCGGCCGGCCTGCCGACCGAGCTCAAGCTGCCGTCGCACAGCCGGGCGACCAAGCACGCGCTGCGCGAGGCGATGCGGGGCATCGTGCCCGAGTCCGTGCGGTCGAACCGCAAGCTGGGCTTCCCGACGCCGACCCGGCTCTGGCTCAAGGGCGGGATCGGCGACTGGGTGGCCGGCCTGATGGCGGGCTCGGGGGCGCGGGGTCTGCTCGACCTCGACTACGCCCAGCGCCTGCTGGCCGAGCACCGCGCCGGGGGCGCCGACAACTCGCGCAAGGTGTGGACCGTGGCGATGTTCTGCCTCTGGTACGCGATCTTCGTCGACGGCACGATCCGACCGGCGACCCACCCGCTGGCGCCGTCCCCCGAGGTCGGCGCGCTGCCGGCACGCGTTCCGCTCGTGCCCCGTCAGCCGGCGTACCCGTCCGGCGTACCGTTGCTCGGGTGAACGATGTTGAGGGCGTGCTGCTCTTCGCCGGTATTCCGCTCGCCGTGGTGGCCGTGGTGTTCGTGCTGGTCTTCCTGAAGACCGACAAGCCCAGCAAGGAGCCCATCACCAAGCCGGTCATGGACGACCGGCGGTAGCCTCCGGCCCCCACTCCCGCCGGACGATGTCGTCGAAGCGGGCGCGCACGGTCTCCTCCGGGGTCGGCGGCCAGAGGTCGAAGCTGGCCGCGCCGATCGCGGTGAGGGCTCGCCAGGCGGATCGGTTCAGGTTGCGGAGGGCACGTCTCATGCCCGCTACTACGGCGCGGGTTGCGCCGTGTTCGGCGGAGGGACGCTCGTCTCAGCGGTCGTGTCGCTTCTCACCGGCCGTGTCGCCTCTCATCGGCCGTGTCGCCTCTCATCGGGCCGTGTCGCCTCTCATCGGGTCGTGTCGCCTCTCATCGGGTCGTGTCGCTGAATCGGTGCAGGGTCCAGCGGGCCGGGGGCATCGCGGTCGGGTCGTCGGCGGTAGTCCATTCGGTGACCGAGGCCGGCGCCACCACCAGATCGAAGGCGCGGTAGAGGGGCTGCCCGCCGAGCGCGTGGAACGAGGCATCGACGGTCTCGCTGTGCCCGACCAGCACGACGGTGGAGCCCCGATGCCGATGCGCGATGTCCATGATCGAGCGCCCACTGCGGGCGACGAGCTCGGCCCAGGTCTCGTTCCCGTCCTGGAACGGCCGGAAGACACCGCCGCCCTCGACCGCGTGCCGGTCCAGGAACTCGTTCTTGGGCATGCCATCGGCGTAGGCCGGCGTGTGCCACGTGCAGAGACCACAGTCCTCGACCGTCTCGACCCCGAAGGCCGCCGCGATCGGCCGGGCCGTCTCGACCGCCCGGCGCCTCGTCGAGGAGTAGACGGCCGCGGGGTTCTCGAGTTCGTCGGCGAGACGGCCGGCCAGGCGGCGTGCCTGGTCGTGGCCGCGCTCGGTCAGGCCGCGGCAGCCTTCCGCACCCCCGACGAGGTCTTCGACGCCGTGCACCGATTCGCCGTGCCGAACAAAGATCAGACGCGTCCGCATCGAGCCATGATGCGTCAGCGGCGTGTTGTGGACAGCCCCGTTCCTGGGCGGCCCGGCTGTGGATAGCCGGCCGAAAATGTCGTAGGGCGGGCCTATGTTGTCCCCCACCCAGTAACGGGGTGGGGACTGAGTAGGGACTGAGTAGGGACTGATTGGCGACGGGGCTTGCCTGGGCTTTCCTGATGGGCCTACACTTTCCAACTAGGAAAGTACATGCCTGAGGGGGAAGTCATGAGCGACCCGCTGATTCCGCTCGTCGACGCCGAACTTGCGCTGGCCGAGGTTCGTGCGCGGCGCGAGCAGGTTGTCGACACCAACCTTGTGCCGGGCTGGTTCTGGGGCTCGATCGGCGCGCTCATGCTGCTGTTCGTGGCGTCGATCGAGAGCCGGCGCGCCGTCCTGGTCGGGGCGGGCTCCGCGGCGTACGCGATCGGGCTGTCGAGCTTGATCTTGCTCCTGGTTCGTCATGTCCGGGTGCAGGTGCGCCCGCAGCTGCTCGGGTTGCACGGCGCCCTGAGCATCGTGGTGTTCACGACCGTGCTGGTGGGCATCGGGGTCGGGCTCGGTCTGGCGCTCGACGCCGCGGGCACGCCCTGGCCCGCCACCATCGCCTGTGCGCCGGTGGCGGCCGGCATGGCGTTCGGCGGGCCGGTGCTGATGTCCTACCTGCGCCGGGTCATGCTGTCGCGCCCGCTCGGCGGTGACCGATGACCGGGCCGCGCTTCGACGAGCTCATCCACGCGCCGACCCGGCTGTCGATCGTGAGCCTGCTGGCGGCCACCGAGTGGGCCGACTTCAAGTACCTGCGCGACACCGTGGGCCTCTCCGACTCGGCGCTGTCCAAACAGCTCACCACCCTCGAAGAGGCCGGCTACGTGGAGATCCGCAAGAGCTTCATCGGCAAGCGGGCGCGCACCACCGCGCGGCTCAGCGAGGGCGGGCGGCGGGCCTTCGCCGACCACATCGCCGCGCTTCAGGAGATCGTCGCGCGCTCCGGTCTAAGCGTCGTTCCCGATCCGACCAACATCATGTAGCGTGCGCAAAAACGCGAGGTGCGCATGCGGTTCCTGATCGTCGGTTGCGGGAAAGTCGGTACCGAACTGGCGCGACGCTGGTCGGCGGCCGGGCACCACGTCACCGGCACGACGACCACGCCCGATCGTGTCGCCGAGGTCAGCGCCGTCTGCACCCGGGCGCTGGTGCTGCGCGGCGGCGACCGGGAGGCGGTGGCCCGGGCCGCGGCCGGGATGGACGCGCTGGTCCTCACCGTCGCACCCCGGCCGGTCGAGGACGGCCGTGATCCTCTGCTGGCCTGCGCTCGCGTCGCCACCTCGGTCCATCCGCGCGTCGTCTTCGCCGGCCCGCTTGACGTCCCGCTCGTCGCGGCCGAACGACTGGTCCTGGCCACCGCGCGCGGTGCGGTGGTGCGCGTCCCGCGCGACCCGCAGGAGGCGGCGGCGGCCCTCGATCTGGTCGTCAGCCGGGGCCTGGCCGGAGCGTACGGCGCCGAATTGATCTCCCGTTAGGGAGCACCACATCGCATGGCACGATGCAGCGATGAATGTCTCGGAGTCGCTGGCCGACTGGGAAGGCGGCGCCGCGGCGCTGGCGCTGCTCGAGGCCGCGCTCGAGCGGGGTTATCTGACGTTCCTGGCCGAGCCGCGCACGGTGACCGAGACCGCGGCGTTCGCCGGTCATCCCGCCGACGACGTCCTGGCGGCGTTCGAGGCGCACGGCATCGTGGTGCGCGACGGCGACAAGTTCCAGCTCGAGCCGCGCCTGGCGGCGGACCTCTCGCCCGCGGCGGTGCAGGACCTGGCGGCGAAGATCTCTCGCGCTTCGTTGTTCGCACGGCAGGTGTCCGAGGTCGTACGCACGGGAGCAGCCCCGCAGCCGGCCGGCGACAGCCTGGTGGTCGGCCGTTCGGTCGCGCTGAACCCGAGCGAGGCGGCCCGCCGCGTGGTGACCGCCATCCACGAGGCCGTGCCCGAGGTGCGCGAGGCCGTCGCCGAGGGCCGCATGCTCGACGTCGGCAGCGGCGTCGGCGGCTACGTCCTCAACGCGGCCCGCCTGATGCCCCGCATGCGAGCGACCACCCTGGAGCTGATCCCCGCCGTGGCCGCGGTCGCCGCCGACCGGGCGCGAGAGCTGGGCGTGGCCGGCCGCGTCGACATCCGGGTGATGGACGCCCGCGACTTCGACGAGCCCGGCGCGTTCGACGCCTGCTTCTGGGCGCAGCCGTTCTTCCCCACCGACACCCGGCCCGCCACGCTGGCGATGATCCGGCGCAGCCTGCGACCGGGCGGCCTCCTGGTGGTGCAGCAGCTGTACGCCGAGCCGGCCCCCGGCGAGGACCGGGCGCCGTTCACGCTGGCGCGCATGGTCGCGCACGCCCAGGGCCTGACCTACGCGCTCCCGCTGACCGCCCTGGTCGCCGAGGCCGCCGGCGCCGGTTTCGAGCTGGTCCGCGCCATGGAGATCGACCTGGGCCGCCTCGCGCTGCTCCGCCGCCCGTAGTGCCGATCGCCGAGTTCCCGTTCGCCGTGGCGGCGCCCGGCCTGGTGCTGCTGGTTTGGATCGCGCTGCGGGTGATGGGCCGTCGGATCGGGTGGCGGTTTTATCTGGGCGCGCTGGCGTTTGCGGTGTTCTGCCCGGTGGCGGGTGTGGCGGTGGGCGCGATGGAGCCGCCGTGCCCGAACCCCACCCACGACACGTGGGCCTGTGGCATTGACGTGCCGATGGTCAGTGGAGTGCTCGGCGGGCTGCTCGTGGTCGCTTGCCTGATGGGGTTGCTGGTGCTGACGGGGTTCCTCAGGGTGTTCGGCCTGGGCGGGCCTGTGGATGAGCCGCGGGAAATGTCGTAGGCGGCGCTTACGATGTGCCCCACCCAGTTGAGGGTGGGCCCGAGGTGATCCGCAGCGGCCCGAGGTGATCCGCAGCGGCCCGAGGTGATCCGCAGCGGCCCGAGGCGAGTCGCCCGGCGCCGGGCGGTTGGCCCGGCGGGCGCGGCGGCCAGAAGCGGCTAAGGGCCGGGTCGGGGCGGGCGGCCAGGCTAGGGGCGGCCAAGGCCGGGTCGGGTCGGGTGGCCAGGCTCGGGGCGGCTAAGGGCCCGGGTCGGGTCGGGTGGCCAGGCTCGACCCGGCCAGGGGACGGGCCGGGGAGTGAGACGCTGCCGGTGCCGTGGATCGCCTGCGAAATTCGGGCAGCTGGCAGGCCCTGTGGATGAGCCGCGAAAGTTGTCGTAGCCGGCGCTTACGATGTCCCCACCCAGTTGAGGGTGGGCCAACGGCGGCGCGGCAACCAGGTGCGGTGGCCACACCCGGGCCGGGCGTGTAAGCGTCCGAACTCGTCAACCGGCGATCGGCCGTACCCTCACAGCTCCACCGTCGGCCGTTGCGGGACAAACCACATCACCACGACAATCCCAAAGCCGGCCCGACCGGCCACCCGCTACGGCAAACCCTTGATCCAAGAGACAGAACCTAACGCGACCCCGCCCGCCGGGACTGCTTCGCTCGGTACATCGCCTCGTCGGCGTCGCGCAGCAGGCGGTCCGCGTCGGCGGGCGTGCCGGCCGCCACCCCCACGCTCGCGCCCACCGTGACGACCGCGCCGAAGACCGGGATCGGCTCGGCGATCGAGGCCGCGATCAGCTCCGCCAGCATCGCCGCGCGGGCCGGGTCGGCGCCGGGCAGCAGCACCGCGAACTCGTCGCCGCCCAGGCGGGCGATCGTCCCGGCCCGGCCCAACAGGGCCGTGACCCGGCGGGCCACGGTGATCAGCACCTCGTCGCCGGCGTGGTGGCCGTGGCCGTCGTTGACCTGCTTGAAGCCGTCGAGGTCGATGAGCAGCATGCTGATCGGCAGCTCGGGGGCGGCCTCGCGCACCTTCTGCTGGAGCAGGACCCGGTTGGCGAGCCCGGTCAGCACGTCGTGCGTGGCCTGGTGCCGCAGCTCGTCCTGCAGCTCGCGGGCGTCGGTGATGTCGCGGGCGTTCCAGACGACGCCCCGCACGTTCGGGTTGTCGCGCAGGTCGGTGCCGACCACGTGCAGCCAGCGGTACGTGTCGTCGTCGCGGGCCACCCGCAGCTCGGTCTCGGCCGTGCGGTCCGCGGCGAGCCCCTCGTTCAGGGCGCCGAAGATCGGCCGGTCGTCGGGGTGGATGCGCGGGCCGAGGGTGTCGGCGGCGGACAGGCCGGCCGAGACGCCCAGCACGCGGGTGGCGGACGGGCTCGCGTACTGCACGACGTTGCCGGCGCCGACCACCACGATGAGGTCGGACGCCTGCTGGACCAGGGCGCTGAACCACTCGCGGCTCGCGCTCAGCTCGGTCACCAGGCGCTCGTTGTCGCGGAACGCGGCCTGCTGGCGGACCAGCACGAGCCCGGTGCTGACCAGCACGCCGACCGCGACACCCCAGATGCGCAGGTCGGGGTCGACGGCGGCGAGGGCGGTCACCAGCAGGATCTGGGTGCCGGCCACCGCCGCGTACGGCAGACGGGAGAAACCCTGACGCGCGGCCGTCACCCGCCGCTCGAGGTCGCGGCGGGTGAGCAGCTCCTGCATGCGCAGGCTGATCGGGATGAGCAGGCAGGGGGTCAGCTGGGCCAGGAACATCACGGCCGAGCCGGAGTGGCCGGTGACCATGGCGGCGGCGGGGGCGGCGACGGCGGTGCCGGTCACGCCGAGCGCGCCGACGATGCCGGCGCTGCGGTGGAAGGGCGCCTCGGCGCTGAAGATCATCTTGATCAGGCCGAACGTCACCAGCATCATCACGCCCGCGGTGGCCGCGGCGCCGGCCCGGTCGGCGACCCGGCCGTCGTGCAGCTGGCCGGCGAGCAGGAAGTACCACAGGAACACGGCGACCGCGGTCAGCACGGTCGCGGCGTCGAGCCACATCCGCAGGCGCTGCCGCCCGGCGCCGCCGAGCGGGTGGAAGAGCATGGTGATGACCACGACCACCATGCCGGCCACCACCAGGCCGGACTGCACCACGCTCGTCTGCCCGGTCGCGCGCCCGGCGATCACCACGATCGTCTGGTACGTGTCGGCCAGCGTGCTGCAGGCCATGGCGGCGGTGACCGCACCCCAGAAACGGCGGGTGTGCCGCACGTTGCCGCGCAACCGGAACAGGCGCACGCCCAGCACCACGTTGACCACGTCGATGGCGGCCTGGAGGACCCAGGTGGTGACCTCGCCGCCCGGCCCGAACAGGAACCAGGGCACGAGGAGCAGGCTGACGGCCGTCAGCACACGCAGAACGGGATCGGCGGTCAGTCCCCGGGTTTGCCGCATCGCATCAGTACACGGGCGCCCCGTTGCCGCCCGGGTGCGCCGGGAGCAGCCTTCCGTTGCCGCTAGCCTCGGGCCATGACGTCCCTCGAGGAGATCCGGCCCGGCATCCACGCCTGGGTGCGGCCCGACGGCACCTGGTGGCTCAACAACGCCGGGGTCGTGGCCGGCGACGACGACGCGCTGATCGTCGACACCTGCGCGACGGCCGGGCGCACCGAGCGTTTCCTGACCGCCGCGCGCGAGGCGATCGGTGACGTCCCGATCAGGCTTGCCCTCAACACACACCAGCACGGCGATCACACGTACGGGAACAGCCTGCTCCCGCCCCAGACGGTGATCATCGGGCATGCGCTGATGCGGGAGGGGCTGCGCGTCGATCCGGTCATCGACGGCTGCCCGCCGTTCTGGCAGCCCGTGCCGGACTGGGGCCCGGTGACCCGCCGCCTGCCCGACGTCACGACGTCCGCGGGGCTGACGGTGCACGTCGGCGACCGCCGGGTCGAGATCATGCACCCCGGCGGTCCCGCGCACACCACCGGCGACCTGATCGCCTGGTTGCCCGGCGAGCGCGTGCTGTTCTCCGGCGACCTGGTCTTCGCCGGGCTCACCCCGCTGGTGTTCATGGGCTCGGTGCCGGGCGCGCTGGCCGCGATCGACTGGCTGGCCGCCCTCGACCCGGCCGTGGTGGTGCCCGGCCACGGCCCGGTGCTGACCGGTCCGGCCATCGGGAAGGCCTTCGACGAGCACCGCCGCTACTACCGCCTGGTGCGGGCGGCCGGCGAGGACGGCCTGGCGCGGGGCCTCCCGCCGCTCGAGGCCGCCCGGCGGGCCGATCTCGGGGAGTTCGCGGGCTGGGCCGACGCCGAGCGCGTGGTGCTCAACGTGCACCGGATCTACGCCGACCACGCCGGAACCGATGTCGATCTGGTCGCCGCGTTCACCGACGCGACCGCCTGGCTGGGCGGGCCGATGCGTACGGAGGTCAATTCGCCCCGATCTTGAGGCCAAATGTCTACGCAGCGTATCGGCTTGATCACGGTGCGAAGGACTGTCGCCAAGTTGTCCAATTCCTCTGCCGCGACCTTGCCCAAAACCCGTAGACCCTATAGACGGCCAGTACCCGGCCTTTCACCACTCGGACCCTTACCGGCGGCGATAGGAGCAGCCCGGGATGCTGGTGTCGTGGCGACCGCTCAATGGGTTGCTGGTCGCACAGACCGGCGCGCTCACCGCCAACCGGATCTTGCTGGTCGCGCTGCCCTGGCTGGTGCTGACCGCGACCGGCAGCCCGGCGCTGACCGGGCTCGTGGCGTTCTGCCAGGTCCTGCCGTTCGTCGTGGTCCAGGCGCTGACCGGCCCGATCCTCGACCGGGTCCGGCCGCGGCGGGTGAGCACGGCCGGAGATCTCACCTCGGCGGCCGCGATCGCGGTCCTCGCGCTGCCCGGTGAGCGGCCGCTGTGGCTGCTCATGGGCGTGGCCGCGCTCATCGGGGCGGCCGACGGGCCGGCCACCGCGGCCAAGGCCATGCTGCTGCCGGCGGCGACGGCCCGGGCCGGTCAGCCGCTCGAGCGCGGCGCCGGGCTCGCCACGGCCGCCGAGCGGACGGCCACCGCGGCCGGGCCGGCCCTCGCCGGGCTGCTCATCGCCGCGTACGGCGTGCCGGCCGCGCTGTGGTCGGCGGTGGCGACGCTGCTGGTGGCCGCCGTGATCTTGCCGTCGGTCGCCTCCGAGGCGGCCGATCGGACGCCGACCGGCGACGCCTACCTGACCCGGCTGCGGCGCGGCGCGGAGTTCCTGCGGGGCGACATGTCGCTGCGGGCCATCGTCGCGATGATCGTCGTCACCAACTTCGCCGACCAGGCCTTCCTGACCGTGCTGCTGCCGGTCTGGGCCCGCGGCACCGGCCACGGCGCCGCCCTGGTCGGCCTCGCGATCAGCGGCTTCGCGACCGCGTCGATCGGCACCGCGCTGCTGGCCGCCTGGATCGGCCACCGCCTGCCGCGCCGCAGCACCTACCTGATCGGCTTCGTGATCAGCGGCGTCTCCCGCATCGTGGCGCTCGCCGCCGGCCTGCCGCCCGACGTCGTCCTGATCGTCTTCGCGGTCGCCGGACTCGGCTCGGGCCTGGTCAACCCGATCATCAGCACGCTCACCTACGAACGCATCCCACCCGAGCTGCTCGGCCGGGTGCAGACGCTGATCACGGCCTGGGCCTGGTCCGGCATCCCGTTCGGCGGGCTGGCCGGCGCCGCCATCCTGGCCGGCGCCGGCCTCACCGCGTCGCTGTGGTTCTGCAGCGCCGGCTACCTCGTGGCCGTGCTGCGCCCCGGCTGGCGCGTCGAGTGGAACCCGCCCGCGCCGCCGTCACCGGTCGCCGCCGGCGATCCGCAGAAGCGCGACGTGCGGCGCGTCCGGGAGGTGCGGCGCGAGGTGCGCGGGCGCTACGGACGGCACGAACGCGCCCTCTCGGAGCGCCCGGGCCCGTCCCGGTGAGCGGGCCGATCAGAACAGGCCGAGCCGGAAGACCTCGAAGCTCGCCGCGTACTTGGTGCCGAGGCGGGCGCCGGTCTGGCGGGAGAAGCCCTCGAGGAACTCCTCCGGGTCGAAGTCGCCCGAGCCCAGGCCGCGCAGGTACGCCGCGTGGGCCTCGAGCGAGCGGACGCCCAGGTCGAACGTGTCGGTCGTGTCGGCCGCGTGCTTCGAGCGCGGCGAGCCGGCCGCCCACACCTCGCGGACGCCGCCCCACTTCTCGATGCCGTCCTGCTCGATCTGCTCGCGGAATACCCAGCGGTTGGCGGCGTCGCGGACGGCGTCGAGCACGGCCTTGCCGGTGACGATGTGGTCGGACATGTTGAGGGCGTTGCCTTCGTCGTCCCAGCTGTCGTGGAAGTTGCCGGTGATGACGACGTCGGGCCGGTGCGTGCGGATCACCCGGCTCAGCTCGCGGCGCAGCGGGACGCCGTACTCGAGGACGCCGTCGGGCAGGCCCAGGAACTCGACCTCGGAGACGCCGACGACCGCCGCCGACGCGCGCTGCTCCTGCTCGCGGAGCGGGCCGGCCTCGGCCGGGTCGAGGCCGTCGATTCCGGCCTCGCCGCTGGTGAGCAGCACGTAGACGATCTCCTTGCCCTGGCCGGTCCAGCGGGCGATCGCCGCGGCGGCGCCGAACTCGAGGTCGTCGGGGTGGGCCACGATGGCGAGGCCGCGCTGCCAGCTCTCGTCGAGGGGCTGCAGCGGGTTGGGCACGGTGGGAGCGTCACCAGCAGTCATGCGGTCCATCTTGCTCGACGTGTCCAGGGCGGGGTAGCCGCTTCCGGGGCCTACTCGGTGGCCGGGACCGTTTCGAGCAGGCCGGCGGCGATCTCCGCGGCCGGTGCCGACAGCGCCGCGTTCAGGCGGTAGAACAGCTCCTGCGCGGCGCCGGCGGGCCAGTCCGCGGGCAGGTGCGCCGCCGGCAGCCGGGGATCGCGCCGGATGATCTGCAGCCAGTCGGTCACCAGGACCAGCTTGGCGGCGAGCGGATCGGCCGGCGGCAGCGCGAACGCCTGCCAGCGGGCCCGGAAATCGGTGTAGCGGGCGGCGAGCGCCGGCAGGTCGTACGCCCCGGCGATCATCTCGGTGACGTCGGTGGACGGGTCGGCGGTCGCCCGGAAGACCCGGATGTGCGCGCCCAGCCCGAGATCGGCCAGCACCGGGCCGACGTCCGGCGCGCCGGGCGCGATCCACAGGCCGCCCTGCACCGGCCCGAAACCGGCCCACGCGAGCTGGGCGCGCAGGTCGTGCCGCTCCCGCTGACGCTCGCCCGGCAGCGAGAACGCGAGCAGGGTCCAGGCGCCGTCCCAGCCGGTGTTGACGGCGCCGGTCTCCCACAGCCGCACCGCGCCGTCGCGCAGGATGCGGGTCGAGCGCTCGGTCAGCCCGAAGTACATGCGCCGCCCGTGGCGCTGACGCCGCAGCAGCCCGCGCCCGGTCATCCGGCTCAGCGTCGAGCGGGTGGCCTCCTCGGAGAGGCCGGCCCGCCCGAGCACCTCGATGACGCTGCCGGAGTAGACGCAGACGCCGCGGCCGAGCACGTGGTCGCCGAGGAACGTCAGCATGATCGCCGAGCCGGGTGGTGATGGTGCCACGACGGCACAGTACCGGCGATGTTGGCGGCATGTGCGGCGAAGTCGTGCAGTTTATTGACCAGCGTCAAATTCGCGCCTAACTTGGGGCACCCGTTCCTGAGTACACGGAGGTACTCATGCGACGTCCCCTGGCCGTACTGGCCGCCTGCCTGATGGTCCTGCCCGCCGCGTGCGGCGGATCCGGCGGCGACCGTGACGAGACCCTGAAGATCGGCCTGATCGTCTCCCTGACCGGCAACTACGCACCGCTCGGCACCGAGGACAAGAAGGCCGTCGAGCTCGCCGTCCAGCAGATCAACGCCGCCGGCGGCCTGCTCAACCGCAAGATCGAGCTGATCACGCGGGACGACAAGAGCCAGCCCGAGCAGTCCGTGCTCTCCTTCAACGACCTCAAGGGCGCCGGCGTCACCGCCGTGATCGGCTCCCCGTTCTCCAACTCGGCGCTCGCCACGATTCCCCAGGTCGACCGCGAGAAGATCCCGTACGTCTCACTCACGCCCGCCGACGAGCAGGTCAACCCCATTCATCCGTACGTCTTCGTGGTCCCCGCGACGTCGGCCACCTATGCCGACCGGATCCTCCAGTACTACCAGGACCAGGGCTTCACGAAGGTCGCCGTGGCCCACGACGGCCGCAGCTCCTACGCCAACGCCGGCACCGCCGGGATGCGGGCCAAGGCCGGCCGCTACGGCGTCACGCTGGTCGCCGACGAGGAGTTCCAGACCACCACCACCGAGTTCGGCGCCGTGCTCAACCACGTCAAGGCTTCCGGCGCCCAGGCGCTGACCGTGTGGGCGACCGGCCCACCCGGCGTCGCCCTCGCCAAGCAGTACGCGAGCGCCGGCCTCGGTGTGCCGCTGATGTTCACCGGCTCCCAGGCCAGCTCGCTGTGGCTCAAGCCGACCGGGCCGGCGGCCGAGGGCGTCTTCGTGGCCAGCTCGATCGCGGTGGTCGGCGCCGGGCTGCCGGCCGGCCCGCAGAAGACCGCCATCGACGAGCTCGCCACGCCCTTCACCCAGCAGTACGGCTACCCGCCGCCGCAGTTCGCGGCCGACGGCTACACCGGAATGAAGCTGCTGGCCGAGGCCGTGCGGAAGGCCGGCAGCGACGACCGGGCGAAGATCCGGCAGGCGTTCGAGGGGGTCACGCTCACCACCCCGAACGGCACGTACCGGTACTCGGCGACCGACCACGCGGGACTGACCGCCGACTACATCTCGATCAACGTGGTGAAGGGCGGCACGTTCGAGGCGACCGACTGGGCCAAGGGAAAGCTGCCCACGTGAGCGCCCTGCTCGACGTGCGCGGGGCGACCCGGCGGTTCGGCGGCGTGCACGCGGTGCGCGACGTCGACCTGACGGTGGCCGCGGGCGAGACGCACGCCGTCATCGGCCCGAACGGCGCCGGCAAGTCCACCCTGTTCAAGCTGATCGGCGGGCAGCTGGTCGCGGGCGCCGGGACGATCGCCTACGCGGGGGAGCGGATCGACCGGCTGCCCCCGCACCGGCGGGCGCGGCGCGGCATCGCCATCGCGTTCCAGGACGCGCCGGTCTTCCGCGGGATGACCGTCGCCGAGAACGCGATGGTCGGCGCGCACGCGGTCACCCGGGCCGGGCCGCTCACGGCCGTGCTGCGGCTGCCCCGGCACCGCCGCGAGGAGCGGGAGATCCGCGACCTCGCGCGCGAGGCGCTGGACCGGGTCGGGCTCGCGGACCTCGCCGCCCGGCCGGCCGGCGCGCTGCCGCTCGGGCAGCAGCGGGCGCTTCAGGTGGCCCGGGCGCTGTGCGGGCGGCCGCGGCTGCTGTTGCTGGACGAGCCGGCGTCGGGGCTGCGCGGGCCGGAACGGTCGGCGCTGGCCGGCCTGATCGAGCGGCTGCGCGGCGAAGGGCTGTCCATCCTGCTGGTCGAGCACGACGTCGCGTTCGTCGCCCGCCTCGCCGACCGGGTGACCGTCCTCGACCTGGGCCGGGTCATCGCCTCCGGCCCGTTCGCCGAGGTGCGTGCCGATCCGGCGGTCGTCGCGGCCTACCTGGGCGGCCCGGCATGATCGAGGTACGGGATCTGACCGTCCGCTACGGCGCCGCCACCGCCCTCGACGGCGTCGGCCTGACCGTCGGCGCCGGCGAGATGGTCGCGCTGATCGGGCCGAACGGCGCCGGCAAGTCCACTCTGGTCGACGCCATCGCGGGCCTGCGCAAGCCCGCGGCGGGCCACGTCTCGGTGCGGGGGCGGCTCGCGGTGGTCCCCGAGGGGCGGCGGTTGTTCGCGCCGCTGACCGTCGACGACAACCTGCGGCTCGGCGCGTGGCGGCGCCGGGACCGGGACACCGCCCCGATCTACGCGCTGCTGCCGTCGCTCACGCCGCTGCGCCGGCGCCCGGCCGGGCGGCTCTCCGGCGGCGAGCAGCAGATGGTCGCGCTCGGCCGGGCGCTGATGGCCCGGCCCGACGTGCTGGTCATCGACGAGATGTCGCTGGGCCTCGCGCCGAAGGTGGTGGCGACGCTGGCCGGGCATCTGCGCGAGCGCAACGCCGCCGACGGGCTCGCGGTGCTGCTGATCGAGCAGAACGCGCGGCTCGCGCTCGACCTGTGCGCCCGGGCCTACGTGCTCGAGGCGGGCCGGGTGGTGGCCGCGGGACCGTCCGCCGAGCTGGCCGGCAGCGCCGCGGTGGCCGCCGCCTACCTGGGCCTGGAGGCGTGATGGGGGAGCTGGCGCAGTACCTGGTCACCGGGGTGGGCATCGGGTGCGCGTACGCGCTGACCGGCAGTGGCCTGGTCGTGATCTATCGCGTGACCCGAGTCGTCAACTTCGCCCAGGGCAGTTTCGCCGTGCTCGCCGCGCTGACCGTCACCACGCTGCTCGCGGCCGGCCTCCCGCACGGCCTCGCCGAGGGGCTGGCCGTCCTGCTCGGCGCCGGGGCCGGGCTGCTCACCGGCGTCGTCGCGACCGGCAAGCCGGGGACGACACCGCAGTCGGCGCTGATCGTCACGCTCGGGCTCGGCGTCCTCGCGTACGCCATCGAGATCCTGATCTGGGGTGATCAGCCACGCGGCTTCGGCGGCGTGCCCGGCTCGGTGACCATCCTCGGCGGCCGGGTCCAGGCGCACTACCTGCTCATCACCGGGGTGACCGCGGTGGTGCTCGGCGGCACGGCGCTGCTGTTCGCCCGCACCGATCTGGGCCGCGCGCTCACCGCGACCGCCGCCGACCCGTACGCCGCCCGCCTGGCCGGTATCGGTGTCGTGCGGATGGGCCTGCTCGCGTTCGCGGTCGGCGGCGCCCTCGGCGGCCTGGCCGGCGTGCTGATCACGCCGGTGCAGCAGGTCTCCTTCGACGGCGACGTGGCGCTGGTGGTGAGCGGCTTCGCGGCGGCGATCCTCGGCAACCTCACCCGGCCCGGGCTCACGCTCGCCGGCGGGCTGCTGCTCGGCGTGGCGCAGGCCCTGGTCGCCGGCTACCTCAGCACGTCGTACCCGACCGAGGTGGCCCTGATCCTGATGCTGGCCGTGCTCATCGTCCGGGCCGGCCGCCGCGAGGTCGTGGAGGCGGCATGAACCTCACCGTCCTCATCCTGCTCGGCCTCGCGGCGATGGCCGTCGTCGGCCTGTCGCTGCTGATGGGCCTGGCCGGCCAGGTCTCCCTCGGGCAGGCCGCGTTCTACGCGATCGGGGCCTACACCGCGGGCCTGCTCGCCCTGCACGGGGTGCCGACGCTCGCCGGGCTGGCCCTCGCGCCGGTCGCGGCGGCGCTGGCCGCGGTGGTGGTGGGCATCCCGATCCTGCGGCTGCGCGGGCACCAGCTCGCGTTCGCGACGCTCGCGCTCCAGCTGATCCTGCTGTCCGTGCTCGGCGACGGGGACTGGGCCGGCGGCGCGATCGGCCTGCAGGGCGTGCCCTACCTGTCGATCGTCGGATTCGAGCTCGGCCGGGACGTCGACTACCTCGTCCTGGTGGCGGCCGGCGTCCTGCTGGTCTCGCTGGTCGCCCGCAACCTCGTGCGCTCCCGGGTCGGGCGGGGGCTGCGGGCGCTCGCCGGCGCGGAGACGGCGGCCGAGGCCAGCGGGGTGCCCGTCGGCGCGTACCGGCTGCTGGTCTTCGCCGTCTCGGCCGCCTTCGCCGGCCTCGCCGGCGGCATCTACGCGTTCTATCTCGGCTATCTCGCGCCGGGCTCGTTCCCGGTGCTGCTCTCCATCGAGTACGTGGTGATGGCCGTGGCCGGCGGGCTCGGCAGCATCGGCGGCGCCCTGGCCGGCGCCGCGCTCATCACCCTCGTCGTCCAGCTGCTCACCACGCTCGGCACCCGGCCCGGGATGCCCGGCTACGCGCCGGCCGTCCTCTCGTACGCCGTCTACGCGCTGCTGCTGATCGCGGTCGTGCTGTTCGTGCCGGACGGGATCGTCCCCACCCTGCGCAGGAGGTTGTCATGCACCGTCGCGCGGCGGCTCTGGCCGCTGTCCCGCTCGTCCTCACCCTCGGCATCGGAGCGCCGGCCCGCGCCGACGCCGCCGTCACCCACTACACCGGAACCCTCGCCGACGGCGCCACCTGGATCGCCGACGTCCCCGGCGACTGGCACGGCACCCTGATCCTCTACAGCCACGGCTTCGGCGCCCTCACCGCCGCCGACGCCCCGTCCGAGGCGACCCGGCAGGCCCTGCTCGACCGCGGGTACGCGCTGGCCGGCTCCTCCTACGACCCGAACGGGTCGCTGTGGGCCCTCGCGAGCGCGACCCGGGACCAGTTCGCCACGCTCGCCGCCGTCACCCGGGTCGCGGGGCGGCCGCGTACCGCGATCGCGCTCGGCACCTCGATGGGCGGCCTGGTCAGCACCCAGGAGGCCGAGCGGGCCGGGCGGCGGCTGGACGCGGCCGTCTCCACGTGCGGGCTGCTCGGCGGCGGGATCGACCTGAACAACTACCAGCTGGACGGGGAGTTCGCGCTCTCCGAGCTGCTCGGGGCGCCGGCGCGGCTGGTCGGCTACGCGAGCCCGGCCGACGGCGCGGCGGCGGCCGGCCGGCTGTCGGCGGCGGCCACGGCGGCACGCGCCTCCGCCGCCGGGCGGGCCCGGGTCGCGCTCAGCACCGCCCTGCTGAACATGCCCACCTGGTCGGCGGGGCAGGCGACGCCGCCGTCCGACGCGGCCGGGATCGCCCAGGCGCAGTACGACTGGCTGGTCGCCACGCTGCCGTTCATCATGCCGTCCCGCTACTACATCGAGCTCAGCGCCGGCGGGAACGCCTCCTGGAACGCCGGCGTGGACTACGCGGCGCTGCTGGCCCGATCGCCGTACCGCTCCACCGTGGTCTCGCTGTACCGCGACGCCGGCCTGTCGCTGGGCGCCGACCTGGCCTCGCTGACCCGGCACGCCTCGGTCCGCGCGGACCGGGCGGCGCTGGCCACGCTACGGCGCACGTCGACGCTGACCGGCCGGCTCGACGTGCCGACGCTGACCCTGCACACGCTCTACGACCAGCTGGCGCCCGTGGAGTTCGAGAACCGCTACGCCGAGCAGGCGCGCGGGCCGTTGCTGCGGCAGGCCTTCGTGGCCCGGCGCGGGCACTGCGCGTTCACGACCTCGGAGCTGGTCGCCGCCGTCCGGGCGGCCGAGCACCGGGCCGTCACCGGACGCTGGGACGCGGCCGCCACCACGCGCGGCCTCCAGGACGCCGCGCTGCGCCTCGGTCTCGGCGACGCACCGGCCTTTGTGGACTTCCGGCCGGGGCCGCTGGTCAGCCATCGGTAGCGGGCGCCAGCTGGTCGCGGCGGCGGGTCAGGTGGGCGGACTCGGCGGCGTTGCCGGCCAGCTCGATCGCCCGGTCGTACGCGTCCCGCGCCTCGCGGCTGCGGCCCAGCCGGCGCAGCAGGTCGGCGCGGGTCGCGTGGAAGGGGTGGTACCCATCCAGCCGGTCGCCCAGCCGGTCGACGGTGGCCAGCGCGACCTCCGGCCCGTCGAGCTCGGCCACGGCGATCGCCCGGTTCAGGGCGACGACCGGCGACCGGTCGAGGCGGACGAGCTGGTCGTAGAGGGCGACGACCTGTGACCAGTCGGTGTCGCGGACGTCGCGGGCGGAGGTGTGCACGGCGTTGATCGCGGCGAGGATCTGATAGCGGCCGGGCGCCGCCCCGGCGGCCAGGCGCTCGCGCACCAGCCGGTGTCCCTCGGCGATCAGCGCCGCGTCCCAGGCCCCGCGGTCCTGCTGGTCGAGGGTGACCAGCTCGCCGGTCGCCGAGACCCGGGCGGTGCGGCGGGCCTCGGTGAGCAGCATCAGCGCCAGCAGGCCGGCCACCTCGCCGTCGGCCGGCAGCAGGGTGCGGATCAGGCGGGTGAGCCGGATCGCCTCGCCGGTCAGCTCGTGCCGGATCGGCTCGGCGCCGGCGCCGGACGACAGGTAGCCCTCGTTGAAGACCAGGAACAGCACGGCCAGCACGCCCCCGACGCGCGCCGGGAGATCCTCCTCGGCGGGCACCCGGTACGGGATCCGCGCCGCCTTGATCTTGCCCTTGGCTCGCGTGATGCGCTGCTCCATCGCCGTCTCCCGGACCAGGAAGGCGCTGGCGATCTCGGCGACGGTCAGGCCGCCGACCATGCGCAGCGTCAGCGCCACCCGGGTCTCCATGGCGAGCGCCGGGTGACAGCAGGTGAAGATCAGCCGGAGCCGCTCGTCCTCGATGGCGCCGAGGGGCTCGGGCGGGTCGTCGTCGTGCACCATCCGAGCCTCCTTGTGCTTCTCGTCGCGCTTGCTCTCGCGCCGGATCCGGTCGATGGCCTTGCGGTTGGCGGTGGTGGTCAGCCAGGCGCCGGGGTTGGGCGGCACGCCGTCGGCCGGCCACCGCTCGACGGCCGTCGCGAACGCCTCGGCCGCCGCCTCCTCGGCGACGTCGAGGTCGCCGAACCGCCGGGCCAGGGCGGCGACCACCCGGGCCCACTCCTGCCGGTGGGCCCGGGTGATCGCCTGCTCGACGTCGCTCACAGGAACGGCCGCACCTCGACCTTGCGGTTGCACGCCTTGGACCCGTCGGCGGCGAGCTTGAGCGCCACGTCGAGGTCGGGCGCCTCGAAGATCCAGAAGCCGACGATGAACTCCTTGGACTCCAGATACGGCCCGTCGGTCACGATCGCCGCGTCGTCCCGGTTGTCGAGGACGGTGGCCGTGCTCGGCCCGGAGAGCCCGCCGGCGAAGACCCAGTGGCCCTCGGCCTGCATCCGGTCGTTGAACACGTCGATGGCGGCCATCTCCTCGTCGGTGGCGAGGGTCGACTCGTCGTTGATCACCGAAACCAGGTACTGCATCTGAGATCATCTCCCGCTTCTCGGGACGCCCTCCTGGGCGGCCTCTCACCCCTGCTACGAACGCCGCGACGCCGATCCGACACCGCCGGCGGAGATTCTTTCAGCCGGCCGGCGACAGAGGGCGTTCGAGGCCGCTCACCACGCGACCGGTCGAGAGGATCGGCACCACCCACGCGGCCCATTCCGGCAGCGGCCCGGGGCCGCCGCCACGGTGACCTCCTGCCGCGCGTCGGCCAGGGCGCTCCACTGCCGGGCCGGGGTCACGTCGCCGGCCGGCCGGGTGCGCGGGGCGGCGGCGAAATCGGTCCAGGTGCGGCCGGGGTGCGCGGCCGCGGTGCGGTGCAGGTGCACGAAGAGGCGGATCGCGACAGTGCGGGGCAGCGCGATCACCGATGGCGATCTACCCTCGTCGTGTCCACGGGGGAGGACTTGATGGAGTTTGTGCTGGCCGGGCTCGCCGCGGCCATGGCCGCCGCGACCGCGTTGCGGGACGGGCCCGTTCCCGGCGCCCGGTCAGAGGTGGAGCGCCGACCGGAGGAAGCGGTCGATGGTCTCGAGCGTGGGCCGGCCGGTCTCGGGGGCGGCCTCCTGGCCGGCGGCCGTGCGGCGGACGGTGGCCACGGCGTGTGACGCGGAGACGATGCTCTTGTCGTGGCCCGCGCCGGGGACCGTGTAGAGGGTGGCCCGGCCGCCGGCCGCGGACAGGGCGTCGAAGAGCAGCTCGCTCTGGTGCGCCGGAACCAGGCCGTCCCGCTCGCCGTGCGCGATCAGGAAGGGCGGGGCGTGCTTCGACACGTACGTGATGGGATTGGCCTTCTGCACGGTCGTGGGGCAGTCGAGGATCGGGCAGCCGAGCAGCGACGACTCGGGGGAGCGCGGGTCGGCGTGGCAGGTCGTGAGGCCGAAGTCGCGGTTGAACGCGTCGCAGGCGCCCGGGAGCATGTGCGAGTCCATCTGGGCGAAATCGGTCGGGCCGTAGAGGTCGACGACGGCCTGCACGTCGCTCGGGTAGCCGCCGATGCCGACCCGGCCCTCGAGCGCGGCGGGGGCGAGGCCGGCCATGGCGGCGGTCCAGCCGCCCGACGAGTCGCCGAGCACCGCCACCCGGCGCGGGTCGATGCCGAAGTCGCGGGCGTGCCGGCGCAGCCAGCGGATGGCGGCCTTGACGTCGTGGACCTGGGCGGGGAAGCGGGCCTGGTGGCTCGAGCGGGTGGAGACGCCGGCGACCACGAAGCCGGCCGCGGTGAAGAAGGGGGCGAGACTCTGCGCGTACGCCTTGCCGTCGTCGCCGAACCAGCCGGAACCGCCCATCACGATCAGAAGCGGTCGCCGCGTCTTGGCCCGGCGGCCCGGCAGGTAGAGGTCTAGGAGATGCCCGCGACCGACCTTGACCGCGTACGAAATATCCGTAAATATCCGCATTTCGCGGCCCTCGGAGGCGGGCGCGGGCGTGGCGGCGATGAGCAGGGCGACGGCGGCGATCAGACCGGGAAGAACGCGACGACGAGCCATGGCTCCTCCTTCGGCCGATCGTCCCCCGCTATGACCCTTCCTGGCCAGAGTGATCTTTCAAGTCAAGCGTGGCGACGCGGGCGCGCCCGGTCCCGCTCCCCCGGGCCCGGGCGCGCGTCTGCGGCGTGCCGTCAGTCACCCCCTCAGTTGCTCAGCGCGAATGAGGGGTGCGGCGGCTGGTTGTAGGCCGTGTTCTGCCAGGCCACGGCCTCGCGGTACATCCGGTCCTGCATCAGCGAGGTGTGCGAGATGCTGGTGCTGTCGGTGGTGCTGTAGATGCGCAGCGCCTTGTTGTCGGTGGTGGGCCAGATGACCTCCTCGCGCCAGTCGCCGAGGATGTCGGCCTGCAGCGACGGCGTCGACTTGGTGCCGTTGTTCGAGTGCACGCCGCTGGCGGTCAGCAGGCGGGTGTCGCCGCCGGTGCCGTACTTGTCGATGTGCGTGGCGTCGAGCAGCTCGCGCTGGGCGTCGCCGTCCCACCAGATCACGAAGTTCGTGCTGGACGGCTTGCGCCCGATGTTCTGGCCGGTGCTGCTGTAGAGCCCGGAGACGGCCGACGACCAGGACTCGGCGCCCGGGCTGCCGGCGTAGATGTCGTCCGAGACGCCGCGGCCGTTGTCGCAGCCGCAGGACGGGTTCGACCAGATGATCTGGCCGGTGCGCGCGTCGGCCATCCACGCGGCGAGGCTGCCGGTGTTCTCGTCGACCTTGAACTCCTCGAGCCCGGCCCGCGACGGGATCAGGTTGCCGACGTGCATGGCGTCGCCGTGGCCCTGCCCGTTGACCCAGAGGCCCGACCCGTTGTCGTCGACCGCCATCGCTCCGTAGATGATCTCGTCGCGCCCGTCACCGTCGACGTCGGCGATGGACAGCTGGTGGTTGCCCTGGCCGGTCCACTTCGAGCCGTTCGTGGAGGAGTTGCTGTCGAAACTCCACTTCCGGGTCAGGGTGCCGTTTCGGAAATCCCAGGCGGCGATGGTCGTACGCGTGTAGTAGCCCCTTGCCGTGATCAAGCTCGGATAGGACCCGTTGATGTACGCGGTGCCGGCCAGGAAGCGGTCGACCCGGTTGCCGTACGAGTCGCCCCAGCTGCTCACCGTGCCCCGCGCGACGACGTAGTCGACCGTCGACATCGCCTTGCCGGTCTGGCCGTTGAACATGGTCAGGTACTCGGGACCGGAGAGCACGTAGCCGGACGAGTTGCGGTAGTCGGCGGACGAGCTCCCGATCACCGCGCCCGTACCGTCCTTCGACCCGTCGGCCGTCTTCATGGCCACCTCGGCCTTGCCGTCGCCGTCATAGTCGTACACCTGGAATTGGGTGTAATGCGCGCCGGCCCGGATGTTCCGCCCGAGATCGATCCGCCAGAGGCGGGTGCCGTTGAGCTTGTACGCGTCGACGAAGACGTTGCCGGTGTAGCCGGACTGGGAGTTGTCCTTGCTGTTCGACGGGTCCCACTTGAGGACGATCTCGTAGGAGCCGTCGCCGTCGAGGTCGCCGACCGAGGCGTCGTTGGCGGAGTAGGTGTACGAGACGCCGTCCGGGGTGGTGCCGCCGGCCGGGACCTGGATGGGGACGTCCATCGAGCTGGCGGCCAGCGTGGCGGTCGGCGCTCCGGCGGCGAGCGTCGAGGCGCCGGCCGGCCGGACGGTGTAGGCCGCCTTCCCGGAGGCGCCGGCGTCGGTGAAGTTGGTCGTCCTGGTCGTCGCGATCTTCGCGCCGTCCCGGTAGACGTCGTACGCGCCGCCGGCCGGGTCGGACGTGAGCAACCGCCAGGAGAGGAAGTTCCCGCCGGTGGTCCGCATGCTGATCAGGCCGCGGTCGAGATTTTCGGTGGTGCTCGTGGTGTCCGCCGCCGCGGGTGCGGGCGCTTCGGCGGCCTGGGCAATGGCGGCGGTGGAGCCGACCACGGCCAGCGCCGACGCGGCGGCGAGGAGGCTGAGACGTTTCATTTCGGCGTTCCCCTACTCGGTGGGTGATAGGCAAGCGCTTTCCCAGGGAAGCTAGTACTGACATCGAGAAATGTCTATGTCCGTTTTTTCTGAGGCGGAAGATCTGATAGGCCTTGGGGGAGTGAGGGAGTGGGCGCGAGCGGGCTGGGCGTGATCGTGTGGCGGTGTGATGGGGCTGGGCGTGATCGTGTGGCGGTGATGGGGCTGGGCGTGATCGCGCGGCGGTGGGAACGGGCAGCGGTGGAAGGGAAGGAGCGAGGGTGCGGGCATTGATAGTGCGCGGAGGCTGGGAGGGCCATGAGCCGGTCAAGGCGACCGACTTGTTCATCCCTTTCCTCGAAAAATCCGGATTTGTCGTGCAGGTGGAGGACTCGCCGGCGGTTTATGCGTCGGCCGAGGTCATAGCGGGCGTCGACCTGATCGTGCAGTGCATGACGATGTCGACGATCGAGAAGGAGGAGGTCGCCGGGCTGCGGGCGGCCGTCGCGGCCGGCACCGGGTTCACCGGCTGGCACGGCGGGATCGCCGACTCGTATCGGGCCTCGTCCGACTATCTGCAGCTGGTGGGCGGCCAGTTCGCCACCCATCCGAGCAAGGAGCCCGGCCGGTGCCGCGGCGACGCCTCCGACAATTTCTTGAAATATCGGGTCGAAGTGACAAGTATCGGGCGGGAGCACCCGATCACCGCCGGCCTGGACGACTTCGAGCTGGAGACCGAGCAGTACTGGGTGCTGCACGATGACCTGATCGACGTGCTGGCGACCACCACGCACCCGGTCGCGCCCTGGCATCCGTGGCACCGGCCGATCACGTCGCCGGCGATCTGGACCCGGGAGTGGGGCAAGGGCCGCATCGTCGTCACGACCCCCGGGCACAGCCTGGACGTCCTCGAGAACGGCAATGTCCGTACCGTCATCGAAAGGGGCATGTTGTGGGCGACCCGCACCGCGTCGGGATCGTAGGGCTCGGCTTCATCTCCCAGGCCTACCTGTCCACGCTGGCCGGCCATCCCCGGGTGCGCATCGCCGCGGTCGCCGACCTCGACGCGTCCCGCTCGGCCGCGGCGGCCGAGTCGCTGCCCTCGGCGCGCGCGATGTCCGTCGACGAGCTGCTCACCGGCGGCGAGGTCGAGACGGTCCTCAACCTGACGGTGCCCGCGGCGCATGCTTCGGTCGCGCTGGGCGCGATTTCCCAGAACCTGCACGTGTACGGCGAGAAGCCGCTCGCCTCGACCCTGACCGATGCCCGCGCGCTGGTCGCCGAGGCCGCCGCCGCCCGGGTCACGCTCGGGTGCGCCCCCGACACCGTGCTCGGCACCGGCATCCAGACCGCCCGCGCCGCCCTCGACGGCGGCATGATCGGCCGCCCGGTGGCCGCCTCGGCCGTCATGGTCACCCCCGGCCACGAGCGCTGGCACCCGCACCCCGACTTCTACTACCTGCCCGGCGGCGGCCCGCTGCTCGACATGGGCCCGTACTACCTGACCGCCCTGGTCCAGCTGCTGGGCCCGATCCGCACGGTGACCGGCGCCGCGAGCCGCCTGCGCGCGGCCCGCACCATCGGCAGCGGCCCCCGAGCCGGCACGGTCATCCCGGTCGAGGTGGACACCCACGTCACCGGCGTCCTGGAGCACACGTCCGGCGCCCTCTCCACCATCACGACAAGCTTCGACGCCGTACGCACGACAGCGTCCCCCATCGAGATCCACGGCGAACAGGGCACCCTGGCCGTCCCCGACCCCAACAATTTCGACGGCGACGTCCGCCTCTTCGAACTGGGCGCCCCCGATTGGCGAACCCTCCCACCCGCCGCCGGCTACGTCGACGCCGCCCGGGGCATAGGCCTACTCGACCAGATCACCGCCCCCGAGCCCCGAGCCACGGGCGACCTGGCCCTGCACGTCCTGGACGCGATGACGGCGTTGCTGGAGTCGGCCGCCTCGGGCCGTCGCGTGGACCTGACCACCACCGCCGAGCGCCCGTCCCTGGTCCCGCTGACCCCGCCCGAGGAGTGGGCCGCCCCCTGACCGTGAACCGCCCCGGCCCCGACGCCGCCGCTACCCATAGCTCTGCTCACTGATACGCGCGCTGCATAGCTCTGCTCACCGATACGCGCGCTTCATAGCTCTGCTTACCGATACGCGCGCTTCATAGCTCTGCTTACCGATACGCGCGCCTCATCGCTCTGCTTACCGATACGCGCCTCGGCGCGGCGGTTGGGCGGCTCGGCGGTTGGGTCCGGGCGGTTGGGTGGCCCGGCGGTCGAGCGGTGGGGCGGTTGGGCGGCCTGGCGGTTGGGCGGCCTGGCGGTCGAGCGGTGGGCGGTTGGGCGGCCCGGCGGTCGAGCGGTGGGCGGTTGGGCGGCCCGGCGGTCGGGCGGTGGGGCGGTTAGGCGGCCTGGCGGTTGGGCTCCCAACCGCGTTGGGGGCGGGTGGCCCCGACGCGCCGAGGCTCGCCGACCCCGGTGGCGTCGGACATCGGGTTACGCTGCCGCCATGACAGGGGAGCGCCGCGGGACAATCGCCGCGCTTCCCGCCGCGCCCGGCGTCTATCGCTTTCGCGACGAGACGGGGCGGGTGCTCTACATAGGTCGCGCCACCCATCTGCGCAGCCGCGTCGGGTCCTACTGGGGTGACCTTCGCGATCGCCGGCATCTGCGCCGCATGGTTCCGCAGATCGCCCGCATCGAGGCCGTTGCCTGCGATTCGGTCCACGAGGCGGCGTGGCTCGAGCGCAATCTGCTCGAACGTTCCAAGCCTCGCTGGAACCGCATCCGGGGTGGCACGGAGGTCCCCGTCTGCATCCGCCTCGACGAGGCCGCCGGGAACCCTCGCCTGGTCGTCGACCATTGGCCGCTTCCCGCCGTCGAGCAGGTCGCGTTCGGCCCTTACCTCGGCGGCGCCCGGGGCCGGCTCGCCATGTCGGCGCTGGACCGGGTCTTTCCGCTGCGTTACACCGGCGACCGTCTCGACGGCGGACAGCGCGATCTGGCGAGAATCCGCGGCGTGGACCATTCCGACCGCGCCGGCTTCGTGGCCACCATTGTCGCGGTGCTGAGCGGTGATGTGGGGGAGGTTCGCGGCGTACGGGAAAGGCTTGAAGTTCTCCGTGATCGTGCCGCCGGGAATCTCGCCTTCGAGCTCGCCGCGCGCATTCAGGAGGAGATCGAGGCGATCGACTGGATCGTCGCCGAGCAGAAGGTCACCCGCCTGGCGCCGACCCCGGACCACGACGTGTGCGGCTGGTCGGACGGTTTGCTGGTTCGCTTCCGCATGCGCAACGGCCGCCTCGACGGCTGGGAACAACGCCTGGCCTCGCACGCCGCCGCCCGCCGACATCTCGAGCTCACGCCCGCGGAGTGGGTTGCCTTCGCCGAACGGAACGCCGCCCTGGCCCGCAGCCTGCTCGCGCCCTGAGGTCGGCGACATACGTTGCAGCCTAGCCTCCTAGGATGCTCAAGAAGGCGGCTCGCACCGACAAGGGCGGGGAAGGCCGGCGGCCCACGTCGAGGGTGACGCGGCGATGGGGGTTGGCGGACCGCGTTGCGAGGGGGCGACCCGTCCGCCGCGACCGGGCGAGCGAGGAGTTGCCGGCCCGCTCCACGACGCACGAGCGGTGTGGTGGCGGCCCGCCCCGCGACGGGCGGGCGAGGAGTTGCCGCCCCGCGCCGCGATTGGCGGGCGATGTGGTGGCCGGCCTGCGGCGGGCGAGCGAGCGCGGAGGTGACTGCCCGCCCCGCGACGGGCGAGCGACGGCCGGCCGCCCACGCCCCAGAAGGCGCGGGCGGCCATCGTCCTCTAGCGGAACTGCGCCAGGAAACTGCGCGAGCGGTCCAGCGCCAGCGAGGCCGCGGCGGCGTCGTAGGAGGGCAGCGAGCTGTCCGTGAACAGGTGGCGGTCGCCGGGGTAGGTGAACAGCTCGGCACCCGCGCCGACCGTGGCTACGATCTCCCTCGCGGCGTCCACGTCGCCCTCCAGGGCGAAGAACGGGTCCTTGTCCATGCCGTGGATCTGGACGGGGACGCCGGTCGGCCACGGGCCGATCGCCCACTCGCCGGTGATCGGCAGGCAGGCCTCGTAGAGCAGGGCGCCGCGGGCGGCGGGATGGGTCTGGGCCAGGCGCTGGGCCGTGACCACGCCGAACGAGATGCCGGCGAAGACCAGGTCGGGGCCCAGGCCCTCGAGGGCCTGGGCCGTGCGGGCCGCCAGCTCGTCGTCGCCGATCTGCTGGGAACGGGCGAAACCCTCGTCGATCGTGGCGAACTGGGCGCCGTCGAAGAGGTCGGGGGTGTGGACCGGCAGGCCGGACTCGTGCAGGGCGGCGGCGAACGCTCGTACGCCATCGGTCAGGCCCTGCACGTGGTGGAAGAGGACTACCTCGGTCATGTCTTAGACTCCGTGATTAGACTACGCGAATCGAACGATCCAATATTTTAGAACGGTCGGGAAATGTCGGTCAATGAGCAGATCCCCGATTACGAGCTCGACGACCTGCTTGTGGTCACCGCGCCGGAGCAGTTGCGGGCGCTGGCCGATCCGCTTCGCGGGACGTTGCTGGAGCTGGTGCTCGAGCGGGCGGCGACGGTGACGGAGATGGCCCGGGCGGTGGACCGGCCCAAGAGCAGCATCGCCTACCACGTGAACCTCCTGACCGAGGCGGGCCTGCTGCGGGTGGTGCGCACCCGCCGGGTGCGGGCGATCGACGAGCGGTACTACGGCCGGGTGGCGCGCACCTACTACGTCGGGGTGCTGAACAACGCCGAGGACAAGCGGGTCGTGTCGACGATGAACGGGCTGGCGGCGGCGGTCGCGGAGTCGTCGGCGGCGCACGCGGCCGACGACCTGCGGTGCACGCTGGTGCATGCGCGCATTCCCCGCGAGGAGGTACGCCAATTCTGGGCCGAGGTGCAGGAGCTGGCGCGCAAGTTCGCGCAGATCCCCCGCGCGGGCGACCAGGTCTACGGCTTCGTGGCCGGCCTCTACCCGACCGACGTGCCCACGCTGCCGGAGGCGTGAGCGGTCGTGGATGTGAGCGGTCGTGGATGTGAGCGGTCGTGGATGTGAGCGGTCGTGGATAGTGGCCTGATGTTCAGGCGCAAGGTGCACGATCTCGGTCCCGAGGAGCTCATCACCGAGCTTCACCCGTACAACGAGTGGAGCGGGGCGCACACCTCGGCCGCGGTGGGGGAGATCGCCGAGCTGGTGCGCTATCTCAACCACGCGACGCAGCACCCGGAGGCACTGCCCGGGCCGGACGCGGCGGGCGAGCTGTTGCAGCTGCTCGGGCAGGCGGTGCGGCGGCTGCCGCAGGTGATCGATCAGGCCGCGGGGCGGGTGGCGGCGCTCGGTGGCGACCCGGGCCTGACGGTCGTCGGCGACGCCGACCGGCCGCCGGCCGAGCTCGCGCGGGCCGTCGGGGAGCAGGTGGCCGGCGCCGGGCTGGGCGAGCGGCTCGACGAGCTGGGCCGGGAGATCGAGGCGGCCGGGTTCGCGGCGCGGCGGCTGACGCTGCGCCGATCGGATTGGTGATTTTGCAGGGGTTTGTGCCGGTACCGTCGCGGTAAGTAACCGGCATGAACACGCCGGTGGTACGGGGGCTGCCCGTCGTGGGCAACGCCCTGCGGATGGGCCGGGACCCCGCCCAGTTCTTCGTCGACTGCTACCGGGCCCACGGTCCCGTCTTCCGGGTCCGGGTGATGGGCCGCGAGCACGCCGTCATCGCCGGCCCGGAGGCGGCCGAGTTCCTCGGCACCGAGGAGGGCCGGCAGAGCCTGCGCTCGCGCGAGTTCTGGCGCGGCCTCGCCGACGAGTACGGCGCCACCCGCACGCTGCCCGGCGAGGACGGCCCGGCCCACAAGGAGCTGCGCGACATCATGCGCCGCGGCTACTCGCGGGAGGCGATCGCCGGCCGGCTCGACGAGGTCGTGGCGATCACCGACCGCAACCTCGATGCCTCGTGGCGGCCGGGCACGACGGTCCCGGTGCTGCGGTCGACGCAGGCCCTGGTCACCGACCAGCTCGGCGAGCTGCTGACCGGCGCGTCCCGGCCCGAGTACGTGCGGGACATCCGGCTGGCCACCGCCTCCATCCTGAACGCGCTGGTCACCCGGGCCCGGCCGCGCCTGGTGCTGCACGACCCGCGGTACCGGCGGGCCAAGCGGCGGGTGGCCGAGCTGGGCCGCCGGATGATCGCCGACCGGTCGCGGGCCGGCGCGGGCGCGCGGCCGGCGATCCTGATCGACGACCTGCTGCGGGCCAACCGGGAGAACCCGGCGGCGATGCCCGACTCCGATCTGATGATCAGCGTGACCGGGCCGTACGTGGCCGGCCTCGACACGGTGGCGAACACGATCTCGTGCTTCCTCTACGCGGTTCTCAAGCACCCGGACGTGCTGAAGAGGGTGCGGGCCGAGGCCGACGAGCTGTTCGGCCGGGACCGCGTCACGGAGAAGGACCTGCGCGGCATCCCGGCGATCCGCGGCGCGCTGATGGAGACGATGCGGCTCTACCCCATCGCGGTCGTGCAGATGCGCACCGCGACCCGCGATTTCGCGTTCCAGGGGCATCGGATCGCGGCCGGCGAGACGATCTACATCGGCACCAGCGTGCCGCATTTCCTGGACGAGTATTTCCCCGATCCGACGAGATTCGACATCGACCGGTACGCGAAACCGCGCGCCGAGCACATGCGGGCGGGCGCCTATTCGCCGTACGGCCGAGGTCCGCATGTCTGTCTGGGTAAGACGCTCGCCGAGGTGCAGATGCTGGTCACGGTGGCCCGCATCGTCCACCGGCGGGACCTGCGCCTGGAGTCGCCGGACTACGTGCTGGCCCGCAAGTCGGTTCCGACGCCGGGCCCGGCGCTGTCCTTCCGGGTGAAGGTGGCCGCGTCCCGGAGCTAGCGGAACGTCGCGCCGCACTCCTCGGCCAGCGCCGCGCCGAACAGGGCGCCCGGCGTGAACGCGCCCGGCCGCCCCTCGCCCCGGGACAGGCGGGCGGCCACCTCGGCGGCCACGGCGCAGGTGAAGGCCATCCCCTCCGGGCCGCGCAGCCACACCGTGCGGACGGTGCCGTCGGCCCATTCCCCGGTGGCCCGCGCCCACGAGTGCGACCGCTTCGGCGCCGCTCCCGAGCCGGCCGCGACCCGGGCCAGGCGCCGCTTCGCGAAGCGGCCCACGGCCGGGATCGACAGCAGCGCGGCGACGGCCGGCAGCACGGCCCGCACCGGCGCCGCCGCCGGCACCTCGCTCGACGCCGCGATCACGGCCGGCGCGCCGCTGGCCCGGTGGGCCGCCTCGAGGTCGCCGAGCGGCACCGCGATGGTCTCGGCCGGCTCGCCGGTGGGCAGCGTGAATCGGGTGTGCCCGCCGCCCAGCCGCAGCGCGGAGAGCCGGCCCCGGGTGTACTGCCGCCCGCCGGCCACCAGCCCCTCGACGAGGCTGCCGGCGAGCGCCTCGCCGACCGGGCCGGGCTCGCTGATCACCAGGGGGAGCGAGTCCACCCGTACGCGCACGGGCGCCGGACGGTCCGCGCAGAGCGCGAGCACCGCCGCCTCCGTGCCCAGCACGCCCCACCCGGCCCCGGTGACCAGCGTCCGGCCCTCGTCGCCGCGGGCGAGCAGCGCCCGCACCGCGTCGAGCTCGTTGGACAGGTCCACGTAGTGCACGCCCGGCGGCAGAAGGCCGGGAATCGGCGAGTTGGTGTACGGCCCGATGGTGTTGACGACGACCGAGGGCGAGCCCCCGGCCAGCGCCGCCCGGATCTCCCCGGTCGTGCGGGCGACCCGCGTCTCCGCCCCCGGGAAGGCGACGGACGACAGGCGATCGGCGTCGCGGCCGACCAGCACGAGCTTGTGGTCCCGCAACCGCGCGGCGATCGCCCGGCCGGTCCGGCCGGTGGCGCCCAGAATCCAGATCTCACTCACGCCACCATCGTCGGCGGACCGGACGGCCCGCGGCCAACGCCCGTTCCGCATCACCCCATACGGTTGAGGCATGGACCTCGACCTGCGGCTGGTCCGCTACTTCACGGCGGTGGCCGAGCACCGGCATTTCGGCCGGGCCGCCGACGCGCTGCACACCACGCAGCCGTCGCTCAGCCGGCAGATCCGCGCGCTCGAGCGGCGGCTGGGGGTGCGCCTGTTCGACCGCACCCCGCAGGGCGCCCGGCTGACCGCGGCCGGCGAGGTCTTCCGGCCGCACGCCACCGCGCTGCTGGCGGCCGCGGCCCGGGCCGCGGCCGAGACCCGGGCGGCGACCGGCCCGGCCCGGCTCACCGTCGGCTACGTCTTCGGCATCATCGTGACGCCGGCCGTCCGGGAGCTGCGCCGGGCGCACCCCGGCGCCGAGATCCGCGCCCGGCACCTGGCCTGGAACGAGCCGCGCGACGCCCTGCTCGACCGCCGGGCCGACGCCGTGGTCTGCCGGCTGCCGATGGACACCGACGGGCTGGAGGTGGCCGAGCTCTACACCGAGCCGCGCGTGCTGGTGGTCGCCGCCGGCCACCGCCTGGCCGGCAAGGAGTCGGTGACCGTCGACGACCTGGCCGGCGAGCCGATGCCGCTGCTGCCGGGCGATCCGGCGTGGAACGAGTTCTGGCGGGCCGGCGCCGAGGGTCTCGACGGGCCGGCGCTGTGGTCGATCGAGGACAAGGCCGAGCTGATCGCCTCGGGCGAGCTCGTCGCGGTCGTCCCGGCCGGCATCGCGAGCGTGCGCCCCGACGTGGCCGAGGTGCCGCTGTACGGCGTCGAGCCGGCGCAGGTGGTCCTGGTGACCCGGGCCGGCGACCGCGGCACGCTGCTCGCCGATCTCCGCAAAGCGATTCGCGCGCACCTGATTGCGCCGCCCGCGCGCACCTGATCGCGTCGCGGCGCCGATAGCGATAGCGCGAAAAATGCACATCCGGGCGAGCCGGATCGGGCCATCACCCGAGGGATGATCGTCTCTTCCGGCGACCGAACGGCTGGTTACCGCCTCGGCGGCCGCTTCCTAGGTTGATATTTGCTGCCGCTCAAATAGCGCGGAACGGAAAGGAGAAATGGCCGCGGCGGCATCAACTCTGGGGGGAGAAAATACGTGAGAATGTTACGCGCTTTCGCGATTCTGGGCGTGAGTGCCCTGACCGTGGTCGCCGCTCAGCCGGCGTACGCGTCGGGTGGGCACGGCCGGCCGCCGGTCCGCACGATCACCAGCGGGCTGGACGGGCCGTACGGGCTGCAGATCACCGGGCACGGGCACGCGCTGGTGGCCGAGGGGGACTCCGGCGAGATCACCGACGTCAACCTGCGGACCGGCGCCCAACGCACGCTGATCTCCGGTCTGTCCGGCCCGGCCGGCGTCGCCACCCACGGCGTCAAGATCTACGTGGCGCTCGGCGGGGGCGGGCCGGAGGGTGCGCCACCGCCGTCGAAGTTCCCGCCCGCGTCGCTGCTGGTGGCGAACAAGAACGGCACCGGCGTACGCGTCCTCGCCGACCTGATGAAATACGAGCTGAAGCACAACCCCGACGGCCAGGTCCAGTTCGGCCCGAACCACGAGCCCTACGACGCGCTGTCGAACCCGTTCAGCCTCACCGACACGCCATGGGGGCTGCTGGTCGCCGACGGCGGCGCCAACGACGTGCTGCGCGTCGACCCGCACTCGGGCCGCGTCTCCACGTACTTCGTGCCGCCGACCGCCAAGACGCCGGCCTGCCTGAAGCCGGAAGCCCAGGCCAACCCCGGCACCCGGGGCTGCGACCCGGTCCCGACCGGCGTCGCCGTCCAGGGCCGCTACGTCTACGTCTCCACCCTCGGCGCCGAGTCGCCGGGCGCGTCCGCCGTCTGGAAGCTGGACGGGCGCACCGGCCGGGTGCTGCGCGTCTGGACGGGATTCACCGCGCTGACCGGCATCGCGGTGTCGCCGCGCGGCACGATCTACGCCTCCGAGGTGCTCTTCGGCGCACCCGCCGGTGAGGGCCCGCCGCCGGCCGGGTTCGACCCGTCCAAGGTCGGCCGCCTGACCCGGATCGACCACGGCCGCGTCACGCACGCCGCGGTCACGATGCCGACCGGACTGCGCTACGTGGACGGTCACCTCTACGGCACGTCCTGGAGCATCGCCGGTCAGCTCCAGATCCCGCATGCCGGCAAGCTGGTCGAGGTCGGCGACCGGGCGTTCCACTGATGAGTCGGAGCGGCGGCCGGGCAAGGGCCGCCGCTCCGGCGGAAAAGAAATAACGTAGTGCGATGAGCGAGTACGTGGTGAAGGCGCTCGACGCGTCGACCTGGGACGACTTCGCGGCGCTGGTCGAGCGCAACAACGGCGTCTTCGGCGGTTGCTGGTGCATCGGGTTCCACGGCGAGCTGTCCCGCACCGACCCCGGGCAGAACCGGGCCGGAAAGGAGAAGCGGGTCCGGGAGGGCCGGTCCCACGCCGCGCTGGTCTTCGACGGCGCCGACTGCGTGGGCTGGTGCCAGTTCGGCGGGCCGGCCGAACTTCCCGCGATCAAGAGCAAGGCGGCGTACGAGAAGAGCCGCACCGGCGGCCTGCCCGATTGGCGGATCGCCTGCTGCTTCGTCGGCAAGGGCCGCCGGCGCCGGGGCGTGGCCACCGCCGCGCTGGCCGGCGCCCTCGACCTCATCGCCGAGCAGGGCGGCGGCACGGTCGAGGGCTACCCGGAAAGCGCCGGCGACGTCCCGGCCGGCTTCCTCTACAACGGGGCGCTTTCGACGTACGAGAAGCTGGGTTTCGTTCGTGATCGTCCGATCGGGAAGCATCGCTGGGTCGTGACCAAGGTCGTCGAACCCCGCGGCGCCTAGGCCGGCACCCGGGCCAGCAGCGGGCGCACGAGCTCGGCGAAGGCGTCGGGGCGCTCGATCTGCGGCATGTGCCCGGTGCCCGGGAAGAGGTGCCACTCGGCCGACGGGAACGCCAGCCGCGCGGCCTCGAGGTGCGTGGCCGGCAGGATCCGGTCGCGGTCACCCCAGATCAGCAGCGTCGGCTTGCCGTGCCGGGCCACCCGGGGCAGCAGCTCGGACCGCCAGCGCGGCGCGATGCCCCGGAAGCCGCCCAGCGCGCGGGCGATCTCGAGGTAGACGGGCGCGAAGTCGGGCTGCCGGGCCACCTTGATCGCCATCGCGACCCGATCGGGGGTGACCATCGCCCGCTCGGCGAACAGGTTCCGCTCGATCCGCGGCGCCGTGTAGTTGTCGATCCGGCTGAGCAGGCGCCGGCCGACGCCGGGGACGGCCAGCATGCGCAGCGCGAAAGTCACCTCCTTGCCGAAGCCGGCGCTGTTCACCAGCGTCAGCGTCGACACCCGGGCCGGGTCGTCGACCAGCATCTGCATCGAGACGGCGCCGCCCAGGCTGTTGCCCATCAGATGCACCGGCCGGGTCTCGCCCAGCGCGTCCAGCGTCGCCCACACCCCGTCGGAGAGCGACGTCAGCGTGGTGCTCTCCGGCTGGCGCTGGCTGAGCCCGAAGCCGGGCATGTCGATCGCGATCACCCGGTGGTCCGCGGACAGCCGGTCGTGCTGGGCCGACCAGTCCTCGAGGCTGCGCCCGATGCCGTGCAGCAGGATCACCGGCGGCGCGGACGGGTCACCGGTCTCGTGGTAGCGGATCCGGGCGTCCCGGACGGAAACGTAGGTCATCGCGCGGCGCCCTGGGGCGCGCGGCGCGCGGTGCGGGCCGAGGTCGCGGCCCGGATGATCCGCTCGTGTCCCACCGGCAGCAGCCGGGCCAGCAGGTCGGGGACCTTCGCGCTGGACGCGATCAGCACCCGGGCCCGGCGCTTGGCCACCGCGTCCAGGATCTGCCGGGCCGCCTTCTCCGGCGGGAACGTCAGCAGCTTGGCGAACACCTTGCGGTGGGGCTCGACCTCGTCGGTGGGCACGCCGCTGCCGACGATCGCGCTTTCCGCAATTCGCGTCCGTACGCCGCCCGGGTGCACGGTGGTGACCCCGATCCCGTCGTCGGCGAGCTCGCTGTGCAGCACCTGGCTCAGCCCGCGCAGCGCGAACTTGCTGGCGCTGTAGGCGGACTGCCCGGCCGGGGCGATCAGGCCGAACAGGCTCGACACGTTCACCAGGTGGCTGCCCGGGTGCGCCTTGAGCGCCGGCAGCAGCGCGTGGGTGAGCAGCATCGGCGCCCGGAAGTTCACGTTCATCACCCGCTCGAACTCCTCGACCGTCACCTGGTCGAAGCGGCCGCCCAGCGCCATCCCGGCGTTGTTGACCAGCAGGCCGATCGCCGGGTGCTCGGCGAGGACCTGGGTGGTGACGCCCTCGACGGCGGAACGGTCGGACAGGTCGGCGACGATCGTCTGCACGTTGCGGCCGGGGTGGACGCGGCCGAGCCGGTCGGCCACGCCCTTGAGCCGCGCCGCGTCGACGTCCACGAGCACCAGGTCGCTGCCGCGGGCGGCCAGGCCGTACGCGAGCTGCTCGCCGATGCCGCTGGCCGCGCCGGTGAGCACGGCGGTGCGGCCGGGGAAGTGGTACGGGGTCATGAGGGGATCTCCTCCAGGTGGGCCGAAGAGCGAGCAATGAAGCTCATGTCGCGGGTGACGTCGGCGCGGGGGGTCGTGATCAGGTCGCGCAGGTAGTTCTGCCGCACCAGCCACGGGTCGCGGGCCCCCTGGCGCGGGAACAGGTCGAGGGCGCGCTGCACGTAGCCGGAGGACAGGTCGAGCAGGGGCCGGCCCTGCCCGCCGGGGGTGCGCGGGACGGCGACCGCGTAGCCGTTCCGGTCCATGTGCTTGAGCAGCTTCATCACGTACCGGTGGGAGAGGTCGGCCCGCAGCGTCCAGGACGCGTTCACGTAGCCGATGCAGTAGGCCAGGTTCGGGACGTCGCTCAGCATGATGCCGCGGTACGCCGTGCTGGCGCCGATCTCGACCGGTTCGCCGTCCACGGTGGCCCGGACGCCGCCGACCGGGATGAGCGACAGCCCGGTGGCCGAGACGACGATGTCGGCCGCCAGCACCCGGCCCGACTTCAGGCGGATCCCCTCGGGCACGAACGTGTCGATGTGGTCGGTGACGATCGACGCGCTCCCGTCGTTCAGCACCCGGTAGAGGTCGCCGGACGGGATCACGCACAGCCGCTGGTCCCACGGCTCGTACGGCGGGTTGAAGTGCTCGTCCACATAGGCCGGGTCGGGCAACGACTTGAGAGCGAACGAGCGCAGAATTTGCCGTACGCGGGCCGGCCGCCGCCGGGCCAGCTGGTAGAAGCCCTGCGTGATCGCGATGTTCTTGGCCCGCACGATCCGGTTCGCGGTCTTCGCCGGCAGCACCTGGCGCAACCCGTTGGCGATCACGTCCCGTTCCGGGAGCACGGTCATGTAGGTCGGCGAGCGCTGCAGCATGGTCACGTGCTCGGCCTCGCCCGCCATCGCCGGCACCAGCGTCACCGCGGTCGCGCCGCTGCCGATCACGACTATCTTCTTGCCCGCGTAGACGAGATCGTCGGGCCAGAACTGCGGATGCACCAGCGTCCCGCCGAAGTCCGAAATCCCCCGAAAATCGGGCTGGTAGCCGTGCTCGTAGTCGTAGTAGCCGGCGCAGGCGTACACGAAGTTGCTGGTCAGGCTCGACCCGTCGGCGAGGCGGAGGGTCCAGCGCGCCTCGGCGGACGACCAGTCGGCCTCGACGACGCGGGCGCCGAAGCGGATGTGCGGCATGATCCCGCCCTCGACCGCCGTCTCCTCGATGTACCGGCGGATCTTGTCGCCGGGCGCGATCGACTCCGGCTCCCGCCACGGCCGGAACGGGTAGCTGAGCGTGAACATGTCGGAGTCCGAGCGCACGCCGGGATAGCGGAACAGGTCCCACGTCCCGCCGATCGCGTCGCGGGCCTCGAGGATCGCGTACGTCTTGCCCGGCAGGTGCTCCCGCAGCCGCCAGGCCGCGCCGATCCCGGAGAGGCCGGCGCCGATGATGAGGACGTCGAAGTGTTCGGCCATGTCGCCAGTCTCGATGCCGGTTCCGCCGGAAGACTTGCCTTCTCGCGACACTGATTTATCCTTCCGCGACATGGGATCGATGGTGCGGGCCGCCGGGCTGCGCGGACTGACCGGTTTGATCGACGACCTCGGCGGCGACGGGCGGGAGTTGCTGGCGCGCTACGGCGTGGACGCGGCGCTGCTCGACACCGACGACGCGGTGATTCCGTCGCTCGCCGCCGGCCGCATCCTGGAGGCGGCCGCCGCCGACCGGGACTGCCCCGATCTGGGGCTGCGGCTCGCCGCCCGGCAGGACATCGCGGTGCTCGGGCCGCTCGCCATCGCGATCGAGAACTCGGCCACGCTCGGTGAGGCCCTGGACTGCGCGACCCGGTTCCTGTTCGTGCACTCGCCCGCGCTCACCGTCGCCCAGGTGCCCGACCCGTCCGGCCGGCCCGGCGTGCTCGGCCTGCGCTACGGCTCGACCGAGATGGACCCGATGCCGCCGCAGGTCTGCGACAACGGCCTCGGCCTGCTGCACCGGATCACGCTGCTGCTGGCCGGCGGACGCTACGGACTGCGCTCGGTGCACCTCACGCACCGCCCGCTCGCCCCGGTCGCCCGCTACACCGAGTTCTTCGGCGCCGACGTCCGCTTCGGCCAGGAGGCGGCGGTCCTGCGGGTGCCGGCCACGCTCAACGACGCCACCGTCGCGGGCGGCAACCGGGTGCTGCGCGAGGTCGCCCTCGACTACATGCGCAGCCACTTCCCGGCCCCCGAGCAGGGCCTCGACGAGCACGTCCGGCGGCTGCTGACCCAGTCGCTCGGCTCGTCGCCGGCCGGCGTCGCGGCCATCGCCCGGCGCCTGCAGACCCACCCGCGGACGCTGCAACGGCGCCTGGCCGAGCTCGGGACCACCTTCGATCAACTTCTCGACGCCGTACGCCGGGAGACGGCCCACCGCCTGATCACCACCACCGACCTGCCGTTCAGCCAGGTCACCGCCATGGTCGGGCTGACCGAGCAGTCGGCGCTGACCCGGGCGGTCCGGCGCTGGTTCGGTCGCAGCCCCCGCGACCTGCGCCGCGGTGATCACTGAAACCACGGGGGCGTGCCCGAGCCGGACAGGCGCACGCCGCCCCACGGATCGGGCTCGCTCAGGCGTACCTCGGTCGGCGGCGAGCCCGGGACGGCGATCAGCGCCTCCCGCAGGCCGCCGCTCACCCGCTCGCGCAAGGTCTCGTCGGGGGTGGTCCGCCCGGCCCAGCGGAAGCGGCCCTCGATCGGCTCGAACCGCGCCGACATGCGGATCTCCACCGGCACCTCGGCGTCGTCGATGCGCAGCGTGGCCGGGCCGCGGTACTCCTCGTCATTGCCCATGGCGGGTCTCCTCCCGATAAGCGGCCAGGCCGCCGGGGACGTCGGCGGCGTGCGCGATGCCGGACACGCCGCCCCAGAGGAACGTGGTCAGGTAGTCGCCGAGCGCCTCGCGGCTGATCGGCTGCTGCTGCCGCAGCCACCAGTCGCCGACCGTCTGCACGTAGCCGACCACCCCGTAGGCCCAGGGCAGGGCGGCGCCCGAGTCGAGCCCGCGCGCCCGCAGCCGGTCGCCGAAGATGCGGGCCAGGCCGCTGGCGACGGTGTCGACGACGTCGGCCACCACGTCGCGGTGGCGGGTGACGTCGGGCTGGTGCACGACGAACTGGTAAAGGTTCGTGTCGGCCTCGATGTGCCCGAGGTAGGCGTCGATCGCGGCCGCGATGACGTCGCGTTCCTCGCGGACCGCCGCCACCGCCGGGACGATCGCGTCCAGCACCATCGCCGCCGCCCGCCGGCCGACCGCGAGCCACAGCGCGGACTTGTCGGCGAAATAGCGGTAGAGCACCGGCTTGCTGACGCCGGCGTGGGCGGCGATCGCGTCCATGCCGACCTCGGGGCCGAGCGCGCGGATCGCCTCGATGGCGGCGTCGGTCAGCTCCTCGCGCCGTTGCTCGCGATGGCCGGCCCAGCGGCCCTTGCGCCCGTCCTCTGCCGCGTTCATAGTACTAGGAGTAACTGTTACTTCGGGTAACGTCAAGCCGTTGGGGAGGGCCGTTTCATGACGACCACGGACCGTGACCGCACCGCGACTCGGCTGCTGCGTTCCTCCGCCGAGCACTCGTACGACCCCGAGGTGGAGATCGACTGGGAAGCGCCGTTCGCCGACGGCCTCTACTTCGTGCCGCCGGAGCGCTCCTCGCTGTTCGGCACGCCGCTGTGGGAGTCGCTCGGCGAGGAGCAGCGGATCACGCTGACCCGGCACGAGGTGTCGAGCATCGCCGGGCTCGGCGTCTGGTTCGAGACGATCCTCATGCAGCTGCTCATCCGCGGGTACTACAAGCAGGACCCGACGGCGGCCCACGCGCAGTACGCGCTGACCGAGGTGGCCGACGAGTGCCGGCACTCGGTGATGTTCGGCCGCATGATCGACAAACTGGACACGCCGGTCTACCGGCCGGACGGGGTGAACCAGTTCCTCGGCAAGTGGATCGGGGCGACCGGGACCGGGCCGCGCATGTTCGCGGCCATCCTCATCTGCGAGGAGATCCTGGACACGCTCCAGCGCGAGGCGATGGCCTGCGAGCAGGTGCAGCCGCTGGTGCGCATGGTCAGCCGCATCCACGTGGTCGAGGAGGCGCGGCACGTGCGGTACGCCCGGGAGGAGCTGGCCCGGCAGGTGCGCGCGGCGGGCAAGGGGCGGCTCGCCTTCGACAAGCTGGTGATCGGGCGGGCGGCGTACCTGTGCGGGCGGCGCCTCATCCACCCGGGGGTCTACCGGTCGGTCGGCATCGACCCGGCCGCCGGTCACCGGGCGGCGATGGCCAACCCGCACTTCCGCGAGACCCTGCGCTGGGCGGGCGAGCGGGTCGTCGCGTACCTGGATGATCTGGATCTCATCGCCGGCCCGGGCATGCCGTTCTGGCGCCGGTCGGGGCTGCTCGCCGCCGCCTGATTCGGTCCCATCGGCCGGTCGGGCCGGTACTCGAGGATTTCGCTCGGACCGATCGGCCGGTGGGCGGACATCACTCTGCGTGACAGATTGGCGGTCGACTTCCGGCTCGGCTATGGGGGGACCGCAGAGATGGACGACGCACTGGCCGCCTACGGCTCGGGACACGCCGACGGGATGGCCGGGCTGCACGACGCGGGCCGGGCCGACGACACCCAGACCGGGGCCGACTACCAGGTCGGCGTGGTCGACGGGCAGCTCGCCGCCTTCGAGGAGGCGCTGATCGCGGCGATCAAGAAGGCGATGGGCGACCGCCTTGGATGACGAGTTCCGCGCGTACGAGGCGGGCCGCGCCGACGGCATCGCCGCCCGCCGGGACACCGGCCGTGCCGAGGACCCCGCTTTCGGCCACGACTACCGGATCGGCTTCCTCGACGGCCGCCTCGAGGTGTTCCGCCTGCACGCCGCCATCCGTAAGATCGGCGAAGACCAGGGCTAACCTTGCTCTCACAACCCGCGGTGACCGGTTGTGAAAGCGCGTTGACGCGTCCGAAACGCCCCCACGACGTCGCGGTAACCGCAGGTAGGAACGCTTGCGTGAACGACGGCGAGATGGGGAATGGATGAGCGAGGGCGTGCTGACGGGCTTCACCGTCGCGGTGACCGCCGAGCGGCGCCGGGACGAGATGACGGCGCTGCTGCGCCGCCGTGGGGCCCGGGTGGTCACCGCCTCGGCAATCACGATCGTCCCGCTCGCCGACGACGAGGCCCTGCACGCCGCCACCGCGGCCTGCATCGGGCTCGCCCCCGACCTGGTCATCGCCACCACCGGCTTCGGCTTCCGGGGCTGGATCGAGGCGGCCGACGGCTGGGGGATCGGCGACCGCCTGCGTGAGGTGCTCGGCCAGGCCCGGATCGTCGCCCGCGGCCCCAAGCCGTGCGGCGCGGTGCGGGCGGCCGGGCTCATCGAGGACTGGGCGGCCAAGACCGAGGCGTCCGAGGAGATCCTCGAGCGGCTGCTGGCCGAGGGCGTCGCCGGGCTGCGCGTCGTGGTGCAGGAACACGGCGAGCCGCAGGTCGAGTTCGTCGAGGCGCTGCGCGCCGCCGGCGCCGCCGTGGTCGAGGTGCCCGTCTACCGCTGGGTGCCGCCGGCCGACACCGCGCCCGTGCGCCGGCTGGTCGAGCAGATCGTCGCCGGGCAGATCGACGCCGTCACCTTCACCAGCGCCCCCGCCGTCAAGTCGTTCCTGACGCTGACTGCCGGCGACGAGGCGCCGGTGCTCGACCGGCTGCGGGCGGGCACGCTCGTCGCCTGCGTCGGCCCGGTCACCGCCGCGCCGCTGCTCGAGCGGGGCGTCCCGGTGGTCATGCCCGACCGCTTCCGGCTCGGCGCGCTGATCAAGACGGTCACCGACGAGCTGCCCCGGCGGACCACCAAGCTGCTCGTGGCCGGCGGCACCCTGGAGGTGCGCGGCCACGCCGTCCTCATCGACGAGGTCCCGCACACGCTCGCGCCGGCGGCCATGGCCATCCTCACCGCGCTCGCCGCCCGCCCCGGCGCCGTCGTCTCCAAGGACCAGCTCATCACCGCCCTGCCCCGCGGCAACGACGGCCACGCGGTCGACGTCGCCGTGGCCCGGCTGCGCACCGCGCTCGGCTCCGGCCGGCACATCGAGACCGTCATCAAGCGCGGCTACCGGCTGCGCGTCGACGAGCCGGCCGCCTGAGCCGATGCCCACCCTCCTCGCGGTGGCCCACGGCACCCGCCAGTCCGGCGGTCAGCAGCAGATCCGGGACCTGGTCGCCGCCGTCGCCCACCGCCGCCCCGACCTCGACGTCCGCCTCGCCTACGTCGACGTGCAGCAGCCCCGGATCGGCGCCGTCGTGCCCGGCGTGCGGGACGCCGTGGTCGTGCCGCTGCTGCTCTCGGCCGGCTACCACGTGCGGGTCGACATCGCCGAGGCGGTGGCCGGCGCCGGCATCCCGGTCACCCCCACCCTCGGCCCCGACGACGTGCTGCTGGAGAGCCTGACCCGGCGCCTGCCGGCCGACGCCGACACCGTGGTGCTGGCCGCCGCCGGCTCCTCCGACCCGGCCTGGCGGGCGAGCATCGAGGAGATGGCCGCGCGCCTGCCGGGCGGCGCCCACGTCGCCTACGCCTCCGGAAGCGGCCCCCGGGTCGCCGACGTCGTGGCCGGGTTGCGGGCGGGCGGCGCGCGCCGGATCGCGGTCGCCGCCTATCTGCTCGCCGACGGCCTCTTCTACCGCACCCTGCACCGCGCCGGCGCCGATTTCGTGACCCCGCCGCTCTGCCTCGACCCGGCGCTGCCCGGCCTCGTCCTGCGCCGTTACGAATCGGCCTTCCTCACAATGGCGTCCGCCCGTATGTAGGGTTTTCCGAACGCCCGTGCAATCGCGACGGTCACGCCGGAAAACAATGGCCCGGAAATATCGTCGTCGTGAACAGACAACGCCTGGTGGTCATCGGAAACGGCATGGCCGGCGCGCGGACGGTCGAGGAGATCATCGCCCGCGGCGGCGAATTCGACATCACGATGTTCGGCGACGAGCCGTACGGCAACTACAACCGGATCATGTTGTCCAACGTGCTCGCCGGCGTGGAGGACGAGTCCGGGATCTTCCTCAACGACCTGTCCTGGTACGCGGACAACGGCATCACCCTGCACGCGGGGACGCGCATCGAGCGGATCGACCGCGCGGCGAAGCTGGTCTACGCCGCGGACGGGAGCTCCACCCCGTACGACAAATTGGTGATCGCCACCGGCAGCTCGGCGTTCGTGCCCCCGATCAAGGGCGCGCACGTCGCCGGCCGCGGCTACCACCAGGGCGTCTTCGTCTTCCGCACGCTGGACGACACCAGAGCCATGATCCGGTACGCGAAGGAGCACGCGCGCGCCGTCGTGATCGGTGGCGGCCTGCTCGGCCTCGAGGCGGCCCGCGGCCTGCAGAACCACCTGAGCCAGGTGACCCTCGTGCACGCCATGGGCCACCTGATGAACACCCAGCTCAACGAGCGGGCCGGCCGCACCCTGCAGACCACGATCGAGCAGAAGCTCGGCATCGAGGTCGTGGTCGACGGCATGACCACCGAGATCCTCGGCAAGCACGCCGTCACCGGGGTCAAGCTCGCCGACGGCCGGGTCATCGACTGCGACGTGGTCGTGGTCGCGGCCGGCATCCGCCCCAACTCCCAGGTGGCGGCCGGCAGCGGCCTGGTCGTCGAGCGCGGGATCGTCACCGACGACCAGATGCGCGCGGCCGGCGAGGACGACATCTACGTGGTCGGGGAGTGCGCCCAGCACCGCGGCGAGGTCTACGGCCTGGTCGCGCCGCTCTGGGACCAGGCCAAGGTGCTCGCCGACCACATCACCGGCGCGAACAGCGCGGCCGCCTACCACGGGTCGCAGGTCGCCACCAAGCTCAAGGTGGCCGGCGTCGACGTCGCCGCCATGGGACTGCAGAGCCCCGAGCACGAGGACGACGAGCTGCTCGAGTTCGCCGAGCCCAAGCGGGGCGTCTACAAGAACGTCATCATCCGCGACGACCGGCTCGTCGGCGCGACCCTGGTCGGCGACAACGGCAAGGCGCTGGCGCTGATCAAGGCGTTCGAGAAGGGGCTGCCGCTGCCCGCGGATCGGGCGTCGCTGCTGTTCGACCTGGGTGGGCCGGCCGATGCGGAGAACGTCGCCGACATGCCCGCCGACGAGCAGGTCTGCAACTGCAACGGCGTCTCCAAAGGTGGGCTTTGTAGGGCCGTCGCCGACGGCTGCAAAACGGTCGGCGCGGTGATGGACAAGACCCGGGCCGGCAAGGGCTGCGGCACCTGCAAGCCGCTCGTGCAGCGGATCGTCGAGTGGGCCGCGGGCGGCGAGCTCGAGGTCGACCCGGCCGCCTCGTACTACGTGCCCGGGGTGCCGATGCCCAAGCCGGAGCTGATGGACGCGATCCGGCTCTATGAGCTGAAATCGGTGTCCTCGGTCTTCGCCAAGCTCGGCGGCGACGAGGACGCCAAGAGCAAGATGGGGCTGGCCTCGCTGCTCAAGATGATGTGGGGCGACGCGTACGTCGATGAGCGTGACGCCCGGTTCATCAACGACCGGGTCCACGCCAACATCCAGCGCGACGGCACGTTCTCGGTGGTGCCCCAGATGAAGGGCGGGGTCACCACCCCCGCGCAGCTCAAGCGCATCGCCGAGGTGGCCGAGAAGCACGGCGTGCCGATGGTGAAGCTGACCGGCGGCCAGCGGATCGACCTGCTCGGCATTCCCAAGGAGAAGCTGCCGCAGATCTGGGCCGAGCTCGACATGCCGTCGGGATATGCCTATGCGAAGAGCTTCCGCACCGTGAAGACGTGCGTCGGATCGGACTTCTGCCGCTTCGGGGTCGGCGATTCCACCGCCCTCGGGATCGCGCTCGAGGAGCGTTATCAGGGCATCGAGGGGCCGGGCAAGATGAAGCTCGCGGTCACCGGCTGCCCGCGCAACTGCGCCGAGGCGTACGTGAAGGACCTCGGTGTTGTTGCTATTGACGGCGGTAAATGGGAAATCTACGTCGGGGGTGCCGCCGGCGCGCACGTCCGCAAGGGCGATCTGCTGGCCACGGTGTCGTCGGCGGACGAGGTGGTCACGCTGACCGGGCGGTTCCTGCAGTACTACCGGGAGAACGGCAACTGGCTCGAGCGCACGTACGCATGGGTGCCGCGGGTGGGGATCGACAAGATCCGCGCGGTGGTCGTCGACGACGCCGAGGGGATCGCCGCCGGCCTCGACGCGCGCATGGCGGAGTCGGTCGCCGCCTACCAGGATCCGTGGCGGGAACGGGCCGAGCCCGCGACGCCCGGGCAGTTCCGCACGTCGCTGCCGCTGACCGTGCTGCCGCAGGTTCCGGTGCGCGCATGAGGGTCATCGGGTCGGCGCTGGACATCCCCCTCGGCGAGGGACGCACCTACGCCGTGGACGGCGAGATGGTCGCCGTCTTCCGCCTCCGGGACGGCTCGGTGCGGGCGCTCTCGGCCGTGTGCCCGCATCGGGGCGGGCCGCTCGCCGACGGCCAGATCGACCTCAAGCAGGTCGTCTGCCCGCTGCACCTCTACGCCTGGGACCTCAGCACGGGCTGCTCGCTGAGTGGCCAGGCCAACATTCCCACCTTTTCGGTATATGTCGACGGCGACGATCAACTGATCCTGGAGATGTGACATGACGGCTACCCTTGATCGTCCCGCGGTGACCGTGCGCGGTCATTGGATCGACGACTGGCGTCCGGAGGATCCCGGCTTCTGGGCATCGTTCGGCGCGCGGGTCGCCCGGCGGAACCTGATCTTCTCGATTCTGTCCGAGCACATCGGCTTCTCGGTGTGGTCGCTGTGGTCGGTGCTGGTGCTGTTCCTCGGCCCCGCCTACGGCATCGACCCGGCCGGCAAGTTCCTGCTCACCGCCGTGCCGACGCTGGTCGGGGCGGCGCTGCGCATCCCGTACAGCTTCGCCGTGGCCCGTTTCGGCGGCCGCAACTGGACCGTCTTCAGCGCGTCGCTGCTGCTCGTGCCCGCCGTGCTGGCCGCGTTCCTGATCAAGCCGGGCGTCTCGTACACGACGCTGATCCTGCTGGCCGCGGTCGCCGGCGTCGGCGGCGGCAACTTCGCCTCGTCGATGACCAACATCAACGCCTTCTACCCCAACCGCCTGAAGGGCTGGGCGCTGGGCATCAACGCCGGCGGCGGCAACCTGGGCGTGGCCGCCGTCCAGCTGGTGGGCCTGTTCGTCCTGGCCGTCTTCGGCGCCGGCCACCCCGGCATCGTGGCCGGCATCTACATCCCGCTGATCGTGATCGCGGCCCTGTGCGCGGCGTTCTACATGGACAACCTGACGCAGGCCCGCACCGAGAAGAAGGCCATGCGCGAGGCGACCCGCTCGCCGCACACGTGGGTGATGTCGCTGCTCTACATCGGCACGTTCGGCAGCTTCATCGGTTTCGGCTTCGCCTTCGGCCAGGTGCTGCAGGTGCAGTTCCACACCGAGTTCAGCACTCCGGTGAAGGCCGCCTACCTGACCTTCCTGGGCCCGCTGCTGGGTTCCCTGATCCGCCCCGTGGGCGGCGCCCTGGCCGACCGCCTCGGCGGCGCCCGGGTGACCTTCGTGAACTTCATCGCCATGGCCTTCGGCGCCGGAACCGTGCTCCTGGCCGCGCACCAGAAGTCCCTGCCCCTCTACCTGGTGGGCTTCATCGCGCTGTTCATCCTGAGCGGCATCGGAAACGGCTCGACCTACAAGATGATCCCCGCCATCTTCAAGGCCGAGCACCCCACCGACGAGTCCAAGGCCCGCCGCCTGTCCGGCGCCGTGATCGGCATAGCCGGCGCGATCGGCGCCCTGGGCGGCGTCCTGGTCAACCTGGCGTTCCGCCAGTCCTTCCTGGAGACCAAGAGCGCCGACGCCGCGTACGTCGCGTTCATCGCCTTCTACGCCTTGTGCGTCCTGGTCACGTGGGCGGTGTACCTGCGCCGTTCCGCCCGCTCGCCCGCTGCCGTCTGACCAACGGGGTTGGCGCCCCGCCCGCCTCCATCTCGGCGGCCGCTCCACCTCGCCCGGCCGGCTCCCTCGCCCGGCCGGGCGAGTCCGTTTCCGCCCCGCCGGCAGGCCGGCAGTTCGTCGCGCCCACTGCGCCGTCGCCCGCGCCGCCGTCGCCCGCGCCGCCGTCGCCCGCGCCGCCGTCGCCCGCGCCGCCGCCCGCGCCGCCGGGGCCCACGTGGGGTGGTGGCGCCCCGTCCATGCCGCTCGTGCGCCGTCCGCCCCACTCGCGCATGGCCCGCTTTGCCGGCAATCGCCGGCGTCCGCCCGCCCACCGGCGCCGCGCTCGCCCGCGTCGCGCCCACCGGCGCCGCGCTCGCCCGCGTCGCGCCCACCGGCGTCGCGCCCACCGGCGTCGCGCCCACCGGCGTCGCGCCCACCGGCGTCGCGCCCACCGGCGTCGCGCCCACCGGCGTCGCGCCCACCGGCGTCGCGCCCACCGGCGTCGCGCCCACCGGCGTCG